>NZ_JACHDK010000080.1:0-1023 GCF_014201005.1 Paraburkholderia lebeckiae | reverse complement strand
GCAATGAACAGGTCCTTGCCGCCCTGCTCGAGCACATCGCCCAGCGACAGCTTGAGCGTGTTGTTACCCGTGCCGGTGATGTCGAACACTTCGATCGACGACACCACAAGGCTGACCTTGCCCAAGTCCAAGGTCTGGCCAGCGCCTGCCAGCTTCAGCGTGTCTAGACCGCCGTTGCCAAAGATGTACCCGGCGTCCATCACTTCATTAACGTCGTCCACCGTAAAGACGGTATTTGCATCGGTGCCGACGTAGGTGTCGAAGGGCTCGCCACCCGAGGAGAGGAGGGTTCCCGGATTCACGACATGTAGCTGTTCCGTCTCGATAGAGGTACCGCTTTCCCCAACGATATAGTTAGAGCTATTGCCAGCAGCATCCATAACCGCAACCCCATATGCAGCACCTGACTGAATCGCTGCTATAGCGCCGGACGGTATCTCCACGCTGGCCGATCCGCGAGCTATATCCGAACTAGTCAGGTAGAAGTGGAATCGCACGTCACCCACTGCAACCAGTAGGGTATCGCCCGCCATGGCACTCGGAGAAAGCGTCACGCTGAGGCCAGCCACCATGTCATACGAGACCCCGAGTATCGACGACGGGGCAATCGTATCCAGCGTTACATTTTGTGACACCACCTTGCCAATATTGCCAGCCGTATCGACCACGCGCGTCTGGATCGTCCAGCTGGCGTCATGCGCCGTATTGTCCTGGAACACCCAGTTGCCATTATCTTCGACTAACGCGTCCTGCCAGGTCTTGCCGCCATCCACTGACACCTGAACCCTCTCGTTGGCCGCGAGTTCTGTCGTCAGCTCGCCCATAATCAAACGGCCTGCTGAGCCATCATTGGTCAGGAAGTCGCTGTTGTCGATGCCGCTGTCCTTGCCCATGTATGTGATGGACGCCTCAGCAGTCGGCGCTACCGTATCCACGATCACCACGTGCGGATCCGACGGCTTGCTTTCGTTGCCCGCGGGATCACGCTCCACCACCGTGAATTCGTGCTCGCCTTCGCCCAGC
>NZ_JACHDK010000079.1:0-1054 GCF_014201005.1 Paraburkholderia lebeckiae | reverse complement strand
CTCCACCCGGTATGACAAGCTCGCTGACAGCTATCTCGTGTTCGCGTCCCTTGCCTGCTCGTTTGGGCCGCTTTTAAATGTGAACACGGCCTAGTACAACCTGTCGGCCAGTTGAATCGGCTTTGCCTCGATCTGATGGAGGTCGAAGACCAGCACCTCGTTGTTACCTTGCACGAGCCACGGCGCGGGACAATACAGGCGCCTTTGCGGGCCGATTTTCCAGTAGCGTCCGAGATTGTGGCCATTGACCCAGACGATACCCTTGGTCCAGTTGCTCATGTCGAGCCAGGTGTCGCCGACTTCAGTCAGCAGCACGTTCGCCTTATAAAAGAGACCGGGTTTGCGTGGGTTCGTGCAGTCTTCGTTGAGGTTGGCGATAAACGTTTCATCCATCGGCAGCAGGTAGATGTCCCATTCCTCGAGCAACGCGAGCGAGCCGTCGACGTGTTTCATAGTGACCGGCTCGAGCAGACCTTTACGGTCAACGATCGCGTGTCCGAAGTTGACGCGCCCCATGGCCTCGACGAGTATCTCCAGCGCGACCTGGCCGTCCGGGTTCGACCCGTGGTTGTGCCGCGCCGAAGGCAGGGCAAGCGGCACACGATGCACCATGTGGAGCGACTGCGCGTACTTCTGCGGCAGTTGCGCTCTCGATACGCCGCCCGCGTACCGTTCACCAAGGAAAACCGTTGCATAGTCATGAACGGCGCTGATATCCAGCACACCGCGCGCGTGCTCCGGCAACGACTTGCGATACAGCACGAAGCCGAACGCCTGACCGTAGCGTTCAAACGACTGCGGATTCACGCCATGCTCGCGTGGCAGTGCCGCGGGCAGGTTGTCCCAGATCGAGGCGTAGAGCGTTGGCATCAAGGCCTCAGCGCCTGCGCAGTCAAGCGTGGCGATGACGTCGGGTATGGCTGGCAAGGGTTCGGGCAGATAGCTGGCGATAAGGTCTCGATACTGATATGACTTTCCGTGTCAATCGCGATGTTGATTTTTCGCTTTTTCATAGGCGCGAGAATTCCCTGAGGGCGGCGTAGCAGTAAGGTCG
>NZ_JACHDK010000078.1:0-1218 GCF_014201005.1 Paraburkholderia lebeckiae | reverse complement strand
CTAGGGAAACGCTGATTAATGGAGCTCGGCGGTCATCGCTCACGTAGCCGAAGACGTTATAGAAGGCAGCTCACAGAACGGACTCACGAGGATGAAGAGGCAGATCGGCTTCGCGGAAGCGGAAATTGCAGGCAAGAAGCGCGTGACGAGGCGCCAACGCTTCCTGGCGGAGATGGAGCAGATTGTGCCGTGGCAGCGTTTGCTGTCTGCAATCGAACCGCATTACCCGAAGGGCACGCGAGGCCGTCCGCCGATTGGCTTGGAGCGAATGCTGCGGATCTATTTCCTGCAACAGTGGTACGGGCTGTCGGACGAAGGGCTGGAAGACGCGCTGTATGACAGCATTGCGCTGCGCGCCTTCGCCGGCATCGATCTGGCAGTCGAGAACGTTCCGGATGCGACCACGCTGCTGAAATTCCGGCGCCTGTTGATCGAGCACGAACTGACACGGAAGCTGTTCGACGAGATCGGTATCTCGCTGTGTGAGCGTGGACTGATGATGAAGGAGGGCACGCTGGTTGATGCGACGATCATCGAAGCGCCACCGTCGACCAAGAACGCCGGGAAGAGCCGTGACCCGGAGATGCATCAAACGAAGAAGGGAAACGAATGGCACTTTGGGATGAAAGCCCACGTTGGCGTGGACGCCGATTCGGGCTTGGTCCACAGTGTGGTTGGCACGGCGGCCAACGTGTCGGATGTGTCGCAAGCCCATTTGCTGCTGCACGGCCATGAAGAGGAAGCGTTCGCCGACGCAGGCTACATTGGTGTAGACAAGCGTGATGAAATGAAAGGCAAGGCAGCAAATTGGCACGTCGCTGCCAAGCGCGGAAAGATCAAGGCGATGCAGGACGGGCCGCTGAAGGACCTGGTGACTGCGCTTGAGCGGACCAAGGCGCAAATCCGTTCGCGCGTTGAGCATCCGTTCCATATCGTCAAGAACCTGTTTCACCATCGCAAAACCCGATACAAGGGCTTGGCCAAGAACACGGCGCAACTGTTCAGCTTGTTCGCTCTGGCGAATCTGGTGACTGCGCGAAATCTGTTGCGATCGGTTCATGGGAGCAATCCGTCATGCGTATGAAAAATGAGAGAAGAGGGGCTCGTTTGCGAGCCAAAATCACCGAAATGAGCGTCGATTCGATTCGTTATCCAGAAAATTTGACGCGTCTTGATCTGCAAGCCGATCCGACAGTTCATTAATCAGCGTTTCCCTAG
>NZ_JACHDK010000077.1:0-1266 GCF_014201005.1 Paraburkholderia lebeckiae | reverse complement strand
GTGCGGATTGCCCGTGTGAAAGTAGGTAATCGTCAGGCTCCCCCCCACGTCAGAAACCCCACCCGCCGCGGTGGGGTTTTTGCGTTTACGCGGCCTAAATCAACAGCAACTGAGATTGACCCGCAAAAACGGACATCTATCCTTTGGAGAAGGAGGTGCCGATTATGGGCAAGCATCGTACCCCGTACCCGGCGGAATTTCGGGCGCAAATGGTCGGGCTGGTGAAGGCCGGACGCAGGCCGGAGGAACTGGAAAAGGAGTTCGAGCCGACTGCACAGACCATCTACAACTGGGTGGCGCAGGCTGATCGCGACACAGGTGTGCGGCATGACGGTCTGACCACAGCCGAACGGCAGGAGCTCACACGGTTGCGCCGCGAAGTCCGGCAACTGAAGATGGAGCGCGACATCCTCTCTCACGCGGCAGCCTGGTTCGCGAGGGAGACGGGATCCATTCCACCGAAGGGCGGTACGGATTCATGAAAGCGAACCGGGCCCGCTGGCCCATTGCGATGATGGCGCGGCTGCTCGGCGTCTCGACGAGCGGCTATTACACGTGGCTGGTGCGTGAGCCCGCGATGCACACACGCAGCGATGCGCAACTGCTCTCGCGCATCCGCACGCTACATGCGAGCTCGCGCGGCACGTATGGGGCGCCGCGTATCCATGCGCAGCTCGCGCGCGAAGGCGTACAGGTGGGGCGCAAGCGGGTGGCGCGCCTCATGCGTATGGCGGGTCTGTGCGGGGCAAGCCGGCGGCGCTGGCCGCGCACCACACGGCCACGCGCAGGCGCCCGGCGTGCGCCTGATCTGGTGCGCCGGCACTTCAGTGCCGACGCGACAAACGTGCTGTGGGTCGCAGATGCGACCTATGTACCCACCGGTGAAGGATTCCTCTATCTGGCAGTCGTGCTGGATGTGTTCAGACAGTATGACTTCCCGTGAGGTGGAAGGCTGGCCCGGCGTGTGGAATCAAACGCGGGTTAGCATGACTGCCAGAGCCGCACGGTGTGGACAGGGCCACACCCGGCGATTTCCGTCACGGAGGCCAGCAATGGGAAACGATAGCACAGTGTATGTAGGGCTTGATGTCCACAAGGACTCGATCGCCGGGTGCTGCACGGCGATAACGGTGCGACGCTCAAGGCCACGACCGTGCTGGCGATGCTCCATTGGCTGGGTGTCAAGCCGTCGTACTCACGCCCCCGTGTCAGCGACGACAACGCCTACGCCGAGGCGCTGTTCCGAACCGCGAAGTACCGGCCGGA
>NZ_JACHDK010000076.1:0-1280 GCF_014201005.1 Paraburkholderia lebeckiae | reverse complement strand
TAACGGGAAGCTCAATGAGTTCGTGTTTGCGTCCCGATCGAGCAAACGTGAGTTCATCAAACAGTGGCAGCGAGCGCTCGCGGCTACCGGAACAATGCCGATAGACACGAATCTTCAAAATGAAGGGCACTGTCAGGCGCAGTCAGATCTTCGGGCTGCAACGGATTAGTTGCGGTTGATTCAGGGCTAAATTCTTCCATGCACTGCGAGCGCGAGCACAGCGCCTGTTAAATGACATTTCTGGCCGGAACTCGCCATGTACTTTGCCAATCCGGGCAGGATCATTGGCAGCTTCTTCATCCGCCACCATCCCTTCCGGGTCCGCATTGACGACGTCGAGCACTATTTGTCGGGTTTCGTCGCCTATCTGAATCATCTGGAATCGCAGCGGCATTCAATATTCTCCGCGCTGGCGCGGGGGTGGAACGCCTCCCTGATCGGGGCGGCGACGCAGGGGACGTGGCTCACGCCGCCATCGGGGTGGACAGCAAGCGGCCTTTGCATTTACGCGCCTGCCATGCAGGCCGGGGGATCTCTATTCCTGTCATTCGGCAAATGCAGCCGTGCCCGGCGGGCGTCACCACGAGCCACGCACTGCGGATCAGGGCTCGACCGCGCGGAGCAGTACAAACGACTCTCGGTTGAAACCGATCAGGTGCGCAAGGCCTTCTTCGAACAGTGGTACCACCTGGGCAAACGAACCCTGCTCGATGTGCTCCTTGCGGAGAACGATCACTACGGCAACAGCGTGAGCGAAGTGACGAACCGGTTCGATGGCTACGCGGCGGTACTGCGGGAGCACGCATCCGCGGGTTCGCTGGTTGACTGGCTGGAGACCGGGCGCTCCGGCGGTTAGGTGTTGCGGATCAGAGCCGCACCGGATACAGGGCTTCGCGATGGGCTGCCTTCCTTTCTGGATGGCGGCCCTTTTTGCGTCTGGCGCACAGAGGCGAGAAACATCGGACAACTGCCTGTTTAGCCCTTACGCAATCGTGCATAGGCACCGCTGCTCGCGATTCCCGTGCCGGGAAATGTCTCGTTTCTGTCTCGTCCAAATTCGAACTCGTCATATTTCGTTTTATTGCTCACCCATCAAGAATGGAGGTAGAGCAGCATTCTTGCGACTGCCATGTCGCCATTTTCTATCTATACGCTGGCCAGGTGGACCAGCATACGCACCCAAAGAGGCACTACCATGAGTACCAGTTCAGTGAAGCTGGCCGTTGTCGACGGCAGCACCATCAAGCAGACTGTTGAATTGCGCGGGTCCGCGCAAGGCG
>NZ_JACHDK010000075.1:0-1433 GCF_014201005.1 Paraburkholderia lebeckiae | reverse complement strand
GATGACTGACGCCGGGAACCGGTGACCGTGATACAGCGATTTCGTTTTCTTCATCACTTCATCTTAACTGACCGCAGCGCCAACGTGACAAAGCCGTGTCCGCAATGCGCCATTCTGGATCGCAGCATTCACGAGAAATCGAAGCGCCGGTATCGGGCCGTCCGGCTTCCCGGAGAACGCAGGGCGCCGGACTGGATCGGGGCAGGAAGCGGTACCGGTTCCTAATTCCCAGATGGCAGAGCAGTGAGCCTCAAGATGGCGCAAGCTGAACGGATACGCTACGACAATAGGGTGACGAGCTTTTCCTGTAGCTCGCCGGCGGCAAGCTTAAGCTCGCAAATGAAGCCACTTACGATACCCGTCTGTTTTCTGTAGGCGGGTCTAATCAGGTTGACGGAAAATGGGATCGGCAGCGAAATCCGCCGGATGCACAGATTCTGTTCCGCAAAGCTTAGCGCAGTCAGTGGGTTGATGATGCCAATCCCAACGTTTTGCTGGACGAAGGTGCATACCGCCGTGGCACTATGGGTTTCGATCGCCGTGCGATAACTGACCCCAGCTTCCGCAAGCATCTTGTCGAGCATGATGCGATAAGGGTCCTTCCCGGATAAGCTGACCATGTGGGTGCCAGCGAGATCCTGCGGAGTAATGACAGTTTTGCTACGCAGCGGGTGGAGCGCGGGCAAAACACAGACCTCGTTGGAAACGAATATTGCCTCTGAAGTGGTGCCGTGAGGGGCTCCAGTGCATTCGGTCAAGCCGATGTCGTGACGTTGGGCGGTCAGCCACTCTTCCAGCAGGGGCGACTCTTCCGGGATGATATTTATGCCGACTTCAGGGTGTGCAACCATGAAGCGTCCGCATACGAAGGGCAACAGGCTTTGGGAAAAGACCGGCAGGCAGGCGATAGACAGGTTGCTCTGGAGGTTTCTGATCGCCTCGGCTGCACTGTGTAGGCGCTCAAGACCGAAGTATGAGGTCTTCACCTCTTCAAACAGGGCCAGCCCCTGCGGGGTGGGTTGCAAGCGCGCTTGCCCCCGTTCGAACAGCTTCATCCCAAGAACATGCTCGAAGCGTGATATCTCCCTACTGACCGTCGGCTGCGAAGTCTTTAGCAGGATGGCAGCCTTGGTCACGCTGCCGGAGGTCATGACGGCCCAGAAGATTTCAACCTGTCTAAAACTGAAGCGCACTTTTTCCTCCAAGGCGGCAACGCCCGATATTCATTCAGTAAATGCACTGAGGAGCATATCGGGGAAGCGAATCCGCTGCTAGGCATTCATGGAAAATTGACTTGAAATTCCGAGCCGTATGCATTGTCGACTTGACAAATTAATCCTAGAGGGTGTTAGGAACTTTTGTTAAGGGCTGCAAAGTGAACAAGCATAAGCACGGAGAATACGACGAAGTGCAAACCGGCCAAGGTTTCAGGC
>NZ_JACHDK010000074.1:0-1506 GCF_014201005.1 Paraburkholderia lebeckiae | reverse complement strand
CTTTCAATTACCCACATTTCTACAATGAATCCTGGTAACCTGGCGTGCGTCATGACGAGCGCGCGAGCAGAATGGCCGGGAAACGACAAGTAGAAGATCAGGCGTGGTTTGAGCGGGAGATTGAGGCAAGCAAATTCCGGGACGTGCGGCTACGCAAGCGTTTCGGAATGGTGCTGGAACGGTTGTGGAAAGGTATGGGGCAAACCATTCCGCTCGCCTGCCAGGACTGGGCCAATACCAAGGCAGCCTATCGCTTCCTGGACAACGATCGCGTCAATGAGCAGGATATTTTGAGCGGACATTTTCAGGCAACGGCGCAACGCTTTGCGGTAACGGAAGGACCGATCCTCGTGCTTCACGACACGAGCGCATTCCTTTACGAAAGAGAACAACCCGAGCTGGTCGGGTACGCAAGCAGTTCTATAACTGCCGAAACACGACGTGGGCTCGCTAAACCTTGTGCACAATGCGGCATCCTGATGCATTCGAGCCTTGCGGTTACCACATCGGGATTGCCGCTCGGACTAACAGCCATCAAGTTCTGGAGCCGCAAGGAGTTCAAGGACACCGCAAGCAAGCGCAGCAAAGTCAACTTCACACGCATACCGATCGAGCAGAAAGAAAGCTTTCGCTGGATCGAGAATCTGCGGCAATCAACAACTCGACTCGGCGATCCGGATCGCTGTGTGCATGTCGGCGACCGCGAGAGCGATATTTTCGAGCTTTTCTGCGCTGCCCATGACCTTGAAACACATTTTCTAGTGCGCACCTGCACGAACAGGTTGGCCGGTGACGGGGAGCATACCGTGTCAGATGAAATGTCGGAGGTGCGGGTGAAGGGGCTGCATCGAATCGAATTTCGCGATGCCAAAGGGCAAGCTCATCAGGCACTTCTGGAGATCAGGTATCGGCGCCTCACGATCTGGCCACCCGTCGCAAAGCAGCGACACTACCCGGCGCTCACTTTAACCGTCATTCATGCAAGCGAGCGCGGCGAACCTGCTGGCCGACCTCGTATCGAGTGGAAGCTTGTCACTGACCTACCCGTGAACTCACGGGGCAGCGCGATCGAAAAAATCAACTGGTACGCGATGCGCTGGAAGATAGAGACGTTTCACAAAATCCTGAAATCCGGATGCAAGGCTGAAGATTCTCAGTTGCGCACAGCCAGCCGGTTGAGCAATTTGATCGCCATCTTCTGTATTCTCGCCTGGAGAGTCTTCTGGGTTACCGAAATCAATCGATCCGCACCAGAGGCCCCGCCTGAGGTTGCGCTTACCGTGACCGAAATTGCGCTTCTTGATCAACTCGTCAAGGACACCGCACGTACCGCGAACGCGCCACCTCTATCGCACAGCCTCATCAAGCTCGCACAACTCGGTGGCTACCTCGCGCGAGCCAGCGATCCTCCGCCCGGCAACAAAGTCATCTGGCGAGGTATGCATCGATTGATCGACATCGAGCTTGGGTATTGGCTGGGCCGAGAAAAAAGTGGGTAATTGAAAG
>NZ_JACHDK010000073.1:0-1515 GCF_014201005.1 Paraburkholderia lebeckiae | reverse complement strand
GATTGAAAATCATCTAGCGGACCTCCTGCCGCCGCCCTGACGGGCGACGGGGTTAAAGTGAGTTTGCCAAAACTGCTTTAACCGGAGGGGGTCATCATGAACTATAGCGGCATTGACCTGCATTCGAACAACAGCGTGGTGAGCGTGATCGACGAAACGGACCGGGTGGTCGCCGAAAAGCGACTGCCGAACGACCTGGCAAAGGTTATGGCGTTCCTTGCCCCGTGGCAATCCGAACTGGCCGGCGTCGTGGTCGAATCCACGTACAACTGGTACTGGCTCGTCGACGGCCTGCAGGCGGCTGGTTTCGTCGTCCATCTGGCCAACACCACGGCGATCAAAAAATACGAAGGACTGAAGCACAGCGGTGACGAGACCGACGCGCGTTACCTCGCCCACCTGCTGCGCCTGGGCATTCTTCCCACTGGCACGATCCTGCCGGTGAAGCACCGTGAGGTGCGAGACCTTGCCCGCAAACGCATGCAACTGGTGCGCAGCCGTACCAGCCATATCCTTGCCGTCGAGAACATAACCGCGCGTCAGTGCGGCACGCGAATCACGAGCAATCAGGTCAAGAAACTGGACCAAGCCGCTGTCGACCAGTTGCACCTCCCGGACGACGTGGCGCTCGCGGTCCGCGCGAACGTCGCGGTCATCACGACGCTCTCTGCACAGATCGCCATCATGGAAATGCGTCTTCAGGAAAAGGTTGCGAGACACGCGGACTACGCTCTCCTGACCACGGTGCCCGGCATTGGCCCGACGCTTGCCACCGTGATCGTACTGGAAACCGGGACCATCGAACGTTTCGCCAGCGCTGGCAACTTCGCCTCCTACGCGCGCTGCGTGGACAGCCAGCGCATGAGCAACGGCAAGAAGAAAGGCGAAGGCAATACCAAAAACGGAAACCCATACCTGTGCTGGGCATTCATCGAGGCAGCCAACTTCGCGATGCACTTTAGCGCCGAAGCCAGACAGTTCTACGAGCGCAAGAAAGCCAGGACCAATCCGGTAATCGCGCGGAAGGCCCTGGCACACAAGCTGGCGCGTGCATGCTTCCACATGCTGAAGGAGCGAAAGCCATTTGATGCGAGCCGATGCTTCGCATAAGAGTTTCGACGGCGACCGGCAAGCCCTCATCGTTGACTGGTGAAAGCCACCGAGATTGAATGGGATACTGTGCCGCCGTCCCCGATATGCAGTAAAGCGGATCGCCTGCAACACGAGCCAGTCCTGGATTGGTGCCGGACATTCGGTAACCACGAGTATTGTGCGAGTCCAATGGACGTGTTACGGCACCAATGTTCTTCTGGGGTGGCAAAGTCACCAGGGCGACAGGCAACCGATGTACGCCGCTCGCTTGATCCTGATGGGTGTCTGGCGCGATCCGTCGCAGCCATGAATTGAAGAAACGGGTGCGCTCGGCTACTGCATTCCGTCAGTGCAATCGGATTCGGCTGCTCGGGCAGTCGAGGGTATTGTTTGCTCACTTGACACCGGGCCCGCTAATGGGTG
>NZ_JACHDK010000072.1:0-1547 GCF_014201005.1 Paraburkholderia lebeckiae | reverse complement strand
GATACTGATATGACTTTCCGTGTCAATCGCGATGTTGATTTTTCGCTTTTTCATAGGCGCGAGAATTCCCTGAGGGCGGCGTAGCAGTAAGGTCGACGGTGGATCACACTGATATCCGCGGATTGGCTACCGCATTACAGAGGTCCGCCTCATGAGCCTGCCGCTGTCTTGGGCCGCAAATTGGTGATGCCCGTTGCGAAATATCTTCGCGGGTTACTCGAGTGCCGGGCTACGCCGCCTTCAGGAAACTCCTCCACTTGTTGTCTTGCGTTGAGTGACGGGCGGCTTACGCGGTCTGTGCGCTGCGTGACGTGGCAAGCGACATCGCCAGGCGGCTGATGTCCCAGATGAAGCCCGCTAGTTCACGGGCGACGGCGACCGTCGCGATATTGACGTGTTTGCCGCGCACTGCCAGCTTCCGGTATCGCCGGCACAACCGGACCTGCGCGTCCCAGGCGCGATCGATAATGGCCTTCGGAATACCTTCGTGCCGACGCTGGATGTCGCGGCTCACGCGCGCAGGATGCCGGTAGCTCCAGGCCGCCTCGACCAGCAGCTTTCTGGCGTAGCTGTTGCCGGTCTTGGTGATGCTACCCCGACGTCGCTTGTCGCCCGAGGAATGTTCCGACGGCGTCACCCCCAGCCATGCCATCAGTTGACGTGGATGTTCGAAGCGTGACAGGTCGCCCAGTTCCGACAGTATCCCGACGGCCGTGACGAACTGCACGCCCCGCATCGCCTGCAGTCCCAGCAGGGCTGGATAAAACCGCCAGTTGACGACTGCCTCGCGTAGCGCTGCTTCGAGGCGTTCACACTGCGCGAGTCGATCCTCGATCGTGCGCCGGTGTTCGTCAAACGCCAGTTGCCGCCACGGGTGCCCGAATGAATATGCGCTGAGCCAGCGCCGATGGGCGGCGCCCCAGTTCGCGTTCCCGGTATAGTGCACGCCATGCGAGAGCAGGAACGACTTCAGCCGCTGCCGCGCCTGCTTCAGATCGTCTCTGGCACCGGCCCATGCCCGCGCCAGATCCCGGAATGCCTCATCCTCGACGCCCGGGACATAGACCGCTGACAGGTCACCGGCGCGCAGCGCTCGCACCAGTTTGATCGCATCGCGCCGATCCGTCTTCACGCGCTCGCCGGGCTTCTTCGGAATCAGCGATGGTGCACACACGATGCAGTCGAATCCCTTCTGGACGAGCTGCCGGTAAAGCCCATAACCACACGGACCCGCTTCGTAGACGATGTGCACGTGTGGCCCCTTTGACTGCAGGCGCCTGCACAGGCGGTCGATATCGGCCTTCGTCGTACCGATCTTGCCGAGCAGTTCCACGTCGCCCATGCCGATCGCGTAGGCGACCGTGATCGAATCCTTGTGAACATCCAGACCGACGTACACCGTGCTATCGTTTTCCATGCTGGCCTCCGTGCCGGAAATCGCCGGGTGTGGCGCTGTCCACACCGTGCGGCTCTGGCAGCAATGCTAACCCGCGTCTGATTCGTCACGGCTGGCCAGCCCCTGCCTCACGGAAAGTCATACTGCCTTG
>NZ_JACHDK010000071.1:0-1695 GCF_014201005.1 Paraburkholderia lebeckiae | reverse complement strand
CTCGGCTACTGCATTCCGTCAGTGCAATCGGATTCGGCTGCTCGGGCAGTCGAGGGTATTGTTTGCTCACTTGACACCGGGCCCGCTAATGGGTGCCAACGATCCCGGACGTCGATGTCGACCGACCGCCCTTGGGCAATCTACCGCCCGATGCGGTCGGCCTACGCCGATGAAGCAACGTTCGCCTTTGACAATCGAATGGCCGTTTGCGGGGGCGGACCCGCCGTCTGAATGTCTGCGCGACGGAACGGACGAATGACGCTTGATGGCCGAACCTTGCCGATCGTTGTGCGATCGACAAGTGTCGTGTCATGACCGGCAGCACGCCACCCGTTCGAGCCAGTCGCGATGCCGGTAAGCGGACGTTCATTTAACTGACAGCGCGACCACACGTTGACAATTTGGGCGCTGGCAGCAGCGAAATTTCATGCGCCCCGTTCTGTTCATTGCTTTGTGCGCTCGCCATTCGCCCGTTGATTGCGCGCCCAACCGTCGTCGGGTCGAAAACACACGGTCATTCGACATCGAAGGCGCTGATCACGCCAATTTCGGCTCCGATACAATGCCGCCTTGAATTTCACACGAACTGCTAAGTACAACAATGAGGCCTGCTACAACGTATCCCGTCGATGGAATGGTGACCGAACGTACGATATTGCGCGCCGTTAGCGAAGATTACGCGAGCGAACTACAGGAGTATCACACGGTTAATCGAATGCATCTCCAGCCTTGGGAGCCGTCGAGGCCAGAGAGGTTTTTTGAATTGGACACCATCGCTGACCGACTCCGCGCGATGGCTCATCAAACCGCATTGGGTACGGCTCCCGGACCTTGGCTGCAAGCACGATCGACCCGATCACCGAGGCGAGTCCGCCTTATCAGCAATGCATATCTTGGGTGCAAAGGATGGCGCGCCGCCCCTGACGGATGCCCCATAGCGGAACGTGGCTGGCACACCCCGTAAAAAAGCCGGCGCACCCACCTCCCTGCAAGATCAGCCCTCGGGCGACGGCGTGCGTCAATCTCACGCGTACTGAGTCGCGCACGAAATCGAATCTCGCCCTCGCGTGCAGCAGCTCTCAAAACTCCAAAGTGATGCTTTCGAAACGCCACCGTACGGCTTTCTAAAGCGCGACGCTACGTGCTATGGCATGACTGATGCCGGCGCTAACGAATCCCGGAGCGGCCTTACTATCGCGGTGATCGGTCAATCACCGCGTCCGAGGATGGCACACTGCGCTCTAAATCAGCTCGGCGATGCGTACGATAATGAGCGCGGCCGGTACGAGCATTATTTGCGCGCACACGGTCCCGAGAACACGCGCCCCGGCAAGGGTAGTGATCGCTCGCCGGAAGGTGTTTTCGGGGATTCGGCCTTCGATGACGTCGTCCGTCATGACGGAAACCTGCGGGTCAATGACCACCGCTAACACTACGGTCGCAAAGCCATTAATGACCGACGATAGATTGGCGCACGTCACGCGCAAATCTGGCTTGAGGTATCCCGCGTAGAGCGACGCGAAAACGCCGACAGTCCAGATCGCCATGGCGAAGATATTGAGAGCTATCACCGTCGCGGAGACACCGGTACCGCTCGCTAGCCCCCCGCGTCACAATGGTTGTCGCCTGGATAAAATTGGAATCTGGGGGCGATAAAGAGAGAACAAGTTGGCGCGTTACGGAAATACATTCAAG
>NZ_JACHDK010000070.1:0-1797 GCF_014201005.1 Paraburkholderia lebeckiae | reverse complement strand
AGCAGCGGCGCGAAGCCGATCTGGCTGACCGAGACCAACAATGGCACCAACGGTACGGACGCCGGACAAACGGCCGCATTCAATCAGTTGAAGGTGCTGATGAACAACGGTTCGGTGGCAAAGGCGTTCTGGTATGTCGTGCGTAACGGCGATCCGGGCAACGGCGAAGGCGACGGTTATTCAATCTACGATTACGACCGTCACCTGATTTGTCCGCAGCTTGCCGCCGCTATTCAGGCCTATACCGCGAGCATCCCGCGAGCGCAGCGATTCCTATCGGGTCCCTACCTGACCCCGGTCAAGTGAAGGCGTCTAATTGCAATCGATGAGATGAACGCGAACGCCGACTTCGGCGTTTGCGTCATTTTGCTGTTCTGCCCTGCTCCAACGTGCTTGATGGTGTTGCAAAGAGGAAGCAGCGGACATCCGCAATGACGGCTGAATCATAAGAGGGCGATGAGACTAATTATCCTCCTTTGATCCTCTCGCGCGCGCAACGCAAAGCGCACACGCAAAGACCCCAATCGCCACGCCGATCAGCAGACAGGCGGCATGCGTCAAGAAAGTTACCATCTTCCACTCCCTTTACGACCACATCGAATTTTTGAGAAGTTGAACAGCATGATGTCATCGGTGGCGTAGCTATGGCTTGGGATCTTCCCTAGCGGCACCGGACAGTGTGATGAAGGCGATCCAAAGTCCGGCAGAGATTGACGAGGGCGCAGTGTCCCGCTTGCGGATGGATGCCGACCTAATAGTCGAACTCACTATACCACGGGTTTAGCCACGCTTTCGGCGCCAAACTCCAGAATGGCAACCGCATTGCATCGCCGGCGGCGCGCGGGTTCAGAAGACCGTGACGTACGAAAATAGCCGACGCGGTAGGCGAGCGCGAAGATGCCGGCGTCGCGATGGACGAAGATCATTAGCATCAAAATGGCAGACGCCGGCCGGCACAAACAGGGAGGCCGGAAAGATCCCGCCATAGATGAAGACGCCGGTGCCCCGTGCGCTCAGCTTTCAAAAGCACCATCGCGCAGATGAAGTGCCCGGCGAACGCAGTGATCGGTAAGAAACGGACCGTGGCGATCTTCGTGTACTTCCTTTCGCTGGTCAGCGCTTCACGCAGCGTCTATTGCAGAAACACGCCGGATGCGAGGGCGATCACCGGAATCGAATCGGAGGGGCCGGAAATGGTCGTGGCCACCAAGCGCGGGGCCGATCGGAACGGCGACGGCGCTGGAACTCCTTGTTGCACGCACGGCTTGAGCCTTGTCCACCGCCATGCATGCAACCTCCAGACGCAAGCCGATCACCGAGCCGATAAAAAGACCACCAGCCATGAGCTGGCTGAAGTACCCGAGAGCCGTCGGCCCGCCGAACTTCCCGATCAATAGAATCGAAACGAAATTGAGCGCCTGACTCAGTACAACTCCAGCGACACTGACGAATGAGTCTTTGATATCTGCGAATCATCCACGCCGAAAGTCGGCTGATTTTTCATCGCTATTCGTGACGATGGCCCTCGCGCCGTGAAGGCTAGTCTTTTTTTGTCTCTCCGCTGGCCGGCAGTGCATCGAGATAGGAAGCACTGCGATAGAGGCCTGCGCGCGCGCCCAGACTATAGCGATAGACATCCGTATCGATCGCGTTGAAGATCACGCCCTTCACCCGGGCATTCGCCTGCTTGAGCTGCGCGGTCGCCTCCAGCACCTGCGCAATGGAAGTGGTCTCGAAGCGGGTCACCAGCAGCACGGTGCCGCAGCTATCCGCAAGCGCGGTCGCGTCGGATACGGC
>NZ_JACHDK010000069.1:0-2050 GCF_014201005.1 Paraburkholderia lebeckiae | reverse complement strand
TTGCCGAAACTCTGGGAACTCTTTCACGACTTCGGCATGACGACGCTCGAGTTGAACCCGATCCGCATGCGCGAGGACAGGCACGGTCGCCTCACACCGGTTGCGTGCGACTTCAAGTGCGGCTTCGATCGCGACGATCCGCGCTGGGCGCGGCTTGGCCTGCCGCCTCATCTGTTCGCCGCCGATTACTCGGATTTTGAGCAGGAGATCAACCAGCTTCGCACCCACCAGGGCCAGAGCGACGTGTATGTCATCAACGAGAAGGGGACGATCCTCGCCCCGACCTTCGGCGGCGGCGCCAACTCGCTCGTCACCGAAATGCTCGGCGACGCCGCGATCATCTCGTCGGATTTCGGCGGCAATCCGCCTTACGCGAAGATGAAGGAAGTGGCGCGCATCTGTTTCAGGCACTGGCTCGAACAGGCGAACGTGCTCTTCATCATCGGCGGCAAGTCCAATAACACGGACATCTACGAGACGCTGCGCGCCATGGCCGACGCCCTGCGCGAGCACTTCAGCGAGCACGGAGCGACACCGCTTTATGTCGTGCTGGGCCGTGGAGGTCCGAACCTCGTGCGCGGCATGTCGGCGCTGAGGGACACCTGCGACTCGCTGGGCCTGCCCTACCGGCTGTTCGGCTTCGACTCTGACATCAGCGAAGTGATCCAGTACGCACGCCAGGCGGACGCCTGGATGCGCGCCGGCGGCCGCACCGGGATCGCAGCAAGGATTGGCGCGTCACCGAGGCAAACCGGAACGGCTCATGCCTGAGGAGATCGACATGTACAAGCAAGGCAGCAATACGTTCAGGTACTTCGTTGGCGTCAACTCACTCGCACAGATCGCCACGCGCGAGGATCGCGTGTGCGTGCTCAACATCCTGGGCGGTGAATCGTCGGACGTGACGCCGGTGAGTCACGCATTCTCGGGCGGTAACGTCGTATTCGGCACCGCGCCGGGCAAGGGCGGGCAAGTGCTCGCGACGCCGGCCGGCGATATCCCCGTGTACAACAACGTCCGTGAGGGGCTGCAGGCGGGACACCGGTTCAACTGCGGCGTCGTTTACCTGCCGCCGTCCGCGGCCCGCGACGGCGTCGCTGAACTGATTCGCGTGAATCCCGAGCTGCGGAAGATTTTCATCATCACCGAGAAAATCGCGGTCCACGACGCCCGCGAAATCCGCGCGATGGGCCAGCAGGCGGGCATCGACATCTTCGGCGCGAACGGTCTCGGCGTCGCCGATTCGTGGAATCGCGTGAGGATCGGCGGAGCGCTCGGCGGCGACAATCCTGACGATTCGTTGCGCAGGGGCTCGATCGCGATCTTCTCCAACTCCGGTGGCTTCAGCACGACGATTGCGCAATACCTGCGCATGGGTGGCTGGGGCACGTCGACGGTCATTTCGAGCGGCAAGGACGTCTACATCCACTATGCCGCGCCGGAATTCGCGTTCGCACTCGCCAACGATGCGCGCAGCAAGGCTGCGGTGCTTTACTGCGAGCCCGGCGGCTACTACGAGGCCGATGCGGTCTTCACGAAGCCAGTCGTCGCGTGCGTCGTGGGACGGTGGAAGAGCCGCCTCACGCGGGCAGTCGGCCACGCCGGCGCGATGGCCGGCGGCAACGACGATGCGCAAGCCAAGGAACGCTGGTTCATGCAGAAGTTCGGCGTCGAGCGCCTCTTCACGCCGGATGATCCATGCTGCTCGACGAAGGGTGCCGTGGTGACGAACATCGCGCACATCCCGGCCGCGCTGAGCGCCGTGATGCGCGCCAACGCGACGATGCCCGATTTCGAGTCGGAGGGCAGTCTCGCCCTCAAGCCGTGGTTCGGCTCCGATCAGGGCATCGCGCTGCCGGAGGGCCTCGCGATTCCGGTCGTGGAAGCTGTTGCGCCGTATAACGAGCAGGTCCATCAGGTCAATCGACAGATCGGCGTGATCGCTCCGCGCCAGGCGCTCAAGGACGCATCGGGCGCGTCGCAGATGGACGCGAAGACGCAGGTAAGCAGCCTGCACGGCGCGTCGATGCTGGAGGCCGCGACGCGTTCG
>NZ_JACHDK010000068.1:0-2264 GCF_014201005.1 Paraburkholderia lebeckiae | reverse complement strand
GTAGTGGATGAACAGACGCCGCCGGGTGCAGTTGACGACGATACGGATGCGGACGCTGATTCCGATGCTGATGCTGATGCGGACGCGGATGCTGATGCTGACGCGGATGCGGATGCGGATGCGGATGCGGATGCGGATGCGGATGCGGACGCGGACGCGGATGCTGATGCTGACGCGGATGCGGATGCGGATGCTGACGCGGATGCGGATGCGGATTCCGATGCGGATGCTGACGCGGATGCGGATGCTGATGCCGATGCTGACGCGGATGCCGATGCGGATGCCGATGCGGATGCTGACGCGGATGCCGATGCGGATGCTGACGCGGATGCTGACGCGGATGCCGATGCGGACGCGGATGCCGATGCCGATGCGGATGCGGATGCGGATGCGGATGCGGATGCGGATGCGGACGCGGATGCCGATGCTGACGCGGATGCTGATGCTGATGCCGATGCGGACGCGGATGCCGATGCCGATGCCGATGCCGATGCGGATGCGGATGCTGACGCTGATGCCGACGCCGATGCGGATGCGGATGCGGATGCGGATGCGGATGCGGATGCTGACGCGGATGCCGATGCCGATGCCGATGCCGATGCCGATGCCGATGCGGACGCTGATGCGGACGCGGATGCTGATGCGGATGCGGATGCTGACGCCGATGCGGACGCTGATGCCGACGCCGATGCGGATGCTGACGCTGATGCCGATGCTGACGCGGATGCTGACGCCGATGCTGACGCCGATGCGGATGCTGATGCCGACGCTGATGCCGACGCGGACGCGGATGCTGATGCGGATGCGGATGCGGATGCGGATGCGGATGCGGACGCCGATGCCGATGCCGATGCCGATGCCGATGTTGATGCGCCGGATCAGCCAGTGATTGTCGAAGTCATTGACGACGAAGGTCCGGTTCAGGGTCCGGTGGGCAATGGTGAGAGCACGGACGACACGACGCCGACGCTGGTGGGCAAGGGTGAACCGGGCGACACGATCATCGTGATCGACAACGGCACGCCGATTGGCGAGACGACGGTCGACGAGGAGGGCAACTGGAGCTTCACGCCTGAGACGCCGCTGGAAGAGGGCGAGCATGAGTTCACGGTGGTGGAGCGCGATCCTGCGGGCAACGAAAGTGAGCCGTCGGACCCGCGGACGGTGATCGTGGATACGACGCCGCCGGGCAAGCCGTCGATTGTCGAAGTCATTGACGACGAAGGTCCGGTTCAGGGTCCGGTGGGCAATGGTGAGAGCACGGACGACACGACGCCGACGCTGGTGGGCGAGGGCGAACCGGGCGACACGATCATCGTGATCGACAACGGCACGCCGATTGGCGAGACGACGGTCGACGAGGAGGGCAACTGGAGCTTCACGCCTGATACGCCGCTGGAAGAGGGCGAGCATGAGTTCACGGTGGTGGAGCGCGATCCTGCGGGCAACGAAAGTGGGCCGTCGGACCCGCGGACGGTGATCGTGGACACGACTGCGCCGGACCAGCCAGTCATTGGCGAAGTGATTGACGACGAAGGTCCGATCCAGGGACCGGTGGGCAATGGCGAGAGCACGGACGACACGACGCCGACGCTGGTGGGCAAGGGCGAACCGGGCGACACGATCGTCGTGATCGACAACGGCACGCCGATTGGCGAGACGCAGGTCGACGAGGACGGCAACTGGAGCTTCACGCCTGATACGCCGCTGGAAGAGGGCGAGCATCAGTTCACGGTGGTGGAGCGCGATCCTGCGGGCAACGAAAGTGAGCCGTCGGACCCGCGGACGGTGATCGTGGACACGACTGCGCCGGACCAGCCAGTCATTGGCGAAGTGATTGACGACGAAGGTCCGATCAAGGGTCCGGTGGGCAATGGCGAGAGCACGGACGACACGACGCCGACGCTGGTGGGCGAGGGTGAACCGGGCGACACGATCATTGTGATCGACAACGGCACGCCGATTGGCGAGACGACGGTCGACGAGGAGGGCAACTGGAGCTTCACGCCTGAGACGCCGCTGGAAGAGGGCGAGCATGAGTTCACGGTGGTGGAGCGCGATCCTGCGGGCAACGAAAGTGGGCCGTCGGACCCGTGGACGGTGATCGTGGATACGACGCCGCCGGGCAAGCCGTCGATTGTCGAAGTCATTGACGACGAAGGTCCGATCCAGGGTCCTGTGGACAATGGCGAGAGCACGGACGACACGACGCCGACGCTGGTGGGCAAGGGCGAACCGGGCGACACGATCGTCGTGATCGACAA
>NZ_JACHDK010000067.1:0-2508 GCF_014201005.1 Paraburkholderia lebeckiae | reverse complement strand
AGTTGCACCACCACCCGGCGGTTGGGCTCATTGCAGGCAATCTTCTGCTGCATCGTGCCGCTGCAGTCGGCGACCACCGGATCGGAATTGCCCGCGCTTTCCGCGGTGATCTTCTGCGCCGGAATACCCTGCTCGATCAGCATCCGGCGAACCGTCATCGCACGCTGCTCGCCAAGCTTCTGCGCCGCCGCCGCCGAGCCGATCAGGTCCGCGTGGCCGATCACCGTCACGGCTTGCAGCGAGGTGTTTTCCGCGCGAATCTGCTCAGCCAGATGTGCAATTGCCGCATGGCCTTTGACATTCATGTCGCGATTGCCAGACTTGCCGAAGGCGAACAGCGTGTCGCCCTTGAGCGTGTATTCTTTCGCCGCGACAGGCTGCGCCACCGGGGCTGACGTCACGGGAATCGACGCAGGGTCACACGCCTCCACTGCCGATGCGCGGGAAAGCACGTGCATCTGGGCGCGCATGCCTTGCAACTGGGCTTCGGCTTCGTTGCGCGGCACCATGATCGGTGCGTCATTGCTGCCAGCCGGCCCGACCTTCACGAAGTAGGTCATGCCGCCCTTCAGTTCTGCGCCGGATCGCCCGGTGGTCTTGCCTTTGTACAGCGGTGCGTCCTGAATGTAGGCGCCCAGCATGTGTTGGCCCGGCTTGACGCAGAAGATGCTGTAGCCATTGGGCAGCAATGCGGTCTGCAGTTCGCCATCAACGTAGACGTCGGCAGCGGCCGACCGGCCCGCACCCGCGGATGCATCACGGTAGTAGACGATCTGCGCCTGCTGGGGGCCGACCTGTCCGACCGGCGCGTAGCTCTGGCCGAATACCTTGCCGGGCTGCGTACCGGCACGGGCCGTCGGCGCCGTGCCGGGTGCGGCTGCCTGGGTGACCGGCGGTTGCGGGTTAGAGAAAGTCTGTTGTGCGATGGCGGGCAAGGTACCCGCCGTCACGAGCAATGCGCCTGCGAGCGCACGCATCAGGGTTTGATTGAAAGTCATGATCAGTTCGTCAAAAGCGGTCCCCCGGGCAGCGCGATGCTGTTCAGGGAGCCTGATTAAATGGTTGGTGATTCCGGGTCCGCGACGCAGGTCATGCGTCGCGGACCCTCCGGAGGTCAGTGGTTGTTCAGCACCGTCTCGACACCGTGCTGCACCAGCAGTTCGGCGTTCAGACCCGAATGGTAGAAGACGTCATACTCGATGCCACCCACAGTCGTGTTGCCAGACTGTTGCGTCCAGTCGCCGATATCGCCTCCGTCCGGCAGCAGATCGGACAGTTCGACCTTGTCGCCCGCATCGCCCTTGACCATCACCTGCGTGCGGCCGTCAGCAATGAACAGGTCCTTGCCGCCCTGCTCGAGCACATCGCCCAGCGACAGCTTGAGCGTGTTGTTACCCGTGCCGGTGATGTCGAACACTTCGATTGACGACATCTGCAGACCGAACGGCGTGTTTCCAAGGTCCAGGGTCTGCCCTGCTCCCGTTAGCTTCAGGGTGTCGATACCACCGTTGCCATTGAGAAACACCCCCTCGCCGGCGAGCCCTTCCACGTCGCGCAGCGTGAAGACGTCATTCCCATTGGTGCCGAAGAATGCGCTCGCAGAAACAGTATCGTGTGCATCAGTCATCCACCCTGAACCCGCGATATTCACCTCTTCCGTAGTGGGGATGTTGGACGTCATCCAGGTAATATCAGAGACATTGCCGGCCGAGTCCATAAACATAGCTCCAATTGGTTCACCTGATTGAATCGCTTCCAGAGCGTTAGACGGTATCACCACGTTCCATGTCTTCCCAATGTCGAGGAATTCCTGATAAACGGGTACATAGAACCGACAGTCGCCTACCACAAAAACTACCCAATCACCTACTTGAGCATTCTTAGGCAATTCCGCAATTATTTGCTTGCCGTCACCAACAACCGATATCGAAATTGGCGTAGCCAACGGCGCAATCGTATCGAGCACCACCTCTTGCGACACCACATCGCCGCAATTGCCTGCCTCATCGACCACGCGCGTCTGGATCGTCCAGCTGGCGTCATGCACCGTATTGTCCTGGAACACCCAGTTGCCATTATCTTCGACTAACGCGTCCTGCCAGGTCTTGCCGCCGTCTACTGAGACCTGAACCTTCTCGCCAGCCGCAAGTTTCTCTGTCAACGAGCCCATGAGCAGGCGGCCCGCCGAACCATCATTGGTCAGGAAGTCGCTGTTGTCGATGCCGCTGTCCTTGCCCATGTATGTGATGGACGCCTCAGCAGTCGGCGCTACCTTATCCACGATCACCACGTGCGGATCCGACGGCTTGCTTTCGTTGCCCGCGGGATCACGCTCCACCACCGTGAATTCGTGCTCGCCTTCGCCCAGCGGCGTATCAGGCGTGAAGCTCCAGTTGCCGTCCTCGTCGACCTCCGTCTCGCCAATCGGCGTGCCGTTGTCGATCACGATGATCGTGTCGCCCGGTTCACCCTTGCCCACCAGCGTCGGCGTCGTGTCGTCCGTGCTCT
>NZ_JACHDK010000066.1:0-2637 GCF_014201005.1 Paraburkholderia lebeckiae | reverse complement strand
GTGCGTTCAGCGGCGACTCAGGGTATGGCGCTCGCTGTTGGTGCTCAGCGCGGGTTTGACTGGAAGGGCATGGCAGCGTCCGCTGTGGCATCTGGAGTCGGCTTCCAGGCGGCACGGACGATTAATGTCGGCGGCAGCAACGTGGGCTTTAACATGGGCTCGGATCCAGGCAGGTTTGTAACGGGCATGGGTGCGGGAATAGCTGCAGGGGCTGCTAGTACAATCGTGCGTGGTGGGAGCCTTGGGCGCAATGTTGGCGCGATCTCGATGGATGCCATCGCCAGCACCATTGGCAATATGGTGGTGAGCCAGGTTCAGGCGGGCAGTGTCGGGAAAACGGACTACACGAAGCAGGCGATCGAGGCGATGAATGGCGAGATCCTGCCGGGCGGGTTGGGTGGCGTGGGTAGTGGGTTCGTAGCGCCGCCGTATAGCAGTAACGCTGCACTGTTTGGCATGGGCGGTTCGCTGGATACGCTCGATAGCCTGACTGGTGCGACTGCGCGCAGCGCCTATGCATCGAGTCAAGTCGTAGAGCCTTACAGCGGCGCTGCGGTGCTTTATGGTCCGAACCTTGGTATCTCTGCTGCTGGGCCCCTGGGCCGAGGCGATGGATTCCGTTATACGGGGGACAGCTCAGGCACTGCCGGTTCGATTGGTTTGGCGGGCGATGATGCAGACGCGTTGAAATACGCGTGGGATGTACAAAAGCGGCTAACCACGGATGTGCGGGGTGGCTTTGATCAGCAGGGCAACAGTACTGCCGGACATGCCCAATATGATCTGGGGCGCTCGTGGCTTGCCGATGTTCCAAAGCTTCCCGTTAATCTGGCGCTGAACACATTCGAGGGTGGTGTTAACCTGCTCAGCGGGGCGTTACCTGGTACGCCGGACTATGTGCCGTTCCTTGAGGGTGCCAAAATTCCGTACAACTCGGAGGCGTCGAGTTATGCGGAGTTTGGAGTCGGGTTGCTGCTCGGCGGACGGGGTGTAGGTGCAGCGAGAGAACCCAGTACCATCACTGTCTTCCGTGTTGAGGGCGAGGGCAATCGCCGGTTATTTATCGATGAAGCCACAGGAAGCGTCTCCATTCCACCGGTATTCGCGAACAAGGGACGTGGTGATGAGCGTAACCTGTATCTGAATTTCGGTGACGAGGCGCGTGCTCAGAGTTTCCTGGAGCAAAGATTGCAACAATTCCCTGATAACACAATCAGGGCTTTTACAGTCCCGAAGTCATTCGTTGATCAATTGCGCACTTCCGCAGTTGAAGAGGGCAGGCGATCAATCAACCCCGGGAAACCAGTGGTTGCCGATCCGACAAAGGCACGTGACCAGTTCGGGCTTAGTCAGCAGCAGATTGAGCAATTGCGGAGAGTTATCATTCCCGGATCTGGTAAACAATATGGTCAATGAACGACATGGAAAATCATCTTTACGAGTTCCGAATGAAGCTCTTGCGTGGCGAGGGTTGTGACATGCCAGAAGGAATCGATGGGGCACATGTCGCGTGTTATGCAAGTGCATCGACATATGAAGCGGCCGTCAAAAAAGGGGTGGTTGCTGCCTCTCATATGCACTACGTATTCGACAATATCGAGGGAGACGTGCGTGAAATTCCAGTGGCCTCATGGGGTGCCTACGTTGAGAAAGTCTGGCCGGAGTTTGCGAGTCACTTTCCGTCTCAGGATGAGTTGCCGTCCCTTGTTGAGCAGGGAATAGTGTTCTTCGGGCCATTTGCGGGCTTTAAGAAGTAGTCCGCTACAGATGAGCAGAGTGATATTTAGCTGCTAGAAAACCCGAAGGGCCGCGTAAGCGGCCCTTCGTTCGTCTAGCTGTGATCGGGTTTGTCGTGTGGGGAACTGATCAGTCCGGGATGAGCGAGTTGCGCTGGCTGATCTCCGTCTCTGTCATAGGCCTGCCTGCGACGGTGTAGCTGCGATCCGGGGTAATGATGACGTGGCCGAACCTGTGATCGACGCTGAACATGACGTGCTGGCCGGGCAGGAAGTCCAGGTGTTCGAGCAGTGCATCGGTGATCTGAGTACAACATGTCCGTAGAGGGGATGTCACCTGCTCATGCTGCTAGCAATACACCATTCGGCAAATCACTGGCCAGTCTTGGATATAGGCAGATTGAAGTGAATGGTTACCATATAACGGCTAGATTGGGGAATTGACGTGAGTGCTGCTGACAAGGAAACCGTCTTGAAGTTAATGGAACAAGGGAAAGCATTGGATTTGGTGGATTTAATTCTAGGAGATTCACCATATCGTGTTACTGGCGAAGTGGAATTCGCCAGTAACGAAGAACGTGATGCTTACGTGATGACCATCGAGCACTTGCGCTTCGTAAGCAAGTATGGAACACAGCCAGGCCCGGTCAAGGAGAACGGTCGGGTGTACTTCACATACCCGGACTACTTCGAAAGGTGGTTTCAACTGGGAACACCGGGGCTCACGCAGGAGGACTTGCTAAGCTACCTGAACAAAGCGGCGTGATAGCGGCAACCTGGTGGGACTGAGGGACGCCAACGGCCACCTGAGCACCCAGCAGTGGAACTACGGTCTCGCGCAGCCGGCGGTGGCGCAGTCGTGGGATGCGATGGGGTATAGCAAGAACTTCTCGTATGACGC
>NZ_JACHDK010000065.1:0-2767 GCF_014201005.1 Paraburkholderia lebeckiae | reverse complement strand
AGTTGCACCACCACCCGGCGGTTGGGCTCATTGCAGGCAATCTTCTGCTGCATCGTGCCGCTGCAGTCGGCGACCACCGGATCGGAATTGCCCGCACTTTCCGCGGTGATCTTCTGCGCCGGAATACCCTGCTCGATCAGCATCCGGCGAACCGTCATCGCACGCTGCTCGCCAAGCTTCTGCGCCGCTGCGTCCGAGCCGATCAGGTCCGCGTGGCCGATCACCGTCACGGCTTGCAGCGAGGTGTTTTCCGCGCGAATCTGTTCAGCCAGATGTGCAATTGCCGCACGGCCTTTGACAGTCATGTCGCGATTGCCAGACTTGCCGAAGGCGAACAGCGTGTCGCCCTTAAGCGTGTACTCTTTCGCCGCGACAGGCTGCGCCACCGGAGCTGCCGTCACGGGGATCGACGCAGGGTCACACGCCTCCACTGCCGATGCGCGCGAAAGAACGTGCATCTGGGCGCGCATGCCTTGCAACTGGGCTTCGGCTTCGTTGCGCGGCACCATGATCGGTGCATCGTTGCTGCCGGCCGGCCCGACCTTCACGAAGTAGGTCATGCCGCCCTTCAGTTCTGCGCCGGATCGCCCGGTGGTCTTGCCTTTGTACAGCGGTGCGTCCTGAATGTAGGCGCCCAGCATGTGTTGGCCCGGCTTGACGCAGAAGATGCTGTAGCCATTGGGCAGCAATGCGGTCTGCAGTTCGCCATCAACGTAGACGTCCGCAGCGGCCGACCGGCCCGCACCCGCGGATGCATCACGGTAGTAGACGATCTGCGCCTGCTGGGGGCCGACCTGTCCGACCGGCGCGTAGCTCTGGCCGAATACCCTGCCGGGCTGCGTACCGGCACGGGCCGTCGGCGCGGTGCCGGGTGCGGCTGCCTGGGTGACCGGCGGTTGCGGGTCAGAGAAAGTCTGTTGTGCGATGGCGGGCAAGGTACCCGCCGTCACGAGCAATGCGCCTGCGAGCGCACGCATCAGGGTTTGATTGAAAGTCATGATCAGTTCGTCAAAAACGGTCCCCCGGGCAGCGCGATGCTGCTCAGGGAGCCTGATTAAATGGTTGGTGATTCCGGGTCCGCGACGCAGGTCATGCGTCGCAGACCATCCGGAGGTCAGTGGTTAAGCAACGTCGTATCGACACCGTGCTGTACCAGCAGTTCAGCGTTCAGAGCCGTGTGGTAGAAGACGTCATATGCGGTACCGTCTACCATCGTGGTGCCAGACTGCCGCACCCAGTCGCCAACATCACCGCCGCCCGGCAGCAGATCGGACAGATCCACCCTGTCGCCCGCATCGCCCTTGACCATCACCTGCGTGCGGCCGTCAGCAATGAACAGGTCCTGGCCGCCCTGCTCGAGCACATCGCCCAGCGACAGCTTGAGCGTGTTGTTACCCGTGCCGGTGATGTCGAACACTTCAATCGACATCAGCAAGCCGTGCAGGTTGGTCAGGTCAAGGATCTGGTCTGCGCTTGTCAGCTTTAGCGTATCGGTACCACCAATGCCTTTAAGCTCTGTCCACTTGTCATCGAAAACAGCTGTGTTGCTCACCAAGAAAACGTCATCCCCCGTGGTACCGGAATAGGTGTTGAAGTACCCCTCATGCGCCACAATCTCCATTGAGCTCATCTGAATATAGGTGCCCGTATAACCCGAGACATTGCCATGCACATTCTGCAATGCCGCCCCATACAAGGCACCTGATTGGAACGCTTCTGCCGCCTCCACCGGCATGCGGACAGATACGGTCCCGGCACTAATATTAGCCTCGGTCAATCGAGACGAGGAGCAGAATCGATAATCGCCCACGGCAAATATGACCACATCGCCCACTACCGCACTACCAGGCAATCTCGCAGTGATGATCGTGCCATCCGTAGAAATCGAAACCGCAGTTGGAGCATTTGGAATAGCCGCGTCGAGTGTAACCTTTTGCGACATCACGTCGCTGCTATCGCCGTTCCGATCAAGCACGCGCGCCTGAATCGTCCAGTCAGCGTTATGCGCCGTATTGTCCTGGAACACCCATTTGCCCTTCCCATCGATCAGTGCATCCTGCCACGTCTTGCCGCCGTCCACTGAGACCTGAACCTTTTCACCACGCGCGAGAGGTGCCGTCAGCGAACCCGTAATCAAACGGCCCGCTGAGCCATCATTAGTCACGAAGTGACCGAGAGGATCATCGTAACTTCTGTCGCTATCCTTACTCATCCCCGCAATGGTCGCCACAGAATCCGAGCCAGAATACAGCGTATCAAGCCTTACGTGGGTCTCCGGACTCGGCTCCGAGACATGGCCCTCTGCGTCCGTCACCGTATAGGAGATGTCGAACTCCGTCTCCAGGTCGACCAAGTCATCCGCCGGGATAAGCACCTTAACAGCCCCCTGGACACTGTCGATCACCGACACCACGTGCTCGTAAGTCTTGCCGTTCCAGTCCAACGTGATCGTGTCACCTACGACCATGCCCGCATAGCCCGGGATAACCACCCACGTGCCGTTGCTGGCCTCCACCGCGTCGATTACACCGTCTGCCATCTCCGGTACTTCAGGTGCCTTCAGTACCAGTGCTGGCACTGTCGTATCGATGATCACCACGTGCGGCTCCGACGGCCTGCTTTCGTTGCCCGCGGGATCACGCTCCACCACCGTGAACTCGTGCTCGCCTTCTTCCAGCGGCGTATCAGGCGTGAAGCTCCAGTTGCCGTCCTCGTCGACCTGCGTCTCGCCAATCGGCGTGCCGTTGTCGATCACGATGATCGTGTC
>NZ_JACHDK010000064.1:0-2815 GCF_014201005.1 Paraburkholderia lebeckiae | reverse complement strand
ATCACGCTGTGGCATGACACAAGAGGCGCCGGCGTGACGGTCAAGGACGATGGACCGGGCATCGCACCGACCGAGCGCGATGCCGTCCTGCGCCGTTTCTATCGTGGCGAGGCGAGCCGTCATACGCCCGGCAGCGGCCTGGGGCTCAGTCTTGCGACCGCCGTAGCCGGCATGCACGGCATGACGCTGGCGTTCCACGACGCGCACGTTGGTTGCGAGATCAGCCTGTTCAAACCCGCCCAACGTACCCAACGTCATATTGCGGATAGCCGATGATCGATAACCTGCCGGTGCATTGACCTCGCTCCGTAAGGTTCTCGGCGGGCCTAAGCTTCTGCTCCGCGTACTGTTTTTTGTTACATGGAGCCTTGCGCGAAAAAAACGCTCAGATTGGCGCCCCATGCACACGCTCACCCTAACCGTCACACGCCAGAGCGCGCAATCTGGAATTCGGCGGGAGGTGCGCTGCGCGAAAGGATTGCTACCCTTTGTCAGATGCGAGGATGATGGGTGTCATCGCCGCGCAGCCGCTTCATAGTCTGCGTCCGACGTGAAATCAGCATTGGTGAATGTCTCGTGCCAGTCGAAAGTGGACGACCAGCGAGCTTCATCAAGTGGCTGAAACTGGCCGAGAGGTGCGGTGCCTCCGACGCGAATGCGGCCGCAGAGACAAACAGCCTGTCGTACGGCCGCGGCGTGTTTTTAGATCTTAGTTTGCGCTGAGATCTCGAGCGCATCGTCGACCTCTATGCCAAGGTATCGAACGGTGCTTTCGAGCCTATGTCCCAGCAGAAGTTGGACCGCTCTGAGGTTCTTCGTCCGCTTGTAAATCAAAGTAGCCTTCGTCCGACGCATCGAGTGTGCGCCGTAAGCGGTCGGATCAAGGCCGATCGCGGCGACCCATTGATGCACCTTCCGGGCGTATTGTCGCGTTGAGATATGCGGGCGACCGAGAAAGGCGGCTTGGGAAAAGATACTCGTCGGACCTCAGCTTAGCCTTCTCGATCCACGCAGCGACCGCAGCGCGAGCGAGCTCTGTGACCTCGAACTGCACGGGTCGTTTGATCTTACGCTGCATTATCATCGCGCGCGGCTGTATCTGATTGCCGTGGGTTACGTCGCGGACATGCAGGTTGACGAGGTCGCACCCGCGCAGCTTGCTGTCGATCGCAGGATTGAATAGCGCTAGATCACGAACCGCGTGCGCGTTCGGGAGGTGAATCCGGATTGCCCAGACGTCTTTCGGCTTCAGCGGCGGCTTCTGAAATACCCCAAATCACTTGACGGACCGGCTCAGGGCATGCTGCCGTCATTCAGGTACCGGCTCTGGTCAGGCGGCAATACGCCGCTTTCCGGACGTTTGCACCTCGACGGTCGCGTGAACGGTCCACATCGGCCCCTCGCTAGTGCAGCGCTCAGACTAGGTCGATGGCGTAGAACGATACCGTCGCAACGGCAGGATGGAAGGTGCTCGCTCAGAAACTCGGCGAGCACTGATTCGTCGATCCGACAAACGTCCACACGACGGCGATGAATCCATTGCGCAAAATGATCGATGCTGCGTTGAGGAAGTCGGACGTTTTTCATGGCGGTCTCCTGAAGTAGGACCACCACTGGACTCCGATGCCGAAACTATGTCTGGAAGATCGCTAACCAGCCCGCCGCCAGCCGCGCTGCACCTACATTACGCGAATTCGCAGCCAACAAACTATACATAGTTGAGTTCTATACATAGGCGCCGAATACGGACGTTCGCAATTCGGTTCCGCAGCAATTGCCGGCGCTCTCCAACGTCGGTCCCGATGGGCACTTTTGCCTTCACCATGCACAACAGCCGCTGTTCTACGCAGAGGATGGGCTGTGGACGTCAACTTCGACCTGAATGATTTGCAGGCGTTTCGAGCCGTCGTATAGTTGGGCGGCTTCCGAACGGCCGTCGAGGCGGTCAACATCTTGTGGCCGGCGCTGAGCCGCCCCATCGACAAGCTCGAGCAGGCAATCCGCGTGCGGCATCTCGAGCGAACGTCGTCTTCGGAACGATCGATGTCCGCTGATGTCCGCTGGTTATCAATGGACGCGGGAGAAAGCCCGCAACTGCCCTAAAGCACAGCAGCCACGTAGTTGCCTTGCCCCGCGCCGGTAAGACTCGCGCTCAGGCCACGAAGCGGCACTGGGACGCGGGCGTGCGCGTATCCATATTGCGTCCGCGGTTGAGATGATCGTCGATTTCCGCCGCGCATCCGAGCATGCGGGGATAAAGG
Organism: Paraburkholderia lebeckiae; assembly: GCF_014201005.1. Lineage (NCBI taxonomy): Bacteria > Pseudomonadati > Pseudomonadota > Betaproteobacteria > Burkholderiales > Burkholderiaceae > Paraburkholderia > Paraburkholderia lebeckiae. The sequence goes on along the minus strand of NZ_JACHDK010000064.1, from coordinate 554 downwards.
AAGATCGTGAATGCGGCGGTTTCCAGATCGGTCTCAGTCAATTCACCACGTTGCAGCGGCTGCCACAGCATCTTCAGCAGCAATGCGGCGATCACCGCATCGACATTGACGCAATAGACGTTGCGCGAGACACCTGCGTCGAACAACGCCTGCACCAGCTCGCGGTAGTACGCATGGAACACGTTGTATTCCCCACGCTTCCCGCACAGTTCCGCGATGAACACTTCGCGCGGATCGTGGTTGACCGGCCTGTCCTTGAACACCGGATGATTCACGCCCGGCAGCTTCGCGATGTCGAGGCTGCCCGCATGCTTCTGCCGCGCCTTGTACTGCGCGTATCGCTCGACCGAGCGCTCGGCGAGCGAGCGCAGGTCCACGCCGTGGCCGGGCTTCGACGGATCGTCCAGCGCGGTTTCCCTGAAAGCATCAATCAGGAACGCGATGCCCTCGTACCCGTTCCCGCCGTGCGTATAGCCGGTATGGGTGAGAAAGCCGACCAGCGCCTTGTTGAGCTGCACGCGCTCGGGACTTTCCGGACCGTCGGCCGATACCGC
>NZ_JACHDK010000063.1:0-3150 GCF_014201005.1 Paraburkholderia lebeckiae | reverse complement strand
ACGCTCCACCACCGTGAACTCGTGCTCGCCTTCTTCCAGCGGCGTATCAGGCGTGAAGCTCCAGTTGCCGTCCTCGTCGACCTGCGTCTCGCCAATCGGCGTGCCGTTGTCGATCACGACGATCGTGTCGCCCGGTTCGCCCTTGCCCACCAGCGTCGGCGTCGTGTCGTCCGTGCTGCCGCCATTGTCCACCGGACCCTGAACCAGACCCACGTCGTCAATCACTGCGCCAATGACTGGCTGGTCCGGCGCATCAACATCCGCGTCAGCATCCGCATCCGCATCCGCATCAGCATCAGCATCCGCATCGGCGTCAGCATCGGCATCGGCATCGGCATCAGCGTCAGCATCGGCATCCGCATCCGCATCGGCATCGGCATCTGCGTCAGCATCCGCGTCCGCATCCGCATCGGAATCTGCATCCGCATCCGCATCCGCGTCGGCATCCGCATCAGCATCCGCATCAGCATCCGCATCCGCATCCGCATCAGCATCCGCATCAGCATCAGCATCAGCATCCGCGTCGGCATCCGCGTCCGCATCCGCGTCAGCATCCGCATCCGCATCCGCATCCGCATCCGCATCCGCATCGGCGTCAGCATCGGCATCGGCATCGGCATCGGCATCAGCGTCAGCATCGGCGTCGGCATCGGCATCGGCGTCCGCATCCGCATCCGCATCGGCATCCGCATCCGCATCCGCATCCGCGTCAGCATCAGCATCAGCATCGGCATCGGCATCGGCATCGGCATCGGCATCGGCATCAGCATCCGCGTCGGCATCGGCATCGGCATCCGCGTCAGCATCGGCATCGGCATCCGCGTCGGCGTCAGCATCCGCATCCGCATCCGCATCCGCATCGGCATCCGCATCCGCATCCGCATCCGCATCAGCATCAGCATCCGCATCCGCATCAGCATCCGCATCAGCATCCGCATCCGCATCCGCATCAGCGTCAGCATCCGCATCCGCATCGGCATCAGCGTCCGCATCCGCGTCGGCGTCAGCATCGGCATCCGCGTCAGCATCCGCATCCGCATCCGCATCCGCATCCGCATCCGCGTCAGCATCTGAGTCGGCGTCCGCATCAGCATCAGCATCAGCGTCCGCATCCGCATCCGCATCGGCATCCGCATCCGCATCCGCATCGGCATCCGCGTCAGCATCAGCATCAGCATCGGCATCGGCATCGGCATCGGCATCAGCATCCGCGTCGGCATCGGCATCGGCATCCGCGTCAGCATCGGCATCCGCGTCGGCGTCAGCATCCGCATCCGCATCGGCATCCGCATCCGCATCCGCATCGGCATCCGCATCCGCATCAGCATCAGCATCAGCATCCGCATCCGCATCCGCATCCGCATCAGCGTCAGCATCGGCATCCGCGTCGGCGTCAGCATCGGCATCGGCATCGGCATCCGCGTCAGCATCCGCATCCGCATCCGCATCCGCGTCCGCATCCGCGTCAGCATCTGAGTCGGCGTCCGCATCAGCATCAGCATCAGCGTCCGCATCCGCATCGGCATCCGCATCGGCATCCGCATCAGCATCAGCATCAGCGTCCGCATCCGCGTCAGCATCCGCATCCGCATCCGCATCAGCATCAGCATCAGCGTCAGCATCGGCGTCGGCATCGGCATCGGCATCGGCATCGGCATCCGCGTCAGCATCCGCATCGGCATCCGCATCAGCATCGGCATCGGCATCGGCATCGGCATCCGCGTCAGCATCCGCATCGGCATCCGCATCAGCGTCGGCATCCGCATCAGCGTCCGCATCCGCGTCAGCATCCGCATCGGCATCCGCATCGGCATCCGCATCAGCATCAGCATCAGCGTCCGCATCCGCGTCAGCATCCGCATCCGCATCCGCATCAGCATCAGCATCAGCGTCAGCATCGGCGTCGGCATCGGCATCGGCATCGGCATCGGCATCGGCATCCGCGTCAGCATCCGCATCGGCATCCGCATCAGCGTCGGCATCCGCATCAGCGTCCGCATCCGCGTCAGCATCCGCATCCGCATCCGCATCAGCATCAGCATCAGCGTCAGCATCGGCGTCGGCATCGGCATCGGCATCGGCATCGGCATCCGCGTCAGCATCCGCATCGGCATCCGCATCAGCGTCGGCATCCGCATCCGCATCCGCATCCGCGTCGGCATCCGCATCCGCATCCGCATCAGCGTCCGCATCCGCATCCGCGTCGGCATCAGCATCGGCATCGGCATCGGCATCGGCATCAGCATCCGCGTCGGCATCGGCATCGGCATCCGCGTCAGCATCGGCATCCGCGTCGGCGTCAGCATCCGCATCCGCATCGGCATCCGCATCCGCATCCGCATCGGCATCCGCATCCGCATCAGCATCCGCATCAGCATCCGCATCCGCATCCGCATCCGCATCCGCATCCGCATCCGCATCCGCGTCGGCGTCAGCATCGGCATCGGCATCGGCATCCGCGTCAGCATCCGCATCCGCATCCGCATCCGCGTCCGCATCCGCGTCAGCATCTGAGTCGGCGTCCGCATCAGCATCAGCATCAGCGTCCGCATCCGCATCAGCGTCGGCATCCGCATCGGCATCCGCATCAGCATCAGCATCAGCGTCGGCATCCGCATCAGCATCGGCATCGGCATCCGCGTCAGCATCCGCATCCGCGTCAGCATCCGCGTCCGCATCGGCATCGGCATCGGCATCCGCGTCAGCATCCGCATCCGCGTCAGCATCCGCGTCCGCATCGGCATCCGCGTCAGCATCCGCATCCGCATCCGCATCCGCGTCGGCATCCGCATCGGAATCTGCATCCGCATCCGCATCGGCATCCGCGTCAGCATCCGCATCCGCATCCGCATCCGCGTCAGCATCCGCGTCCGCATCAGCATCCGCGTCGGCGTCAGCATCCGCATCCGCGTCGGCATCCGCATCCGCATCCGCGTCCGCATCGGAATCTGCATCCGCATCGGCGTCAGCATCCGCATCCGCATCCGCGTCAGCATCAGCATCAGCATCCGCGTCCGCGTCCGCATCCGCATCCGCATCCGCATCCGCATCCGCGTCAGCATCCGCGTCCGCATCAGCATCAGCATCGGAATCAGCGTCCGCATCCGTATCGTCGTCAACTGCACCCGGCGGCGTCTGTTCATCCACTAC
>NZ_JACHDK010000062.1:0-3646 GCF_014201005.1 Paraburkholderia lebeckiae | reverse complement strand
GCACCGCAAGCGCATGGATGTTGGTGTCGAGCTGCTGTTGCAGCGCCGGCACGGCCGCCTGGAAGGTGGCCAGCGCGTTGCGCTGCTGCTGTACCTGCAATTCGGTCGCGACGCCCGCCTGCTGTTGCGCGAGCAGCAGCTGCAGAATGTGCGCGGCATCGTCGGAAATGGAACGCGCAATCGCGAGCCGGCGACGCAGACCCTGCACCTGAAAATACGTGTCGGTGACCGATGCGGTCAGCGTCAGCGCCACCGTATCGCGATCGAACCCGGAGGCGCGCGCGAGCAGGTCGGCGGCGCTGGCGTTGGCGGCGTTGAAGCCCCAGAAGTCCACCTCGTAACTGGCTTCGGCGAACAGGCTCTGGGTCTTGGTGGTCGAACCGCGCCCCTGATGACTGCGATCGAAGCTGGCGCCGAGCGATAGCGACGGATACTGCGGCGCGCCGGCTCGCTCGGCATTGCCGCGCGCCTGTTCGACGCTCGCAATCGCGGACGCCAGCGTGAAGTTGTTGCGCAGGCTGCGATCGACCAGCGCGTCGAGCGCGGGGTCGTGATACTCGCGCCACCAGCCGCTTCTGACTGGCACGGTAGCGGCGAGCGAGCCACCGGCCGCGCCGTCGAAGGATTGCGCCAGCGGCGCGCCAGGCCGTTGATAGGCAGGCACAAGCGAGCAGCCGGCGAGCACCGCGAGGCCGAGCGCACATACGGCGGCGCGCAGGCACGATACGCGCGCAGGTGGACTGACGGCGCGCGAAAGCGGCGCCCAACGGGACAGTCCTGACATGGGAGAACGCTCCGGCAACTAGAAGTGTCGCCAGATTAGCCAGCGCGTCCTGTCGGCGCTTTCGCCCATTGATTAAAAAAATTTAATGCGGCGCAACATGCCGCATCGGCGCGCCCGAGCCGGGGCTTACAGGGCGTTCCGCGCGTGTCAGGGCGCCGGGTTCAGCACGTATCCGGCGCCGACCACCGTATGAATCAGCGCCAGCGGGAAGTCGCGGTCCACCTTCGCCCGCAGCCGATGCATGTGCATATCGATGATGTTGCCGCGCGGCTCGAAATCGTAATTCCAGGCCGCCTCGAGCAGCATGCTGCGCGTCACGACCTGCCCCTCGCGGCGCACCAGACATTCGAGCAAAAGGAATTCGCGGTGCTGCAGGCGCAGATCACGACCGCCGCGGTTTGCGGTCCGCGCCCGCGTGTCGAGTACCAGATCCGCACATTCGAGCCGCTCGCTCATCCTGCTGCGATCGGCGCGCCGCGCGAGCGCCTCGATTCTGGCCAGCGCTTCGACGAACGCATACGGCTTCACGAGATAGTCGTCGCAACCTGCGCGAATCGCCTCCACGCGTTCGTTCAGGCCGCCGACCGCCGACAGCATCAGCACCGGCGTCGTATCCCCACCGGCGCGCAACTGCTGGACGAGGGCCAGGCCGTCGAGCGCCGGCAAGCGCCGATCAGTCACAATCACGTCGTAGATGCCCTCGCGCGCATAGGCGAGCCCGGTCGCGCCGTCGGCCACCGTGTCGACAATCAGACCGCTCTCGCTCAGGCCACGCGCCAGGAACTGGCTGGCGCGCATATCGTCTTCGATCAGCAGGATTCGCATGCGCTGCGGCTTACGTTAAGGGGCTTACATTAAAATTTTTTCATGTTGGCGCGAAACGCCTGTGCAGCTTCGCGCGGCATACTGCGGACATCGTAGGTACGAGCCTAGTGTAAATCGGCCGGCTAGCGCAGGTCCGACGCTCGCTCATTTCTGGAAAAAGGCATGACGAACGTATTGGTCGTCGAGGACGACGAGCAGACTCTCGCAGAGATCGTTGAAGCGCTCACCGATCACGGCTGCAAGGTCGAAACCGCGCGCACCGGCCGCGACGGTTTGATGCTCGCGGTCGCCAACAGTTACGACGCCATCGTGCTCGATCGCATGTTGCCGGGCGGCCTCGAAGGGCTCGGCATGCTGTCGGCGTTGCGCAGCGCCGGCGTGCCCACGCCGGTGCTGATCCTGAGCGCGCTGTCCGCGGTCGACGAACGTGTGCGCGGTTTGCGCGCCGGCGGCGACGACTATCTGACCAAGCCGTTCGAGTTCATCGAACTGACCGCGCGGCTCGATGCCTTGATGCGCCGGCGCGAGGCGGCGCCCGCTGTGCAGGAGTACCAGGTCGGCCCGTTACGTCTGGACCCGCTCAAACGCGAAGTGACCTGCGCCGGCCGCCCGGTACCGCTGCTGCCGCGCGAGTACCGGCTGCTCGAATACCTGATGCAGCACCAGGGCCAGGTGGTGAGCCGCACCATGCTGTTCGAAGCGGTATGGGACTACCGGCTCGACGAGCGGACCAACGTGATCGACGTGCACATCAGCCGTCTCAGGAAGAAGCTCGACCCGGACGGCACGGCTCCGATGATCGATACCGTGCGCGGTTCGGGGTACATGCTACATGCGCCTGACTGAACTGCACCGCACCACCGGCTTTCGCCTCGCCACGCTGTTTCTGGTGCTGTTCGGCGTGATCGCGATGCTGCTGTTCGGTTACCTGTACCGCGAGATCACCGGCTTCGAACAGGAGCGCATCGACGACTGGCTGCTTCGCGAGCACGCACAATTGAAACGCGAAGCGCCGGACGAACTGGTCGCGCGATTCGAACATCAGAACCAGTTCGATCCGCGCCGCCAGCGCCCGTTCGGCCTGTTCGAAGCCAGCGGCAAACATCTTGCCGGCGGCTATCCGGGCGATCTGCCGGCCATCCCCGTCTTTGGCAAGCCGTTTTCGATGCGTCTCGCAAATCTGCCGGGCCACCCGCCTGGCCGATGCATCGCCGCGCACGTGCCCGATAACCGCATCGCTTTGCAATGCCAGAACACCCTCGAGCTCGACCACTTCGACGACGAACTGCTGCATGCGCTGCTCTCCACCGCGATGATCACGCTCGTGATCGGCCTGATCGGGGCGACCCTGATTGGCGTTTCGGCGATGCGGCGGCTCGATGCGGTGACCGCGTCGATCGAGGAAATCGTCGCCGGCAATCTCGGCAGGCGTTTGCCGGTGCATTCGAAACGCGACGACGTGGATCGCCTGGTCGGTGTCGTGAACGGGATGCTCGACGAAATCGAGCGCCTGATGAACGAGGTCAAAGGCGTGTGCGATGCGATTGCGCACGATCTGCGCACGCCGCTCACGCGGGTGCTCGGCGGACTCGAACGTGCGCAACGGCGCGCCAGAACCGAGGCAGAGTATCGCGCGGCCATTGATGAAACCATCGTGGAAACCAGCGGCCTGCTACGCACTTTCAACGCCCTGCTGCGCATTTCGGAAATCGAAAGCGGCGTGCGCCGCGCCGGCTTCGCCAGCGTCGATCTGGCCGTCGTCGCCGACGATGTGTTCGAGTTCTACGAGCCGAGTGCTGAAGACAGGCAGATTGCCTTCGAACTGGAGCGCACCGTATCCGGGCCGCTGGAGATCCAGGGCGATCCGAATCTGCTGTTCGAGGCGCTGGCGAATCTGGTGGAAAACGCCATCAAGTTCGCACCGCATGGCGGAGCCGTGCGTATCACGCTGTGGCATGACACAAGAGGCGCCGGCGTGACGGTCAAGGACGATGGACCGGGCATCGCACCGACCGAGCGCGATGCCGTCCTGCGCCG
>NZ_JACHDK010000061.1:0-3688 GCF_014201005.1 Paraburkholderia lebeckiae | reverse complement strand
GTATGCATCGATTGATCGACATCGAGCTTGGGTATTGGCTGGGCCGAGAAAAAAGTGGGTAATTGAAAGATTTCGTCAAATGTAAACAGACCCTAACCAGTGACGACGAGTTCGGGAAAAACTGGGCCGCGATGTTATGGGCAAAAAAGCCGTAGGCGATGAAATCGTAAAAACTCCAGCGAGCCGCCAAGGCTTGCGATGAGAATCATCAAACCGATAGCCGACCACGTCGTCCACGAGTTGTCCGTCCAGCAGGCGGGGCTGCGGCGCAATATGCCGGGCCACGCCCGATGGTTCATCGATCCATGCGCCCGGGCCAAGCCTGGGTTGTGGGGTCACAAAATTGCGAATCACTGCGCTCATTCCCTTCATCACGGACTTCGGCCAGGTCTGGCCTCGTCGTTTGAATGACTGAGCCGAGTTGCACCGCCGTTTCGATAAATAAGCGCACATGCGGCGAGCGTTCGGATTCGTAGTGATCGGTGAATCTTCGCTTTGGCGAGCAGCCAGCCAACCGGCACCCGATGGCAAAGTCCGGGTGTGTCGAAACCGCTGGTCGCTGGTCTCGAGGCTCAGTGACTACACAGCGTCCCAGGAGCGGAAGAACGGCGCGGTGAGGGCGTGTAAGCGGGACCTTGCGGGTCGAAGCGCGGCATTGCCCTTTATCCCCGATATCTCAAGGCGTCCACGAGAAGCCTGAAAGCAGGCGATGCACGGCGCCGGTGGGGATAGTAGAGATGGTATCCCGGCAGGTCGGGCGACCCTTACGAGCCGCTCGGCGTCGAGACAGTGCTGGACCTGGTCGAGCGGCAGAGATAGGCAAGGCCGTGGCCGTCGAGCGCCGCATCAAGGATGAGATCGATGGTATTCAGCACAAGCTGACCATCAACCCGGATACGTGCTTCGCGACCTCCGCGTTTCAGTCGCCATGCGTTTACTGTGCCCGACGTTGGCAGGCGTAGATTGATGGCCCGGTGGTCGATCAGTTGAGCCGGTGACGTCGCCATTGGGCTGTCGCGAAAGTATTCCGGCGAACCGACGATCGCCATCGGAATGTCGGGGCCAATCCGCACCGCGATCATGTCCCTGGCGATCTCCCCGCCGAGGCGTACTCCAGCATCGAAGCGGTCGGCCACGACGTCTGCCAGCCCGTAATCGACTGTGATCTCGACGTTGATGTCCGGGTTTCCAACAAGCAGCCGCCGCATTGCCGGAATGAGCGGCTGGTCGCGCTGCGCGAAATCGGTCTGGTCGGCAAGCCGATTTTCCGCCACTGCTCGCGTGTTCTGGATTCCATCGAGCAATCGATGCGGTCGTAAATGAAGTAGGACATCATATCACATAGTTAACTATTATCTATATGAATTTGGCGTGACGGCACAGAATGCCACTTAATGACAATAAGCTACTCATTATTCCGGATACGTGAATAGATTTAGGTTTCTCGCGCCTTCTTACGAAGATCGGAACTTCCCATGTCCATTCATTAATGTAGCGACGGCCTGTTTGGTGTCCGCTTGTCGGTTTCGGTCAATTGATTGGTCGCCCGCAAAGGGTTCTTGAGGGATGTTGCGTAGTACGTACGCCACGTTGCCATTACGAACTCGCGAGAGTCGGGCAGTGGCAGACACCACTGCCCGACGCATTTCGGCAGGCTGCGCCCTATCCGTTCTTCCGACCAAGCGGGTGGGAATGTGTCGGCCCTATTTTGAAGCAAAGGCCGATTCTCCGAGACCCTGAGTTCACTTCGCGCCGAAAGGCGAGCAAAACATAGGAATTAACATTATTTGTACAAATGGCTGCGCAAAAATTGCGAATTAAGTTGTCAATATATTTGGGCACCTTACAATTCACAATTGACGTCGAAAGCGTTTAATTAAACGTCAGCGACTGCGCACGTCGCGCCGCTCAAAGAATTTGCGACGCATCGGAGTGTGGTCGTACGTCATACAAGTAGCGTAACGTCGGCGTTGGTTTCTCGCGAAATCGCCAATTGCGGCGAGGCCTCCGGGACGATGCGGCGAGGCACCCATACCCGACTTAAAGACGGGATTGGCACCCGAGAGTTTGCGCACGGCGCAATCTTTTCACGACAATAGAACCTGCGACCGGTATGAAGATCAGTGACAACAAAATCGGCTATGCCCGAGTATCAACCGATGAACAGCACTTGGACCTGCAGTTACAAGCGCTCGCGGCCTACGGCTGCGATGTGACGTTTTCAGACCGGGGAATTTCGGGTGCTAAGTTCGACCGCCCCGGCTTGAACGAAGCGTTGGCCACAGCCGTCCCTGGCAGCACTCTTGTTGTGTGGCGGCTGGACCGCCTCGGGCGGTCAATGAGGCACCTCGCGGCAATAATCGGAGACCTGGATATGCGCGGAGTGCGAGTCGTGTCATTGACCGAGTACATCGATACGCGCTCGTCAAGCGGACGCTTCACATTTCACATGCTAGCGGCGCTTGCGGAGTTCGAGCGGGGACTGATCAGTGAACGGACTCGCGCGGGTATTGCTGCGGCACGTGCGCGGGGCAGCAATATCGGTAGGCCGGCCGCATTGAACGAGGCACAGCGACAACGAGCTCGCGAATTGCTAGAGGAACATCCTGCCAAGTTCGTTGCGGAAACCTTAAATATCGACAGGCGCACGTTGAGGCGATATATGAATCAGCCAGGAGCACGGGCTCTAACTACTGCCGATATCGAATAGCGATTGCCGCTGCGACCGCCGATAGATCGGTCGGTGGTTCGTTGGAACCGTGAGTCACCACGGGGTCGTCTCGGTGAGACCCACGTGTGCGTCCGGATGCCACTCAGTGCCTCTAGCAACCGGCATCTTTCAAAACGACGCTGCGCAGCTGAGCCGCGTCTGTTCAATACGGAGGTTCATTGACCTCGTTGCGCAGACGGATTCGTTCGTTGCCGTATCGCATTTGCGTCCAAGCTGATCGCCCGTTTCAGTGTGCGTGGATGCACATTGAATTTCCGTGCGATCTCGGCTATCGAGGTCGTTTCCAATAGTGCGACCGCCTGGCGGCGCTGTGCCGGGCTTAGTAGCGGCTTACGGCCGAAATTCTTGCCGCGTACACGCGCCGCCACCATTCCCGCACGAGTGCGTTCGCTAATGAGTCGCCGCTCGAACTCGGACAGTGCGGCCATCATGTGGAACATCAGCATGCCGCCGGCTGATGTTGTGTCGATTGACTCGGTCAGCGAGATAAAGTCGATACTGTTGTTGCCAAGGTAGTTCACCAGTTCAATTAGTTTCCCGATTGATCGGCCAAGCCGGTCCAACCTCCATACGACAAGCGTATCGCCGGCCGATATCTTTGCGAGCGCGTTGTTCAGTCCTGTCCTGGAAAAGGACGCGCCGGATATGCCGTGGTCCGTGTACAACACTTCACATCCTGCACGCAGCAATGCGTCTTGCTGTAGCGATAGGTTTTGTTCTTCTGTTGAGACGCGCGCGTATCCGATTTTCATAGTGTGCTCCTCCGCTGAGCGGCCCCGGACTTTCGTAACCCATTTGCGGTACCGCAGGCCGCCTGCATCTCTGAGAAAAGTGCCGACAGCTGGTAAACCCAGCGAAAAAACTTTCAATTACCCACTTTTTTCTCGGCCCAGCCAATACCCAAGCTCGATGTCGATCAATCGATGCATACCTCGCCAGATGACTTTGTTGCCGGGC
>NZ_JACHDK010000060.1:0-4049 GCF_014201005.1 Paraburkholderia lebeckiae | reverse complement strand
CTGACGGTGCCCAACCAGGTCACGAACGTGCACAATACGGCGACGACGTTCAAGCCGTATGACCCGGGCAAGGCGATCGGCAATACGCAGCCGACCTTGCCGGATCCGCCGCCTCCGCCGGGGAAGGATGGGGGATGTGGTGGGGTGGCCCAGATTTTCGCGGTAGTCATCGCGGTCGCGGTATCGGTCGTGTCGATGGGTACGGGCAGCATTGTTGGCGCAATGCTGATTGGCGCCGCGGGAGCGGCCGCGACGCAGGGCGTCATGATCGCCGCAGGCGAGCAGCATGGATTTGACTGGAAGGGGATGGCAATTGGAGCTGTGTCAGCTGGTATCGGGGCGGCGGCGGCCCCTGCCACCAGCTTCTGGACCGCGGCTGCTCGGGGGGCGGTGCGTTCAGCGGCGACTCAGGGTATGGCGCTCGCTGTTGGTGCTCAGCGCGGGTTTGACTGGAAGGGCATGGCAGCGTCCGCTGTGGCATCTGGGGTCGGCTTCCAGGCGGCACGGACGATTAATGTCGGCGGCAGCAACTTGGGCTTTGACATGGGCTCGGATCCAGGCAGGTTTGTAACGGGCATGGGTGCGGGAATAGCTGCAGGGGCTGCTAGTACAATCGTGCGTGGTGGAAGCCTTGGGCGCAATGTTGGCGCAATCTCGATGGATGCGGTGGCCGCCACGATCGGCAGCCTCGTAGTCGATCAGGTGCAGGCGGCTAGTGTCGGAAAAACGGGCGTCAACGCAACCGGCACAAATGGCAGCATGAGTGGGCTGTTTGGGGCCGGTGGCAACTATGACGACCTCGTTCGACAGACGACGCAGCAAAGCTATAACGTTGACGCGGGCAACCAGTTTGCAGGAATGGCAGGCTGGAATCTGGCATTGCAGGGACAGGCGACGACGGCGGGCACAGGCCGCGCAGCGAACGGCTACGTGGGCGACATGCCAAGCGCGTATGGTGGCGCTTCTTTCAATGTCGAGCAGGCGCGTGCGCAGCGTATCGCCGAGTTGCAGGTGCAGGCCTGGAATTCGGCTGATGTGCGTCCGGCGTTGGGTGAGCTCAACATTCTGGTGACGGGTGTCGGGTCTCGCTACGAAACGGGTGCGGTGCCGAGTGGTTTGATTGGCGTGTCATACGACAATACGATGCCGAGATGGTCAACTCCCGAGGTAGGAGGAGATATCAGTCTTGCCACGCTGGCACTCAACAGCATCGGTAACGGGCCGAGCTACGCTAGTCCACAAACGGCAGCAACGATTGACGGTCTTCGCGCACCTGACTTCGTGACGTTGCAGGTGGACTACTTCGTTGGGTCGGGATCTATCACGCTCACTAGAAGTGGGAGCCTGTATGGCGCAGTGGGTCTGAATTTGGTGATGCCAAATCCGCTAAACGCTGGTGCAAGTGTTTCGGTTGGCTATCTCAACACCTCGCATCTAGCGCCCGGACAGGTAGATGACTTTGCGTCTGGATACGCGGGAGGTGGGATTGCTGCTTATCGAGGTTTGGGAGGGGGCATTCTCGTTTCGCCTGGAAACGGAACGGCAACCATTGCCGGATTCGGTGTAGGGGTGAATGTCGGGAAGACGAACAGTCCTTTGCAGGCTAGCCTTGGCTACGCGACAAAGTGGACTAATCTGGGATTTGGGTGGTAACAATGCTCACGAATTCTCCGAAGACTCGCGCAGATAAAATTCGCTGGTGGATCGCTGTAGTTGCGTTCGTCGCGTTTGCAGCATATGTTGCAATAAAGAATTTGGTACATACGTAGTCGAGAATGCTCTGTTAGAGAAGTCTCAATGACGTAAGCGCAGTATCAAAGGAAAGCGAAGGGCGCAATGTTGGGCGCAATGTTGGCGCGATCTCGATGGATGCCGTCGCGAGCACCATTGGCAATCTCGTCGTGGATCGCGTCGCCAATGCATCGACCAGTACGCTTTATGGGCCCGGTGGCAATGTTGACGACATGGTCCGGCAGGCGTACGGGGGCGATGCGGGCGCGCAGTTCGCGAAGCTGGCGAACTGGAACCTGTCGCTGCAGGCAGGTCTTCGCGAGCAGGCGTTTGTGGGTGGCTTGCAGGATCAGTTTGGTCAGCTTGCCAATGGCGCACTGGCGGCGTCACGAGCGCAGGACCAGGCACTGAAGCAGCAACTCGGTCGCGAGTTTGCAGGCGCGGCGAACTGGGCGCTGGCGGGTCAACGGGCGGAGCACGCGGCTACGGCCGCACGGCTCAATACGGCGGGTCTGGACTTCGGTCATGGGACGAACGGCTGGTCGGACGATTCGCCGGCGACAGGCGGAAACGATATCCTTGCACGACTGGGCAGCGAAGCTCAAGCTCAGTCGAACGCACGGCTTGATCGCCTTAAGGTACCGGGTCTTGCCCCATTCGACGACACGCCGAAGCTGGTGGCGATTGACGGCACCGCGGCGAGACGCGCGAGCGATGATGCAGCGTTCCTGCGTTTCATGGATGCTCAGAGTAATCAGCCGATTGGCGGGCTGATGGCGAACGCTGCTATCCAGGCTACGGGGAGCGCTGATACGCGGGGCTTGTTGCTGATGCGGCCGGACCGCTGGATGCACTTTGGGCTCCGGGTGGAGCACGTAGCAATTCATTGGCGAGCGTGCGTCGAGGGGCTAATGTAACGAACTCGACGAGTCTGCTTCCGACTGAGGGAAATGTCGCTACGTATAGTGAATTGGTCGCCGCCGGTAGTAAGGGGGACAACATTACGCCGCATCATATTCCGTCGGCAAACTTTATGTCTCAATATGGGGCGGCGAAAAGTGACGGTATCGCCCTCAACATGGAGCAACCCTTTCCTGGTCTTGGCGGTAGACACCGCGAAACATTCACATACGGTACGACCGCAGATCTTGCTATGGCGCCTCGCGATGCTTTGGCAGCTGGCATTCGGGATGCACGCCAGATCTATCAGCGGGATGGTCTCTACCCAGAAATTCGGCCGCAACTGCAGGAAGTGGTCAGGCAGAATTTGATGAAGTATCCAAATCTCTTTGGGAAGCAGTAAAGATGACGAAAACTGTTGAAGATGCGCTGCGCGGTCTTGATGACACGATTGCCCGGCAAGGGCTGCGGGCTGTTAGGGATGTCGAGACGTCGATCTCGGAAGTTATGCAATTTGCGGACGCTAAGTGCGTAGTGCCCTTGCTCTTGCATCTGGATGATGCGGCCCCATACGACGAGACAATGTTCTCGCTTATCCATGCGGCCGAGTCATTTGATGACGCGACCTACGTTCGAAGTTTGTTGGATGTGCTGCCAAAGCTCGTTCAGGTTGCGCCAAAATGGGCGTCCATCGCTCTTATGCGCGTGCTCAACAATGCATCGTCAAAGGCAGCGCTGGTGCAAGCATTGTCGACCGCATCGCCGGACGCCAAGCATGCAGTAACTTGGCTGTGTGAGAAGATCAATGAGCGCAGCGCGTCATTTATAGAGAAGACGCTTGCTGTTTCACTGGCTGCGAAAAGTTAGATCGTGTTGGCAACAACGCCCGCTTCTGCGGGCGTTGTTGCCCCTGCGCTCGAATCTCAGAAGTGCTGTTTGGCGACGCGCCGGCGTTCGACGTCATCGAGGTGAATTACGCGAATTCCGTCGATCGCGTGGCGTATCCAGTCGTCGACGATTGCACGATGCACGCCGTTCGTGACGGCCGCCGTCAACGCCGGCAAATGCCGAATTCCAGCCCCGGCCGGCGCGGTCGTCCGCCCGATTTACAGCAGAAATAACGTGTTGGTTCAAAATGCACCATCCCCGTGGAAGAACTCACACATTACGCACATGCCAAAGCGCGGGCAAAACCGTCTCAAACCGTTGGCGATATCGGGTTTGCGGTGGTAACAAAAAAGCGTAGCGGTTTGACCTAGAAATCGGCGTTCGCGTGAAATCCGCGGGGGACATGTCGATTACGGCACGCAGACCCAGTCGCTGTACGAATACGACGGCGACGGCAACCGTACGGCGGAATTTTTCACGGACTTCGGCAACTCGTACGTGTTCGCGCAGTCGCGGGTCGAATACGACGC
>NZ_JACHDK010000059.1:0-4284 GCF_014201005.1 Paraburkholderia lebeckiae | reverse complement strand
TGGCGCCTTGTTGGCGCTCTTGCCCTTGATTGCTTCTTCGAGCGCGGTACGGAATTCATCGCGGTTCATCAGTTCGGCCATCTTTGCTGCTCCTGAGATCTAGAGGGGGACAACGTCTACGGCTACGAGGCGGGGCGCTCGAACAGCAGACAGTGAACGCAGAATATCGCATCAAAAGAATAATGTATACTGTCTACCTTCGTTTGGGCTGAAGTCAGGAATGCGGCCGGATCCGTCCTCCAACGCTTGGCGCATATGTGAACCCTGTCTCGTCGCGGTCCTCGCACAGCAAATTTTTTTAGACGTCCGTCGCTCGACAAATTGTCGTCAGTATACAATGTTCATAACGCTCGGTAGTATTGAGCAACGCTAAGGCGCTTCCCAGCGCGCAGTCCGGATCTTCAGATCGAGAGGAAAGCGGCAATGCCGATGGTCACATTTCACAGGAACGGCGATACCTATCAGGGAGAGGTCAAGCAGAACACCAATCTGGTCGTACGCGCCGGCATCAAGCAGTTCCCGTTTCCGCACCTTCGCTATGAGTGCGGGATGGGGAAATGCTCCAAATGCGCGTGCGTCGTCCGCGCGGGCGGCGAGCATCTGCCCGCACCCAACTGGAAGGAAAAGAAGCAGCTCGGCGAGCGCCTCGAACAGGGATATCGCCTCGCCTGCCAGCTCTGGATCGAGCACGACATCGAACTCGAACAAACCGACGTGGGGGCCGCGGCATGAGCGTGAACGCGACACAGTCGATCAGTTACGTGATTCTCACGAGCAAGCCCGGCCAGTACCGCACGGAACCCATCGGCAAGCTGGCGCCGGCCGAAACGTGGGACTACTTATATTGCGGACGTCATCTGGCGACCTTCGTGATTGCCGCGCTTTACGGCGACGCGCGGATTCGCGTCACCAACGAAGCGGAGGGTGGTGAAGTCAACGATATGCCGACCCGCTTCCTCGAAAAATTCTCCGACCGGGATGAGGCGTTCGCGGCGCTTCAGATCCTGGTGGGCACCCGCAACCAGGACGCGCTATTGCGACCGGGCGTCACCGCGGTGGCACGCTGAAGCACGCTGCGCTCATATCCATACACGTATCCAGCCAGAACAGGTCTCACGCATGATCCAGATTACGTTTCTCAGCAATGACGGCAAGTGCGTCAGCGCCCCGCCGAACAGCAACCTGCTGCGCGTCTCGCTGCGCGAAAAAGGCGGTATTCCCTTCAAGTGCGGCGGCGGTCTGTGCGGCACCTGCAAGTGCAAAGTCGAACGCGGCCTCGAACACACCGACGCGGTGAAAGAGAAGGAAAAGCGCCATCTCAGCGACGCCGATCTCGAAGCCGGTTACCGGATGGCCTGCCAGACTTTCATCAACGGCGACGTGAGCGTGTCATGGTGAACCCGCAGCCGACTGACGAGCCGCTCGGCTCCCTGCCCGACGATCAACGTCGCCTTCTGCTCGAGATCGGGCCGCGCTGGAACGAGGACATCATCGCTCACCGGCAGACGGTGATCGACTGCTATACGCCGCTCGTCGCCGCTGCGCCGAAGGACGGCATCGTCGTGGAGCGGGACGTGCAATACGGTACGCACGCCCGTCATGTGCTCGACGTCTTTCAGCCGGCAGCGCTCGCGTCGCGTGACGATGGCGGTGACCCCGGGCCGCGCGATGCGGTCGTGTTCATCCACGGCGGTGCGTTCGTGCGTGGCAACAAGAGCGTGAACGGCCAGATTTACGACAACGCCTCTTATTGGTTCGCGTCGCAGGGACTGGTCGCGATCAACGTCGAATACCGGCTCGCCGACGTGGCGCCGTACCCGGGCGGCGCGCACGACGTCGCCGATGCGCTCGCCTACATTCAACAGCATGCGCGCACGCTGCGGATCGACCCCGCCCGCGTGTTCGTCGTGGGCCATTCGGCGGGCGGCGCGCATGCGGCCGCATGTCTGTTCGATCCGGCCGTCATTGAGCAACGCCCGCCTTCGCCTGTCGCCGGTCTGGTGCTGATCAGCGCGCGGGTGGCGGCCGACGTGCGCCCGGGCAACCCCAATGCGAAGCCCGTGCGCGCGTACTTCGGCGACGACGAGAGCCTGTATCCGGTGCGCTCTCCGCTCAGTCACGTCGCGCGCTCGTCGGTGCCGCTAATGATCGCGGTGGCCGAGTTCGAGAATCGCTATCTGGACGAATACGGCGCGCAGTTCTTCTTCGAAGCGCTGCGTCATCGCGGCACGCCGCCCCGGCTGATCCAGATGCGCGGTCACAACCACACGTCGATCGTCGCTCACTTCAATTCGGGCGAGGAGTATCTTGGGCGCGAGATTCTGCACTTCATCGGGAGCGTGGGTCGATAAAGCGGAACGCATCTCGCGCTCGCCCAGGAGCCACGAGAGCGATGCGCACGCGCTTCAACTATCGGTGCCGTCTGGACCGATAGTTGAACGTGCGCGGCAACCTTCATGAACAGCGCAGTCGATTCGCCTCGATGGCCTCCCAGACCGACGGCACAGGAGCCGAGCGAACCGGCGAAGGCACCGAGCTACGCATCCCGTCATAGTCGAGCTTGAACTCGTCGACCGCCTGCTGCAGCTGCAGGATCTGCTGCGACAGCGAAGACGCCGCGGCGGCGATCTGTTCGACGAGCGCCGCGAAGGTCACAGTTGAACAGGGAAAAGCCAATGCGCACGGAGTCGAACGGTCCCGTGCGCAAAAATGTCTCGTATACTATGTACAATAAAATGTGCTCGCACGACAAATTTTTAGGCGTTAACCATCGCCGGTCCGCATGCCCGCCCTCCGGAAAATCGTCGATTGGTCCGTCAACCACGGCAATTCCACGCCTTCAAGCATGTTCAAAAAAATTCCGCAATCCTCCTTGACCCGCGGATCGATCAAAGTCAAAAAACGCTGGCGTCTTTTTTGTATACCGCATACTTTGTCCTGCTGGATGATCACCCATAACTCCACGACCTCGCGCCAGCACCGAGGACGCCCCGCATCAAAGGAATAACGGATGAAAAAGACGTTCTACATTGCGGCCGCAATTTCAGGCGCAGCCGCCGTCAACGCCCACGCCCAAGGAAGCGTCACGCTTTACGGCCTGATCGACGTCTCGATCCAGTACACGAACAATCAGGGCGGCGGCAGCACGGTGGCGATGTCAAGCGGTACCACGCGCGGCAGCCGCATCGGGTTTCTCGGAACGGAAGATCTGGGCGGTGGAAACCACGCGATCTTCCGGCTCGAAAACGGCTTCGACGTCACCGACGGATCGCTCGGACAAGGCGGTCTGATGTTCGGCCGGCAGGCCTATGTCGGCCTCCAGAACGACCGTTGGGGCACGCTGACCTTCGGTAGGCAATACGAGTCGATGGTCGATTACGTGGCTCACCTGACGGCCGCCGACTGGTCCGTCTACATGGAGCACCCCGGCGACATGGACCTGACGAACCGCGGGGTACGTGTCGACAATTCCGTGAAATACACGAAAACCTACGGCGCTTTCACGGGCAGCGCGCTGTACAGCTTCGGCGGTCAGGCCGGCAGCTTCGGCGCGAACAGCATGTGGAGCGTGGGCGGCAGCTACGACGACGGTCCGCTGTATGTGGGCTTCGGCATGACTTACGCACGGCAGCCCGGCGCGCGGAACACCGGCACGTTCTGGAAGGCGTCGAACTCCGCCATTGGCGAATTCGTGACGGTGGCGCACTCGTTCCTGACCGTCGGCGGCGGCGCGGCGTACAGGTTCGGCTCGCTGAAGCTGGGCGGCGACATCACCAGCACGACGTACAAGGACGGCTTCGAACAGCAGAACGTCAACTTCATGAACTACGAAATCAACGGCGTGTACTACTTCACGCCGGCGCTTTCGGCGGGGCTGGGCGTCACCTACACCGACGGCAAGGTCGATGCGAACGACGGCGACCCACGCTACATCCAGTACAACGCGACGACGACCTACAGCCTCTCGAAACGCACCGACCTCTATGCATTCGCCACCTTCCAGCGTGCGATGGGCGACGCACAGGTGGCGCAGGTCACGCAGTTCATCAGCCCGTCAAGCACCAATAAACAGGCGTCGGTCGGCCTCGGCCTGCGCCACACCTTTTAACGACGTCGCGCTAACGCGCTGAGGCTTTCGCCTCGTCGACGACCCGAATTTCCATGCCCCGCGAAGGGCATGGACCGATCTCAGGAGCAGCAAAGATGGCCGAACTGATGAACCGCGATGAATTCCGCACCGCGCTCGAAGAAGCAATCAAGGGCAAGAGCGCCAACAAGGCGCCG
>NZ_JACHDK010000058.1:0-4371 GCF_014201005.1 Paraburkholderia lebeckiae | reverse complement strand
GTCGAGAATCCAGGTCGCGGTGCGTGATGCAATGGACTGGATGCGGCGGTCAATGCCGCCGGCCGCGCCTGAACCTGCCGCGACTGTGAGCGACGCGTTCGAACGCGCTCTGGCCGAGTTGGTCAATAAGATCGATACCGGGCTAGACTCAGGCGACCTACTGCAAGACGCCAAGCGGGCATCTGCCGCGCTCGACTCGATCCTTTCCGGTGGAGATCTGGTTGCGTGCGCGCACGAATACTTCCGCGATTCTGGCGAACGCTACGAAAAGTCTATCGAGTTCCGCATTGGCTGGAACGCATGCCTTGATGCAATCGGCCAAGCCCGCGCCGCATCCACTGCCACGGCGACGGTGGACGATTTAGCGATGCTTGTGCGCAAACTAGTCCGCCATGTCCGCAAAGCCCGGCCAGACAACAACATGGCCGATATGGCAATGGACTACTTGCGCCGCCATGGCCTCGAAGAGTCACCGCTACGCGCGGCAGCACCGCAAGCAGGGGCGCTAACGGATTCGCAGCGAGAAGCGATCGAGTGGGCTATCGGGCCGGCGACGAGTTTCGAGTACACACACCACGTCGCTGCATTGCAATCGCTTCTCGCCGAGCAATCCGCCGCTCCCCGAGCCCCGATAGCGCAGTTTGCTATCCCCGAGGGTTTCAAAGTGGTGAAGCTGGATCCGCGCTGCGACGGGTGCGACAAGGGTGTGACGACCGGACAAGGCATCTGCTGCCATAACGGTTGCTTCGCTGACGAGGAGCGGCAACGCGGTCGCGAGTCGTGGAAGCAAATTCCGGGGTTCTCTCCCCTACCGCGCGCCAGCGAGCAAGCAGACGAGGCGTTGAAAGCGGACGCAGAACGTTATCGATGGCTTTTGGCGCATCCTGAACACGTTGAGTATGGAGATTTCTACGACAGGACGTATCTTGGTCCGAGTGCGACTGTCTCTGATGCCATCGACGCCGCCCGCATCAAGGAACCGAAATGACCACAACCCCATCCCAAAGCGCGCAAGCGATGAGCGACGAACAACAGAGCTTCGAATTCGAAGCGTGGTTTGACCGCACCTATCCTCTTACCCCTGGCGCCGGACGCCCGAATTATCAGAAGACGATGGTGATGGACCTGATGCGTGCAGCGTTCGACGCCGGCCACGCCGCTGCAAGCGCTCAGGCGACTGTGCAGGCGGTGGAGACGTTCGCACTTCGCGCCCTTGTGGCCGCAGGCCATGTCTCGCAAGCAAAGGTCGATGAGGCGCTGAGCATCGCGGCCAAAACTCCAGGCGTCGCCACCCCACCCCAGGATGGAGCGCAGATCAGGGATGCGGCGATTCTTCGCGAGGCTCTGCAAGAGCTGTCGAACATGTACGGGTCTACGTGGGATCGAGTCGACGGTGCGCTCGTCACGTTTGATGTTGAGCGCTTCGAAGCAGCGCACGAGAAAGCGCGGGACGCCCTGTCTCAACAGCCAGCGCCGCGAGGTGAGGGATGAGCACGACGCGCCGCTCGAGCGCCACGCGCATTCGCAAAGAGATCTCGAACGCGGCGCGCGTGCTGGCGTCATCCAAGCCCGCACCACTTGAGCAGGCGATTCGACAGATGGTCGGCATGCCGAATAAGCGAATTACGAAAGCGCCGGCCGCGCCGAGCCCGATCGAAGAACTGTTCGCACTGCACGTGCGCGCCGACAAGCTCCCGGCGCCGGCGCGCGAATATCAGTTCGACCTGCAGCGCAAGTGGCGTTTCGACTTCTGCTGGCCTGAGCGCCGCGTCGCGATCGAAGTGGAGGGCGGGATTCATTCCGGCGGCCGACACACACGTGGCGCCGGGTTCGAGCAGGACGCGCGCAAGTATCTGGCCGCGACGCTCGCCGGCTGGTGCGTGGTGCGCGTGACGGGAAAGATGGTCCGCGACGGTTCGGCGATCGCTGCGGCGCGCGAGCTGCTGACGCGGCATCGGTGAGGATTTACGGGAGTGAGCAACATGGAAGCGGTCTTTAATGATGCGGTGCATGCGCTGCGCTACGCGTATTCGTTCAATTCGCAGCAGTACGGCAAATCGCTGATGGCGCGCATGTACGGGCCGCCGGGGTCTGGTCGCGGACTGAGCGGCATCGACGGCGCAGGCCAGGCCGGGTTCGTGCTGTCCGAGATTGAGAAGATTCCGCTGGTGCAACAGGCCGTGCTGTTCGTGCGATACGCGCCGACGAGCTTTCCCTGTTCGTGCGGAGCGGAATGCTGTTCGCGACAGCGCCCGAACAAGGCGTGGCAGCGAGTGGTCGACTGGATCGCCGAGCATCACGTCGCCGTGCTGCTTCCGGGCTGCGTGCGCAATGTGCGGCTGCACCGACAGCTTGTTAAGGACACGCTGACGGGCGAGCGGTCCGAGTATGCCGCGCTCGGCAAGCAGTACGGCGTCCACGCGCAGACCGTCGCGAAGCATGCCGGCGTGATACGGACCGCGCTCGTTGGAACTCGCGCGCACGCCGGCGAAATGGACAGGGCGCTCGTACGCGCCGACGAGCTGCTGCGTGCGGCGGGAATCGTAGGCGAAGTGCAAGCTGCTTGACCTTTCGTATTTCCGCAACGAAAATAGCCACTATTGCAGCGCCATAGCTGCGTCCAAAGCCCGCCGATGAGCGGGCTTTTTTGCGATAGGGTTTGCGCGACCTCCTTTAAACTGGCCTTCCAATAACGGTTAGGGAGGCGAAGTGAAAACTAAAGAACGCGCAGAACTGAAGGCGTTGGCCGCTGAAGCCCTGTTTCTTTGGGGCGTATTGGCACAGGAACTCAAAACATGGTCGAGTGCTCCTCGGCGGGTCGAGGATTGCGAGTCGATGGCTGCCACGCTCGCCGCCGGCATCATGGCGAGTCGCGTCGCAAAAAATTCGGGAGGCAAAGATGCGGACTGAAGCGCTACGTGAGAAGTTCGTCGGAAAGACGGTTCGGCTGAAGTCTGGCGGTCCGCTGATGACGGTCGAGACAGTGACTGAAACCGAAGCGGGACCCATGCTTGATTGCTGCTGGTTCGATGGTACCGGGGCGAATAAATTAGAGCGTGCGCTGCTGCTTCCCAGCTCCATTGAACCTGTAAGCGTGCCGCGCGGCAGCGTAGAGTTTTTCTGACCTTTTAGCTGCGTTCGCGCGGCTTCACCCAGACGCCCAGTCGGCTAACGCCGCTGGGCGTTTTCATTTCCCGTCCTTGCCCGCGACTGGCTTCTTGCCAGCGCGGGCTTTTTCTTGGGCAATCACCGGAGCAACAGCACCAATGAAGACCTACATCGGTACGAAGCTGGTTCACATGGAACCCATGACCCGCCAGCAGTACAACGATTTTCGCGGTTGGGCGCTGCCCGCCGACGAGAACGGCGAGGACGAAGGTTACCTGGTCGAATACCTCGACGGTGGCAAACCGAACACGCCGCAGTACGACGGCTATGTGTCGTGGTCGCCGAAGGCGCAGGCGGACGCGGCGTACCGGCCGACTGACGGGCTGTCATTCGGGCTTGCGATCGAGGCGATGAAGAAGGGCGAGCGCGTCGCGCGCGCCGGCTGGAATGGCGCCGGGCAGTTCGTCTACCTCGTGCCGCCGGCCTCGTATCCGGCCCAGACCGGTGCGGCGAAGGCCTTCTTCGGTGACGGTGCGATGGTGCCGTACAACGCCTACTTCGCGCTCAAGACAGTCAGCGACACGGTGAGCACTTGGGTGCCGAGCGTGACCGATTGCCTCGCCGACGACTGGCAAATCATCGAATAACCCACGGCGCGGCTGTAAGCCTCGGGGCAGCGGACGTTGCGCGTAAGACCCCGGGCGCCTCAAATCAATCGGAGAGAACGGATATGAACAACGAGCAGATCGAGCAGGAGATTCAGGCGAAGGGCAAGACCGCGCCCCGCGTGACGCCGGCAGACATCGAGGCCAATATCGCCAGCGAGCACTACTTCACCGGCCTGAACGCCTTCAATCGCGAAGGCTCGTGGGAAGGAATCAGCGACGAGCAAAGGGTGAAGTCTGCGGAAGCCCTTTCGCTGCTCGCCTTTTGCGTGCTCGTGCTGCGCAACGGCTTCACCGTGACCGGCGAAAGCGCGTGCGCATCGCCCGAGAACTTCGACGCTGAGATCGGCCGCAAGATCGCGCGCCAGAATGCTGTGCAGAAGATTTGGCCACTTGAGGGCTATCTGCTGAAGCAGCGCCTGCACGACGCCACCTAACCCTCCGAGCATGCAAGGCGTTCCCGGCCGCTCGCTCGGCCCACGCAGTCTGAGATTCAGGAGAAAAAAGTTATGGGCTGTCCCTGCAAGAAGCGGCTTCCGCCGCCGCCACCGCCGCCGAGGAAGCGGTGATGAAGCTGAATCCGTGTGACCGCGACGAT
>NZ_JACHDK010000057.1:0-4380 GCF_014201005.1 Paraburkholderia lebeckiae | reverse complement strand
CCCGTGGACAGCGACGAGATACCCGTCGATGCGGAGGTCGACAGCGAGCTCACGCCCGTGGACAGCGAATTCACGCCGCTCTGCGCCGTGCTGATGCCCGTCGACGTGGAAGTCGACAACGAACTCAGGCCCGTCGACGCGGAGGTCGACAGCGAGCTCACGCCCGTGGACAACGAACTCACACCCGTCGAGAGCGACGTGACCGCGCTGTTAGTCGTGCTCAGGCCCGTCGACAGCGAAGAAATACCCGTCGACGCAGAGGTCGACAGCGAACTCATACCCGTGGACAGCGAACTCACACCCGTCGAGAGCGACGTGACTGTGCTGTTAGTCGCGCTCAGCCCCGTCGACAGCGACAAAATACCCGTCGACGTGGAGGTCGACAGCGAGCTCACGCCCGTGGACAGCGAATTCACGCCGCTCTGTGCCGTGCTGATGCCCGTCGACGTGGAAGTCGACAACGAACCCAGACCCGTGGACAACGAACTCACACCCGTCGAGAGCGACGCGACCGTGCTATTGGTCGTGCTCAGGCCCGTCGACAGCGACGAAATGCCCGTCGACGCGGAGGTCGACAGTGAGCTCAGACCCGTCGACAGCGAATCCACACCGCTCTGCACCGTGCTGATCCCCGTCGAGGCCGACGTCGACAGCGAAGAAATACCCGTCGACGCGGAGGTCGACAGCGAACTCAGACCCGTAGACAGCGACGTGACCTTGCTATTGGTCGTGCTCAAACCTGTCGACAGCGACGAGATACCGGTCGATGTGGAGGTCGACAGCGAGCTCACGCCTGTAGACAGCGATGAAATACCCGTCGACGTCGAAGTCGACAAAGAGTCGACCGTACTTGCGACCGAATACAACTGGCTGCCGTTTACCGCGTCAGTGCTGCTAGGGCCAATCAGGCCAGCGGCCACATATTGTATGCGTCGCTCAGCCCCCAAAGCCCCAACGCTTACGACACCAGCAGCCCCGTCGGCGCCTGCGAACGAGCCATAAGTCGTACCACCGATCTGCTGAGTGCTATACGCGGTGGTCCCAGCCGTGGCAGTCGATGAAGCAGCGGTCGTAGAGGCGTTATTGCCGAGCGCGACCGACCCCATGACACTCGCTGTCGCCTGAAATCCGATGGCTGTGGCCTTTGTAGCCGACGCGTTAGCCGACACACCAATTGCGGTAGCATCAAGAGCTGAAGCTGTAGATGTCGTACCAATTGCGATGCCATAAGAGCCGGTGTTGGTAACAACGTTGGAAGTCCCAATCGCTATACTTTCCGTTGCACTGGCGGTGTTTCCATATCCGATCGCAGAAGCGGTGTTCCCACTGGAAATGTTTGCATATCCAATCGCTACGGCATAGTTGGAATTAGCAGTGCTTTGATATCCGATTGCCAGAGAACCCCATCCAGTAGCCGTTGTAGTCGTGCCAATAGCCTCTGAGTTAGTGCCAGCTAATGCAGAGCCGCCAATAGCCACCGCATTAACGGAGGCAAGAGCAGAAGTTCCAATTGCGACTGTATTGGTATTTTGAGTAGCTGTACCCCCTCCACCGCCGGCATAGTACTGTGCATGAGCAACCGGCGCATGCGTGCCAACCACCACAGCCGCCAAGGTAACCGCCTGAACCACCTTCGACTTCTTCGGCTTGCCCCTAGCTGAGTCGTGTTCCGACACGGCAACCCACGCCCCCAGCGACTCGTTCCAAATCGATCGGTACGTCTTATTCATTTTTTATTCCCCACCTCGTCCACTCACCCGATCGCTCATGAATTCTTTGATCCGGCTTCAGCACGACCCAAACAGAAAAAACGAGATCCCGGCGACAACGCTGCCACTAGGAATTCCTATCAAATTCCTGTCAACCCGATCTCATTCCCCAAATATCATCTTGGCCAGCATATCGATCGCCTTAACCCGCATTGCGAATCTTTGTGACATGCCATGGTTTCTGTCGGTATTTACTCAAATAGCACCCCGCTTCCCGCTCGCCATCGTTCCCATGCAGGTTGCGAGCCCCGTCCACTCTGGAGAGGCTTTGCGCGATCCTGCGATTCCAGCCTTCCGAAATGGATCACCAGGCAGACGCACGCGATAAAGGCTACGGTGAACGGCCCATCGGCAAACCGATAGCTTCAGGGAATTTTCGTACATAAGGTGAACGAAATAGAAATAGCCTGTGCCTTATGAAGGCACTTACATCACTCCCCGACCGCCGGAGTTTTTTCGGCAGCGCGCATATATAACAGTCCGAAAGTACTGAATCCACGCCATTTCTTGAAGATTGCCCAATTCGATACACTTCACGAAAAATATCGCCAGAATTCACGAATATTCACAACGCGCCGCCACCAGACCATTAGAATCGCAGCGCAATGGTCGACCGCGAAATTCGATTGAATTCACAAAGCGATCCGATTTGCGTCGACCTTGTATTCCCGTGACAAGTCGATCGCCATTTGCCCGCGCGATACTGCCCAATGTCCCCCGGGGCACGACCAGCGTCAATTTTTCGCGAGTAGATGTCCAGCCGTTGTGCGATAGCCGCAGTGAACACGACACACATCAAGCCGCAAACGCCGCCAGGATTGTTTTATTTATCAATGGCGGGAACGCACTCAAAAGAGCAGGCAGTTGACCGTCGCGCCGAGCCAGACCCCGCCTAGAACGCCAAACAAGCGCCCCATCAGCATCGCATGCACATCCTCATCCCGCATGAACACGCTACGTCGCAACCGAAAGACTGTCTTCAGCAACAATGGCCTCGGCAGAAGCAGGCATGCAGAGGCTGCAGTTTCCAGCGTCAGACGCAGGCCGAACCTCGGATCGAACGAATGGGACATTCTCCAATGATCCACTCCTGCGGAGATCGCCCACCCGACGAGAGCCCCTAATGCAATTCCCCAAACAAACCTGTCAGTCAAATACGCCGAACGCACAATCCCCTCTTGATTTCCGTTGTTCACCCGCACAACCGCCGAGCCGCCCCATCAATTAGCGGGTGAATAGTAGAGGACACCACAGTGCAGCGCGTCACAGAGTGTGAACCGCAAGGCTGGTCGAAAACAGCGCCGCCGTTTCTCATCGCCGCTCCGATGTTTCAATAATTCACAACTCATGTCGCTCAATTCGATATGATTCAATGGCCGGAACTAGCCACGCGACAATTGGCACATTCGTCGATGGTCGGACGTTGATATGAACAACGATGAAAGTTGTGCGACTCCGCGACACCTCCATTCGAGCGCGCGCATTTTTCAAGTTTTGCACCAGCGTTTCACCGACCTTTCAGGAGACAGTGTCGATCCATTTTGATGTGAGGCTTGCAACATACGCGCACTAGAGATTGCTATGGAACACGTTGCTGCAGACATTCTCCACTCCTGCACGGTCGCAGACGCGGAGCGCGGCCTCGACAGACGGGAGTTCTTTTTCCTCTATCAGCCTAAGCTGCGTATGCAGGAAGGCCGGCTGTGTGGTTTTGAATCACTGCTGCGATGGAGCCACCCGGCACGTGGCGTCCTGACGCCCGCTTCGTTTATCCATCTTGTGGAAGACTCTGCACTTACCCCGCGTTTCACGGATTTTGTTATCGAGGAAGCTGCTCAAACGCTAGCCGATTGGACCGTTCGCGGATACAACACGCTTTCGCTAGCCGTCAATCTTCCCGCCCGAGAAATTGGCCGGCCCGGGTTGACAAGCAAGTTATCCGCCCTGCTTCGCACTCGTTCACTCAATGCGGCACGCTTACAGATCGAACTCACCGAGGCCACCGATCCGGGACCAATTGAGGCGCTCGCCTCCGCCGTTGAATCCATCAAGGAATCCGGCGTAAGTATGGCAATCGACGACTTCGGCTCGGGCTGCTGGTCACTTACCATTCTGCATCGGCTTGGGGTCGACACGCTCAAACTGGACCGCAAGTTCATGTGCGATATTCAGAAGCATGCCGATTCGAAAGTCGTGGTCGAGTCGCTCGTGCAACTCGGACAACGTCTCGGAAAACGTGTCGTCATAGAGGGGATCGAAACGGCAGCGCAGTTCGCATGAGCGAGCACAATCGATCAGATAGATTGTCAGGGTTACTACATCTCCGCACCGATCACAAACGAACAAATCGACGAATTCGTTGCGAGACATGGCGTCACTCATTAGTTCTCAGTCGTCCAGCGATCTGATTGCGCAGTCCTCGCTCCAGCTGCACGAGTCTGGTACAGCATTGCCTGCTGTTCGCAATTGCAGTAGAACGGCCATGCGTCGTGCGCCGCAGGCCGCATCGCAACAATCTAGGGTCTGTTTACATTTGACGAAATCTTTCAATTACCCACATTTCTACAATGAATCCTGGTAACCTGGCGTGCGTCATGACGAGCGCGCGAGC
>NZ_JACHDK010000056.1:0-5127 GCF_014201005.1 Paraburkholderia lebeckiae | reverse complement strand
ACAGTCTGCACACGCTCGGGTTCGTCATCAGCCGGTGGCAGGCCGGCGCTGCGTCGCCGCAAGCTTGGGCAGCGGCCGTGCGCACGCTCGAAGCCTTGCGCTACACCTACCTCGACGGCGCCGAAATGTGGAAACCGCCGCGCGGCAAGCGCCCGGCATGGCTCAACTTCGATGGCGCCGTCGATGAAAAGGCGCTCGCGACCGCGCAGGACATCGCGCTGATCTGGGGCCTCGAGCGGTCGCAGTTCGTGTCGAGAATCCAGGTCGCGGTGCGTGATGCAATGGACTGGATGCGGCGGTCAATGCCGCCGGCCGCGCCTGAACCTGCCGCGACTGTGAGCGACGAGCGGGAGGCGAATATCTCATTGTCGCTTGAGAGCGCGCTATCCGAACTGATCAACAAGATCGACAGCGGGCTTGACACAGGCGACGTGTTGCAGGATGGCCGCCGCGCTTCCGCTGCCCTCGACGTGATCATGCGATACGGCGATCTTGTCGCAAACGCCCACGACTATTTCCGCGACTCGGGCGATCGATACGAGAAGTCCATCCAGTTCCGTATCGGCTGGAATGCCTGCCTCGACGCGCTCATGAATGCCCGCGCCGCATCCACTGCCACGGCGACGGATGACGAGCCGGTCGCGCAATGGCAATCCCGCCTGCGTGATCCGATCCTCCCCGAGTGCGGCGCATGGGTCAACATCACCGGCGAAGGTGCGCGATCGATTGAGGCGCGGCACCCCGAAATCTACGAGGTACGCGCTCTCTACACCCGCGCGGCAGCACCGCAAGCAGGGGCGCTGACGGATGACGTGCGCCAGCAGATTAAATCAGTCGCCAGCCATCCATACGGCGGTCGTTTCGCTGTCTACATGTCAGGCGAAGATGCCCGCGCCCTTCTCGCCGAGCAATCCGCCGCTCCCGAACAAGCCACGGCGAAGGTCTACGAGACGTACACCGGCCAGAATGGCTGGCTGGAAGTCACGCAAGAGGAATACGACCGCACCAAGGATAAATACGAGCATCGCATCCGGCGCGTGCCGGTAGAGCAATCCGCCGCTCCCCGAGCTTCGGCAGAGCCTGAGAGTTCGTGCGATCCGGGTGATATTTGCGCAGGGTGCCGATGCAAATACAACACCTATGCAGATGCCCTTCCGCGCGCCAGCGAGCAAGCAGACGAGGCCAATCATGGCTAAGTTCTATCGACATTGGAACAACATGTCTTGGCCCGCACCCGGTCCTGATCTAAGTGATCTGGTTCGCGCGCTTACGTACGGCGAGCCGACAAAGAATGAGCTTTTGGTTTGCGCATCGGTCATCAATGCGTACACAGAATTCGTGGAAATGAGCGCGGTTCGCCGCTCCGAAATAGTTCGCGAATTGAGGAAAGGGCCTGCGCTTTCTATCGTAACTTCCGCATCAGACTGCGCAAAGGACCAGTCATGAACACGACCCCATCCCAAAGCGGGCAAGCGATGAGCGACGAACGCGCGGCGTGCGAAGCTACGTTCCCCCACTTGAGCCATGCCACCGCCCTTGACGAAGGGCTCGCAGCGTACCGTGACACGAAGATGCAGGGTGTATGGGAAGGCTGGCAAGCCCGCGCCGCTGCAAGCGCTCAGGCGACTGTGCAGGCGGTGGCGAAGATCACCGCCGCTGATGAGTACGGCCCGATCATCCAATGGTCTACGCACTGGACTGAACTGATTGGCCGATCTCTCTACGCCACCCCACCCCAGGATGGAGCGCAGATCAGGGATGCGGCGATTCTTCGCGAGGCTCTGCAAGAGCTGTCGAACATGTACGGGTCTGCGTGGGATCGAGTCGACGGTGCGCTCGTCACGTTTGATGTTGAGCGCTTCGAAGCAGCGCACGAGAAAGCGCGGGATGCCCTGTCTCAACAGCCAGCGCCGCGAGGTGAGGGGTGAGCACGATGCGCCGATCGGGCGCCGCACGCATTCGCAAAGAGATCTCGAACGCGGCGCGCGTGCTGGCGTCATCCAAGCCCGCACCACTCGAGCAGGCGATTCACCAGATGGTCGGCGCGCCGAATTGCAAAGTTGCGCAAAAGCGCAAAGTCCCATCTGCACCAAGCGCCATCGAGGAAACGTTCGCGCTGCACGTGCGCGCCGACAAACTCCCAGCGCCGGCGCGCGAGTATCAGTTCGACCCGCAGCGGAAATGGCGCTTCGATTTCTGCTGGCCCGAGCAACGCGTCGCAGTCGAGGTAGAGGGCGGCATTCACTCCGGTGGACGCCATACGCGCGGCACCGGGTTCGAGCAGGACGCGCGGAAGTATCTGGCCGCGACGCTCGCCGGCTGGTGCGTGGTGCGCGTGACGGGAAAGATGGTCCGCGACGGTTCGGCGATCGCTGCGGCGCGCGAGCTGCTGGCGCGGCAAGGGTGAGGATTTACGGGAGTGCTAAACATGGAAGC
Source organism: Paraburkholderia lebeckiae (assembly GCF_014201005.1). Classification (NCBI taxonomy): domain Bacteria; kingdom Pseudomonadati; phylum Pseudomonadota; class Betaproteobacteria; order Burkholderiales; family Burkholderiaceae; genus Paraburkholderia; species Paraburkholderia lebeckiae. Next base: position 2,691 of record NZ_JACHDK010000056.1, on the reverse strand, counting down.
GGTGTTTGAGGATGTGGTGCATGCGCTGCGCTACGCGTATTCGTTTAACTCGCAGCAGTACGGCAAGAGTTTGATGGCGCGGATGTATGGGCCGCCGGGATCGGGGCGCGGGCTAAGTGGAATCGACGGCGCCGGGCAGGCGGGCTTCGTGCTTGCCGAGGTCGAGAAGCTGCCGCTCGTGCAGCAGGCCGTGCTGTTCGTCCGCTACTCGCCGCCCGATTTCCCGTGTTCGTGCGGCGCCGATTGCTGTTCCGGCCATCGGCCGAACAAGGCATGGAATTCTGTGATCGAGTGGCTGGTCACGCATCACGTCGCTGTGCTACTTCCAGGATGCATGCGCAACGTTCGATTGCATCGCGAGTTGGTGCGCAACGCTCTGACGCGGACGAAGTCCGAGTACAAAGCGCTCGGCAAGCAGTACGGCGTCCATCCGCAGACGGTTGCCAAGCACGCGGTCGAGATCGAAACCGCGCTGGTTGGCTCCCGGCGTCAGGCTGGCGAAATGGACAAGGCGCTTGTGCGCGCCGACGGGCTTTTGCGAGAGGTGGGAATTGTTGGCGAAGTGATCGCGGCGTAGCCGTCAGTCCCAATTGATCGTTACCGGGGATGCCACGCGGTCTTGCTCTACGCCGGTAACGATCCATGCAGGAGCTCCTTAGTTGATTGCGAAGCCTGCACAGGCGGCAAAGTCGTATAGCTGCTTTGCTTTCGCCACAGCTTGAGCCTGTCTCCCTGCGGGTGCACCCACGAGTTGGATTAGCTGCGGGACCAGTGAGCTAACGCTTTGGATCGGGATCAGTGGCAAGTCAGCGGCCTCTGCTGGGGTTATCTGATGAAAGCCCTCGATCCAGACAATCTTGCCTGCGCGAATGGTGATCAGCGGAAGCTCAAACCTGTCTTTCGCTAGTTGCTCTGCATGAAATTTAATTTTTGCCGTATTGACGTAGTATGCGTCCGTTGCTTCCATTGCAGCTACAAGTTTGGATGTGTCTGCAATTACGATTGCAGGCGGGTCTCCAGCTTTAAAGGACGAGTCGATCGATTCAAGGTTTTTTGCGAATAGCGAGCAGTTGATCATTGTTTTTCCGTAGGTGTCGTCGAAAGGACAAGCTTGAGTCTAATCAAGCAGGCAGTCCATTTGTCGCTTCAACGGCGTCGTCGTGTTCACTTTATGCGGATTGGCTTGACCTTTCGCATTTCCGCAACGAAAATAGCCGTTATTGCAGCGCCATAGCTGCGTCCAAAGCCCGCCGATGAGCGGGCTTTTTTGCGATGGGGTTCTCGCTTAGACTGGCATTCCGATAACTGTCAGGGAGGCGAAGTGGATATCAAAACCCGCAACGAGTTACAGGGACTAGCTGCTGAAGCGCTGTTCGTCTTTGATATCTTGGAGACGGAATTCAAAGCGAGACCGCGCCCGAGGCTCGACGAGAACTGCGAACTGATTGCAGCAAAGTTGACCGCCGGCATCATGGCCGGTCGCGGCGCGGAAAAGTCGGGAGGCAGAGATGCAAACTGACGCCCTACGTGAGAAGTTCGTCGGAAGGACGGTTCGGCTGAAGTCTGGCGGCCCGCTGATGACGGTCGAGACAGTGACTGAAACCGAAGCGGGACCCATGCTTGATTGCCGCTGGTTCGATGGTACCGGGGCGAATAAATTAGAGCGTGCGCTGCTGCTTCCCAGCTCCATTGAACCTGTAAGCGTGCCGCGCGGCAGCGTAGAGTTTTTCTGACCTTTTAGCTGCGTTCGCACGGCTTCACCCAGATGCCCAGTCGGCTAGCGCCGCTGGGCGTTTTCATTTTCCACGTCCTTTGCCCGCGTCTGGCTTGCCAGCGCGGGCTTTTTCTTGGGCGATCACCGGAGCGATGGCAACGATGAACATGGCAACCCACACGCAACTGACGGACGAGCAATCGACCGAGGCAGCAATCCAGAAGGCAGGCAAGACGGCACCACGCGTGACGCCGGCCGATATCGACGAGGCGATTACTGGCGAGTTCTATTTCACTGCATCAGATGGCGTGGAGGGTGCGAGCGGCCACCGTCCGAACAGCGTGCGCGCCGGCACGGCACTTGGCCTGCTCACGTTCTGTGTCCTCGTGCTGCGCAACGGCTTCACCGTGACTGGCGAGAGCGCATGTGCATCTCCCGAGAACTTCGACCCGCAGATCGGCCGCGACATCGCGCGCAAGAACGCACGCGAAAAAATCTGGATGCTCGAAGGCTACCTGCTGAAGCAGCGGCTGCACGACTGGGCGAATCCGGGGCCGGGCGTCGCATGAGCGTCGTCGCGCTGCGCGAGGTTCCGCTGTCCGACATACCGGGTATGTTGCGCGGCCTCGCGGACGCGATCGAGTCCGGCGAGCACGGCGAGGTGCAGGCGGCCGGCGTTGTGCTGGACGCGCCACAGATGCCGGTGTTCGGCTTCGGCGCGGCCGACGCGCCGCGCGCAAACGAGCTGTTCGCGTGCGCCCACCACAAACTCACGCTCGCGCGCCTGTCTGGCGCCGATGCGCTATCCGACGTGCTGGTCTGAGCATGCAAGGCGTTCCGCGCCGCTCACTCGGCGCGCGCAGTCTTCGATTTAGGAGAAGGAAAGTTATGGGCTGTCCCTGCAAGAAGCGGCTTCCGCCGCCGCCACCGCCGCCGAGGAAGCGGTGATGAAGCTGAATCCGTGTGACCGCGACGAT
>NZ_JACHDK010000055.1:0-5210 GCF_014201005.1 Paraburkholderia lebeckiae | reverse complement strand
CGTCTGATCCGCACTCCAGAGATTGCAGTTCACGTCCATTGCGAAACGGTCGTTTCCGCTTCCGGTGGGCGGCGGCTGCAGCGCCGCGAGTTGCTTGGCGGTGGCGGCGGTCGAACTTGTCTGGGAGAACGCTGGCATCGATTGCCCGCACAACAGGGCTAAAACGGCGAATAGTGAGTAGAGTCTGAGTTTCATGGCTTAGCTATAAATTGCTACTGACCGGAGATGGGCCGAGAACGTTGGAATTACGTTTGCCGATGACCATCAGTTTCTGAAGCGATGGCATACGTAACGCGAACACGTCAAACGCGTGAGTCAACGGTCGCTGACATCACGATTGCAAATGCTCTTGCACGGGATATGCGGGTTTCGTATCGATCGTCGCGAAACTGTTCAATCGCCTTGTCCCGCCCGTTGCACCAGGGCGCGGTTATAAGGCTGACCGTTCGCCTGAACCGGCGGAGAGCCATTGTCGGTGGGCACTACGCCGTTGCTGTACGGATCTGTAGCCGCGTTCGCGACTGTGTCGGCAGGGAGAGAGTTGGCGGTCACGGACGCGGTGCTGCCATCATCGCTTGTTTCACCGCCACAACCTGCAAGGCTCAGTACTCCTGCGATAAATGCAAGCGCTGAAGCACTTTTTGCGATCTGGGGAAGCCGACGAAATGACGGTTTTAGTCTTGGAGAGAGTGTGCTGAAGAAGGACATCTGTCTATCAAGGCCGATGGACCCTGGCCGCTAAAACGAACAACGTTCGCGTGATAAGGACGTCGCCACGAAAAAATACGCAACAACACGAAGTACAACTGAATAATGATCGGCGCTTGTCAAGAGCTGCCCGCTGCCGCACTCGCGCGGGACACTAATCGCGTTTAATCTTCAGATTTAATGCGACCTACTGAAAACCCGCTGTCATCATTTTCGATCGGAAGATTCGGTAATTCGTCGCAAATTGCGAAGTTTTGCCAATCGAATAAAATCGACAAGGTTTTCCATGACTTATCTGATGAATACGAATGATACAGAATTGGAACAAATACCGCGATATCGGACGTAACTAAGCGTAACAACGAAATTTGTGCTATGTGAGCCCAACGGTAACGCGTCCATCCTCCCTTCCCACGCTTGTCCAGAGGCGTTCTCACGCCCGGGTACGAGATTCATAAAGCACGAGGAGAACCGTTACAAAATTGTTACCTGGCGCCTTTAGACAGGTAGGGCGCTTTAATTTCCGCCAACGTATGGTTCTTATCGGATGGCTCGTGACCTAATTGAATGCTAATTAAATGATTTGGTATGGTTTTGGAAAGAAAGATAATGCCGCGGAGTATTTATATGCGCCGCACCCGCAGCATCAAATAAATCGCGGAATGCGAATTTTGCCACGGTTTGACTTTGTACTTTGGAACAAGGAGACGGGCGGGAGCCAAGGGCGCGGAACCTGCATATCGTCGCCAGCGAAACACGCGCAATGGCTCGCCGTGGTCGCGGCGAAACTCGAAGCCGCCGGAACACCGGCGCTGGTTGCTATTCGCCACCGCGGCCTTGCCATCGTGCCGATGCTGAGGCCTTGTTAGGCGACGCCTTCGTTGTAGGAGCAGGGCTTGGCAGTTCGGTAACGGTCAGCCGAGTCCCTTCGGTCAGGCCGACATGGTCCGCCTGCCTGACGCGTCTTGCCGCCAAGTTTGAGCGCGCAATCAATTTTTCGCGACTTCGCCATTTGCGCCGCCTCACGACGAATCTCGTTGCCGATGTTTTCCTTGCTCGGCAAGAGCTGCAGTTCTCTGATTTGCCCGATCACGGACTGCCGTCCCGATACTTAAAACGCCCAGCATTTGAAGTTTCATGGTTATGTGACCGACCTCACAAAGCGGAGCAAGTCGCGGGACTGACGCTGTCATTTTCCGAAAGATTCCCTGCTACGCTCCCAAATGCCATTGATTCGCCATTAGAAAGCGAACCTAGCCGTCGCGCGACTCGTGCGCACTATCGCGCGGGTAACACGCAATAAAAGATGGCGACGAATGGTTCTGCAGGCCATTACACGTTGCGGGAGATCATAGTCATGTTCCATCAACAGGCGCCGACTCGCGCGGCGTTGCGTGCGTGCGCGCCGGTCCGAAGTTCGAGGCGCCGCGCGCTGCTGCGTGGCGTATCGGCCGCGGCGTTAGCCGGCGTTTGTTTTCCGCTATACGCGCAGCACGCAAGCGTAGGACTCGTCACACCGCCCATTCGTCTCGACGACTTCTGGGTGGTCGATCAAAGCGGCCAGAAACAGTTGCTAACCGACCTGTTGCGTCAGAAAGTGACTGCGTTGCAGACGATTTACACAGGATGCACTTCAGTTTGTCCTTTGCAGGGTGCACTGTTCAGCACCGTTCAGCAACGGATATCGCAGTTACAGCACCGCTACCCCGTTCAGTTGGTGTCGATCGGAATCGATCCGCTTTCCGACTCGCCGCCCGCGCTGCACGCATGGCTCATGCGCTTCCAGGCCGGACCCGAATGGCGGGCGGCCACGCCGACGTTGCAGGACGTCGACCGGATGCGCAGAGCGCTTTCGGGCAGCACCCTGCCACCCGGCAACATTGCCGATCACTCGACCCAAATCTACTGCTTCGACGCGAACGCCATGTTGCGCTGGCGAAGTGACGACCTACCTCGCGCGGATCAAATTTGCGATGTACTGGGCGCATTAGGACGTGTGTAACCTACTGGACTGAGGCTATGTCACAAAACCGATCGTTTAAGATCCTCTCGCAATTGTTCGACAGGTGCGTGCAAGCGCTGCTGCTGATCACATTCATGGCGGCGCTTTCGATGTTCTCCACAGCTGCCGACGCGCAGACATCGAGCACGCTCACCGTCAACGGCACGACCTTGTGCGCCGACGTGAACGCCGAATCGAAGACGCCTGGCGCCTCGGTTATCGAGTGGACGTGCAATGGCGGGAATAACCAGCACTGGACATTGACGCAGAACAACGGGCTTTATCAGTTCGTCAACGTCAACAGCAACCTTTGCCTCGACATCTACGGTGTCAGCACGGACGCCGGCGCTGGGGCGGACCAGTGGACCTGCAACGGCCAGGCGAATCAAAGCTTTCAGCTGATCCCGCAAGGTGGCGGCTTTGCAATCGTCGCATCGCAGAGTCACCTGTGTCTGGCTGTTGCCAGCCTCACGGCGCAGGGCTCGCAGATAACGCAGCAGGCTTGCAGCGGAGCCGCTCCGCAGACGTGGCAGATCAGCGGCATGACCGCGAAAACATTGCCGGCGAAGTGGACTACACCCTATAACCTGTCGATCGTGCCGGCAGCTGCGGCGAATCTGCCCGATGGCACCGTGGCAGTGTGGTCCTCCGACAAGAAGCTGGACTTTACGGCTGGCGAAGTGACCCCCGGCAACACATACACCGCAATCTTTAACCCGACTACCGGCACGAGCAAACAGGTTCTCGTGACGAATACCGGCCACGATATGTTCTGCCCGGGCATCGTCAATCTTCCGGATGGCCGTATTTACGTCACTGGTGGCTCGAGCAGCGACGCGACGAGTTTCTACACGGCTTCGACCGGAAAATGGTCGTCAGGTCCTCTAATGAATATTCCGCGCGCCTACCAAGGCAGCGTAACGTTGAGCAATGGCAACGTATTCCTGGTGGGCGGCTCGTGGAACGGAGGCGAGGGCGGCAAGACCGGCGAAACCTGGTCATCCAGTACGGGTTGGCAGCTCAATAGCGCCATTCTCGCCGACTACATCCTCACGAATGACGCGGCTGGCATTTTCCGCTCCGACAATCATGCATGGCTGTTTGCGGTGGCAAATGGGCGAGTCTTCCACGCCGGTCCGAGCGTTGCCATGCACTGGTTCGATACCGCCGGCGCGGGCAGCGTGACGCCTGCCGGCAACCGGGGCAGCGATACCGATGCGATGAACGGCAACGCCGTTATGTACGATGTCGGCAAGATCCTGGCTGTGGGCGGTGCGCCGAGCTACGAGTATGCCAACGCGACTGCGGACGCCACGCTAATCGACATCAGCAGCGGCACCGCGGTGACTCAAACGCTTACGCCGATGAATTACCGCCGCGCCTTCAACACCAGCGTGGTCTTGCCGAACGGTCAGGTGGTAGTCCTAGGTGGAGAGGCGTTCCCGATAACGTTTTCGGACGACACCGCCGTGCTGGCGCCAGAGTTGTGGGACCCTACCACCAAGACTTTCTCGGTGCTCCCGCCGCAAGCCGTGCCGCGTAACTATCACAGCATCGCACTGCTGTTGTCGGACGGTCGCGTACTGAGTGGTGGCGGTGGACTGTGCGGAAGCTGCTCGACAAACCATACGAACCTCGAAATACTGACGCCGCCGTACCTGCTCAACGCGGACGGCTCGGCGGCAACACGACCGACCCTCACAGCCGCGCCCACTACGGCACAGCTCGGCACATCGATCGCCGTAACGGGCAGCAGTGGCATCACGGCCTTTGCGTTGATGCGCATGTCTTCGTCGACCCACGCGGTCAACAACGAGCAGCGGCGGGTACCCGTGACTTTCACGGTAGGAACGGCGGGCGAATATCTGATCAATATTCCTTCCGATCCGGGTGTCGTCGTACCTGGCTACTACATGCTGTTTGGCCTGAACGCGAAGGGCGTGCCGAGCGTTTCGCGCACGGTGCAGATCCAGTGATGGCGTTACGGTCACGGCGAACCGCGGCGCGTGCACTGGCGCTGGCGCTGGCGAACATCACGTATGTCGCGCATGGCGCGCCGCTTTGTGAGTCGAACGATCTCGGGTGTTCGATCTTCAACGGGCAGCATTCGGTTGAGGCGCAATTGCGCGACGACGATCGTCTGTTGCCCGGCTCGACCACGCGTTGCGCGAACTGCCATTCGCAAACCGGCTCGGGCGACGCATTCGCACCACCCTTGACCGCCGGCAACCTGTTTCCTGCGAAGAGTCGAAGGGACGGTCCGGCGAGCAGTTACGATCAGGCAACGTTCTGCAGGGCGCTGAGGGAAGGCATCGACCCAGTCAACGTGATGTTGCGCAAAGCCATGCCTCACTACCGGATATCCGACACCGAGTGTGCGGCGCTCTGGCATTTCGTGACGAAGCCCTAGGCCGTGTTCACATTTAAAAGCGGCCCAAACGAGCAGGCAAGGGACGCGAACACGAGATAGCTGTCAGCGAGCTTGTCATACCGGGTGGAG
>NZ_JACHDK010000054.1:2934-5468 GCF_014201005.1 Paraburkholderia lebeckiae | reverse complement strand
GGGGGGAGCCTGACGATTACCTACTTTCACACGGGCAATCCGCACTATCATCGGCGTGGAGTCGTTTCACGGTCCTGTTCGGGATGGGAAGGGGTGGGACCGACTCGCTATGGTCATCAGGCATGACGGGTTGCTGCGTCGCAGGGGTTGGAGTCAACCGGTTGCGCCACAGCCAATCGGGAAGAAGCGTAAAGGATTCGGGTGGGGGTTGTGTTGTTTCTGGCACAACACTGAATCCCAACCGTGCGTTTCTGTGAGCTCCCGCGGGAGTTCACACCAATCCCCTTCGGGGATCGGACCCGCGCAAGTGCTGAAGCACTACCGCGGGTCGAGACACACCTGTTATAGGATCAAGCCTTACGGGCAATTAGTATCAGTTAGCTCAGTACATTACTGTACGTGCACACCTGACCTATCAACGTCCTGGTCTTGAACGACCCTTCAAGGGGCTCGAAGCCCCGGGGATATCTCATCTTAAGGCGAGTTTCCCGCTTAGATGCTTTCAGCGGTTATCTCTTCCGAACATAGCTACCCGGCGATGCCACTGGCGTGACAACCGGTACACCAGAGGTTCGTCCACTCCGGTCCTCTCGTACTAGGAGCAGCCCCCTTCAAATATCCAGCGCCCACGGCAGATAGGGACCAAACTGTCTCACGACGTTTTAAACCCAGCTCACGTACCTCTTTAAATGGCGAACAGCCATACCCTTGGGACCGGCTACAGCCCCAGGATGAGATGAGCCGACATCGAGGTGCCAAACACCGCCGTCGATATGAACTCTTGGGCGGTATCAGCCTGTTATCCCCAGAGTACCTTTTATCCGTTGAGCGATGGCCCTTCCATACAGAACCACCGGATCACTATGACCTGCTTTCGCACCTGTTCGACTTGTCAGTCTCACAGTCAAGCACGCTTATGCCATTGCACTATCAGCACGATTTCCGACCGTACCTAGCGTACCTTCGTACTCCTCCGTTACACTTTGGGAGGAGACCGCCCCAGTCAAACTGCCTACCATGCACTGTCCCCGACCCGGATCACGGGCCAAGGTTAGAACCTCAAACAGATCAGGGTGGTATTTCAAGGACGGCTCCACGCAGACTGGCGTCCACGCTTCATAGCCTCCCACCTATCCTACACAGACCGGTTCAAAGTCCAATGCAAAGCTACAGTAAAGGTTCATGGGGTCTTTCCGTCTAGCCGCGGGGAGATTGCATCATCACAAACACTTCAACTTCGCTGAGTCTCGGGAGGAGACAGTGTGGCCATCGTTACGCCATTCGTGCAGGTCGGAACTTACCCGACAAGGAATTTCGCTACCTTAGGACCGTTATAGTTACGGCCGCCGTTTACCGGGACTTCAATCAGGAGCTTGCACCCCATCATTTAATCTTCCGGCACCGGGCAGGCGTCACACCCTATACGTCCACTTTCGTGTTTGCAGAGTGCTGTGTTTTTATTAAACAGTCGCAGCCACCAGTTTATTGCAACCCCTTCACCCTTCTGGCGCAGGCCAGTCAGGCTACCAGGGCGTACCTTATCCCGAAGTTACGGTACCAATTTGCCGAGTTCCTTCTCCCGAGTTCTCTCAAGCGCCTTAGAATACTCATCTCGCCCACCTGTGTCGGTTTGCGGTACGGTCACTGTGAAACTGAAGCTTAGAGGCTTTTCCTGGAACCCCTTCCAGTTGCTTCGCCACCGAAGTGGCTCGCCTCGCACCCTTGAATCCTGCGCCCGGATTTGCCAAAGCGCCTTCTCCAATGCAAGGACCGGGACTTCCAACACCCGGACAACCTTCCGCGATCCGTCCCCCCATCGCATTTCACAATGGTGCAGAAATATTAATCTGCTTCCCATCAGCTACGCATTTCTGCCTCGCCTTAGGGGCCGACTCACCCTACGCCGATGAACGTTGCGTAGGAAACCTTGGGCTTACGGCGAGGGGGCCTTTCACCCCCTTTATCGCTACTCATGTCAGCATTCGCACTTCCGATACCTCCAGCACACTTTCCAGTGCACCTTCGCAGGCTTACGGAACGCTCTCCTACCATGCACATGACTGTGCATCCGCAGCTTCGGTATATGGCTTAGCCCCGTTACATCTTCCGCGCAGGACGACTCGATCAGTGAGCTATTACGCTTTCTTTAAAGGGTGGCTGCTTCTAAGCCAACCTCCTGACTGTTTTAGCCTTCCCACTTCGTTTCCCACTTAGCCATATTTGGGGACCTTAGCTGGCGGTCTGGGTTGTTTCCCTCTTGACACCGGACGTTAGCACCCGATGTCTGTCTCCCGTGATTGCACTCTTCGGTATTCGGAGTTTGCTATGGCGTAGTAATCCGCAATGGACCCCACAACCATGACAGTGCTCTACCCCCGAAGGTGATACACGAGGCACTACCTAAATAGTTTTCGGAGAGAACCAGCTATTTCCAGGTTTGTTTAGCCTTTCACCCCTATCCACAGCTCATCCCCTAACTTTTCAACGTTAGTGGGTTCGGTCCTCCAGCACGTGTTACCGTGCCTTCAACCTGG
>NZ_JACHDK010000054.1:0-2842 GCF_014201005.1 Paraburkholderia lebeckiae | reverse complement strand
CAACCTACCATGGATAGATCACCTGGTTTCGGGTCTACACCCAGCGACTGGACGCCCTGTTCGGACTCGCTTTCGCTACGCCTGCCCTAATCGGTTAAGCTCGCCACTGAATGTAAGTCGCTGACCCATTATACAAAAGGTACGCCGTCACCCCTTCGCAGAGGCTCCGACTGTTTGTATGCATGCGGTTTCAGGATCTGTTTCACTCCCCTCCCGGGGTTCTTTTCGCCTTTCCCTCACGGTACTGGTTCACTATCGGTCGATCACGAGTATTTAGCCTTGGAGGATGGTCCCCCCATCTTCAGACAGGATTTCACGTGTCCCGCCCTACTTCTCGTACACCCAGTTCTTCCATGCTGTTTTCGTCTACAGGGCTATCACCTGCTATGGCCGCACTTTCCAGAGCGTTCGACTAACAATACAGATAACGTGTACCGGCTGATCCCATTTCGCTCGCCACTACTCTGGGAATCTCGGTTGATTTCTTTTCCTGCGGTTACTTAGATGTTTCAGTTCACCGCGTTCGCCTCACGCAGCCTATGGATTCAGCTACGGATACTCCATTAGGAGTGGGTTTCCCCATTCGGACATCTCCGGATCAATGCTCGTTTGCCAGCTCCCCGGAGCTTTTCGCAGGCTACCGCGTCCTTCATCGCCTGTGATCGCCAAGGCATCCACCACATGCACTTGTTCGCTTGACCCTATAACGGGTGTGTCTCCCGATGATTGCTCACCGCAGATCACTGCCGTTACAGGTTGAGTATTCGTGTTGCGCCGTATTCCAAAGCGATCTCTCGATCACCTTTAAAATACATCGATACAATCACAACCCTGATTCACCTACTCACACACCCATCTCCAGGCATGCTTTCGTGAATCTCTTTACTACTTCTTCCTGATTGTTAAAGAACGACAGCCGGTATGAAGCCTCTGCCTCATACCGCCCTGACTGGCTCAATCGCCAATGCGCAACGCTCTGCCTTCAGGCAGAACACTGCGCATTGAGGATTGGTGGAGGATGACGGGATCGAACCGACGACCCCCTGCTTGCAAAGCAGGTGCTCTCCCAGCTGAGCTAATCCCCCAGTCCCACAGCCATTCCAGCGGCCCCAGCCCTTCAGCTCACCAGACACGACACTGGTGGGTCTGGATGGATTCGAACCATCGACCCCCGCCTTATCAAGACGGTGCTCTAACCGGCTGAGCTACAGACCCCTGATGTCTGTTCTGCGTTGCTGCCATTAACCACAGCCGATAAGCGTGAGCACTTGAATGCAGTGAATGCATAGCTCTGGAAAGGAGGTGATCCAGCCGCACCTTCCGATACGGCTACCTTGTTACGACTTCACCCCAGTCATGAATCCTACCGTGGTGACCGTCCTCCTTGCGGTTAGACTAGCCACTTCTGGTAAAACCCACTCCCATGGTGTGACGGGCGGTGTGTACAAGACCCGGGAACGTATTCACCGCGGCATGCTGATCCGCGATTACTAGCGATTCCAGCTTCACGCACCCGAGTTGCAGAGTGCGATCCGGACTACGATCGGTTTTCTGGGATTGGCTCCACCTCGCGGCTTGGCAACCCTCTGTTCCGACCATTGTATGACGTGTGAAGCCCTACCCATAAGGGCCATGAGGACTTGACGTCATCCCCACCTTCCTCCGGTTTGTCACCGGCAGTCTCCCTGGAGTGCTCTTGCGTAGCAACTAGGGACAAGGGTTGCGCTCGTTGCGGGACTTAACCCAACATCTCACGACACGAGCTGACGACAGCCATGCAGCACCTGTGTTATGGCTCCCTTTCGGGCACTCCCGCCTCTCGGCAGGATTCCATACATGTCAAGGGTAGGTAAGGTTTTTCGCGTTGCATCGAATTAATCCACATCATCCACCGCTTGTGCGGGTCCCCGTCAATTCCTTTGAGTTTTAATCTTGCGACCGTACTCCCCAGGCGGTCAACTTCACGCGTTAGCTACGTTACCAAGCCAATGAAGGCCCGACAACCAGTTGACATCGTTTAGGGCGTGGACTACCAGGGTATCTAATCCTGTTTGCTCCCCACGCTTTCGTGCATGAGCGTCAGTATTGGCCCAGGGGGCTGCCTTCGCCATCGGTGTTCCTCCACATCTCTACGCATTTCACTGCTACACGTGGAATTCCACCCCCCTCTGCCATACTCCAGCGCTGCAGTCACCAATGCAGTTCCCAGGTTAAGCCCGGGGATTTCACATCGGTCTTACAGCACCGCCTGCGCACGCTTTACGCCCAGTAATTCCGATTAACGCTCGCACCCTACGTATTACCGCGGCTGCTGGCACGTAGTTAGCCGGTGCTTATTCTTCCGGTACCGTCATCCCTCACGGATATTAGCCACGAGGTTTTCTTTCCGGACAAAAGTGCTTTACAACCCGAAGGCCTTCTTCACACACGCGGCATTGCTGGATCAGGCTTGCGCCCATTGTCCAAAATTCCCCACTGCTGCCTCCCGTAGGAGTCTGGGCCGTGTCTCAGTCCCAGTGTGGCTGGTCGTCCTCTCAGACCAGCTACAGATCGTCGGCTTGGTAGGCCTTTACCCCACCAACTACCTAATCTGCCATCGGCCGCCCCTTGAGCGCGAGGTCCCGAAAGATCCCCCGCTTTCCTCTCCCGAGCGTATGCGGTATTAATCCGGCTTTCGCCGGGCTATCCCCCACTCCAGGACACGTTCCGATGTATTACTCACCCGTTCGCCACTCGCCACCAGACCGGAGTCCGTGCTGCCGTTCGACTTGCATGTGTAAGGCATGCCGCCAGCGTTCAATCTGAGCCAGGATCAAACTCTTCAGTTCAAACCTGTTACTGT
>NZ_JACHDK010000053.1:0-5987 GCF_014201005.1 Paraburkholderia lebeckiae | reverse complement strand
CTCCACCCGGTATGACAAGCTCGCTGACAGCTATCTCGTGTTCGCGTCCCTTGCCTGCTCGTTTGGGCCGCTTTTAAATGTGAACACGGCCTAGCTGCGTTCGACGTCGCACGCACGACGATCGTCGCCGTTGAGAGCATTGGCGTCAGGCCCAATCTCTCACCGGGAGACGGCGTTCATTTCATTTCAACAGACCACAGGGCCGCTCAGGCCAGGTAGCGGCGACTGTTTTTGAATGCGAGCGTGACGCCCGGCGTCGTGGGATCATCTGTTGTGGCTGTCTCGGGCCGCACGCCTTTGAGTTGCCAGCCCCAACCTCCGGGATCAGACGAACAGGATAAATATATGAAGCTTCGCGTCGGATACGAACTGTCGTACGAGTGCTCACAACCGACGCCGATGATGCTGATGCTGAACACGCACTTTTCGCATGCAAAGGATATTGTCGAGGCAGATCTGCTCGTTACCGATCCGCCGGTGGCGACGAGGCAGTACCGCGACTTGTTCGGCAACCTTTGCACGCGGATAATCGCGCCCGCCGGTCGTGTTGGCTTGAGCACGACCGCGCTTCTGAATGTGCCAAATGCGATGGAAACGCGTCCGAAAGACGGTCGGGGCCATCCAGTCGAGCAGTTGCCCGACGATACGCTCGTTTTCCTATTGGGTAGCCGCTATTGTGAAACCGATTTGATGGTCGACGTCGCGTGGAAAGTTTTTGGACAGTGCGCGCCGGGCCGCGAGACTGTTCTCGCAATCTGCGACTTCGTGCACCGGCATATCGCATTTGATTACCGGCACGCGCGGCCGACCAAAACCGCAGTGGACGTTTACCGCGAACGAAGGGGCGTCTGCCGGGACTTCGCCCATCTGGGCATCACGCTATGCCGCGCCATGAATATTCCGGCTCGCTACTGCACCGGTTATATCAGCGATGTCGGTTTGCCCCCCGTCGCAGCGCCGATGGATTTCGCGGCGTGGTTTGAGGCCTACGTAGGGGGTAGCTGGCAAACCTTCGATCCGCGTAACAACGCACCGCGCATCGGGCGCGTTTTGATGGCATACGGTCGCGACGCCGCCGATGTTGCGATAAGCAATGCGTTTGGGGCCGCCGTGCTAACGCACTTCAAGGTGCATTGCGATCAGGAATAACCGCGCACTATTGGCCATTGCTGGGCCGACGGGGAATTTTTGAATCCCCTCGCGGTAACGTAAGCATTTGGACCGCGCTGGCCTAATTGATTGCGCGCCTGAGCGTCACCGCGTCGTTCACCCGTTCCACGCGTCAGTCGTTCGCTGGACTATGGGCGACCGGATGCGCGGCGGAGTATGTCCAGCAAAGCCTACTCGGCGAATGAGCGCTGTGCTCCTGGACGAAGACGGCGAGGGCCCCTCGAAACGCTTGACGGACCGACTCAGGGCGTGAAGTGGTTTAACCGGCTGGCCAGCGCCCGCAACTTCATCGCGCACATCGGCGCGTTCTATCTGGCCCTCGACACCACCGAGCCCGCTTGGGACCTGCTGCTCGTCAAAGGGAATATCAAACAGTTCGATGACCCGCGTACCTACGTGCGGTTCTCCAGCGTCATGGAGATCATGGACGGCTTCCTAGGATGCCGGGAAGCGATGCAGGCGCATCTCGTCGCCCTGTTCGAAGCCGCAAAATGATCGCACTTTCGTAACCTCGCCGCCGGGCCCAGTCAATTTTCGTTCATCGCTAGTAAACAGTCACTACGTAATCGGAAGCTGTATGTCTGCAACGAGTCGTAACGCGTTCGCCGATGTGAGCGTCGCCGCTCTAGAGCCGCCCGGGCGAACGGCCGGTTAGCACCGTGCAGCCGCCCGATGAGAGTCGGTAGCTGAGCGTCTGAAATGGCCCCCATACGGCCCTTCGCGTTCGCATTGCGAACGACTGTTGACGAGCGGCGAGTCGCCATTTGACGAAGCGAACAGCGAACGATCCGTCGGGCGAGCCGGCTTCGCTCTCAAGCACTGTGCGCGGCGGCTCAGATTTCGATGGACATTCTGACCAACGACGCGCCTCGGGTCTGTAAATTGCGGCCCGTAGCCGCCTACACGAACGGAACGTGACTGTGCGTGACATCATAGCGATCGGAGGTTCACTCGGCGGCCTGGACGCGTTGTGCACGCTGGTTCATCCACTACCACGGGATTTTCCCGCGGTCCTGCTGGCAGTTTTGCATACCGCGCCTTCCAGCCCCATGCTGCTAGCAGGGCTCGTAGGCAAGTCTACAGCCCTTGTGGTGGCGTACGGTCACGATGGTGAGGTCGTGCAAAAGGGACGCCTCCTTCTGGCTCCGCCCGACCGCCACATGACTGTGCGCCTGTCTGGCCGTGTAGGACTGGATTGCGGTCCCGAGGTGCTCTTCGCACGGCCCGCGGTGGACAAGCTGTTTGAGTCGGTCGCACGGAGCTTCGGACCGCGTGCGATTGGGATTGTCCTTTCGGGTGGCCTCCAGGACGGTACGGCAGGACTCCGCGCGATCACAGCTGCTGGAGGACTAGGCATCGTACAGGACCCCCGCGACGCCCGGTCTCGTGAGATGCCACTCAATGCAATCAAAGGCGGCCACCCGGACTACATAACGCGTCTAAACGAAATAGCGCCCCTGCTTGTGAAACTCGTTTGCGGTGAGACGTAAGCCTCGACAGACGGCTTTGACGCAACACCTTGTGTCCGTCAACACGCCACCCGGAGTCGCGGGTGGATCGACAATCGGCTCGTCCAAAGCGAATACGCACCGGCGGCCTTCCGTTACGTCCGAGCCGGGGGCGCCGGTGGAAGGGCCGCTTTCGAGCGGGGTAGGGACATTCGCAGAAACGAACTGAGGGGCTGAAACGGGTCGCGTGCTGCCGCTCGTGGCACGCACGGGTCGATCGCACGACGATCGGCCAGGTACGGCCATCTCCAGCCGTTCGCCTGATACCGTGCGCTTTCCTCGGAAACCCAAGAGGAATCAGTTGCGCACACGGAATCGCGTTGTTCATCCTGTTCGGCACGCAACCGGCCACGACCGATGACACCGGAAGTCCGACGTAGTCGTGCGGGAAATTCCCCGAGATATACTTCCCGCATGGAACTCGACCCCCGCGACCTCGATAAAATCAGTGCCGTCACGTTGCAGCACTACGACGCGCACGCGGAAGATTTCCGCAACGGTGCGTACGAAGCGACGGCGCACGGTTGAGCAACATAGTGGCCGTTCGTTGACGCAGCCGTTCGGGCTGTAACCCGTCTTCTCGAGTTGAGCCAGTCCGGCCGCCAATGACTACCATCTAGAGATGGTCGCATTCCCTAAGGAGAGGCTGCCATGACTCAGTCAATGATCAGTGTTTGGGTTGGCATTGTGGTTATCGCTGTTGTTGCATCGGCCCTGTCGAGGCGCTACAGGCGCGACCACCCCGAAGAGAGCGTGAGCCATTGGCTCGACACGCATCATATGAGCTGGATGCATCGCAAGCACTAGCTGGCGACGCGGCCTGACGCCGAGGAGCGCACCATGGCCTTCACCCTCACCTCGCAGGCTTTCCAGGAAGGAAGCGAAATCCCCCAGCGCTACACCTGCACGGGCGCGGACCTCTCACCCCCGCTCTCGTGGTCCGGGGTACCCGCCAATGCGAAAAGTCTCGTGCTAATCGTCGACGACCCCGACGCGCCCGACCCGGCCGCGCCACAGATGACATGGGTCCACTGGGTGCTTTACAACATCCCGGCGACGGCTCCGGGCGTTCAGGAGGGCGTCACTGCGGGCGCGCTTCCGGCAGGTACACTCCAAGGCACCAACGACTTCCATCGCACCACGTATGGCGGCCCATGCCCGCCCGCTGGCCGTCATCGGTATTTCCATAAGCTGTATGCGCTCGACACCGTGCTGCCCGATCTTCACAAGCCCACAAAGGCGGCGTTGGAAAAGGCAATGGAAGGCCATGTCGTGGCACACACCGAACTGCTCGGCACATTCCAGAAGTAACAGGCGGACCTTGGACGCTACTTGCCCGGGACTGTCGATTCCGCGTCGATGCCTGGCGCAGATGTCATCGATTGGCGCGAGGCGTTTCAAGGCTACAAACTCGGCGAGGCAGCCGACAGGTGAACTTCAATCCCATACAGCGTTTGCGCACGGTTCGCCATCTCCAATGCGTCAGATGCGGCGTTGACATCACCCGCCGGGTTTCCACGGCCACGACGGATAAAGACCTCCGTTGCTTTCGACACTCTCGCGCTGTGCGTCGCCCGCTTCTCCGCCACGCTCCGCTTTGGCGGTCTCGATGTCGGAGGTGTCCGACGTGGGCGAATCGTCGTCGCCCGCTTCACGTGATTGCCCGGTCGTCTCCGAAGCAGCGGGTAGTGCATCGCCGAACCATTCCACCTCGCGCGTCAGTGCCCCGACATACGCGTGCCAGCCTGGGGGGTCGTTCGCGAACAGATTGCTCCGTACGGCAAATGCCAGTTGCCTATAGTCCACCTGCGCTTCCAGCAACTGTGCGGGCCAGCCGGCAAACGACGCGCTAACGCGCTTCGCGACCTCCATATCGGGCGGTACGGCGGCTAGCCATGCATGGGTGGCGAGAGCCGCGTCAGCGTCCAATAGATCGCGCACTGTGTCGCGCGGGTTGTTGGTTGCGAGCGCGGCAGCGATTGCTTGCAACGCGTCGCCGAGATGCAGCAGCAACGCGCGTCGTTCAAAAGCGTCTTTCATCTAACGATATCCGTCGGTAATTCGATTAAGCCATTTTAAAGTGCGTGGGACGTGAGAGCGCAATGGCGTGCGAGCGGAAGCTAAAAACCTTGCCACGGCCAGGAATCGAAAAGACCTGCCGTCGCAACTCGCAAAAACGGCAGAACCGGCGTCATCCTGTCGCCACCGCTCGACGCGATATCGATATCAGAAAGCGTGTGGCGGGTGCGCGAAGAAGCGGCGACCACGCTCGGAATACGCCTGACGAAATCCGCAACGACGTCACGGCGCGCGCGCTCACGCTGCATTGGGCGGCTGGCCGAACGCAGCGCGTCGCCCATAGCCGCCTGCGCGAGGCGTGCCCATGCGCGTTCTGCAAGCGCATTCGCCTCGCGGGCCGCGTGCCCACGGCGGCACCCAGCCTCACGCTCACCGACCACGACGTCACGCAGAACATCGCGGCGCTGCTGCACCATATCGAAGTCGAGCCGCCTCTTACGATCCTGGATTTCGGCTGCGGGCCGGGGCGAGATCTCAAGGCCTTCACTACACTCGGCCATTGCGCGGTCGGCCTCGATGGCGCCGAGCGCTTCGTTGCAATGGCGCGTGACGCGACTGGCTGCGACGTCTGGCAGCAGGATTTCCTGCATCTCGATTTGCCGGCCGCGCACTTTGACGGCATTTTCGCCAACGCCGCGCTGTTCCATGTCCCGAGTCAGGCGTTGCCGCGCGTGTTGCGGCAATTGCACGCGACGCTGAAGCCCGGCGGCGTACTGTTCAGCTCCAACCCGCGCGGCACGAATCAGGAAGGCTGGAGCCACGGCCGCTACGGCGTCTTCCATGATCTCGAAGCATGGCGCCGATATATGGCGGACGCAGGCTTCGTCGAAATTGAGCACTATTACCGGCCCGCCGGCTTGCCGCGTGAGCGGCAGCCGTGGCTAGCCAGCGTGTGGCGCAAGCCGGTTGCCTGAAACGCCAAGGAGCTGTTCCACGGTATGCCCGCGTTGGGCGTGGCAGATGCTTGCGTTCAAGCCGCTTTGATGCAGCGCAAAGCAGCCGATTTGCAACAGTGTCCATCGCGCAGAGAAACGGCCAGTCGTGGATCTCAGACAATCGGCAGAAGCGGGGACGCCTGTCGTCGGCCGCGACAAGCAGAGGGCGGCCAGTTACGGTCACTCGATCGACCGAGGTGGATCGTCGACACCCATTAGCGGGCCCGGTGTCAAGTGAGCAAACAATACCCTCGACTGCCCGAGCAGCCGAATCCGATTGCACTGACGGAATGCA
>NZ_JACHDK010000052.1:0-7395 GCF_014201005.1 Paraburkholderia lebeckiae | reverse complement strand
CGTCTGATCCGCACTCCAGAGATTGCAGTTCACGTCCATTGCGAAACGGTCGTTTCCGCTTCCGGTGGGCGGCGGCTGCAGCGCCGCGAGTTGCTGAGCAGTGGCGGTAGTCGCGTTCGTTGTCTTGGCGCGACCGTTCTTCGCGAAGGCCGACATCGGCTGCCCACACAAAAGTGTTAAGACGGCGAACAAAAATAAAAGTGTGAGTTTCATTTCGCAACTATAAATTCTGTCGCCTGGAATTGGTCCGAAAACGGCAAAGTTAAGTGTGCCGATGAACATCAATTGTTGAAGCGACCGCATTGACGGCACGGATATGTCGAACACGCACATCGAAAACTGGGTCGACGTCAGAGTCCCGCACTGACACAACACTTCCGAACAGAGCGACTCAATCTTCCGAAGGATGCGCCCCCTTGTTCGCTGGTTGTTTCGGCAATGGTCATGGCATCACGCGGTTATCGACCGATGGGCGACTGCTGAGTGGCAGTGTTTGACTGTGAGACTGTTACGCGCATTTTCGCCATGCGCTCAGAGACGGCATCAGTTCCAGCTGAAGTTTGTTGTGTGACGCAATGCCTCACTATCAGATTTCCGGCGCCGGTTTCGCCACGCTTGTCGGCTTATCACGAAGTCTTCGCGTCGAACTCTGCAATGAGCGAATTGTCCGACCATGTACGGGAACGCACATCGATTCGTAGTGTCGAGCCGGGATACTTGCGACTTCGATGTACAGCGCGAGTCATCGCATAGACCTTGGCGCGGTCAGTCATTACACAAGTTGTTCCTTCATCAAATTTTCTTTTTTCCTTCATTGAACGCGCAAATAAGATTTATGTAGAGATGAAAAAAGGTTTTCTCTCTAGACAAATTCGAAATCGTGAACTTTGGAAAGAGCGGTTAAACGTCTGACAAAGGTATGCGTCTGATCTGATCGCTTGGTCAATGATATTTACCAGTGGTATCTGGAGATCAGACCGATCAAGGACGAAGTCATGATTCGAATTCTGCGTATCTGATTGGCAGAAGAGCAGTCGGTGCGCCTGATGAAGGCGACGTGTCGCGATCGAACTGTACGATGGCGCCTTTATGCGCTATTACTAACATTCGCTCCTTGAGTGAGATGTTACGCTCGTCGTGAGTCCCCAGTGAATCAATGAAATTAGCGGCACTAAACGATTCACTTCCACACCAAAATCTGTTTTGCAAGCGCAGGGTGCCTACGCCGGCACCGTCCCCCACGAGTTCCCGAACTAAGGAGAAAGTATGTTCGAATCCAACGCCGCTGCGGATCCGAAACTGAAAGAGGCGTGCCTTGAGGCGAATTCAAAACAGGTCGCCCTGGACGACTCGAATCCGCAAAGCGAGAACCTCTTCGGCGCAAGGTGGGACGACGCAGTGAAGAGAACGATGGACATTTGCGGGGCGTCGCTTCTACTCATCCTGCTCTTTCCAGTTCTCCTGATAATTGCGCTGGCAGTCATGAGCGATCACGGAAACGCCGTATATGGTCATCCGAGAATTGGCCGAGGAGGACGTACTTTCAAGTGCCTGAAGTTCCGCTCCATGGTCAAGAACTCGGATGAAGTTCTCGCCAAACTGCTCGCAACAGATCCGCAGGCTCGTGCGGAATGGGACCGCGATTTCAAGCTTAAAAACGATATTCGCGTGACGCCGATTGGCCGCATTCTGCGCAAGACGAGCCTCGATGAGTTGCCGCAACTATGGAACGTGGTGCGTGGCGATATGAGCCTGGTGGGCCCCCGCCCTATCGTGCAGAAGGAGCTGGTGCGATATGGCCGCGATGTTCGTTACTACCTCGCGCTGAAGCCGGGAATGACAGGCTTATGGCAGGTCAGCGGCCGCAACGATGTGGACTATCCGACACGGGTTTCGCTCGACGTTAAATACGCAATGAACCGCTCGCTGACATTCGATATGTCGATCCTTCTGAGGACCGTCAAAGTGGTGTTCGCGAAAGATGGCGCCTACTGAGCCGGCTGAGGTCTTTTTCCCTGCCGTAGATTGCATGGTCGTCCCGATCGCCGTGACCGATAGGCGATGTGTTCCGCTATTGCTGCGCATTTCACGAGAAACACGTTATGAGAGTGGTCCACGTAATCGAATCGACTGCTACAGGAACGCTTGCAGTTGTGAGCACGCTTGCGACGCGCCTCGCCAAGGAAGGTCACGAGGTGTATGTGATCTACTCAGAGCGCGAGGAGACACCGAAGAATTTGCGCGCGATGTTTCACTCTGACGTCGTCCTGCAGCATCTGCAGATGAAAGGACCATCATTGGCACGCATCATGTCTGGGTTGCGCCAACAACTCATCGAATTGAACCCGGATATAGTCCATCTGCACTCTTCATTCGCAGGTTTCCTAGGACGAATGTCAACCTTGTTTGCGTTGCCGTCAACGGCGCTTCTTTATAGCCCGCATTGCATCTCTTTCGTACGGCGAGACATAGGGAGCTTGAAGCGATACTGTTTCGCCGCTTTGGAGCTGCTTGCGTGTGTGAAGAACTGCACATATGTTGGCTGCTCCGAAAGTGAATGCGCCGCTATCCGCCGCTATCTTCGGCGAGATGCAGTGCTGGTCGAGAACGCGATCGATCGGGCTGTCGGTGTCCAGGGCAACAATCGTTTGGAAAGCGCTGGAAAAGTCGGGTCGACGAAACGACGAAAAATCGTGACTGTCGGCGGCATTCGTGTGCAAAAGAATCCGCGACTGTTCGGGGAGATTGCACGCTCGTTTGATCGGGACGGCGTCGAGTTCGTATGGATCGGCGACGGCGACGCAGATCTCAGGAGGACGCTCGAGGACGCCGGCGTGCGTGTGACCGGTTGGCTTACTCGTGCTGACGTAATCGCGGCTGTGGCGCAGGCGGATATCTATTTGTCGACAGCTTCCTGGGAGGGAATGCCGATTTCTCTGATTGAAGCAATGACGCTCGGCACACCCGTTGTGGCGTCAGATTGTCCCGGCAATATAGACACCATTCGTCACAATGCGACCGGCGTTCTTTATCGGACGGCTGCGGAAGCGACTTCGTTGATCCGGAAGATGATAGCCGACGATAAATTTCGTGAAGGTCTATTGCGCCGCGCGCAGGAAGAAGCGCGCGACAGATTCAGTGAAGATCGCTTCTTCAACAACATCGCGCTGCTTTATTCGGCCCAGCTGAGAAGCATTCGTCAGGGCCGTTCGGTGCTGAGCGAGTGACGGCGTGAAACTGCGCGGCGGGGCGTAGCGCGATTTTCGGCGAAGAGGAGACACGGCTCCGGTATCAGTTGCTGGCGCAGACTGCGCGATTTGCAGCAAGCCCTCGTCTGGGACCAATTGCATGCAGTGCTCCTGGCGAAGTGAAGAGTAGCGGACAAAAGCCTCTTCACGCGCGTGACCATCAACTCTTCATCGATTCGCGCAGTCGGGACGGGCAAAGAACTGGCCCCGAACGTGCCGATGGGGCGCGGCAAGAATCGAAGCGCCACTCCGTAACAACGCTCACAGAACGCCGATCGCGACGAGACTGACTTGCGCCATCGAAACGTCGTTACCGAGCTGGTTGCGCTGATTGGATGAACCTGCCTCCAAGCGCGTCTCCTGCAGTCCGCGCATTTTTTTGAATCGATCAGGGGGTTCGAAAAAACAGCGTCCGTTTTTTTTCGTATCAGCGACGCAGCTTTCGTGGAGACGATTCGAGAATTCGCTCTTTCAGAAATGGTTTGCGCGTGTCATCGCGCAAATCATTTCAGTTTTCAGAGCCGAGCGAGATATCGCTCCACGCCCGAGGCGGCGATTATATCTGTCCACCGCAAATGCAGCAGCGTGGACGGGTCATTTTTCGGCACCATATCGCCGTGGAAATTGCAGATGCTGGAGAATACGTCTGGGCCCGTTACCTTACATTGAATTCCAAACTTGGCGGCGGCATTCAGATTCGAGGGCGAGTCATTGCAGATGATTCTTTTGCCGAGCGCGGCATATTCCAGAAGCTTGGTCGGCGTTTGCACGTCGTACGGACGCTTGTACGGGATGGTTGAAATAGCAATCTCGCAGTTGCGAACTACCGCGAGGGCATCGCGTTGCGCAAGACGTCCCGTGAACAGGATGCCGGGCGATCGCAGATATGCGTGGGAGATTTCCTTTTCAACAGGCCCAATCAGAACGAGGGTATCCGAGTCGCGCTTGGCGGTCAGGAAGTCCCTGATAAAGCCGACAAAGCCGCGTTCCCGCGTTATCTCGCCCAGATAACAGTACGTTCCCGACGGAAGCGTCTGGTTGCGGTCAGCGTCCGTCGTGAAAATCCAGTCTGGTACGCCCATCGGCAGGAAAACGGTATCTACACCGTCGCGGAAGCCCATGACTGCGCTCATTGAGTCGTTCTGAAAGATTCGTAGATCGGGCCGTGGTTGAAACGTTTTCTTGATGCTGTCCTTTAGCGCACTGTTACGCCCGACCGACAGCGAGCGGTAATCGTGGATGACGTATTTTGCAGCAGGGATCCTGGGGTAAAAGCCCATGATGCACCAGAGAACGTACTCCTCCGGATTCTTGACTTTTTTGTAATCATCCAGTGTCCCTGACGCTACCTTACAGTCGTTTGTCACAAAATACCTGGTGTAGGCATCTATCTCAGGATAATTCGCCTTGCCGGGGTGAAGGATGAATATCTGCATGTCATTGCCACCGTTCAAGTGTCTCTTCGGCTGACTCAGCGCTACCAAGGGCAGTTCGGGTCGCCTTCGTTGAGATGTCGCACGTCAATGGATTGTTCAAGCGTCGGTTAGCTTGATATCCTTTGGCAGAAACGCCGCGACGTTGGATTGCTCTATCACCCGGTCCCAAATGAGGTCTGCGAAGTCCGTCCGGCGATTCGCTGTCGCACCGCGCGCGGCGTCTTCATCGATTCCGTCAAAGATGTTCGCCGTGGTGATCACACTATGGATGCCCATCTCTTCACAGCATCTGACATTCGACGGCGAGTCGTTGCACACGATTTTCTTGCCGAGCGCCGCATACTCGAGCAGCTTGGTCGGCGTTTGATAGCAGTGCGGCCGGTGATAGGGGAAATAGCACACCGCAACATCGGATTCGACCACGTGCTTCAGCGCCTCACGCTGCGGCAACGGCCCAGTGAAAATGATATTTTTTGCATTCGAAAATTTTTCGTAGATGCGCGGGTCCGGTTTTCCCACCAGGAGGAGGGAGACGTCGCGCTTCTGAAAGTTGTTTATAAATGCTTCCAGCACGCGATCGAAGCCCCGCTCGACGCTCATTTCGCCGATATAACAGAAATCAGCTTTCTTTTCGGTCTGGCCGCCATCCTGCACCTCGAAGATCCAGTTCGGCACGCCCATGGGCAGGATGACACTGGGTACGCCGTGGCCGAAACCCATGATCTCCTGTTGCCGTTTGTTCTGAAAGATCCGCAGATTCGGCTGGCAATTGAAATACCGCTTCGCGACGTCTTTCATCGCCGGCCAGCCGCCAACGGAGAGAGAGCGGTAGTCATGGATGACAAAGTCGGATTCAAACCGGTTCGGATAGAAACCCATGATTTCCCACAACACGAAATCTCGTTTGTTATCGAGCTCGCGGTAATCGCTGATTGTTCCGACCATCACATCCACGCCGCGCGCTTTAAAATAGTTTTGATAGGCAGTAATTTCCGGATAATTGGCGGTACCCGGAGACGTGATGAATATTTTACGCATGCCGCCTTCCTTTTTAACCGTGGAGATAAGGAACAATAAGGCCGTTAAGAATAGTGCACTGGCGGTCCGGGTGCGCCTTTAATTAACAGGTGCTCGAACGTTGACCGCTTGTTCTGCTCGAAGCCGAGATCGCAGGCGATAGTATTTTTATTAGCGAATACCTTATCGTGACGATTCGCTGTCCTGGGTTGGATGCCGCACGGTGCACAACGGTGTCGTACGCCGCTGCGCGAGCCGTCGCGTCGACGCTCGGTCGACATCTCCCGGCCTCGGCAGTTTCGCTCAGCGCGCTGTCGTCGGCGGCGCTGTGCTTTCTACGCCTGGTTCAATGCAGGTGGCCTGCTGAAGATGCGCTGAGCCAGGCGCTTGACGCGTCCCAGTCGCAGATAGCGCGGCAGCAACGTCAGGCCCGTGAGCTGCGCGGCGAACCACGACACGGAAGAGTCATCGTCAATGTCGAACGCCTTGAGTCGGAACGGGTCGCTTTCTTCATCGTTCCAGCCCACGTCGGTCGTGCGTGCGGTCTTGTAGCCGGCGGCCTTCAGCAGCTCGACTTCGCGCGGACCATAAATGCCATAGGGATACGCGAAATGCTCGCAAGGCCTACCGACGATCCGTTCTACTTCCGACTTGGATAGCGCAAGCTCTTCAAAGCATTCGTCATCGTCACAGCAGGTCAGTGTCGGGTGATAGCGTGTGTGAGACTGAAAGTCGACATAGGGGCGCATCTCTTCAATATGGGCGGCGCTGAGGCCACTAATCGTCGCCGATGGGTCTGGCAAGTCCTGACGAAAGCCTCGCGCGTCGAGTTCAGCCAGGCGCTCGTGGTTTTTCATGCGAATCAGCCGCTTCACACCTGCATCCTTCGCGACAGGATGTAGGAACCAGTGGGTACGATCATGCGCCACGACACTGCTGCAAACGTAAATGGTCGGGTACACGCCGTACTTGATGAATACGGGCAGCAGATTTGCATTGCCGATATGGCCGTCGTCAAACGTGACGGCCACGCGCGGACGACCACTACCTCGCGAATTTGCCTGCGACAACGGCACGAACTCGACTTTGTCTTTCAAGTACTCAAAATGAGCCTCGAGCGTGGCGGGCGACGGATCGTGATAGAGCAGAATCGCGGTGCGATCGCGCCAGAGCAAGGCTCGAATCGCCGCGGGAGTTCCACTGAAAAGCAGCGCGCGTGTGAATATCTCACGCATCAATTGTTTCATATGTATCCCAAGCTAACGGCGTTGAATGGGATTGTGCCGTCACGGCCACAAAAGCGATGTGCGTTAGCGTACAGAGGTGATGACAGCCTTCAGATAGTCTGGGATACTCGTTAGTGTGAAATATGCGCTAATTTTCCACAGAGGAATCTACTGCGGGGAAACAGTGGTTTCAGCGGAGAATTAGGCAGTCTTATCTTTGTACGGTAAGACGATTATCCTGAAGTTGGTGGCGCGCAAAGCAGAGGAATAGTTGCCAGATTGCGTTGCACACCGAACTGACGCGCGCAGCGCCAGCACCCAAAATGTTGCCGTTCCGTGACAAAAAACGAGATCTGGCAATGCCGCATCGCCTGCACATTAAATCCGGCTTCCACCCTTTTCGTGCACCCGCCCTGGGGTTTCGATGAAACAGAACTCTCTGCTTACGAATGCTGCTGTGCTCCGGAA
>NZ_JACHDK010000051.1:0-8440 GCF_014201005.1 Paraburkholderia lebeckiae | reverse complement strand
ATGCATCGATTGATCGACATCGAGCTTGGGTATTGGCTGGGCCGAGAAAAAAGTGGGTAATTGAAAGATTTCGTCAAATGTAAACAGACCCTAGTGACCGTAGTCGGCGGGACGAGTGAGTGTGTCGAGGCGGCGAAACAGGAATGGAATCAGCTAGTCGGGCCAAGCAGCAGGTCGATTGCGGCTTGACCGGCGACTTCCCCAACCAGATAGGCCCATCGTTCAGTAAAAGGGCCGTTGCGCAGCGCGATCCGGCCCCCCCGCGCGCCGAGCACTTGGAGGTTGGTACCGCCTTTGATCTGGACAGTCACGTTAAACGTGTCCTCCGCAGCCGGAGTCAACTCGACGTGAATCTCGAAGCCACGATAGGTGATCATTCGTTGCATGAAAGCCTCCATGTCGTTATCGGAGACTAACACGCGAACGTTGCATGGTTCATACGGCTACAGGCGCTGATCCCGTACGAGGTCGGTAACCGGCGTCGTAATTCTGCTTGCAGAGGCGTTCGAGACGGCAATTGCCTATTGGTTGAACTGCGCCCCGAGTACTGATGGTCCTGACAGACGTGCCGAGCGTCGGGAAGGGACCGGGTGCCGCGAGATGCGTTCTTTCCGGCTGCACCAGATGCTTCAAGATTCCCTGACCCTTCGACCGTGAGCCGCTGGTACCTGAATTCGCAATTCCTGACTTTCGCTTGAACTCTTGAGCGGCTGTTATGCGCTGCCGAGCCGCCGCCCGAACGACCGATGAGCTCGCCCCGTGAAGGGCGGCTTGTGGCCGAACCCGGTCCGATAGCTGAATTGAGAACCGCTTGCCGGCCCGCAGCGGATGATCGTCGCAAGTCGACCCTCAACCGACACTCAGCAACGCCCGATACAAACGTCCGGTTTCCGGATGGAGCGGCCGATCACAATGTGCTGTGCTTCCACGACCTGAACAGATCCAGCAGCGTCCTCACCTGGCGGCTCAAGGTCACATTCCGGCGCCACACCGCGCCCACGTCCATGGTCGGCACCGCCACGCTCAAGTCCCTGCGGCTGATGCGATTGCCTTCCAGCGACCACGGCCGATAGACGAGATCAGAAAGTATGGTCACGCCCTCGCCCAACGCGACGAGACTGCGCACCGCCTCGATCGACGTACTCTGCATGCGCACGCGCGGCGTGACGCCGTACTTCCCCCAGTAACGCGCGACCGTCTGCACGTGCTCGTCCATGTCGAGCAGAAGATAGTTTTCCTGCGCGACGTCCCCGAGCGTCACGCGCTGCGCTTCGAGTAACGGATGATCGGGCGGCGTCCACAACCGGCGCGGCGAGCGGATCATCGTTTCGCACTTCAGGTCGTCGTGCAGCGCGGTGTTGGAGACGAGCAGCAGCGCCATGTCCAGTTCGCCGTCGAGCAACTGGCGTTCGATGGTTTCGCGCTCGCGCTCGATGACCTCGACCTGCAGATTGCGGAAGCGGCGCGTGACGGTCGACATCAACGACGGCAATAGATACGCGGATATCGTCTCCGTTTTGCCGACACACACCCGCCCCGAAATCTGCTCCGGCACTTCCTGCGCCGCGAGCACCGCCTCCTGCACCGACTGTCGCGCCTGCTGCACGTGCCGCATGAAGCGCACGCCCGCATCGGTGAGCCGCACGCCTTTGGCATGCCGAGACAGAAGCGGCACGCCCACCGCGTCCTCGAGGTTTTGCAGCGCGATGGTCATCGACGACTGCGAAACGTTGCACAGATTCGACGAATGCGAAATCTGCCCGGTATCGGCGACGGATAAAAAGTACTCGATCTGACGCAGGGTGATCTGGCGCGGCATATGAAAACGCCCGAATGTGAGGTATTGAAAAACTCTATATTGCCGGATCAAAAATATGAATTTGGCATCGCTTCTGGTTTCGTAGCATAGCCCTATCGAACCCGGAGACGAGATGGAAGTCGAGGAAAAAAAGGGCTACTGCACGCTTTGCCGCTCGCGCTGCGGCACGATCAACATCGTGCGCGGCGATCAGTTGACGGAAGTGCGCCCCGACCGCGACCACCCCACAGGCCACGCGATGTGCCTGAAGGGCAAGTCCGCGCCGGAACTCGTGCATAGCCCTCACCGCGTGCTTCATCCGATGCGCCGCACCACGCACAAAGGCGCCGACGATCCGGGCTGGGTGCGCATCGGCTGGGACGAGGCGCTCGACGAAATCGCCGCGAAACTCGATACGCTGCGCCGCGAGCACGGAGCCGAAGCGGTGGCGTTCGGCGTGACGACGCCCAGCGGCACGCCGATGAGCGACAGCATCGACTGGGTCGAACGTTTCATCTGGTCGTACGGCAGCCCAAACATCTGCTATGCGACGGAAATCTGCAACTGGCACAAGGACGTCGCGCATGCGTTCACGTTCGGCTGCGGCATGCCTGTTGCCGACTACCGCCACGCCGAAGTCATTCTCCTGTGGGGCACGAACCCCGCCAATACGTGGCTCGCGCAGGCCGATGCGATTGCTGCCGGCCGCCGCAACGGCGCGAAGCTGATCGTCGCCGATCCGCGCCCGACGGCCCTCGCGCGTGAAGCCGATGTGTGGCTTCGCGTG
The DNA here is from genome assembly GCF_014201005.1 of Paraburkholderia lebeckiae. NCBI lineage: Bacteria > Pseudomonadati > Pseudomonadota > Betaproteobacteria > Burkholderiales > Burkholderiaceae > Paraburkholderia > Paraburkholderia lebeckiae. Next base: position 5,855 of record NZ_JACHDK010000051.1, on the reverse strand, counting down.
CGGCCCGGCACCGACGCGGCGCTCGCGATGGGCATCGCGCGCCGCATCATCGACTCGCGCGGCTACGACGACGCGTTCGTGCGCGCATGGACCAATGCGCCTCTGCTAGTGCGGCGCGACAACGGTCATTTCCTGCGCGAGCGGGACATCGATCCGCGGGCGCATTCGAATCGCTATGTCATATGGAACGCGACGCGCGGCCGTGCGGAAGCGCTCGGCGAGGAAGCGCACACGACGCCCGACGACCTGGCGCTCGACGGCCTGTACACAGTGGCAACCGTGCAATGCGAACCGGCGTTCGCGTGCTACCGGCGCGCGCTCGACGACTTCACGCCCGAGCGCGTCGAAGCGATCACCGGCGTCGCACCCGATGCGCTCGAACGCGCTGCCGCCCTGCTCGCGCCGCGTACGCGCATCGCGTATCACGCGTGGTCGGGCGTCGGCCAGCACACCAATGCGACGCAGACCGAGCGCGCCATCGCCACGCTCTACGCGCTCACGGGCGCTTTCGACACGCGCGGCTCGAATCGCGAGTTCGTCAAGCAGCCGGCCAATACCGTGAGCACGTATGCGCTCTGTGCGCCGCAGCAGCGCGCCAAGGCGCTCGGCCTCGACGAACGTCCGCTCGGCCCGCCCGCACAAGGCTGGATCACGGCGCGCGACATGTATCGCGCGATGCTCGAAAGCGAGCCGTACAAGGTACGCGCCCTGTTCGCGTTCGGCACCAATCCGCTAGTCTCGCAGCCCGATGCCGAATCCGCGCACGCCGCGCTGAGCCAGCTCGAATTTCACGTGCATTGCGACCTCTACGAAACGCCGTCGTCGCGCTACGCGGATATCTTTCTGCCGATCAATACGCCTTGGGAACGCGAGGGCTTGCGCATCGGCTTCGAGATCGACGAGCGCGCGGTGGAACTCGTGCAGTTGCGTCAGCGCATGGTGAGCCCGCGTGGCGAAAGCCGCGCCGATTACGACATCGTGTTCGCGCTCGCGACGCGTCTGGGCATGGGCGACGCGTTCTTCGGCGGCAGCATCGAAGCGGGATGGAATCATATGCTCGCGCCGCTCGGTCTCGATGTGGCCACGTTGCGCGCGCATCCCGAAGGCATTTCGCCTCCGCTCGAACAACGCGAGAAGCAGTACGCGCTGGCGGCGCACGACGGCCCGCGCGGCTTTCGCACGGAGACGCTGCGTGTCGAGCTGTATTCGGAAAAGCTTTTGCGGCATGGCTATGCGCCAGTGCCGATGTATGTGCCGCCTGCGGGCCTCACAAATGAAGCACGCGACCCGGCGTATCCCTACGTGCTCACCTCGACGAAGAACGGCTATTACTGTCACAGCCAGCATCGCGGCGTGACGCGACTGCGCAAGCGCGCGCCTTATCCGCTGGTCGAAATGAGTGCGGCGCTCGCGGCGAAGAAAGCCATCGAGAACGACGACTGGGTGATGCTGCGCACCGCGCGCGGCTCGGCGCGTTTCGTCGCGCGAATCGAAGAGGCGCTCGCCGACGACGTGCTCATCGCCGAATACGGCTGGTGGCAGGCATGCGACGAACTCGGCATGCAAGGCTTCGACGCGCGCGGCAAGCGCAACAGCAACTTCAGCAATCTGGTGTCGGGCAGGCAATACGATCCGCTGTCCGGCTCCATGCCGATGCGCGCGCTTGCCTGCGATCTGCAGCCCGATCCGTCGTTCGAACGCAAGCGGCGCGCATGGAAGGGCTGGCGCGATTTCATCGTGACGAAGCTCGTCGACGAAGCCGAAGGCGTGCGCACCGTCACCTTCACCGCGAAAGACGAAGGCCCGCTGCCCGACTATCTGCCGGGTCAGCACGTGAGCGTGCACGTCGCGACGCTCGGCGAACGCGGCACCACACGCGCGTATTCGCTCGTCGGCCATGCGAAGGAAAGCGGCCGCCGCACCTACACGATCTCCGTGCGCCATCAGCCGCAAGGCGCGATGTCGAGCCATATTCATCGCGAACTCGCCGTGGGCGACGGGGTGGCCTTGCGCGCGCCGGGCGGCATCTTCGTGCTGCCGATGCGTTCGCGCCAGCCCGTGGTGATGTTCGCGGGCGGTATCGGCATCACGCCGTTCATGTCGTATCTGGAATCGCTCGCGCGCGATACCGCGACGAAGCAGCGTCCCGAAGCGTGGCTCTTCTATGCGAACCGTCACGGCGCAGCGCATGCGTTCAAAGAGCGCATCGAGGCGTTGCGCAAAGCGTGGCCCGCATTGCGCGTGTTCGACTGCTATGCGCATGCGCGCGCGGGACTCGATGTGGCCCGCATCGACTACGAGCGCGCCGGTTATCTCGACGCGTCCGTGATCGGCGACGATCTGATCCGGCGCCGCGCGCGCTTCTACCTGTGCGGCCCAGAGCCGATGATGACGTCGATCATCGACGGACTCGTCGCGCGCGACGTGCCCGCTTTCGACATCTTCAAGGAAGCGTTCCGCTCGCCTTCGCAGCCGCGCGCCGATGCAACGCGGGCCTTTTCGGTGACCTTCGCGCGCTCCGGCAAGACCGCGCGATGGACGCCGGTGCAAGGCAGCCTGCTCGCGTTCGCCGAAAGCGTCGGCGTGTCCTTGCCGAGCGGTTGCCGCGTCGGGCAGTGCGAAAGCTGCGCGGTGCGGGTCGCGAAGGGCTCCACCGATCATCTCTCGGGCAACGCGCCCGAGGAACCCGACATGTGCTTCGCATGCCAGGCGATTCCGCTATCGGATCTTGTCGTCGAGGCATGACGAATGACCCAAACCCGCACTCACACCTACACACACGCAAACACGCTTGAGGGGAACATCATCATAGAACAGGTCACACAGGCAGAGCCGCTACCGTCGGGTTCAGGCACGGGCAACACGATGGAACGCACGGCCGCGCGCGTCACGCGCTGGGCCGAACGATGGTTTCCCGATGCGTATATCTTCGCGGCGATCGCGGTGATCGTCGTCGCGCTGGGCGCACTGGTGATCGGCGCGCCGGTGCAGCGCGTGGGCATCGCGTTCGGCGACGGCTTCTGGAGCCTCATCCCCTTCACGATGCAGATGGCCATCGTCGCGATCTCGGGCTACGTGGTCGCCGTCTCGCCGCCCGCATCGAAGATGATCGCGCGCCTCGCGCGTCTGCCGAAGACCGCACGCGGCGCGGTGATGTTCGTCGCGTTCGTGAGCATCGGCACGTCGCTGTTCAACTGGGCGATCAGCCTCGTGTTCAGCGGCCTGCTGGTGCGCGCGCTCGCACGCCGCACCGACCTGCGCATGGACTATCGCGCGGCAGGCGCGGCGGCCTATCTCGGCATGGACGCGACGTGGGCGCTCGGGCTCAGTTCGGCGGCCGCGCAATTGCAGGCCAACGCGGACAGCCTGCCGAAAACGCTGCTCGCGATCACCGGCGTCATTCCGTTTTCCGAAACGATCTTTCTGCCGCAATCGATGCTGATCGTCGCGGCGCTCACCATTGTGTCGCTCGCGATCGCGGGCCTGTCCGCGCCGGTCGGCGACCGTGCGCGCACGGCGCAGGACCTGGGCGTCCCGCTCGACGACATCGACATGAACGTGGCGAAGCCCGCACGCCCCGGCGAATGGCTCGAATACAGCCCGCTCGTGACGATCCTGATCGTGCTGCTCGGCATCGTGTGGATCGGCCATGAATTCACGACGAAGAACCCGCTGCTCGCGATCTCGAACCTCAATACGTACAACTTCGTCTTCATTCTGCTCGGCATGCTGCTCAACTGGCGTCCGCGCCGCTTCCTGAACGCGGTCGCGAAATCCGTGCCGTCGACGGCGGGCGTGCTGATCCAGTTTCCGCTCTATGGCGGCATCGCCTTCATCCTCACCAAAGCCGCGGCGCCCGGCGGCCTGCCCTTGTCGGAGCATCTCGCGCACTTCTTCGTCGCGATCTCGTCGCAAGCTTCGTTTCCCGCCGTGATAGGCGTGTACTCCGCGATTCTCGGCTTCTTCGTGCCGTCGGGCGGCGGCAAGTGGATCATCGAAGCGCCCTACGTGATCGAAGCCGCGAAGTCCCTCCAGGTGCATCTCGGCTGGGCCGTGCAGGTCTACAACGCGGCCGAGGCGCTGCCCAACCTCATCAACCCGTTCTGGATGCTGCCGCTGCTCGGCGTGCTTGGACTGCGCGCAAAGGACGTGGTCGGCTTCACGTTCACGCAGCTCATCGTGCATGTCCCGCTCGTGGTCGTCATGCTGTGGGCGCTCGCGCCGACGCTGACCTACCACGCACCTGTCATGCCCTGAAGAACATCGCAAGGAAAGTCTGCAAATGAAGATTCTGGATTCGGCCATTACGCGTGACGCGCTCCCCTTTCCCGAACTGATCGACGCATTGCGCGAGAGGTTCATCGAAGGCTGTCACGTGCCGCTTCGTCACAACCACAAGATCGAGACGGAAAGTGACGAAGGCACCGTGCTCATCATGCCCGCGTGGCAGGACGGGCGTTATCTCGGCATCAAAACCGTCAACGTGTTTCCCGGCAACGCGGCGCTCGGCCTGCCGGGCCTGCATTCGACCTATGTGCTCTACGACGCCCGCACCGGCGCGCCGCTCGCGCAGCTCGACGGCAACGAGATCACGTCGCGCCGCACGGCGGCGGCGTCCGCGCTCGCGGCGGGCTATCTCGCGCGCAAGGACGCCACGCGCATGACGCTGCTCGGCGCGGGCCGCGTGGGTAGTCTCGTGCCGCAGGCGTACCGCGCCGTGCTGCCCATTCGCGAAGTCGACGTATGGGACGCGGTTCCCGCCGCATCGGAGCGTCTGGTCACGCGTCTGAACGAACTCGGCTTCCATGCGCGCGTCGCCGACAATCTGCCGGAAAGCGTGGCGCGCGCCGATGTCGTGACCTGCGCGACGCTAGCCGCCGAACCGGTCGTGCGCGGCGAATGGCTCGCGCCGGGCTCGCATCTCGACTTGATCGGCAGCTTCACGCCCGCGATGCGCGAAGCCGACGACGCGTGCTTCATGAACGCCACGATGTTCGTCGATACGTCGGAAGCGTTCCAGAAGTCCGGCGATCTGCTGGGTCCACTGCAGCGCAAAGTCATCGCCGATCCGCAGCGTTGGCCGACGCTGGAAACGCTGTGCCGCCAGCAGGCGTCGGGCCGCGTCAACGACACGGAACGCACGGTCTTCAAGGCAGTGGGAACGGCGCTCGAAGACCTGGCGGCAGCGGCGCTGGTCTATGAGCGACGCGGGCGCGCGTAGCGAACCATGACGCTCGAGTCGATGGATATTGCGCGCACATCCGCGAGCTTTGGAGCAAGCCGGATTGCTATCGGCTCAACCGGGAAGCACCGTCAGTCTCGATTTGGAGGCAACGCGGGTAGTCGTCGTCCGTCATCATCGTGGTCACCAGCGACGGTAGGGGTTACTCCTATCGAGCGACAGTTTCCCGTAGCAAACCTGCCATTGGAATGACGACTTTCAGCATTGCGCGAACGGCAAATATTGGCCGATCACTGCCTCATGCAATCGGCATACATCGCTCGAACTTCACAAGGCAGCGATCGGCGGCACGCGACCCGCAGCCGCCGTTTCAGTGATTTCGTGGGGCGGCGCAAACCGACCGCACAGCGGTCATTCGTTTGTTTTGCTTACCATCCTGACCGTTGCATGAAATTGAATTTGCGTCGAGACAAGCTCACGCCATTTCTATAGCGCTTTCAAAGCGGGTAACAGCCGGTCGAATTCGTGCTTCACTCCGCCGTAACATTCGCACACACGCATTTCGAGTCCCGGTCTGTCTAGGCCGTGTTCACATTTAAAAGCGGCCCAAACGAGCAGGCAAGGGACGCAAACACGAGATAGCTGTCAGCGAGCTTGTCATACCGGGTGGAGA
>NZ_JACHDK010000050.1:0-11283 GCF_014201005.1 Paraburkholderia lebeckiae | reverse complement strand
GCTCGCGCGCTCGTCATGACGCACGCCAGGTTACCAGGATTCATTGTAGAAATGTGGGTAATTGAAAGATTTCGTCAAATGTAAACAGACCCTAGCGCCTACGCCTCGTCCCATTTCACCGCTTCGCGGCGGCAACCGGCAGCAGTTCGAGCGTGAGCACTTCGAACGGCGCCAATTGCACTGCTTGCGACAGATCAGCATCCAGTTGAGCAGGAATACAGGAATCCCCCGCACGCCCAACGCTGCACGATTCGAATCGCGCCGCCGCGTGATCCGGCAGTTCCAGTTGGCGCCGCAGGTCGAGTGTGAAGCGTTGCGTGCGACTGCGAGGATTGCGCAGCGTCACGATCGCTTTGTGCGGCGCCCACGCTGCCCAACCATAGGCCGCTTGTTCGTCCGGCGCCCCGCCGATCCAATGACTGTCGCGAAGTATGTCGCCGTTTGCTCGCGCCCATTGGGCGGCGCGCGCAAGCACATCCCAGTCGTGCTCGCCCAGCAGCGCCGGCGTAATGTAGAGCTCCTGCAATTGCGTCCCGGTCCCGAAGTACGACCACACTTCGTTGGAGAATGCGTGGCCCGCCGACGCATTGAGGCGTGGATTGCACTGCGCGTAGAGGATGCCGTGCAGCATCAGCGAATTGAGTGGAAAGAGCGGACTGCGCTCCACGACGTTGTGATACGTCTGCGTGTCGCGGTATGTGATCCAACGCTCGCGGTTCGTGCCGCTGCCCGCCAGGCCATCGTCGCTGCCGCCGCGCCAGATGGAGTCGACGTGGCGCAGCCAGAACGGCGACGGATGCGTACCTGTGGTGAGATTGATGAAGGTTTCGGGCTTGGCCGCGCGGATGTCCTCGATCAGTTGAATCGCCGCGTCCCAATCGCTGTCGAACAGGCTGCCGGGGAACACCCTGTCGGCATTGCCTGTGCCGTCGAACTTGAACTGGTTGACGCCGCCCTTGTCGAGCAAGTCCATCACGACTTCATGAAAGCGCCGGTAATACGTCGGCCCCGATAATGCGAGACCGTTGTCGATGACCTCATAACCAGCGGCACGTCCTCGCGTCACGCGCTCCTGTTTCGGCGTACCGTAGCCGCCCCACGGGGAAAGCCATATGCCGGGAGCGGCGCCGAATCGCGCGGCGGCGTCGCGCAGCGGGACGAAGCCATGTGGAAATGCCTTGCTGAATTGCCAGCCGCCGCCAAGGTCGTCCCAGCCATCGTCGAACAGAAGCGAATCGATCTGCACCCCGCGCGCTGTGTGCAATTCGCGGCCGATTGTTTCGATGCGCTCGAGCGCCTGCTCCTGCGTGTACGGCGTGAGGTAGCCGATGTCGCCCCAGCTGTTGTAGTGCAGAAACGGGCGACACGGGCGAGCCCTTTCCCGCTCCAGATAGATGCCGAAGTCGCGCCGAGCCTGGCCGTCGCTGGCTACGCCTGCCACAGCGGAGTAGATCAGCGTCCTGTTTTTCTCCAGCGGCAACGCGCGATGCAGCATGAAGCCGAGGCTGTCGCCATCCACTTGACTTGTCGCCAGCGGGTGCTCGAAGCCCAGATAGAAGTTGCCCGCAATGACCGGCGTGCCCTTGCGCTCACTACTGGCCCTGGCGCCTGGAGCGCGCGTCTTCAGCAATGAGACGGCGGCGATCGCTTCGTCCTGAAGAAGCGCGGTAATCGCCAGCTGGACGCGCAGATATCGTGACCCTTCGCGCTGCTCCACGCTCCATTGCACCTTGAGGCGTCCATGTGTATCTACCAGGGAGACGCTCGCGCGTCGCCCTGCGATTCGTTCGCCCAAGCGGGACGCATGCGGGTTGGGTTCGAGCGCAGCGTCGCTCACGGGCGCAACGACCCTCAGCTCGGCCAGGCCCATGGTGGTTCCGTCAGCGAGCAGGAGCGTGAACGGCGCGACGATGCGCAACGTGCGTTTGCGCTCACAGTCGATCAGCGAGAAACCGGCGAGATGTTCGTCCTCGTTCGTCCAGCGCGTTGCAATCGCGTCGTTGCCGAACGAGGAGATATGGCCCGTCGTCTGGAGCACGGGCATGCCAGTTTGCGTAGTCAAAGCATGGTTGGCACGCATGGAGAAACCTGTCTCGGGCCAGAAGAAGAGATTTTCGCCGCCCCCGCGAATGGCGTCAGATAACGAACTGCGCCGTGGTGGAAGGCGCGAACAGTTCGTCGATAGTCATTAGCCGTTCGGAAAGCCCCTGCGAATGGTGGTAGCGCAAAAACGCGTTGAGCACCGCTTCGTTGCCGGGCACACCGTAGCGCCAAAAGTCTTTGCCAAGCACGGCGACGGTCTCTTCGTATTCACTTGCAAGCCAGGGCAACGTCGTCTTCAATGCGGCGAGTTCGCTCAGCTCGCGCTGTGCGTGGTTCTTCGCAAGAGTAAATGCTTTGAACACGCTCGCAGCCAACCAGGGATGGCGCTCGACGAGCTCATTGCGAATGCCCACGACATGCATGATCGGAAAGATGCCGGTTTTTGCATAGTACGACTTCTCGGTTGCGCGGAAGTCGGGAAAGAGACGCACGATGTCGGGATGGCCGTCGGTGAACACGCTCGGCGCACGCGGCGCCACGATGCCGTCGATCCGTCCTTCGACGAGCCACTGGTTGAGCGTCGCATCCGACGGAATCGGCTGGATGTCGATCCCCGCGTTGTTTTGCATCGCCACTTTTTCGTGGCGACCCGGCTCTTCGACACCGCCCGTTCGCCAATGAATATCGGACGATCGCACGCCGTATTCGTCCTCGAGAATGCCGCGGACCCAAACCGGCGCGGTCAGCTGGAACTCGGGCACGCCCAGTGTTTTGCCGATGAGGTCGCGTGGCGCCGTGATGCCGCGATCGCGTCGCACGTAAATCGCGGAGTGACGGAACATCCGCGAAAGGAACACCGGGATCGCCGTATAAGGCGACTTCCCGCGCGAGCGCAACATCGTGTAGCTGCTCAGCGATAGCTCCGCGACATCGAATTCGGACGACCGTAGTGCCCGAAAGAAGGTCTCTTCGACCGGAAGGGACAGATAGTTCGGGTCGCAACCCTCGATCTCGATGCGGCCATCGAAGAGTGCGCGCGTGCGGTCGTAATCCCAGCAGGCAACGGTGAGAGGCAGCTTCATTGTGTTCCTTTGATAGTTGAATGTTCTATACACCGGCCGGCTCAATGAGCGGCCGATCCGATCTGCGCGCGAGCAGCCTCGGTGGCCCTCGCGGGATGACGTGAGCGGTAGATGGCGAGCGCATAAATGCTGATCGCCGCGATAACCAGCGGCGCGGCCACCGCGCCGAAAATCATCTTCGCTTCCCAGTGCGCGGCCAGCATCGCACCACCGATCATCGAGCCGACGATCGAGCCGACGCGTCCCATGCCCAACGTCCATGCCACCCCCGTCGCGCGGCTCGCGGTCGCGTAATAGCTTGCCGACAGAATGTTGGTGCCGGTCATGGTGCCGCCGGTGCCGACACCGGTAACGAAGAGCGCCAGCAAAGCCAGGCCGGGCGCGCCGGAGAGATGACCGAACGATGCGAGGCTGATCGACGCACAGACGAACGCGCCGCACAGCACATATTGCGGGTTCATCCGATCCATCAGCACGCCGAGCAGAACCGCGCCAAGGCTGTTGCCGGTGAGATAGAGCGCCGTCATCAACGAAGCGTTATGGAACGACGTGCCGCTTTGCTGGATCAGGATCGGCAGCCAGTTGCCGAGAAAATAGATGACGAGCAGCGCCATGAACGCTGTCGTCCAGAGCAGCAGCGTGCCGCCGCCGATACCGGGGCCCAGCAACTGCTTGAGCGGCAAGCCTTGCACGCGTCGCTCTTCAAGCGTGATCGTGACGTTCTCGAGATCCGCGTCGGGCGCGATCCTTTTCAGAATCGCGCGGGCCTGCGCCTGCTTGCCGCCGCGCGCGACCAGATAGCGCACCGATTCGGGCAACCAGCGGGCGAGCACCACGACAAGCAGGAGCGGAAGCACGCCGCCGAGCACGAGCATCGACCCCCACCCAAACGCGCCGATCATGCGCGACGCGAACAGGCCGCCCAGTGCGCCTCCCACCGCGATACCGCATCCGATCGGCGCAACCAGCGTCGAGCGCAGACGGTCGGGGCAATATTCGGCTGCGAGCGTGTACGCATTCGGCATCGCTCCGCCAAGTCCGAGGCCAGTCAGGAAGCGCAGCGCGATCAGCATGCCGATCGAGTCGGCCCACGCGGACAGCAGGCTGAATAGCGCAAACACCGCGATGGATGCGATGAGCGTCGGCTTGCGTCCGAAGCGATCCGCGACCGGACCGAAGATGAAAGAACCGAGCGTGAGGCCGAAGAGACCTGCGCCGAACATCGGCGCGAGCTGTGCGGGAGCCGCGCCAAAGTGAGCCTTCAACGCGGGCGCGATGTAACCGACAACCACCGTGTCGTAGCCATCGAGTACCAGAATTGAAAAGCAAAGCAGGAACGTGACCACCTGAAACCGCGATAACCGCCGTTCGTTGATCAGATCCTGTAAGACCAGCGTGCCGGTATTGCCCCCGTAGCGCTCCGTATTCATCGTGTCTCCTTTTGCCGTTTGCGGCTCGTTTTAGTTGTTGCAGGCTTGTGTTGCGCGACAGCCATTTGACGGATGGTCTCCGAAATGCGGCGTCCGATATCGGCGAGCATCGTGCCTTCCTGCTGCACGCGCTGTGCGCTGTAATCGTCGAGCGAGCGAACCACGCTGATGCTTCCGGTCACCTTGCCGTCCGCTGCGAAGACCGGCGCTGCGAGCGCGAACACCCCCTCGTCCACCTCGGCAAGCGCGAGTGCATAGCCCTGTTTGCGAATGCCGGCGAGCGCCTTTCGATATTCCGGCCAGCTGGCGCCGAGTGTGGGGGTTCGCGCCTCGTCCTGGTTCTCCAGGTACAGGCGCATCAATTGTCGATCGGGCAGCCACGCGAGCACGGCGGTCGACGTCGCGCCACGCAGAAGCGGCATTGGGCATCCGCGTCGATAGCTCAAGTCCTTGTCGAGATGACCGTATTCGCCGATCGCGACGACACGGTCGCGGAAAAGCCGGCACAGATGCCACTTCTGCGCGGCGGCGAAGCGCGGCAGATCAGCTTCGAGGGTTTGCATCGCGACCAGCATGGGGTCCGATTCCTGCAACTGTCGATTGAGTTGAATAATGCGCGGCCCAAGGCTGTAACGGCCGGTCGCGACCGGTGCCAGCAGGCCCGAGGCTGAGAGTTCCCGGATGTACCGATAGACGGCTGATCGCGTGAACCCGAGCGCGTCAGCTAGCTCGTCCGCGGACCAGACAGGGCTACTCTCGACGAACTGATCCAGTAGCGACAGCATGCGTTCCAAGCTCGAGTTCTTCCCTTGGGCGTCGTCGACTGGTTCGGTTTCGGGCAGGATCCGGGGGCGCTGATTCACCATGCGAAATTTCACATATTTAGGAATTAGGCAATATTCCTACATTATGGAAATAACGGTAATCGGGGGAATGCCTGGGTGATGACGCGCGATAAGCCGCTTCCGTACTGAGTGGATATCGTTGGGCAGCGGGGCAGCGGGGCAGCGGGGCAGTGGCACTTCGAGCGGCGTCGACGAGACGTAGGCCTGATCGAACCCGGTCGCGACACGGAACGTCATCAGAATTGCGGTCACACGCTGTTGCGCCGCTGAAAGTCAGGTGCGATCAGCCGGCACGCGAGGCCGGAACAGGCGAAGGTCGGCTAGAAGCCGTCGATGGGGTATTCGACATCGATTAATGCATTAAAGCGGAAGCTGAAATTCGTCTTTACCTTCCGCTTTATCGGTCAACCACTGGCAATTAAAGCAAAGCATGAACGACAAAGCTCCGATCTGGTGGAGGCTGCCGTGGTCCCGCTAAAGGAGAAGCTGGCTGTTATTTGCAAAGTTAAAGTTGAAGATGGATTTTCTTTCAGGTAATGGATAACGGATTGATTCTAAAGTAACTTAGCGATGACATTTTTGCCCGATCGGCGATTTTCCGCGCCAATGAACCGGCCCCTTGAAGATTTGGAAGAAACTCGCTCGGATTCAACAAAAAGGTGATCAGGGCGGGGCGAGGGTTACGTTGAAGTCTCCGTCGTAAAGTATCTTAGCCAGCAGGCTTCTGTTCGCTGCAAGAGGGCCAATGCGTACTTCAGCCCGGCCGGGGCCACTGCGTTTCGTCAGGGCCCAGAGTCGACTTGGGCTGGCGTTCGGTGGCCGGAACACCATTCAATGAGCCTTTCCCACGGGCGTTGCAAAGTAGCGCGTCGCTATCGATGTGCTGCAACGACGGGACAATTGTGCTTCGCCTCAGCGCGCAACGACGAACGATGTGTGCATGCCCATCTCATAGTGCCCCGGCCGGTTGCAAATCAGCACGTAGCGTCCTGGCGCAAGCTTCAATGGCAGGCGCTTGGTCGAACCCTGCGCCAAGTCTTCCACCTCGCCCATTTTCTTGAACCGGCTTTCCGTAACCAAGCCTTTGTGAACGGGCAGATGCGCGTCGTCCACGTCTGTCCTCAGCACCACGAACTCATGTTCGGTATTGCCGTTCGCTGCGTTGTTCACCTCGAACGTGACGCGTCCGGCCTTCGCTGTGCCGGGATCGAGTTGAATCGTGTGGTCCGTTAGCTTGACATGGATCGTTTCGTCCGCATGACCTCTCAGCGGCACAACGCCGAGCGCAATCGCCGCCAGCACGAACGCAGCATGGTTTCTGTTGATCATGATATTTCTCCTCGAAAGGGTCGCGTTGCCGCAAGACGCGTTGAACCACGGTGCCGGGGTCGCCGGCTCCGAAGGCTAGTGGAGCAACTGTTCTTTCGATGACCGTCGCGCGTCAGTAGGCACGTTCGCCAATATGCATGGTTAGGAACCCTCGTCATCGTCGTGGCCGCTGGAGACCACTGTTCGCGGCGCACATCGCTTCGCCTTCACGCAACGGTGCAAGCAGGCTTGCACGCATTGCGCGCGTGAATTCATCGCGGATGAAGGACCGTGCTCGCCAGTGCAGGCGAACCTCGGTAATAGAACGTGAATGGGCTTCGAAATATTCCGCCCGATGGCGCGTGGGAAGCCGCTTTCCGGCGCGCGCCGTGGCGGAGAACACAAAAGATTCGAACGATCCGAGTGGCTTCCCGGTTCACCGACGTGCTGCCTGGCTCGCCAACGCGCTACTTTCCAGTCGCGCCCCGCGGCCATCATTCGACGTGACGAAGCTCGCGGCGAAGAATCTCTCCGACGCTTGACGTCAGCCCGAGATCTCGCGTCTGGAACCCGAAAGGGTGGCTACCAGGAGCCTGTCGGACTTCAGCGCCCGCCAAGCAACGGCCTGAACGTCGGGCATATTTCGCGAGCTACAGGACAATCAAAGAGTTGCGCATCCCGTTTTTAAATCGTCTCGGGCGATTGTCGTTGCATCGACCGCGACCTTTTGAAGGTAACGCGTTCGATATCCAGAAATCTTGTCCCGGAAGCAACTGGCCTTAGCGATATCCATTGGGTTGTCATGTACCTCTGTCAACGGTCACGAACAGTTGCGTTATGGCATGCTCCTCTATGTCGCGCTCTTCACATGGTGCACGGACGATGCGCATACCTCGATGCACAGCCAAGCGAGCAGTCAGGGCACGGCTGTCTACATTGCTCCGTCCCGAAGGCGTCGACCCCGACGCCTCGATCCTGCTTGTTGCCCGTGGCCTGCGCGGCATCTGCGATGGTTTTATCTCGGTGCTGCTACCCGGATATCTGCTGGCGCTCGGCTTTGGGCAACTGGCTGTCGGGCTCATCAGCACGACCACGTTGTTCGGATCGGCCGTTGCGACGGCCCTGGTGGGTCTCGCAGGCAATCGCTTTGCACAGCCGGGCCTGTTGCTCTTCGCGGCGGTGTTGATGACGGCTACAGGTCTTTGTTTCGCAGGCCTGTCTTCACTGTGGCCTCTACTCGTCGTCGCATTCATCGGCACGTTGAACCCGAGTTCCGGCGATGTCAGCCTGTTTCTTCCGCTCGAGCATGCAAGGCTCGCCGAATCCGCAACGCGTGACGCACGAACCGCCCTGTTTGCACGATATAGCCTCATCGGCGGACTGTCCGCCGCAGTCGGCTCCCTCGCGGCTGGCCTGCCCGATTCGATCAGCGTCCACTCGGGCGTTTCGCCACTCACGGCGATACGCGCGATGTTCACCGTCTACGCGACGGCAGGATTCGTGATCCTGCTCCTTTACCGGCGTCTGCCGGCACGCGAGTCCAGGACCGACATGCCGCGCGTGCCGCTTGGGGCTTCACGCGGAATCGTCATACGCCTTGCGCTGCTCTTCAGCGTTGACGCCTTTGCGGGCGGACTTCTCGTCAACTCGCTGCTGACCTTGTGGTTGGTCCAGCGGTTCGGCCTTTCGCTCGGCGCAGCCGGCCAGTTCTTTTTCTGGGCAGGGCTGCTTGGCGCCGGCTCTCAACTGGCCGCGCCGCCGTTGTCGCGCCGGATCGGCCTGCTCAACACGATGGTGTTTACGCATATCCCCTCGAGCGTATGCCTGATTGTCGCAGCGTTTTCGCCCTCCCTCACGCTGACCCTCGCGCTGCTCCTCGCACGCAGTTCTCTTTCACAGATGGACGTGCCCACGCGCAGCGCCTACGTGATGTCGGTCGTCACGCCCGGGGAGCGTCCCGCAGCGGCGAGCTTTACCGCGGTTCCGCGAAGCCTGGCTGCAGCGCTCGCGCCCACCCTTTCAGGAGTATTGCTGGGCCTTGGGTGGCTCAGTGCTCCGCTAGTCGCGTGCGGCGCGCTGAAGATTGCCTACGATCTTTCGCTGCTCGCCGCATTTCGTCACGTCAGGCCCGACGGAGATTCGTCATGAAAGAACGTATCGGCACGAACCGTCGCCGGGCTGCGATGTTGCTCGTCATTCTTTTGACGGTCGAAATTGCGACACTGGTCGTCCATCACAGCGCGACCGCTGCCGGCATTCCACCCACGGTCGAACTACCGTTGACGCACGTCGCCGACATCCCGCTGCCAGGTCGCGCCACCCGGCTCGATTACGAAAGCTACGACCCTGACCGGCATCTGCTGTTCATCGCACATCTCGGCGACAGCGAAGTAATCGTCTTCGACACGCAGAACTCACGTGTTGTCGCCCGTATTGGAAACATCGCCGCCGTTCATGGCGTCCTGGTGGTACCGGCACAGTCCCGCGTGTACGCGTCGGCGACCGGCACGAACGAAGTTGTTGCCATCGACGAGGCCACGCTGAAAATCACCGCACGTATGCAGGGTGGCGTTTATCCGGACGGAATGGCATATGCACCGGACACCCGGAAACTCTATGTATCGGACGAGACAGGTGGGACTGAAACTGTGATCGATACCCAATCCAATCGCCGCACCAATGCGATCCCTTTGGGAGGCGAAGCCGGCAACACGCAATACGATGCAACATCCCGTCACATCTTCGTCAATGTCCAGTCGCGAGGACAACTCGTCGAAATCGATCCATCGACCGACGCAATCGTCGCCCGGATCGACCTGCCGGGCGCACGCGGCAACCACGGCCTCTATATTGTTGCGCAACGACACCTCGCGTTCGTCGCGTGCGAAGGCAACCACAGACTGCTGACGCTGAACCTGCTCACCAGGCATGTCGACCAGTCATTCGACGTTGGCGGTGATCCCGATGTGCTCGCCTTCGATCCAGGTCCGGGCACGCTCTATGTTGCTGGCGAAGCAGGCATCGTGTCGATGTTTACCGTGGGTCTCTCAACCGTGTCGAAAATCGGCGAAGGTCGCATCGGGCCCAACGCGCATGTGGTTGGTGTCGATCCATCAACGCATCGCGCCTATTTCCCGCTGAAGAACGTCGACGGACGTCCGGTGCTGCGCGTCATGGCGCCTCGGCGGCTTGTGCCGTCGCTGTGAAACGATGACGGACATAGGAGCATCGACACAAAAATGCGCTCAATCCGCGCGGGACTTTTGGCTGCTACCTCAGCCCTCGCTGCTGCTCCGACTAAGCGATCGCATGCTGGCCGACAGGACAGGATGACTTTGTATGCGTCCGACTGATACGGGATGCCCGACGCGAAATCTTACGAAGGCGATTGCGAGAAAAACGTACCATCGTCGCTCGCGACACCTGGTGACAAGCCTTCTGTTGCTCCGACCATGCTGCGGGCGCCGCATGGTGGATCGCAGTAGGAATTCAAGGGAAATCCCCTCTTTCTCGGGGCAGTGGCACTACGACTGGCCGTTTCCTGGCAAAACATGCCTACTAGCGTTGCTGCGACAGCAACTGACTCGTCAAACTGGTTTGAGGTATGTGCCGTCTCCGCGTAGAACCAAAGGCCGATCCCTACGGCGGTCATAAACACACCGAAAGCAAGTCCCCATCCCGGCCCTGCGGTTTGGGATTGCAATCTGTGTAGCTTTTTCACGTATTCCCCGTGCGCTATCCCGTTGGTCTCTATGGTCGCGACTGGGCGAACTCACGGGACGAGTGTGTCGTCTACGATCCGCTGTCCCGCACTGAACCCTGCCATGAGCGCAGCGGCTTCCGTCGCGAAAGGCTGCTGGTTATCTGCTGTCAGGCGTATTGGCGCAATTATGGGCCGAGTAGCTCCCGCCGTTCTAATGTGCACAATTGCGATGAAGCCACGTGGTGGCAGCAATGTAACGTTGCCAGATGCTTCCCACACTGGTTCAAGCTCGACCACGATCTCGAAGCCTTTGTACGTGTAGATTCTTTTCATCTGTCTATTTGAATTGCAACGCCAATGTTTCGCATTTTGCGAAATCAATTCTTCGACGTAGACCCCCTCTCTCTCGTTCCGCAAGGACGGTTCGCGGAAAGTGCTGAGCAATTTTTTCAGGGGGCCGCCATATTGACCTTTGTTTCAAGTTGGGGCTGGTGGGCCGCATGGATGACATTATGCACACGATACCGCTACGGTAAGTGATCGGCGTTACGGGCAAGCACCGGCGCGGCATCGATAGCTCTCGACCGTGTTCAGGCGCCGCTATCGATCGGGGCGTCGCCCCTTCGAAGGGCCGCTCGCCCCTGATGAGGTGACGTTCGCGAGCAGATCGTGACGGGCAGTTTGTGGCCGGCAGTACGCGTTCACACAAGTCGCCGGAAAGCTGCCGTTGAGGAGCCCAACGTCGGCGCTGTAAAACGTTCATCGAACTGGTCCTACCGGCCAAAACCCGACGGTCAACGGACTGCCCTAGATTGCCGACAATTCAATCCAGAGCGATGCGTTGAGGACGTTCCTCTTGCCATCAACCCCTC
>NZ_JACHDK010000049.1:0-11368 GCF_014201005.1 Paraburkholderia lebeckiae | reverse complement strand
CCATTCTTCGTCCGACACATCCGTTGGGTATGGCCTGCGTTTTTTCATCCTGCCAGGATACCAGGTCCGACAAAAAGTGCCTAACACCCTCTAGTGTCGCGACACGCGTGAACTGTCGTCGAATTCGGGGCGCAAGCCATTGTAAACTCGGGCGGCTTCGCCGAAAATCGGGGGATGGAAAAATACATCGTTACCCTGACAGCTGAAGAAAGAGATCAACTCGAAGCGATTGTGAGTAAAGGTTCGCACCAATCCCGCAAGATAATCAACGGGCTCATTCTGCTGAATTGCGATGCGTCTTCCTTCCTTAAAGCCCTGGCGAAAAATAGGCTGGATCATCCCGCCGCAAGCAAATGCGGAGTTCGTAGGCGTGGGCAATGTCCTGTACGAAGCGAGCCCATTGCACTTTAGTGCGTGATTCGGTGACTTTGGTAAAACGCCGCCCGGCTAGCGGTTCCGATGCCATGAAGACATTGCACACGCCGCAGCGCTCGTACTCGTAGTCCTCACGCGCAAGACGCCCCGGTGCCGCCTTGATCGGTTCGCGAGTCTGGCTAATCAACTGCCGGGGCGTTTCGTCCATACACACCACGGGGTGCGCTGCGTCGTAGGGGCGGTGGTAGATATCGAGCACGTTTTCCATGGCGGCTATCCGGATGCGCCGGGCCAGACACTGCTTGATCATCACATCGAGTTCGATCTCGGCCATGTTCAGCCAACTGCGATGTTTGGGTGTGTAGACGAACTCGAAGCGATCCCACAGCGCTTTGGCCTGGGACGGCGGGAAGGTTTCGTAAAGGGCCGCGGCCGTGTGGGTGTTCAAGTTGTCCATCACGAGGGTGATTCGTTGTGCTTCAAAGGCCGGAGTCACGCTACGCCTCGCGCCTATTGCGTCGATCTTGCAAGCTAGCCGCGCTTTCAAAGCTTGAACTGGAATGATACCGACCCGCTCAAACTGGTCCGACGCAAGCCTGTCGCATTTACCAGCGGATAACGTTGCAATATTGTTTGCAATCCGGTGGGCGCCAACATAAGACATTCCCTGGCAAGCCAACGGCGTTCAGTCCATGCCGAACGCCGGAGGCGACTCAGCTCTCGATCTTCTTCGCCAGCACGGTATCCCGGCATCCGGCGGCTCTGTTCCAGTACAGTTCCACGTTCCCAAACCCATTGTCTTCGAGCAATCGGGTCAGCGCTTGAGGAGTGAAGTTCTCGCCGCCCTCTGTGAGAATCTGCACATAGAGGCTCATCAGCGTTGGCAGGATCGGTCCGGAGAGGTCATCGTCCAGAAGCGTCTCACTCACCACCAGCACGCCATCTGACTTGAGGTGAAAGTGAGCGTTGGCCAGCAGGCGGCTTTGATAGTCGAGACTCCAGTCGCCAAGTACTGCAGATATCAGCACGATGTCGAACGCGTCGGCCGCGAAGGGGAGAGTGGAGAAGATATCGCCCTCCTGACAGGCGATCTGGTCGCTGAGCACATTCGAAACGACTTGTTCCCGTGCGTAGCTCACTGCCTTCGCCAGATCGACCAGGGTGATCTGGCTTGACGGCAAGGCCTTAGCGAGTTCGATGGCGACTTGTCCACCACCGCCACCAAGGTCCAGAATGCGCAGCGAGCTGGACGCGTTGCCCCGCTCGGACAGGGTCTGCGCAAGGCGCGCACCGGCCCCTCGGCTGAAAGTGTTCATCGCTGCCATAAACAGATTGAATTCACGCGCATTCTTATCAAGCTCGGCGTAGAACTCATTGTCCGTAGCCGCCTGTTCGTCCAGTCGCAGCAAATGGGAAATCGGCGCCTCACGGCGCAGCGAATCGCTCAACTGGCCAAATAGCGGATAGACATGCTTGCGGTGGTGCCCGATGGCAGCGCAGAGGTTGCTAGCGCTATGCAGTGACAATAGCTTTTGTGCGTCGGGGGAATTGTAGAACTGTTCACCCGTCTGCCGGATCAAGCCAACAGACAAACAGAAAGAAATCAGCTTCTGCGTTTGCTTGCGAGATATCGCGCTCAACTCCGCTAATTCTTGCAACGTCAGGCCCGGGCGTTGGTCGAGACTGGTGAAGATATCCAACTCCACGCAACTAAACAGAGCCGCGGAGAGCATGTAGGCGTTGACGAGTGTATGGACCAGCCCTTCCGAACTGGATAGTGTCCCACGGAAATCAATGGTTCCCTGATTGGTCATGTTTTCACTTGAAAATCGTATCGAGATATGAGAGTGTCCGGGCCGGAGCGTACTTGAAGGCTGCGCCCTGGCCGAAGGCCAGGAGGTGGAAAGACGGCGGCCACCGCCCGGTTCCCGGAGACGTTTCGCCGGGGTACGCGTCGGCGGAACGAACGGTGATCAACCGAGCCGTCGATACCGGTACGCGCAGATAGCCTTGCAGGTGGCGCACTGCTGCATCCACCTGCTGTCTGCCGCGATCCGGCAAATGATCGGGGTCGACGTCCCAATCAGCTTGCGGAATGCCGAAGAGAATTCCTCCGCTCGCTGTAGGCCGCGCATGGAAACCGCTCTCGTGCTCGACCAGAAATGGCAAGTCATAAGCTAACGGTGACTTTTCCATGTAGTGGATGGTGACGGTCCGATTACGTACCAGCTTCGGCAGGCCAAGTTGCGCCAGCAGCGTGGGGGTCCAATAGCCAGTGGCCAGGATGACATGTTGGGCGGAGTATCGCGCGCCGTCGGTCCACAGGTGATGATGCCCAACGCCGCACTCGGCCCAACGCCGCACGGGCGAACCAAAACCCATTCGCACACCGAGGCGGTTACAGTGTTCGATAAGCAGACGCCAGACGTGCTGGGAATCTCTGAAACCGGCGCGAGGGTCTTCAATAACACAATCCATCGCTCGCCAGTCCAACCCTGGCCAACGGGTCTGGAGTTGTGCCGGCGAGAGGACTCTGAAGCCTCGCTGCTCGGCCTCTGCCGGCAGTCCTTGAGCATCCCGCGAGGATATGCCGTAATAGCTCGGACAGGCCCGGAATCCAGCGCCCAAGTCAAGCCGGGAGTAGAACGCATGACTGTCTTCCACCCAAGCTGAAATCTCGGGATGTGGGTCGTAGAAGCGAATGCCGGCACCCGAGCTGAGCGTTGCATTGTCCGGCGCCTGTCGCTGTTCCAGAAGGCCGACACGTAATTTTCGCTGGGCCAAATGAAAGGCCGCACACAGACCGACTATCCCAGCCCCGATGACCAGTACGTCATAGTGCTCACCCGGCGCGCACAATCCACTCATCCCAGCAGTTCCCTGGTGACGTTGGGCATCAAACAGGCCAAATGCTCATGCAGCTTCACTACAGCACCCGCCTCGATGAAGAGGCTTGTCCGGCGCTCATCTGGCGCGGCGCCGTCGAGATAGTGCGCACTGGTGAGGCGTTGGAAGTGACTGATGCTATCGATCAGTTGCTGAACCGCATTGGCATACTGTTTGACCGTGTAGCTATTCGGAGCGCTCAGCGTATTGAGCAGGTGCTGCTCATGCCGCGCGAAGAACGCAGCGTACTCTATCTGCAAACGATTCCAGGAGCCGGCCTCGACTGGTGCCACCCCTCCGCTGAATCGATCCAGACGTGTCTGATGACAGGAGGACAGCGTGGAGAGTCGTTCACTGCACTCAAGGCGAAAGCGTTCGAACTCGTCGGACTGATAGTTCTCGCGACTGGCCTCCGGCCGCTTCAGTGAGAGAAAGAAGCGATACCAGTCAGTGATTTGTGCAGAGGTGAAGACATCGTTGGCCCAGATAGCATGACCGCGGCTTGTGGAGAACTTTAGTTGCTCGAGCAACAGAAATTCGTTTACGGCAAAGGTGATCTTCAGCCCGCGAAGCCCTATGGCGGCGAGAATTCTAGGATAGAGATACGCGTAGTAGAAGGAGTTGTCAAAGCCCATCAGATGTATAACTTCGAAGTCGGCCTTGTTTAGTCGCTCGATCGCCTGTTCGACGTTCGAGGTTTCTTCGTTAAAGACGGCTTTGTAAAGCGCGGCCACGTAACCCGCTGCCATCTCGATCCATGCCAGATACGTCTGCCCGGCGAGCATCGGATACTGCGATGCGATGCCCCAATCGCCTTGAAAGGTAACGACGTAGTCGTCCATGGGTCGAGCATCTTGAACTTGCAGGTATGTCGCGAGCTTAGGTGGCATGTTGATCTGGAAGGCTGCCTCAGCAAAGAGACCGCGACACCGTTCGAGATCCAGAACGCCCTTTGGGAACTGCCGTGATACCGGTACAGCACCGCACAGGTTACAGCACAGATTGCCGAGATCATAACTGTTGTTCGGGCTGCCGCAGTCCTCGCAAACACAGCCGTTGGAGGATGCCCCGCATGAAGGGCAGGAGCCTTTGGCAAAGGCATCGAACACCTCCACCCGACAGTTGTCGCAGTACGCACTGCCGTTGAGGTGGATACGTAGAATGCCTTTATCCAGCAACAGGCGGATAAAGTCATGGACGAAGGCGACATGAAATTCGCTGTCGCAATCGTGCACCGCGTCATACTCGATGCCTGCACGTTCAAACGTCTGCATGATGGACTGCGTGTAGCGCTGATAGACGTTCTGAGCCGACACATCTCGCTGCCGGGCCTTCAGGTCGACATATGACTGGCTTTTGTCAGTGCCGACGATCAGGTGGGCAATCTTGCCCTGACTGCGCAGGTGACGCCGAATGATGTCGGCCGAGATGTAGGGGCCAGCGATGTGGCCGAGATGGAGGTCACCATTGGGTGTGGGAGGCGGGGTGAAGACGACATACCGGGTGCTGTCGTCAGTAACTGGCTCGACCTTGTCATCCCACCAGATGCTTATGAACTGGACGTCTCCCCCTGCGTCGGCCTCAATGGCATGCTCGGAGAGGGGGATGATATAGACAACGTCACCAGTGGAAATATCCGATCGCACGTCATCCTGCACGAACGTACCTGCGCCTTGAAGAATGATGAAAGTCTCATGTTCGTGGTGCCGGTGCGGTTTGCTTGCGGTACCGGCTTTGACTGTCACGCAGGCAGAACCGAAGGGCGTCTGCAGGGGTGGGGCAGGATAGATTCGCTTGAGCTGAGCACCGTATTCATCGCTGATCGCAAACTGCTCGTGTTTTCTTATGGCTTGCATGCCTTCACCCTGCTGACGCTCTGTTTTAAGTTAATGAAATTCGAGCAAGGCGTCTTCGAGGCAGAGACTCGGTCCACCCGTGAATGACGCTCCCGTTGATCCGTTAAATTTCCAGTTGCAACAGATCTTCCAATGTCTGGCGGCGGCGAATGAGTTTTACTGAGCCATCGTCCACCAACAACTCAGGCAGCAGTGGCCGGCTGTTGTAATTGGAGGACATACTGGCGCCATAGGCACCGCAATCGTGAAAAACCAGCATGTCATTGACATCAACTTCCGGTAAAAGCCGCTGTTCGATTTCCGCCGTGGCCTGCTGCGTGAAAACGTCTCCTGCTTCGCACAAGGCGCCCGCGACGACCGTGGGACGAAGCGTCGCGGTCGACAGGTCGGCGTGATTCCCGATGGCGGAAATCCGGTGATAGCTGCCATAGAAGGCCGGGCGCATGAGGTCGTTGAACCCCGAGTTGACCAGCACGAAGTGATTTGCTCCCACCTCCTTGTGTGCACGCACCTCCGTTACCAGACACCCTGACTCGGCTACGACTATCCTTCCGGGTTCGATCTCCAATGTCACCGGATGCCCCAGGTGTCCCTCTATCTGTCTCCGGGCCCCATCCCAGAGACGGTAGTACTCGGAGACATCAATCTGCGGATCAGTATCTTTGTAGGCAACGGGTAAACCGCCTCCGGCCGAGATCGCCTGTATATCGAATGGACAACGACGTACCTGCTCGATCATCGCCGAGCAGACTCGCTGAAGATGCTGGTAATCGACACCGGAGCCGATGTGCATATGCAATCCAACCAGGTGCAATTGGTGGATCTCGATCAGGCGATAGCACTGGTCCAGATATTCGTGCCAGTTGCCATGCTTACTACTTTCCCCGCCCGTGTTTGTCTTGCGGCTATGTCCATGGCCGAATCCAGGATTAATCCTGAGCCAGACCCTGTGTCCAGGGTTGGCTGTGCCAATCTGCTCGAGCATCTGAGGCGAGCCGGCGTTGACTGGGATATCCAGTTCGATCACTCGCGCGATGGTGGCTTCGTCCAACACATCGGATGTGTAGACGATCTGCGCCAGTCCATCGACATTGCGAAACCCAGCGCGGTGCGCCCGCTCGATTTCTCCGAGCGAGACTGCGTCGACCAACACGCCCAAATCCTTCAACAACTTGAGGATATGGATGTTCGGGTTGGCCTTCTGGGCATAACGGACAGTGTCGAACACCTTCAACTGCTCGACGCGTCGGCGGATCGCTGCCGCGTCGTACACCCAGTACGGCGTATCAAACTCCGCAGCAAGAGACTTCAGCAGTTGCGTACTAAATGCGCTCACGTCGATGGATGTCCGTATTGTTGTTCTGGTGCAGACAGTTCGTACCAGATGAAGGATTTGCGTGATTTCTTGATCACGTTCCACGTACCTCTGTAGCCGGCCGGGAACACCAACTGCATGCCTGGTCGGAAGTGGACGACATCACCAGATTCGTCCTCGATTTGAATTTCTCCCTCAAGAAGATGGGCAAACTCGTGTCCCGTGAAGTTGACCGTGAAACTGCCTTCGTCACACTCCCACATGCCCACCATGAACAGGCGGTCGTGACTTTCAAAGTATTTGTGGAAGGTCTGGACCGGAGCGCCACGGCGGCACTTCTCTGGCGGCGTTTTCACCCGTGTGACGTCAGAGGCCGGCACGGCCAATGAAATGATTGAACGATTATCCAGCATTATCTGGCCTTGTTAAAGATCGCCAGGTTCACACCTGCTTGATGTCGAACAGCTGAGTCGACAGTCTGGCAGTCTCGGTCATGAAATCCGGCACGGTGCTCTGCTGAGTCGGCCAGAACCATTCGACGTGCCCTTCGCGCGTCTCGAAATTCTGCGAGTTCAGCACCGTTCTCTCCCCAACCCCTTTGTAGAGGCTGATTTCGTGCACCCCAGCCGGGAGCTCGATGGGGTTTATTTTCGCGATGCTGCCCGCGGCGGCCTTCAGGAACGCCACTGCAGCCGTGCCTTTGCGTCTGGCGACTGGAAGCTCATCCCAGAGATTTAGATAACTGCGGGCGTGCAGCGCGTAGAGGTCAATATCAAGAGCGCGATAAACCAGGTCGATGATCCGGTCGCCCGCGGGTCGGGCGCCAACCTCGATGATGTAAGGGGCGCCGTCCACCACTTTAATTTCCACATGCGCGACTCCCCGATCAATGCCCAAGGCCTCGCACGCCTGAGCGGCGGTAGCGCGCAACCTGTCGTAATCTGTGCCGTCGTAGGGGACCACATGGCCCATCTCGGCGAAGTACGGGCGCGGGGACAGTTGCTTGTGCGTCACGGCGGCGGCGCGACAGGCTGACGGCGTGCAGAACACCTCGACAGACACCTCTAACTCGCTGTCGAGGAATGCCTCCAGGTGAATCCGCTCAGGATTGATATAGAGGATGTCCTTGTAGCGGTGCAGCAACTCTGCCGCATCGGCCATCGCCAGCTTCAGTTCCTCCTCATTGCGTACCAGTCGCACGCCACCACTGCCACCAAACACGCTAGGCTTGAAGATGGCTTTATCGCCCTCCTTGAATTGGTAGTGGGCAACTTCGTCGTTTACTGCCAGCGTCTCTGCCACCTTCAACCCGGCTGCGGCCAGGACGTCCTTCATTACCAGCTTGTCGCGGCAGCGGAGGATTACCTCGTCAGAGAGGAACGGCGCGCCGTAGTGTCGCGCAATCGCAGACCCAGCTTCGAGGACGAAATCGTTCACTGGCACCACGGCGGCAGGAGTCGATCCAGTATTGCGTTCATAAGCCTGCACCGCTCCCAAGGCGCGCGCCGGGTCGAGCAAGAACGGGCTGACGATGTAATCGTCAGCGAGACTGGCGGCCGGCCGCCGCCTCTGCGCCAGTACATCACCTGGATATGCCAGAATCACCACCGGCATGTTCAAGGCGCGCGCCGTGCATAGCACCGCACGTTCACGCATCGGTAAGTCGGCGCCGATCAGCAACGCATAACGATTTTCCGCATTCATGGGTGAGTCCTCAACAAGAAGAAACGAGACTGTCTCGACTGGACCGTTCAGGCTGGATCGGCAATTTCGCCGTCTTGCGCAAAGCGAGTGGCAGATGCCTGCATCAGAAGCCCAATGGACAGCACGATCATCAGGAACGGCAGCAGCCACGCGGATTCGATTGCGACCAGTTGCACAATCAAGATTAGCAAGAGGACCGGCGTGGCCAATGCATTCGCCTGGCTGACACAACGACCAACAGCGGCTTCACTGTAGCGAAAGGCAATTGCGGCACGGATATGCACTCGTATGCCGCCGAACGCCATGCCCAAGATCAACAAGCTTATCGCTTTCGGCAGCAAACTGTCGGCAACCAGAAGCCATGTACCTATGGCGGCAAAGGCGAGCGCGACCAGGCCCGACAGGAAAGCGATCAGGCCTTTGCCCAGCGCGCCAAGGATAATCAGGAGGCCGATAAGCGCCATGCCCAGGCCGAACGCTGCATCGAGAACGCCCAGTTCGAACAGGGCCCACCCATTCTTTGCCACATACACCGGCAGCATGAAGTTGAACGCCCCAAGCGTCGGCCAGATGAGAACCATCGGGACGAAAACGGCCAACGGCAACCGCGGTGCTGAGACCGTGTCCTGAGTTCGTTCGGCAGCACCGGTATTCCCGTTACGCGTATGGCAAAGCATGCCGACTAGCAGGAACACCGCCGCCAAAAGAACGGAAAAACCTAAGCCTCCCAGTATTGGCGTAAACCCCGCGGCGAGGAGCGGACCGACCATCAGCGCCGCCTGGCTGCTGGCCGTGGTCGCACCGCTGATGCGCCGGACGAGCGCCTCTGGGACCCCGCGCTGGACTTGTGTGAACCACATATCGAGGCTTGCCTCCAGCAACATGAAGATCAGCCAGATCATCAGGTTCGCCGCCAGCAGCGCAGCCGTGCTATTTCGGCTCACCCCCGCGACGACGCTGAGCACCGCCAGACATCCCAAAAACCCGACGCTCATTTGCCGGCCGTTCATTCGTGAGGAGAAGCGGCGGACCAACGCTGGTGTGATGAACGCCGGAATGAACGAGCAGAAAATTGCGAACGCCAACGGCAGATAGCCGCCTTCGTGCTGATTCAGGATCGTCCATGTCAACGACACTAACAGCGCCCCGGAAGCCAGCCGATAGGCCGTGGAGCAGAAGAGGAAAACGCCACCTTCCCGGGTTAGCCCTTTCATCCTTCGGCCTCCGGAGTCAGCGGGTCGGTCACGCACTTTTTCACGATTTCGCTGCTGACTTCGTGCGCACGCCGCGCAATCACTGATAGCAAGGTATCGCTCAAACCATGCGTGCTTTCGGACATGCCCTGGACGTAAATGCCAGGATAAAAATTATCAAGGGTCCTAATAGCATAATTGCGACTCAGATGCGGTCGATCAGGCTGTCCGAGCCAATAGCGCCTGGTATTTTTCAATAGCTCGATACTATTTTTGCGACTATACCCGGTTGCACAAATTATCACGTCAGCATCCTGCTTTATGACCTCGTCTTCCAACGTAGATTCCAACACAGCCGTCAGGCCATATTCGGATTCATCCAAAGCGACCAGTCGACTAAATTTCAATACCCCAAAGCGGCCTTCTTCGCTGGAAACAGATGCCTCATACTCATCTCTATAAAGGCTTTGTATAATCTCCTGGTCCACCACCGAGTAATTCGTATCAAAATGCTTACGCAGCAGGTTCCGGCGACTTGCTTCGCCGAGCCCATAGACACGATCCACCATCTTGTTATCGAATATCTCGTTTACGTATTCGCTCTCGTCCGCCTGCTTGAAACCAATACCACTGGATACAACCCGTATGTCAGATTTTATGAAATTAGCAATGAGGTATTGATAGATTTCCGCAGCACTTTGCCCGGCTCCCACGACCAGAAAACGGTACGCCTTGTTGTTGTCGTATTTCGAGATCTTCTCAAGGAAACACGAAGCGTGGAAGACATGCGGGCTGGCACTATCTACAGGCATGACGGGCTCGCCGCCGATTGCAACGGCCAGGTTTCGGGTCCGCACAGTGCGCACTTCTTCGCTATGTGTGTTGCGCACGTGCAGATCGAGGCACCTCACCTCACCGTTACCCACGACCGGCACCACTGCCTCGACCCGTGACGAGTAACACGTGAGATGATTGAAATGATCTGCCACCCAACGCAGGTAATCATCAAATTCTCTTCTGCTCGGATTGAAGTCACGCAAATTTGCGAACGTAGTCAGCCGCTTATGTTCGTGCAGGTAATTGATGAAAGTGTAACGACTCCGTGGGTTTCTCAGAAAGCACAGATCTTTCATAAAGGAAATCTGCATCCTGGAACCTGGCAATAGCATTGGATGATGCCAACCGTGCTTTTCCTTGGCCTCAAGAAATACAATTTTCTTGTCGTTTATTTGCTCGCGGTAGTCTTCCTGAAGAGAAACCGCCAATCCGATATGGGAAGGGCCAAAGCCTATACCGACCAAATCTTGCACATCCATGCGTAAACCCCGTTAAGCGGGCTCCTTTAAAAATCGACGCGGCGACCGTCTTATTTAAGGATACCAGGAGACTGGCAGACAAGCGCAACGGAATCACCAAACCATCAATCGCAACCACGCGGGGTATGTTGGCGAAGGCAGCAGAGTTGCTTCTGCCAGCGATTTTACTAACTTGAGCTCAAACATTGAAATATCAATCGTTGAGAGCCACTTTCAAATCTGATATACGTCGGCCCGTTGGGCAAGAAGCTGTCGCGAAATTACCCATAGAGGTCTGTTAAGGAAGGTCTTATGTGGACGCCTCCCGGATTGCAAACAGTTCCACGATGTTGACTGGCAGGTTTAGGCAGCACGCTTATGTCGGGTAGCCGCCGTGCATTGCTGCACAGCGGCCCCCTCAGAACCGTGCATGCACCTTTTAATGCACACGGCTCAAGCCATAGCGTTATACGGCTTTGTCACGTTGCCGATCACGGGACGAGTCGTGTTCAGGCAAAATAATCGCTCAGAAGACAGCAGACGGATTCTGGGTGAGACCGGTGAAAAGACGCCAGGCTTCAAACCGGGTCGCGAGCTGCTTTCGATAAAGCGAAGCGCGCAGCAGATGACGCTTGAGCGCGAAGTGTTGCCGGATCGGACCGAAGCACGACAGGAACGCCTGCGTGCGCCCGGGCAGGCGGAAACCACGTATACGTCGCTCGCGTTCACGCGTGGGCTGATGGC
>NZ_JACHDK010000048.1:0-12617 GCF_014201005.1 Paraburkholderia lebeckiae | reverse complement strand
TTCTACTTGTCGTTTCCCGGCCATTCTGCTCGCGCGCTCGTCATGACGCACGCCAGGTTACCAGGATTCATTGTAGAAATGTGGGTAATTGAAAGGACGAACGACAGGTTTACCCATGTGCGTTGGGCTCCCGTCGATCCGTCGACGCGTGAATGGCTGTCCCCCCCTGCGATTGTGGAGGTGGTCGAAGTCGTCGCCGCGATCCGTCGGGGAGATGTTGTTTGGTCCCTTTTTACGCTTGGTGGCACACGATATCTCGGGCCAAAAATTGTGGTTGTCTCTCACACCGACGGACACGCCGGGATCGACACGGATGTCCCTGGCGATCATGTCGAAAAATGCATTGACGATTTGCCGCACCTTTGACGGCATACCTTTGAGGCCGTCGGCGATCATCGTGCGCATCGTTTCTCGGCAAGCGAAAATTCCCAGGGACTGTGAAAGGTCTGGATCGGGTCGGTAAAACTGGTTGATGGACAGAGAGAGCTGACATTCGCCGACGCCAGTTTGTAAAAGTCAGCAAAGCGATACGCGACAGCCGCACCAATTTGATCGGCGAACGTCGGCTCAGGCCGACGACCCACCGGTAACCTTTCCGCGACGAAAGTCCGCTTCACTCTTCAAAGAGCCATTGATGCTTCGACATGCCGGAAGTCGGCTCTGGGTCGACTTGCGACGATCATCCGCTGCGGGCCGGCAAGCGGTTCTCAATTCAGCTATCGGACCGGGTTCGGCCATGACCCGACGTTCGCCCGCGCCGTCACTCGGACGTTCAGGCGTCGGTTCTATCCAGGAAACGGCCGTTCAATTCACAACATCGAACGTTGCTTCATCGGCCCATGCCGACCTGCATGCGTTCACCGTTAGACGAGTCTCGATCAGGAGCGGGCGCTGCTAAGTGGCAGCCATGGGGCGTCGAATTGAGGCTCAAGGCTGTCTACTGGTCCCAAATCGATTCAGGCACTGGCGG
Source organism: Paraburkholderia lebeckiae (assembly GCF_014201005.1). Taxonomy (NCBI): domain Bacteria; kingdom Pseudomonadati; phylum Pseudomonadota; class Betaproteobacteria; order Burkholderiales; family Burkholderiaceae; genus Paraburkholderia; species Paraburkholderia lebeckiae. The sequence continues at coordinate 11,647 of NZ_JACHDK010000048.1, read as the reverse complement.
CGTGGTGCTGAACGCCAACGCTTGTCTCACTATGGGTAGCATCTACACCAACCGAGGCGATTCAGACCGCATAGCGCGTGTCTTCACACTTGACTGCACTGAGCGAACGAAGTTGGTCGTGCCCTATCTCAACATTACGACGACAGGCGAGTGACCGTCGCCGTAGACGACCTCGTACCCAAACTCCTCTATAAGGTCTTCATCGTCCCAGACATCGTTGAAGGTTGTGCGGTAGTTGAAGATCAGTGTCCTAACATCCTTGCCGTCATGGAGCACGCGGGCCACCGACTCCTTGTGCGGGTGCTTGGTGTTGCCGGCGCCATTCGAACTGAAGATCCAGGTGGGCGCGGAGAGCAGTGATGCCATGGCGCGATCCGTATTGTTGCGGCTGCCGTGGTGGGCCAACTTGACCACGTCAACCTTGAAGCGCCCGTTGGGAGAGAGCGTGCGCAGGCTGTTCACGATTACCGAAGGGTAAGCGTCCCCGAGCATGAGAGCAGTTCTTCCTTCGTACTCGAGCAAGAGCGCAATGCTCGAGCCATTTGGGATGGTCTCATCTTCCTTGAACTTGCTTTTGGCTAGCTCGGGGATGTCAATAGGCCCCATCGGTTCCAAGCCTGGTATTCTCAAGTCGAGGCCTGATGGTACTTCGCCGCTGTCTTCGGCCTCTTCAGCAGCGCCAAACTCCTCGATGACGTCGTCCCAGCGCTCGCGCAATCTGACGAGTTGCTCGTGGGCGGGACCGAGTACGGTTAACTTCATGCCTCCGTCGATCGTGTATGTGACGACGCTGCCGTCCGCCTCGAGCGCAATGGCCTTGCCGTCGGCCGCCTTATTCCAAGTCGTCTTGTGATTCTTCTTCAGGATCTCCGATAGTCGGATGCCTTCCTTGACCCCCATCGGTTCGAGGCCAATGGCCTTCATCTGGTCCCAGCCGTTGAACCAGATGTCGCCGAAGGTGATCCCGTCGGGCAGGTCTTCCAGGAACTGCAGGATGCCTTGGATGTGGTCCAGGTCGATGTGGGTTACGACCAGCAGTTCGAAATGCAACGGGGAGCCAACTTCCTCCACTCGCTTGCGAAGGTGATCGCGACCTGTCGCTGTGATGCCGCCATCGATCAAGATGTGGTTCGGCGCGTCTTCGGTTCCGTACTCAATCCACAGCGCATCTCCCCGCTGGGCTGGGAGCACATGGATGCGGTATACGTTGCTCATGTGCGCTCCTCGTCCAGTCGCAGCACGGTAAAGAATTCGCCTGGGACAGTGACGCGACCCAGTTCGCGCACAAGTGCCAACGCCATGCGCGTGCCCTCAACCTGCGGTCCCGAGCGCATTTCGGCTCGGTCATCCCCCTCGATTGCGACCAGCACGTCGGTCAGCCGGCGGACGCCCGTGCCAAGGTAGGGCAGGCCGCGCCGAACCGCCTCAAGCGCGTACCCCCGGAGCTTCTCTACGTCGATTTCGTCGCCGCGTCCGGTTTCACCATACGTCATCGCCATCTGTGCCATTGCAATCGCGGCGTCGGGGATCGTTGGGAACCGGCGATAGAGATTCCCGACCCAGCGGCGCCAGTCGGGGTCGAGCCGCACGTTCGCTTCTTCCGTGTGCGAGAGCAGCATGTAGGCCCCTGCTGCTGCAGAGACGGGATTCACGCTCTTTTCGAACAACCAGGCATGCGCGCGTTCGAGCATCATCTGACCTGCCTCGGCCAGACCGGCGTGCAAGAAGCCGAGCAGGCTCATGGACTCCACATCGTCGATCTCTGGCGCGCATCGCCAACGTGCCGGGCTTGAGCGTGAGTCTGCAGAAGTCATCGCGGTATCGATGACCACCGTTAGTAGCACCGACGGGGCGACGAGTTGGCCGAGACGGTACTGCGACGTGCTCGCCCAACCTTCCGGGAAAACGGCGTAGTAAGTGCCGCCGACTGGATCACATACTGCTGCAAAGGCGCGTGCTCCGTCGCCATTCATCAGTGCGCCAGATGCCGGCACCGGCGGCATCAGTCGCGCATTCCGCTCGTCCGATTGCACGAGATTCATGCGCACCGGATCTGAAACTGGATCGCCGGTCCACCAGCGCGCCAAGTCCACCGGCGACAGGCGGCCTTTGGGAAATGCGCGGGTTTGGCTTACGCGGTGGATCCACCGCCAGCCCTCAGACTGGGCCACACGATGGTGGCCACTGATGCGATCCAGTTCACTCGTACTGCGGTCCAAGGACAGCACGGCTTTTGCGGCTAGCTCTCGGAACTGCGTTGAACTGCGATTGAGCAGGTCGAGCGTATCCGCTCGCGCAACATTCGAGCCGCTTCGAAAGATGGCCGGTGCGGGGCGACTGAGCGCGGCCTCGAGTGACCTCGCCTCGCTTACGCGCGGCAGAGTCTGCACAATGCCCAAGCTCGCTGCCGATCCGAGCCACTCGTGCGGGGACTCCCCGATGTCGAAATTCAGCTCCGCCAGACCACCGTCCCGAACATCGACACGCTCCGCCTGGACCTCACCACTCGGAAGGAATAGGCGCACGAGATACTGGCCAGCGTCGAGTGAAAGATTCTTCGGCGCATCGTTGACACCGAGTGGGATATTGAGGATTGGTGCTCGTGTGCCGCTGCGAGGTGCCGCGGTCACCTCGGCCATTGCCAAGGTCTGGGAGCCGGTCCCCCAACTCGGCGACGACAGCCGAATCGCTAACTGACCGGTGCTCATAACCCGACCTCCACGCCGGGTGGCATGACGTACTTGCTCCTCTGAGCCAGCACCTGGGTCTTGTCGTCAGCGGCGAGCGCTTCGAATCGATAAGAACCCGTCGAGAGCGCGACCCACCAAGGCGCTGGATCGGGTAAACGCTCTTCACGCGCCTGTGTGTCCTCAGCGACGTGTGCGAGGATTGCTTGCGGCAGCAGGTTCGGATCGCGGGTAAAGACCTTGACGATGACTTCGGGGTCGGCGCGCAGCCGGTGGATCATCAACTCTGGGCCGGTTTCGTGGGGCTGGCAGTACTGCGGCTGGACCTGGAACGACATGCTGGCCACGCACTTGTTGATGCCCTCAGCGAGCGCAGGGACCTGAACCTCCCAGTGGTCGTCCTTGTCGCGGCTCGCTGGTCCGCGCATGGACTGGAGCAGCCCCTGGGTGAACAAGCTGGGCTGCCCGTTCAGGCCGTAGGCGGCCGATGCCAATCCGGTGGCGAAGTACACCGGTGCGATCTTGTCGCGCAGCTTTCGGCTGAGTCCGGCGATTGCGATGGGGTCTCCCGTCGCGCCGTTGCCGTAAGTCTCCAGAAAGTCCTTCGTCGGCGGTGTGCGACATGCGTCGACCAGATGGATCTGGTGCTTGGCAGCGCAATGGCGCAAGACGCCCAAGCGCATGGCGTCGAACGCAATGGCATCGGCCATGGGGTTCACAGGATTGCCGCCGAAGTCTTCCAAGAGCAGGGCGTTCTCGGCTTCGCCGAACGCCAGTCCGTGTCCGCAAAAGAAGAACACCGCATAGTTTTCCGGGTTACGGCCGGCGCGTGCCATCCAGTCGATCACTGCCTGCTTGACGGTGGGGATTCGGGCACGATTCACGGCAAGTGGTGCGCCACCTGTGCCGTTGATCAGCACCGGTCCATCCGCCGAACAGAGCACTTGCAGCGACCTCAATGGGTGATCCGGGTTATGGAAGCCTGTGTCGGCATCCATGAACCAAGTTGCGAGTGCATGGACCGACAGAGGGGGGGAGGACAACTGCCCCATTCCCATGGCCATATCGAACGGCTTGGCGTCGTCACCGTCCTTCAGGTAAGGATAATCGCCAACGCCGACCAGGAGCACGTGCGTGCCCGGATCGGCCTGTCCATCGTCATGCAGTATGGTCATGGGCGCTGGTGCTCAACTCAATGGCGCGTCAGGCACGGGTAGCCCGCTCGAATGCGCAATCGGCAGACCGGCCCGTCGACGGAGTGCCGCGTCCGTCAGCGCGTAACCCCAGTTGGTCAGGCGTCCCTCGGTCAACTCACCGAAGCCTGCTAGCCGTGTGGGTAGCCGCGCCAGCGCGCGTGTGATCCCGTTGTCCTGGGCCGCGGCCAGCGGATCCGAATAGTCACCGATCTGCGTGTCCAGGCCCCAGTAAGCACCGTGGCGTCGGCCGGCGGTGAACTCATCGATCAGCCACCGTTTGCGAAGCGCGCGGGTCTGGTCGATAAGAATGTCGCGGACTCTGCCCATTTGCGGTGGCGTCTCGGAGGGGGCGAGTTCAATCTCGAAGGGCGCGCCAGCATCGCTAACGAGCACTAGATCGACTTTGCGAACGAGTGTTTCAAGTCCCATGTTGTCGTACACGCCGCCGTCGGTCAACACGATCCGGCGACGCAACTGAGCCAGGTTCGGGATGTCTTCGCCCTCGGACCAGGTGGCTGGGTCGGTCTCGACGACGATGGGCGAGAACACGGGCGGGAAGGCGCTCGATGCGGCGACCGCTTGCGCGAGCGGCACACTGGCACCAGGTGCTACGCCCAGTTTCCAATCGGCTAGCATGTCCTGCCGGAACCGGAAGTTGCGCCCGGTCTGCATGTTGGTGGCGTAAAGCACAAACCGGGGTTCGCCCGGCCGTGCCGGGTCCGGCATATCGCGCGTGGTGGCGCCATGGAACAGGTGCTTGTCGTAGCAATCCGCCAAGTACTCGCCAGCCGACTTGAACGGGTTGATGAGGCCCTTGATGCCCGCCGAGACGTCGATGGTCTTCTCGCACAGCGCCCGCAGTGGTTCTACCACCTCGTCCCTGAAATTTCGAGCACAACCGTCGGCGAAATCGAGTCGTCGCCATCGGTGGGCGAGCAATCCGGCCAAGATCGATCCGCCCGAGACACTGGAAACACGATCCAAGCGACCGAGCAGACCCGCTTCGTTCAAGCGCCATAGACTCCCGAGGCCGAAGAGCGTGGCGCGGAACCCGCCACCGGATAGCGCCAAGCCAATTGTCTTGCCGTCAAGTGTCATGGTCTTCCCAGGTTAACGCACACCACATTTTTTGGAGGCCCCGCAGACGGATTTACCCGGGGTTGCCCATGCGCACCAAGTTGTAGGTCGCCATGGTCAGAACAAACATCTGATCCACTTTCTTCAGTCCGCGCGCCCTTACTTGACGCATCCCGCCCACCGTCTTGGTCGAGCCAACCCTTGCTCAATCGGCTTGCCCTTTTGCTGCGAATTCGCATACCCCTTGCTTCGTGTAATGGCGTCCGGCACCGCGCACTCCCAGTCTTGATTTGTTCTGTGCCACAGCGGCGTCGCGTTCATCTCCGAGCAGGACTGCACGAACTGATTGGCGTCATAGTCCTTGTCAGCGCCGAGCGTGACTGACACTCTTCGTCACCCAGTGCCTGCCTCGCATCGCTGATCATGACCTTGACCGCTTCGCGCTCCGCGTATTCGTTGGTCACCGTGACCACGGCGCTGGCGATCAAAACATGGATGTAGTTGCTCAACGCGTGTCGGCGCCGCGCATCGCCTATGAGAGGTTGATGGATCGGAAACTAACATTCATTTTATGCACGTAAAGACGCTGCAGGGATCTATTTCAGCAGCCTGTTAGTGAAGTTTGATGCCGAGCGCATCAGCAAAAAAGGGGAAGATCGCAATACCTCCGCCGTACAGGCATTTGGCAGCGCGGTACCGATGCGCGATGTCCGTAATAACCGGACCCGTCGCCGTTCCAGACGGCCGAAGCGATGGGGATCGTTGATGCTTGTCGCGCTGCAGGAGCTTCCGCTTTTCTTCAATAGGCTTCCGGCGTATCGTGTTGACGGGGATATGCGGAGGCGACATGGACATAAGCGAACGGGCAAAGGTCGCGATGGAACGGTTGCTTCCGCTGTACGAGAATCATCCCCAAGGCGGCATGGCAATCGACAGCGAGAAAGTCGCCGAAGTCGTTCGCAGCGATCCGCAGGCTGTTGCTTTTGGTGTCCGCAAGGCGATCGATGCCGGATTTGCCTCCCAGATCGGATGGGGACTTTGGCTCACAGTCGCTTACGCCTTCGAGAAGCAGTTCGACGATGACAGTCTGATGTTAGTTGTCAAGGCGGCCGCCGCGCGGGCCGGCGAGCCATTGCCCAAGATAAAGGCCTTCTTCCCGTACGGAAAGGGCAATGAAGCGAAGCAGCGAAAGAAGGTCATCCTTGAAATGGCTGAGAGTGACGTCGCGGCCTGTGATACCTATCGTATGGTCACGCTGCTCCGCCTCGACACGCTCGCTCCGCATGTTCGTGAGGGGATGTCCGGCAACTGCATCGTCACCTTTCCTGCCGACGGAGACTCGCGTCCGGTGCCACTCATCCCGCGAATCCGCGCATTCGTGAACAAGCTGCAGGCCAGCGTCCCGCACTTTCCGCTGTTCCTCGACTTCGATCCGCAGCACGGCATGTGGATGATCTACTTCGGCTGCTTGGCCGATACTGGTGCTATAAAAGTCATCTCTGGCGACCAGTTCATGTTCGATGGCGCTCATCCAAGCGTACTGGTGGTAGTCAAGTCGACGCTGCGCGGCTTGCGGAAAGCCTGCGAGCCCTTACAGGTCGACTGGCTGCCTTGCGCGGCGGCGATCGTCCGACCGTTCGAACAGTCGACCCGAATCGATCTGCTTCGGCACGCAAGGACGGACAGGTGAGGCCCGCTGAAGAGCGGCTGATACCGCTGCTTCTCCAAATCAGAAACGACCTGCTTGAAGCGAGGGCGGAAGCGGAGGAAGAGTCGCGCCTCAACGAAGTCTTTCGCACTGCGGACGCGATTGAGTCGCCGCAGTTGCGCTCTGAAGTTCTGACCGCCTTCGTGCACGAACTAATCGTCAACCATGTGCTGAAGGACTCACTGGCGATGCGCGTAACGGCCATTGCGCGTGTCGCGGTGCGCATCCAAAGGCACGTTGATGCGGCGCTTGCCATGCAACTGGCTCTGTTGCTGGCCGGCAAGCTCGAAAGTCTGGGCGACGAAGAGGGTGCCGTCTCCCTGATCGATCAAGAGATCGATAGCGCGGCTGGCGGTTCGGGTGACGCCATTGTTTGGCGGGCTGCGACCGCCATGCGTCTGCGCTTGCTCGTCACGCTGCAGGCGTTCGACCGAGGCAACCAGATTGTCGGTGCCTACGAGTTGGATGAGCGGCGCGAAGCCGATGCCTTTGACCTCGACATATTGGTGAACGGCGCTAAATGCGCGATGATGGTGAACCTGCAAGATGCTGCCGTTCAGCGTGCACTGTTTGCGATCGAGCGCCACCAGCGCGGCGATGCCAGCCGGCGAGATAGCAAATGGCTCGATGACGTCGTTCCGCCGACCCCGACGGCGAGGATTTATCTGACCGCCGGTGAGGCGTTGCGCCAAGCGCGGCGGCCGCTCGAGGCCATCAATGCCTTTCAGCAAGGGCGCCGGCAGGCGGTCCGCGATTCGGAAGCGCACGCTGCGGCTTTTTGCCTGAGCGAGGTCGGAATCACCTGGGAACTGGTTGGTGAGCGCGCGCGCGGTGCCGCGATCCTAGAACAGGCGGCAACAGAAGCTGAGCGCCTAGGCGACATGAAGTCGGCGGCGCGTTGGCGCAAGCAACCCGTCATCGGCGACGACGGCGCTCTCGACCTCGCCGGCGTCAATGGCTTGGCGGCCGTTGCCCACGCCTTGCAGGTCGGGACACCGACCGAAGAGCACGAGCGGATCATTAAGACCCTCATCAAGCAAGGCAAGGCCGATGGCACGGAAGTCGAGCCGATGGCTAGGAATCTGCTCGCGGCTCTTTACGAGCGTCGGGGTGATACCGAGTTCGCGCTGATGGCCGTCAGAGCCGCCGTCGACAGCGCGGACAGGCTTCAGGCCGCGTGGCTGGCGCTGTCGCTACGGTCGAACGAGGCCAGGATTCTTTTTAAAGCGAGCGCCTGGGGCGACGCCAAGCGCCTCAGCGAACGCGTACTCGACGATGCGCAGCGGCTGTGGGACGAGGCCGATGCCTCCGAGGTGCGCCAGGTCGCAATCTCGGCAGCGTCAAACGCTGCCGAGATTGCCCTCGTAGTCAGTTGTATTGAGGGAGAGAACCACAAAGGAGAGCCCTGGCCCATTGATCCCGGTTCGGTTCGACGAATCTCGGACCGGACGCGCGCGCGGAGCTTCAACCGCTGGCTTGAGCTGGTCGACTGGAGCCGCGGCGTCGGCATGCCCGAGGTCGAGAACGCCATTTGTTCGCTGATCAGTGCCGACTTGGCAGTCGAGTGGGCGGCGCAGGGAGGCCAGTCTATGAATCTCGTCCTCGAGCGGCGCGATCAGGCGGCCCGCGCCGTTGTGGCCATCGTCGAAAGCACCGGTGCGCGACCGCCCGATGCGGCAAGTTCCGTGGACGATAGTGACCTCAAGCTACCCGCAGATGCGGCGGCGATCGACCTCAGCGCCATCGAGTCTGGCGTCGTCTGTCTGTTCGCCGAGCAATGCAAGTCACTGCGAGTCCTACACATTCCGTGGGAGCGGCCCCAGCGGACGGCGTGGCGTGCGCGCTGGAGCGTTGCTTGGAAAGCAGAAGTGCAGCGCCTCGGGTTGAACCGTAGCGACCTCAGGGCGCCGACACTCCCGCTGGACGAGGAACTGCCGGTCGGAGCGGGAATCAGTCCCACGCTTGAAGCTCTGTACGACGAGCTCGATCGCGACTTCGTGCGCCCACTGGTCGATGCGCTTGGTGAAATTGTCGAGCGCCTGATCGCCTCAGTGCAAGCGGAGCTCTCTTTCATCCCGCTATGGGCGCTGACACGACGCAGGCCGGCGTTGTCGCTTTCGCTCGTGCCGTCCCTGCGATCGATCGGCTTGCTGGCAAGTCGCCCGCGTGCGACCGACGGCACCTCCGTCGCCATCGGCGACGCGACTGGCTCGCTCGCAATGGTCGCGAGGGAATGTGAGTTGCTGACGGGCTTCCTCCGGTTAGCACCAACCATCGGCGCACTGGTCGAAGCGATGCCGTCGGCACGCCGGGTGCACTTCGCGGGCCATGGGGAATTTGACACCGACAATCCGTATCTGAGCGGGCTCGTCCTCAAGGCGTCGCACCAGCCTCCACAAGTGATCGCGACCGGCACTTTCGGCTGCGGGCGCCTCACAATCCCTGGAATCTTCGCGCGGCTAGATGCCAGAAACTGCGAGCTGGTGACGATCTCCGCCTGCTCGGTCGGTTCCCCTCGCGATCACGCTGCAAGCGAGTTCACCAGCGTCCCGACGGCTCTGCTGCTTGCTGGTGCGAGAAACGTTGTTGCCGCGAGTTGGCATGTCCACGATGCTGCGACAACGGTCCAGATGGCACACTTCCACGCAGAGCTGCAAAGCGCTAAGAGCATCGCCGCGGCCCTGGCTACCTCGAGACAGAGACTGGCGGCGACAAGCCGTGATGAGGCGATGCGCATCCTCGGACGACAGGATGTCCTTCCGGACGGAGAATGGCCGTTTGCGTCACCACTGTTCACCGACGCGATGATTCATTTCGGCACCGGCTAGCGCTAAGTTCGCCGCCATTATGGCGACTCCGCTAGTTCGTTTGATCCCGGCTCGCGCGATGCATCTTGAAGAACCTTCCGCTTTAATCGGGCCGCGTCAGCTGTGGTGGCTTGGTTGGCTGAGTTCGAACGGCGACTGGCTGCTTTCCGCGACCCTTTGCCAGCGGCGACTTCCACTGAGGGTCGAGAGTGTGAGTTCGCGATGCAAGAAGCTGCGGCCCGGCAACTCGACGCGGCCACCGCCGGCAAGCGTTCACATTGCTGACGTAGAACCCACCCCGCATCAATATCGGCAAAGGCCAAAGACGAGTCCATAGATGAGGGCTCGGTATGGCCGTTCCACTCTGATACCTGCCGTTGGAACCGCGACGACCCGACCGTCGGCAATGGGTCGTGTGCTGCCGATCGCAGCCTCGCGAGGTTGACGTTGTGTATGCAAATTGCATGGGTCGGCACACGGCCACTTTGAGACGTTCCACGTCCGTGTGCCGATTGTCGACAATCGGATTGGGAGCCGCGGCCCCCTGTCCAGATAGTTACAAAATCGACGATAGCTTGGGCAGTCGAAGCAATAGGCCAGCAATCAGATAGCACAGCAGGCAAGCGAGGCTGCCGGTTAATGCGAATTTCAGCAACGGCGGAGCCGGTACGTTTCGCCAAGCCAAAGCGACAGCGACCAGTACGGGCGGATGGACAATGTAGATCGTGTAGGCGCGTCGTGACAGCGGCCGCCACACGCCAACTAGGCCGTCGAAGCGTTGTTGGAAATGTTTTGCGAGAAACAATATCGTTCCCCAAGCGACAAATGGCTCCCAAAATGCATAGACCACCGTGAGTAGATGTCCGCGTAATTCAGGCAGTTTCCCGCCAAGAAAATAGACCAGCGGCAATATGGGCAACGCTATCAAGGCGATGCACCACCATATCTGGACTTGACGCTCCGGTAGACGTTCGATCCAACGCACGCGTGCTGTGAAGCAACCCGCGGCGTACAACACGATATAGCTGGCGAAGTACCCGAGTTGAAGACCCAATACATTGACCCCAACAGGCCATTTGTACCGTAAAGCCAGTGCTGCAATGCCCGTAAAAATCGCGCCACCGGCCAGCGTCAGGTTATTCGGGAATAGCTTGCAAACCGATCGGGTTGCCTTGTAACCCTTTGGGCGTGAGAATGCGACGTTCCAAAGCGCGGCGACCACACTGAACATCAGTAAAGCCTGGGCAAACCACATGGGTCCGTTTTCGAAGGTACCTGTTCGCCATAGTTGAGCCAGAGTACCCATAAACGGGTCGCCGCGACTTGTCTGCGCTAATGCGATTGTTGCTGGTCCGATAAGCAAACCGTATACGAGCAAGGGCATTCCGAGCCGCAGAAACCGGTCGATCAGAAAGTGATACGGTCCCTTGTGGTCAATTGAGCTTGATGTGTAGTAGCCTGCCAGGAAGAAAAATAGGCCCATGAAAAACGCTTGGTTGATCGCGCAGAAGAGCACCAACAACACGGACCCCAAGGATTTGTCCGGAGCTACTTCATGGTAGTACCATCCGCCGACCGCGCCGTAAGTGATGGCGCAGTGATGAAATACGACAAGCAGCGTCAGGCAAGCACGCAACGCGTCCAGACCAGCATTTCGACGCGTAGCCGTTTTGACTGGCTGAGTCGTGAAGTCGACCGAAGCGTCTTGAGTGCTCATCACACATCCTGATTTGGGTGGCCCGCCATTGCCCGTTCAGAGACGAGACAATATCATTTGGTCGTTGCGATTGAAACGAATGAGCTCGTGACGATGTATGTTCGCCTGCTGGGTGATACAGATCGTGCAAAATACACTGCCGTTATTACAAGGACCTAACCGGGTGTCCCCGGTCTGTGCGAACTGACCTTGTCGGATTCTCGATAGCATCACGTCACATTGAACGACCGCTTACTGGAATCGCAACCGACCGCTCAGGGTCGACTTGCGACGATCATCCGCTGCGGGCCGGCAAGCGGTTCTCAATTCAGCTATCGGACCGGGTTCGGCCAAAGTCCGGACATTGGACTAACCCTGCGAGATCGTCGACACCCATTAGCGGGCCCGGTGTCAAGTGAGCAAACAATACCCTCGACTGCCCGAGCAGCCGAATCCGATTGCACTGACGGAATGCA
>NZ_JACHDK010000047.1:0-13309 GCF_014201005.1 Paraburkholderia lebeckiae | reverse complement strand
ACATCCACCTATTCGTACGAATGGTGGGACAGCGCGAAACAGAGCCAGATCCTGGCGCAGGGGAGCAACCCGGACGCGCCGGGCTGGAGACCGGCCTCGAGCTATTTCAACTACGACGTCAACGGCAACCTGAAGGCCACCTACGACGATGGTGGCGGCCAGGCGGGCAGGGCACGCGCGTTCACGTACTACACGGATCTGCGCGGCCAGGTGCAGCGGCGCGACGAACTGGTGGGCGTGACGGTGGCGGACGACGGCACGATCCGGGGCGCGACGGGCGATCGCAAGCACAACTACTACTACCTGAACGGCAACCGGGTGGGCAACCAGGGCAACGACGGGGTCGAGACGGTCGACTACGTGCAGGAGCTGGCGGGCAAGCTCGCGAAGGGCAGCGAGAGTCAGTACAAGGTGTTCACGCCGGTGGGCAGCGCGGACTTCGACGAGAACTTCATGGCGATCAACGGGGTGTATCCGGGCGTGAGCCCGGGTACCTGGACGGTGCGCGATGGGGATACGCTGCAGTCGATCGCGTCGTCGCTGTGGGGGGATGCGACGCTGTGGTACATCCTGGCGGACGCGAACGGGCTGAAGGGCGATGACGTGCTGAAGGCCGGGCAGATGCTGACGGTGCCCAACCAGGTCACGAACGTGCACAATACGGCGACGACGTTCAAGCCGTATGACCCGGGCAAGGCGATCGGCAATACGCAGCCGACGTTGCCGGATCCGCCGCCGCCGCCGAGCAAGGATGGGGGATGTGGTCCGGTGGCGGCGATCATTGCCGTCGTGGTTGCGGCGGTGGCAACGGTGTTCACTGCAGGGGCGGCATCGATGGCGCTGGCCGGGACGCTGTCGAGCTTGACCGTGAGTGGCGCGATGACTGCGGGCGCCGCCGCGCTGGTAGGCGGCGGTGCGGCGATGGGCTTCGGTACTGCGGTAGCGGCGTCTGTGATCGGCGGTGCCGTAGGCGCGGCAGCGGCCCAGGGCGTCATGATCGCGGCTGGCGAGCAGAGCGGCTTCAACTGGAAGGGGGTGGCGATGGGCGCTGTCGGCGCAGCGGTCGGCTCGAGCGTTCTTGGCGTAACGGGAGTTGGCTCGGCGGTCGGTAGCGCGTTCGGCGGAAGTACCGCCAGCCAGTTTGCCGGTGCCGCCGCGTAAGGAGCAATCCGGTCGGTAACTACGCAGGGTATTGGCGTGCTGACTGGCGCACAGCACAGCCTCGACTGGAAGGGGGTAGCTGCTTCTGCGATCGCGTCGGGAGTCGCGTATGGCGTGGGCGCCGCGGTGCGTAGCGTCGGGGCGGACTTTGGCTTCGATATGCAGTCCGACAGCGGTCGATTTGTGACGGGCGTGAGCGCGGGGGTTGCTGCAGGTGCGGCTAGTACAATCGTGCGCGGTGGGAGCCTTGGGCGCAATGTCGGCGCCATAACAGCAGACGCACTGGCATCGACGGTTGGCAATCTGGTCGTGGACAACGTGCAGGCTGCCAGTGTGGCGAAAACCGCCACGGCCGGCAACGGCCGCATGAGCAGTCTGTACGGTGTCGCTGGCAACGACGATGATCTCGTTCGACAGGCGACGCAACAGAGCTATAACGTCAGCGCTGGCGATCAGTTTGCGGGGATGGCGGGCTGGAGCCTGGCGTTGCAGGGACAGGTGGCATCGACTGGTGCAGCCAGTGCAACAGGCGGCTACGTGGGCAGTACGCCGAGTCCATATGGTGGTGCTGCGTTCAACACGCAGCAGGCACGCATCGAACGTATCGCAGAGATGCAGTTGCAAGCGGCGAACCCGGCCGATGTCCGACCGGGATGGGGCGAACTGAACGTTCTGGTTACGGGTGTTGGGTCGCGCGAAGAGGCTGGTGAAATTCGTGCGTTGCCGCTGAGCATGCGCGACCGGCTGTCTGATCCGAGCGTGGCGGATACGCCGGGCGGTGCTATCCTTGGGCTTGCATATAGTGCTGCTGAAAAGGCTGGCGACGTTGCTGCACTGTTCTCCCAATTCGGCCTGAATCCGGTCACTGGCGAGATGCGTAGCCCGGGGCAACTGCAGCGGACAAAGGAAGACCTGGTGATTAACGCCGGTACGCTCGGCGTTGGCGCATTCGAAAGCGGAGCGGTAACGCTTGCAAGGCAGGAGGGCCAGGCGGTCTTGAGGTCGGCGGGCGAGGCATTTGGTCCGCAACTCGACAAATTGATCGAGCGCACGACATCGGGCCTTCGAACATATGTTGTGCCGGAAAGCGGCGCTCTTGGGGCTCCCATTCCAAGGGTGAATGTCGCAGATGACTTTGTGTTCCGTGCAAACAGAAACGGAAGCGTGACGCTGCAATTCGGTGATCCCGAGGGAGTCCACGGCCTAATCGTTAACGTGGATAAACAGGGGACCCTCGGCTTCGACATCCGATCGGCTCGTGGTGGAAGCTCATTCTCGAATGAATCCGGGACCGATATGTTTGCCAGTGCGATGCAAAGACTTGAACGTGAAGGAGTTCAGGTAAATGCCATTCGGGGTGTGTGGATTAATGGGACCGACAGCGTCAATGCGGCCCAATATGCGTCGAACCTGAGTCTTGGGATGAGCCCAGAGAGAGCGGCGGCGAACACGTGGACTGGGCGTATCGCTGCCCGATATGGCTTCACCAACGTAGGCGTTCCCAATGTTGGGTATTCTGCGACAACCGTAATTTTTGGTCGATGAAATGATGCTAGAAGATATTTTGAAAGGGAAGTCGCCGAGCGAAACTTTTAGACAGGTAATCGCATGTGACCCGTCTATAGGGAACATTCGGCTTGGGGAGTTGTTGAGTGACGAGTTTATCGACCTGTCGAGTGAGGCGCAGCAACTCGTGTGGCATTGGAAAGGCCCGGGTAAGAGCCAGGGTTTATGCGACGAAGATTTGGATGCGTTACTTATGAAATTGCTGCGCGAAGCCGGATATTTGTAGCAGTTTTTGGGGCAATGGATGCTTTGCTCTGACGTGGCACAGGCGGGCGCGCATTGCGCGCCCGCTGAAGTTGCCTAGGTGCAGTCTTGGCGAGCGGTTCCAGTCTTCCGGCGAATCCCTTCTGAAGCATGTGCGAGCGTCGTGCGATTCGTCCGCCGCGGCGTAAAAGCACGCGTCTGGACAAAAATTACCATTGGTCGTGTTGACAGGCCGGAGAGCGTCGTTCTATAAGGGTTTGCGCTCTTCAAGAATGCAGTTCGCATCAGGGCACTGCCTCATTCCAGCAGCGTGGATATAGTGCCCTTGTAGGTGGGCAATCCGTGAGGTACTGCGAATTACCACGTAATGCCGGGGCAAAGTGGAAAACGGAACACGATGGATCGATGTTTTCAGCTTTGCGAGAGGAGTGCATCTACAATCTTCGCAAAGCGCAAAATCAGTTTTTAAAGGATTTGCTTGATATGGCAAATTGGTAGAGCGTGAAATTGCAGCCCCGCTTCGGCGGGGCCATTTAAAGGCAGATTACGCAGGCAAGGGGCACCACCACAACTCGGCATAGGCGACATCACCGTCGCATCACGCTCCCCTTAACGCCGGCCATCAAAGCGACCCCACTAACCACAAGCAGACTCGCAAGCAGATACACGGCAAGATCCATACTCCCCGTCGTCGTGCGAATCTGACCGATCACCCACGGACTGACGATCCCGCTCGTAATCCCAATACTGCTAATAAACGCGATCCCCGACGCAGCCGCTTTCCCGGACAGATAGCTGGTAGGCACCGCCCAAAAGATCGGCAGCGCCGCGAAAATCAACACGGCAGCGAGCGACAAGATAGCCAGCATCGCAGGAAAGCTGCTCAGATGCAGCGTAAGCGCCGCGAGCGCGAGACCCCCGCCCACCGTGCAGAAAGCAAAATGCTTACGCCGTTCCCCAGTTCGATCCGAGCGGCGCGCAATCAGAATCAGACCCACCGCACCGATCGCATTCGGCACCACGGTATAAAGACTCACCGCCACGACATCCTGAACCCCAAAATCGCGGATCATCAATGGCATCCAGAAATTGAGCGTCAGCGACGCACAGGTCAGCGAAAAATAGATGAACGCGAACAGATAGACGCGCGGATTGAGCAACGCGGCGGCGAAGCTGCGACTGTCATGCCCGTGGTCTTTCGACTGGCCTTGCGCGCAAAGCGCGACGAGTCGCTCTTTTTCGTCCTGCGTGAGCCAGCTTGCCTCGTGCGGCTTGTCGACCAGATAGCGCCACGAGAGCAATCCGAGAATCACAGCGGGTGCGCCTTCGATCGCAAACATCCACTGCCATCCGAACAGGTTCAGCACGCCGCTCATGTCGCGCATGATCCAGCCGGAGAAAAGTCCGCCGAGCACGCCCGCGACCGCCACGCCCGCGAAAAACACCGAGATCACGGCGGCGCGCCGGCTGGCGGGAAACCAATACGTCAGATACAGCACGATGCCCGGGAAAAAGCCCGCCTCGAAAACGCCCAGCATAAAGCGCAGAACGTAAAAGTGCGCGGGCTTCGACACGAACATCATGCACATCGACGCGATGCCCCACAGCAGCATGATCCGCATGAAGGTTTTACGCGCGCCGTATTTGGCCAACAGGATGTTGCTCGGCACCTCGCACAGCACGTAGCCGACGTAGAACACGGCTGCGCCGAGTCCGTACATCGCGTCGCTGAAGCCGAGATCATGCTTCATCTGCAATTGCGCGAAGCCGATGTTGATCCGGTCCAGAAACGACACGACATAGCAAAGAAACAGAAACGGCACGATGCGCCACGCGACCTTCCTGAACATCGAATCGTCGCTCGCGATGGGCGCGGCGTGGCCAATGGCGTTGCCATCGAGGGAATGCTGCATGTCTCGCTCCAGGTGCGGAGCGCGCCTGTGCGAAGACGAGCGCGCCCGAGGCGTCTAGCGCGCCTTCATGGTTTGAACGGAAAAGAGGAAAGACCGAACGGCCTTTCCCGAGTGCGCGGCGCGATCAATTCTGCAGCGCGTCCCACATTTCCTTGTCGCGCTGCGCGGTCCAGATGCGCGGATGGCTGATGCCGCTTGCTTCGTCGTAAGCTCGCGACACGTCGAACGGCAGGCAATGCTCGTAGATGAAGACGTTGCCGAACTTCGGGTCCATGGCCTTGCGCGTGAGCGCCATCGCGCCCTTCAGGTCGAGCTGGTCCTTGAATGCGTCACGGCCCGCCTGCAACAGCGTGGTGACGAAGTCTTTCGTGTAGTCGAGGCCCTTGTTCACTTCCGCCGGCGACAGCAGCGCGGGGCCGCGACCCGGCACCAGCTTCTCCGCGTTCAGCGCGCGCAATGCTTCGAGCGTTGCCGGCCATTGTTCGAGTTGCGCGTCGCCGCAGTAGCAGGCCGCGTCGTACTCGACCAGATCGCCGGAGAACAGCACCTTCTGCGACGGCAGCCAGACGACCGTGTCGCCCTTCGTGTGGCCCGCGCCGAGATGCGCGATGCGCACTTCGAGCTTGCCGAGAAAGAGCGTCATTTCCTTTTCGAAAACCAACGTCGGCCACGTCAGACCGGGCACCGTTTCGACGCCTGCAAAAAGACGCGGGAAGCGTTCGATCTCCGACTTCATATCGGCTTCGCCGCGCTCGACGATCATTTCGTAGGTGCCGCGGCTGGCGATCACCTGCTGCGCCCCTTCCTTGAAGTACGCCGACGCACCCAGCACACGCACCGCGTGATAGTGCGACAGGACGACGTATTTGATCGGTTTGTCGGTGACGCTGCGGATCTTCGCGATCAGGTCTTGCGCCATGGCCGGCGTGGCGGTGGTGTCGACGATCAGCACGCCGTCGTCGCCGATGATCACGCCCGAGTTGGGGTCGCCTTCGGCCGTGTAGGCATACGCGTTTTCCGACAATTGGGTCCACGTGATCTTCTTCTCTTCCAGGTCGGCCTGGGATGCGAAAGCCTTCGCCATGTCTGTCTCCGTCTCACGACTCGTTGGGGGATGACTAATAGTCGTCGTCACGCTAATATTTGTCAATGACAAAATACCTTGTCATTCACTAAGTTAGGGTAAACTCCGTTGGTTGGTCGGCACGGTCCGATCGGATACCATCTAGGCCTTCCACGGGCGACACCGAACGGGCCGAATCTCCTTCGGGTCAAGGGCGGACAACACGATGGCTGATACGACAAGCGAAAAGAAACAGCGGGGGATTCAGAGCGTCGAGGTCGGCGGACGTCTGCTGCAGGCGCTGGCGCGACAGCGCGAACCGCTCGGGCTGACCGAACTGGCAGGCGAGGCGCAACTGTCGTCGGCGCAGGCGCATACCTATCTCGTGAGCCTGACGCGCCTCGGCCTCGTCAAGCGCGATGCGCTGACCGGCAACTACGAGCCGGGGCCGCTGTCGTTGCGGCTGGGCCTCATGCATGTCGAACAGCAGCCGGTCTGTCGCATCGCGGCTGCCCACGCGGCTTCGCTCGCCGAGCGGATCGGTCTTAGCGTGGCGATCTGCGTGGCGGGCGTGCAGGGCCCGACCATCGTCCGATACGAGCGCAGCGGTGCGCCGCTGCATGTCAATCTGCACATCGGCACGGTGATGTCGCTCGAAGCGACATCGACGGGCCGCGTATTCTGCGCGTTCTGCGCGCCCGAGCAGGTCGCGCAAATGGCGCGAAGCCAGGCGCATTCGGCGGACCCGACGCCGGCGCGCGGCCGCGCCGCCAAAGGGCCGACTAGCACGGAGTGGCGCAAACGCTTCGATGAGATCCGCGCGCGCGGCATCGAGCGAGGAATCGATGCGCCGAGTCCGGGCATCAGCAGTCTGAGCGTGCCGGTGTTCGATGGCGATCAACGGATGCAACTCGCGTTGACGGCGATCGGCTCGTCGGGTTCGATCGAAGTCGCGTGGGATGGTGTGGTCGCGCGTCAGTTGCTCGAAACTTCCCGACGTATCACCGAAGCGCTGGTCACACCCAGCTGAGAATCATGCAGATCGAAACTCCGGACGCGTCCGACGCGAACACGCCCCAACTCAACGACACGAAAGCTCAGCGCGGAATCAGCGCGCTCGACAACACAGGCGAACTCCTGCTGGCACTCGTTGCCGCCGGCCGTCCCCTGTCGTTGCGCGATCTGGCCGCGGCCGCCGATATGCCCGCCGCCAAGGCGTTTCCGCATCTGGTGAGTCTGCTCAAGGTCGGCTTGCTGAGCCGCGACGACGCCGGTCTTTTCAGTGCGGGACCGCTCGGCATGGAGCTCGGCCTGATCGCGTTGCAGCGCATGTCGCCGATTCGCGATGCCGAACCGGAGATCGTCACGCTTGCGGCGGAGTCCGGCATGAGCGTCGCGGTGGCGATTCTTGGACCTTTGGGTCCTACGGTGATCCGCTTCGAAGAATCGGCGAGACCACAACACGTGAGCCTGCGCGTGGGCACCGTGATGTCGCTCGTCAACACGGCGATAGGGCGCGTGTTCGCCGCGCATCTTGCGGACGACGTATTAGTCGGGCTGTTGTCGCAGGAATCGATCAGACTCGCGGGCGCGCCGCTTGCGGAAGTGCTCGTGGCGCCGAAAAAGAGCCCGCCGTCGTTGGCCCCGGCCTATCTGGCACGTCGCGCGAAGGTCGTGAGCGACGGCATCGATGACGCACTCGATGCGCCGGTGCCGGGCATCGGCGCGTTGGCCGCGCCCGTGTTCGATCATACGGGCAGTGTCAGTCTGGTGGTCGCGGTGATCGGTCCGTCGGGCGGCTTTGACTTCAGCACGCACGGCACGACCGCGCAGAAGCTGCTCGCCATGACACGACGGCTGTCGTGGCGGTTCGGCTGGATCGGGCGCTGAGCCTGGGTCGTCAATCCGCGCGCGCCAGCGCCAGCGCTTCGAGCAGCACGTCGGCATCGCCGATGTGGTTCGCGAGCAGCAGCACGAGCTTTGCGTTCATGAAATGGCTTTGCTCGTCGGTCAGTCCATTGTGCGCGTCGATGAGCTTTTCATAGAACGCATCGGGATCGGTCATATTCGTTTCGATGTTCAGCTTGGTCATGATGGTGATCCGTTGCAGGTTGCGCGATCCACGGCCTTGGCGACCGAGGCGGTGTCGAGGGCGCGCCAGCGCGCGCAGACGTGCTGGTCCGGACGCAGCAGATAAAAGGTGCCGGGCCGCGCATCGAAGCGATGCGTGACGATGCCTTCGACGTCCTCGATCACCGTGACGTGAGGCATCTCCGGAAGAGCGGTCACGGCCGCGCCACGCGGTACGACGATCAACGAGTGAACCGGCACCGCGAGGCATGCGAGCGCGCGAAGCTGTTCGGCGCATTTCGTCAGGTCGTCTCCCTGGCCGCAGAATTGCACACCCGTAAAGCCGCCATGTCCGGTTTGATTCAGGAACCAGGCGTCTTCGCCAGCGAGCTTGACCGGCGCATCGGTGCTGGCCGCGCCGGGCACCATCGCACTGGTGAACGCGTCGGCGTCGGGCGTGTTCAGGGGCGAGTCGCGCAGAACCGCCGGCACCGACAGACGGCCGCTGTTGACGATGCGCCGCGCGAACGGACACTCTTTCGCGAGCTTAAGCGTGGCATCGCGGAACATCCGCGAAACCGCGCTTTTCGGCGTGATGAAGTCGGTGGCGCGCGATGAGTTCAGGATGTTTTCGTCCGCCGCATACTCGCGCTCGGATGCATAGGTATCGAGCAGCGCCGGCGGCGCGTCGCCGTTGACGACGAGCCGCAGCTTCCAGGCGAGATTGTCGGCATCCTGCACGCCGCTATTCGCGCCGCGCGCGCCGAACGGCGACACGCCATGCGCCGAATCGCCCGCGAACAGCACGCGGCCATGCCGGAAACTGTCCATCCGCAAACACGAAAACGTGTAGACGCTGACCCATTCGAGCTCGAACTCGGCATCGTCGCCGAGCAGCGCTTTCACGCGCGGAATCACTTTTTCAGGCTGTTTTTCGGCGACCGGATCGGCGTCCCAGCCGAGCTGGAAATCGATGCGCCAGACGTTGTCGGGCTGCCTGTGCAGCAGTACGGATTGATTGCGATGGAAGGGCGGATCGAACCAGAACCAGCGTTCGGTCGGAAACGGCGCCTTCATTTTCACATCCGCGATCAGGAAGCGGTCCTTGAAGGTGCGACCATGACTGTCGAGACCGAGCGCCTTGCGCACCGCGCTGCGCGCGCCGTCGGCGGCGACCACGTATTGCGCGCGCATCGGATAAATGCCGTCGGGCGTTTCGACCCGCAACACGACATGGTCGTCTTGCTGGGTCACACCGATCACATTGCTTTTCCAGCGCATCTGCAGATTCGCGGTTCGCTTCGCCTCGTCTGCCAGATAGCCCTCGACGTAGTACTGCTGCAGATTGATGAATGCTGGGCGCGCGTGGCCTGTCTCGGGCAGCAGGTTGAACGTATAGATCAGTTCATCCTGCAGGAACACCTTGCCGACGTTCCAGCTCACGCCTGTGTCGACCATCTGCTTGCCGCAGCCGAGCCGATCGAAAATTTCCAGCGTCCGCTTCGCAAAACAGATTGCGCGCGAACCGCTCGACAGCGTGTCGTCATTGTCGAGCAGTACGGTGCGAACGCCCTGCTGGGCCAGATCGATGGCCGCTGACAACCCGACCGGGCCAGCGCCGATCACCACCACCGGATAGGTGAGCGGTGCACCGGCATCGTGGTCGGCGGCTCGCTCGTAGTCGAACCGCATCGATTGGTAGTTGATCTGCATGGCGTCTCCGGGTTCTGCGGGATATCTTTTATTAATCTATAGCAAGCATTATTGCTCCTTGCTAATATTAGCCATTCTATAAAGCTTTTTAAGCGATCGAATCTGTATTTACCCTGGTGTGGTTCCATTACCCGCAAACTCCAACGCGGATCTGAGTCAGCGTACCGAGGAGCAGGCAACCGCACTTCAGGAAAGCGCCGCGTCGATGGAGAACTAAGCGCGACCGTGAAGCAGAATGCCGCCAATGCGTTCGAAGCCAGCGAGCTCGCGACTGGCGCTTCGTCGATCGCGGTGCAGGCAGGAACGTTGTCGGCGCGGTCGTCGAGACGATGAGGGGGATCAACGAGAGCTCGCGCAAGATTGGCGAGATCATCGGCATCATCAATGACATCGCGGCGCAGACCAACATTCTCGCGTTGAACGCGGCAATCGAGGCAGCGCGTGCCGGGGAACAGGGCAGAGGATTCGCTGTCGTCGCGGCCGAGGTGCGCTCGCTCGCGAAACGCAGCGCGCAAGCCGCTCACGAAATTCGGGAGTCGATTACCGCAAGCGTGGAGCGCGTCGATCATGGCAGCGCACTCGTCGACCACGCGGGCGCAACGATGTCGCAGGTCGTGGATGCGATTCAGCGCCTGAGTATTCTCGTGGTGGAAATCAGCAACGCGGGTGCGCAGCAGAGCGTCGGCATGGGGCAAGTCGGTGAAGCGGTCAATCGGATGGACGAAACCACGCAGCAAAACGCAGCGCTCGTCGAGGAAAGCGCGGCGGCGGCGGAGAGCTTGAGGCAACAGGCTGCAAACCTCGTTGACTGCGTCGCACAGTTCAGGTTTTGAGCGAAGTGACGGATCGCCTTCGAGTTGGCGGGATCCTGTTAGAAGTGAAGCCGACCCAGCCTCTGGCAGGACGCCTGATTCGGACGACGACGTGCTGACTATGCTCGCGTTGCTACAAACCGGATATAAAAAAATGCGGAGCCACTCGCACATGCGAGGGCTCCGCTGGTAGGAAGGGCCGGGTGCTGACTGACCATCGACGATTGGATTCTTCGCCGCTGAGGACCAGTCCCCGCTCTTCCTGGACAAACCCCGTAGCGTCGATAACTCATTGGGTGGTATGCGCCGCGCCGGCCTGAGTCGTGCCAGGTTGTGCCGATTCAGCCAAAGCGGCGCGTGCGCGGTCGCGGGACTCGCTTACCGACTGGTTGCGTTCTTGCCGGGATTCGCGAGCTTCGGCCCTGAACGCCTTTCTGGCTTCCGCGGTCCGGGCACGTTGTTCACGGTTGGCCTCGCGAATCTCGTTTCGCTTCTGAACGATTGGATCACTGTGGGTAGTCGCCGGTACAGAAGCAGTCTGTGCGACTTGGGGTGCCGCCGTGGCCGGCTGCTGGGCAATCGCAGCGCCGGAAGTCATCAGGCCGAGCACGACGAGCGTTGTGGCGATTCGGTTGGTAAGGCGGCTCATGTTTTACTCTCCGTTCAATTGAGGTCTACTGAATAGTGGCGACAGCCTGCCAAAGCGATGTGAGGTTGTCAGCCGAGTGCGGTTGCCTCCGGTGCAGCGAGGCGCTGATGGTTTCTTTCGGACTAGTCTCAGCACAGGAGCCATTCTAACGAACGCCCGATTCATTTCAAATAGCTTTCAGTCAGGTTTCCCAGGGTAAACCCTCTATTTGGGGAAACTGAATTCAGTGCCTGGCTCGACAACGTCGAGGGAGCGCAAGCCGCGCTAGAGGAGCGTCGGCAGGCAGGGAAGACGGTGGTCGAGATCGGCTGAAGGCGTACGCGTAGCGCCGCCAAGCATTGAAACGTCGGGTTGACCTTGGCAAGTGGCATTCGTGATACGTTAGCTGGCACAAGCAGCAATGGAGACCGCCCATGCTGATTCCTCTGCTGTTACTTGTGGGGCTTCTTTGGTGGATGTTCGCGATCCATCCGGGGCATGCGGCGCTCGAGCGACTTCGTGCGATGACGGAATTTGCCCGCTTGGACTTCAAACATTTTCCGACGCTTGCCCCGCATTCGACTGCCCGGTCTGCGATTGCCCTGGCTCTTTACGCCATTACTTGCGCGATCATCATAGACAACCTTGGCCTCGCGCAGGCTCAAGCACAGCCGCCGTCGTTCGAGAGCTTCGCCGTCCCGGCCGGCAGCGCACCGCATGACGTCGCACCGGCGCATGACGGCACCGTGTGGTACACCGCGCAGGCGCGGGGAGCGGTCGGGCGGCTGGACCCGCGCAGCGGCAAAACCGACACGATCGCGCTCGGCGCCGGATCGGCGCCACATGGCGTGATCGTCGGCCCCGATCGTGCGGCGTGGGTCACTGACGGCGGCCAGAACGCGATCGTGCGTATCGATTCGAAGACGCTCGCCGTTACGCGTTTTCCGCTACCCAAGGACCGGCCGGACGCCAATCTGAATACCGCCGTGTTCGACAAACAGGGGCATCTGTGGTTTACGGGGCAAAGTGGTATCTACGGCGAACTCGATCCGCAGCGATCGCGCATGCGCGTCTTTGATGCCCCACGCGGCGCCGGGCCCTACGGTATCTGCGTGACCCGCTCCGGGGATCTGTATTTCGCTTCGCTGGCGGGAAACTACGTTGGCCGCATCGACCCGACGACGGGCGCGGCACAAGTCATCGAGCCACCAACGCCGAATCAG
Organism: Paraburkholderia lebeckiae; assembly: GCF_014201005.1. Lineage (NCBI taxonomy): Bacteria > Pseudomonadati > Pseudomonadota > Betaproteobacteria > Burkholderiales > Burkholderiaceae > Paraburkholderia > Paraburkholderia lebeckiae. Next base: position 956 of record NZ_JACHDK010000047.1, on the reverse strand, counting down.
GGCGCGCGCCGCGTCTGGGCCGATTCCAGGGGGCGCATCTGGGTCAGCGAGTGGAACGCCGGAAAAGTCGGCGTGTACGATCCTGGCACGCACCACTGGCGCGAATGGCGACTGCCCGGCAACGATCCGCACGTGTATGCAATATTCGTCGATGACCAGGACATCGTCTGGCTCAGCGAATGGAGCGCTAATGCGCTAGTGCGCTTCGATCCGCGTGCCGAGCGGTTCGACGTGTTGCCGCTGCCGCGTGACCACGCGAACGTGCGTCAGATGATGGGTCGTCCGGGCGAGGTCTGGCTGTCCGAATCCGGCACGGATCACCTGCTGCTCTTTCGATCCCGTGCAGCCGATGTGAGCGGGCAGTGACCACGCACCGCACCGGGAGCGGAATTGCGCAGTCCGCTGCGCCCCGCGTGCGCAGGACCGCTACCAAAATGGTCTAGAGGAGCTGGAGGGTCCGCGGATCGGCTTCTCCGCCGAAATACTTGCGCAAAGCTTCGATAAATACCTCGTTGTCGTTCGTGGCGTGCGCGAACAAGGTGACCGACGAGCGAAACTTCAGGTCATCCGGATACCCGAAGATTTCCTCGATGGACCGGTCGCTGACGACGTTGACCAGGTGCGTCGTTTCGCGCAGCCGTGGGCCGAGTATCGGGTGGCGCAGATAGGCTTGCGCTTCGGCCAGCGAGGAAAGCGCGAATCGCCGAGCCATTGCGCTGGTTCCGAGCCCCTCGATTTGAGGAAACACGAACCACATCCAGTGGCTTCGCTTGCGTCCGTGCCTCAGTTCATCGCATACCTGGTCGTAGACTGGCTCTTGTGCATCGAGGAAACGCTGAAGATCATGGGGATCGTCCATTTCCCCCCCGCGTCACAATGGTTGTCGCCTGGATAAAATTGGAATCTGGGGGCGATAAAGAGAGAACAAGTTGGCGCGTTACGGAAATACATTCAAG
>NZ_JACHDK010000046.1:0-13690 GCF_014201005.1 Paraburkholderia lebeckiae | reverse complement strand
ACCTTGTCGCTTAGTAACGTGCGAATCATCCCGTCTTGCAATTGCAAAAAACAAGATGTAAACACATTTCGTCAAATGTAAACAGACCCTAGAGACTTCGGAGAAAACCGTGAAAAAGACAACACATATAGCGATTGGCGCCCTTGCGTGTTCGATCGCGATGAGTGCCTTGGCGCAGACGCAGCCCACTGGCAAGACCCGGGCGGACGTTCATGCGGAACTCATCGAGGCGCAACGGGATGGTCTGGTGCCTACGCCGAAGTACGACTATCCGCCAAGCGAAGCTGCGATTGAACGCAATAAGGCACTGTACGCGATCACTCACAAAGGTGAAGAAATATCTCCTGTTTCAGCGGCGCCAACGCAATCTTCCAGTGAAACGGTGCAGTGACAAGCTTGCCAGGAATGTCTGCGTCTGCGCGCGAATGTCAAACCTGGAGTCGAAGACGACTTTATTGAACATAGCAATCCTTTCCGCGTTTCTTCTTGCGCCCGTTGAGGTCGCCCACGCACGTGATGGACCTCGTGAAGAAGGATTAGGGTAAGGAATACAAAGAAACATGCAATGCCCGCCACGGACGCACACGGATCGGCAAAGCCGGCGATTTCGGAAGACCGCGCAGTCTGTCGGCGGGGAAACGCGTGTGACGTAGCGTAAGGTCAATGGGTCGCGCCGTGAAGCGAGGCGCATCGTTCATGCGCAGGCATCTGTTCTTTCCTACCCAACGGCTCGCGAGCGAGCTAGCCTAAAATCCCCCGACCGCTGCGAAACGATTCCATGAATCAATTAGCCTCCGTTCGCATTTTCGCCAAGGTTGCCGACTGCCTGAACTTCGCCGAGGCGGCGAAGCAGCTCGGTATCTCGAATTCGGTCGTCACTCGCAGCGTGGCGGTACTCGAGCAACATCTCAGCGTGCGCCTTGTCAACCGGACCACTCGCCGGGTGTCGCTGACGCCTGCCGGCCAGTTGTATCGGGAGCATTGTGGCGAACTGCTCAGGCAGCTCGCGACGATGGACGAATGCATGGCAGCTGCTGCCGGTCAACCCGTCGGATCTTTGCGTATTGCGGCGTCCTCTTTATATGCTTCGACCGATCTGCCCGAAGTACTAGCGGCGTACCGGGTGCAAGAGCAGCGTACGCAGTTCGATCTGACCGTATTCGATAACATGGCCGATGTCACGGTGGCAGACTTCGATGTATGCTTCAGCGCCGAGCGCTACCTGCGTGATTCGTCGCTGGTTTGCCGGCCGCTCGCACAGACGCGGGACGTAATTGTCGGGAGCCCCGCGTACTTCGCACGTCGGCGGCCGCCACGCACCCCCGAGGAGCTGTCGTCGCATGATGTGCTGGTCGCGTCGGACGCGCCGAGTCGTTACTGGGAGTTTCATGACAAGCATGGCACGCAGCGCGTAGTGGTACGGCCGGTTCTGAGCATGCAAAACCCACTGCTCATAAAGCGCGCAGTCCAGGCGGGCCTCGGCATCGCCCGGCTTTCGCGCTCGCTCATTCAAGGTGAGCTGGCAGACGGCTCATTAAAGCCAGTGCTCGAAAACATCGAATTGTGCGGCGACGCGCGGACAGTGTGGGTGCTCTATTCCGGACAACCGTACATGGCGGTGGCGCTCCGCCGCTTTGTCGATTTCGTGGTAGAACGTTATCGCCAGAATCCACATGAAGACAAGCGCGAAGCTGTCGTTCCCGTGGGGGCAGCGCAACACCATTTCAGCAATACTGAACTGCAGTGGACGGGCATTTTGTAGGTCCTAAAGTGCAAATACCTTTCGTCAGATCCCGGCTCCACGCACCGGCGCGCGAGCTAGATCATGGCGAGGTACTCAGGCAAACTTTAGGAATCTACACTCATGAAGCGACTCCTCATTACGGGCGCAGCGATCGGTTGCACGATCGTCCCGATGGCCGCGCTGGCGCAAAGCAGCGTCACGCTGTATGGCCTGATCGACGAAGGTCTGAACTATACGAACAATACCAAGCAAGGTTCGGCTGTGCAGATGGAAAGCGGCTTTGCACAAGGCAGCCGATGGGGCGTGAAAGGCAGCGAAGATCTGGGCGGTGGCACGAAGGCCCTCTTTCAGCTGGAAAATGGCTTCGACGTCAACTCCGGCGCACTTGGACAGAGTTCGCGCATGTTCGGCCGGCAGGCGTACATCGGTTTGAGCAACGCGAAGCTCGGGACCCTGACAATGGGCCGTCAGTATGATTCAGTCGTCGACTATCTCGCCCCGCTTACGGCGAACGGCAATTGGGGCGGCTATCTGTTGTCGCATCCGTACGACAACGACAACACAGACAATTCGTTCCGACTGAACAACAGCGTGAAGTACACCAGTAACGCCTACGGCGGCTTTTCTTTTGGCGGTCTGTACGGTTTTAGCAATCAGGCGGGTGGCTTTGCTGACAACCGGTCGTATAGCCTCGGCGCACAATTCGTCGCTGCCAACGTTTCAGTCGCAGCGGCGTACATGCAGATCAACAACCCGGGCGGAAACTCCGGTGGGTCGCTTGCAGCCGACGACACGAATTTTTTCGCGAGTCGCCAACAGGTGTGGGGCGCCGGGATTAACTACACGATCGGCTCTGCGATACTCGGCTTCGTATATAGCCACACGGCACTCAATAACGCGACGGGCTCCGTCTATGTCGGCAACTTCGCGAATACGGCAAGCAGCCTGAAGTTCGACAACTTTGAATTGAACGCGAAGTATCAGTTCCTGAAGAATGCGTTCGTCGGAGCGATGTATAACTACACGATCGGTCACTTCAATAGCGCCGCCGGCGATTCGGAGCCGACGTGGCATCAGGTTGGACTGATGGCGGACTACAACCTGTCGCCGCGTACTGACGTGTACGTGCAGGGTATGTATCAGCACCTGGCGGGCGGCAGTGCGTCCGCGGCGCCGCTCAACACGGCGTTTATCACGGGTGCAGATTCGCCTTCGACGACAGCAAATCAGGTCATCACGCGCGTAGCCATTCGCCACCAGTTCTAACCGGTTCGCGCTTCATCGCGCCATCCCGCGCCCACGCATCGAGAGTCCGCACGTGGGCGCGCGTTCGTCTTCCCTTTGCATCAGTCAGACGTGACGCCCCAATCCGTCGGGCTCGTAGAGGCGGACGCAGTCGCGCTAAACGGGTCGTTCTGGTACTCGATTGCGTGAAGCTCCTTGTTGCGGCCAAGTCTCGTGGCTGGCAACGGATAGTTGTTCTCCGGTACCGGCAAGAGCCCATCGGCCTGTGCCTGCACCAGTTGCTGGTGTACTTCGGCGCGCGTCATTCCCGGAATGGCGGTTTGGGCGGAAGCGTTCCAGCCAAAAGTAAGGCTGACTGCGGCGGGTGCGACTGCAACGCTGGAAAGCAGCTTGATTGTGCTTCTCCTATCAGGTTTGGAATTGTGGACAAGGCCATGCTTTCCATTCCGATCGAACGACCTGGCCTTTCTCTGACCACGCGACTACGGATTTGCTATCTGCGTGCGGCGGCTGTCGATTGCATTCCCGAAGCGCGTTCGGTTATCCGGCAGATGACAGACTTGTATTGTGGCTGACCGGAACCGGTAAGCACGGCCCACACATACTCCAGACCAGGCCTGAATTCAAGCAGCAGTTCTACTGCGCGAGCCTTGGGTCGGGCAACTCTATTTGCTATTTATCAGGAATTCGTCATGTGGATTGTGAGGCTCGCCCTGCGCCGCCCGTACACATTCGTGGTACTGGCTCTGCTGATATTCATCGTCGGGCCGCTTTCCATTTTGCGCACGCCGACCGATATCTTCCCGAACATCAATATCCCGGTGGTCAGCATCGTCTGGACGTACAACGGCTTTTCCGCCCAGGACATGGCCAATCGCATCACGTCGAATTACGAGCGCGCGCTGAGCTCGGACGTCGACGACATCGAGCATATCGAGTCGCAATCGCTGAACGGCGTCTCGGTGGTGAAGATCTTTTTCCATCCGGGCGCGGACATCAATCGCGCGATCGCCGAGGCAGCGTCGAACTCCGCATCGATCCTGCGCGTGTTGCCGCCCGGCACGCTGCCGCCCAACATCATTACCTATAACGCGTCGACGGTGCCGATCCTGCAACTCGGCCTCTCCAGCGACACGCTCTCCGAACAGCAGCTCTACGACCTCGGCAACAGCCAGATCCGCACGCAGTTGGCGACGGTACAAGGCGCGTCGGTGCCGCTGCCGTTCGGCGGCAAGGTCCGGCAGATCATGGTCGATATCGACCCGCGCGCATTGCAAGCCAAAGGCCTCGCGCCGCTCGACGTGGTCAACGCCGTCAACGCGCAGAACCTGATCCTGCCGGGCGGCACCGCGAAGATCGGCACGAAGGAATACAACGTGCAGATGAACGGCAGCACGGACACCGTAGCCGCGCTCAACGATCTGCCGATCAAGACGGTGGCGGGCGGCGTGGTGTATGTGCGCGACGTCGCCCATGTGCGCGATGGCTACGCGCCGCAAACCAACATCGTGCGCAGCGACGGCAAACGCGCCGCGCTTCTTACCATCGAAAAGTCCGGCAGCGCGTCGACGCTCACCATCATCCAGCAGGTCAAGGCGATGCTGCCGCATATCGTGGCCGGCTTGCCGAGCGCGCTGCACGTCACCGCACTGTCGGATCAATCGGTGTTCGTGAAGTCGGCCGTCGTGGGCGTGGCGCGCGAAGCGCTGATCGCCGCCGCCCTCACCGCTTTGATGATCCTGCTCTTTCTCGGCAGTTGGCGCGCCACGCTGATCATCGCGGTGTCGATTCCGCTTGCGGTGCTGACCTCGCTGATCGCGCTGTCCGCGCTTGGCCAGACCATCAACATCATGACGCTTGGCGGCCTCGCGCTCGCCGTAGGGATCCTCGTCGACGACGCCACGGTCGCCATCGAAAACATCACGCATCATCTGGAGAACGGCGAGCCGCTGCACGACGCGATCCTGAACGGTTCCGGCGAAATCGCGGTGCCGACGTTCGTATCGACGCTGTCGATCTGCATCGTGTTCGTGCCGATGTTTCTGCTCTCAGGTGTGGCGCGCTATCTGTTCGTGCCGCTCGCCGAGGCGGTGGTATTCGCCATGATCACGTCTTACTTTTTCTCGCGCACACTGGTGCCGACGCTCGCGATGTACCTGATGCGCGCACGCAGCAACGCGCTGGTGACGGGTAATGGACCGATTGCGCGCCTGATCCGCTTTCAGGCCGCCTTCGAACATTGCTTCGAGCGGCTGCGCGAACGCTATCGCGGCATGCTCGGCGCGGCGATAGCGAGTCCGCGGCGGTTCATCGCGATCTTCCTGCTGTTTTGCATCGGCTCGCTCGCGCTGGTGCCGTTTGCGGGCCGCGACTTCTTCCCCGCCGTCGATACTGGCGAGATCCGCCTGCATCTGCGTGCGCCGACCGGCACGCGTATCGAAGACACCGCGCGCCTCACCGACGAAGTCGAAGCCCGTGTGCGCAGCATGATTCCGAAGCAGGAACTCTCGGCGATGCTCGACAATATCGGCGTGCCGGTGAGCGGGATCAATCTGACCTACGACTCATCGGACCCGATCGGCCCGGAAGACGCCGACGTGATGATCACCCTCGCGGCGAAGCACAAACCGACCGCTCAATATGTGGCGAGACTGCGCACGACGCTCGCCAGGGATTTCCCCGGCGTCACGTTCGCCTTTCTGCCCGCCGACATCGTCAGCCAGATTCTCAACTTCGGGCTGCCCGCGCCGATCGATATCCAGATCGTCGGCAACAAGCTCGACGCCAACCGCGTCGTGGCGAACCGCCTGCTCGCACAACTGCGCGGGGTGCGCGGTCTCGTCGATGCGCGTATCCAACAGCCCGGCGATGCCCCCGCAATCAACGTCAACGTCGACCGTACCCGCGCGATTCAGGCCGGGTTGTTGCAACGCGACGTGTCGCAGAACCTGCTGATCGCGCTGTCCGGCAGTTCGCAGACCACGCCGAATTTCTGGCTCGATCCGCACAACGGCGTGAGCTATCCGCTGATGGCGATGATGCCGCAGTACGACATCAACTCGTTGCAGGCGCTCGCCAATATTCCGGTCGCGCTAACCGGAGGCACCGGGTCCGGCGTGATGACCACGGCCGCAAACACGGGCGGTCCGGCGCCGCAAAACCTGCTCGGCGCGTTGAGCACACTGACACGCGTCACCCAGCAAGCCGTCGTCTCGCACTACAACGTGCAGCCGGTGCTCGACATTTTCGCGTCGGCGCAAGGACGCGACCTCGGCGGCGTGGCAGCGGACGTGACCCGGCTCGTCGATAAGATCCGACCGCAATTGCCGCCTGGCGCGTCGATCGTCATGCGCGGCCAGGTGCAGGCGATGCACGACTCGTTCAGCGGTCTTGCGAGTGGCCTCGTGTTTGCGATCGCCCTGGTCTACCTGCTGATGGTCGTCAATTTCCAGTCGTGGCTCGACCCGTTCATCATCATCAGCGGCTTGCCGGGCTCGCTCGCGGGCATCGCATGGATGCTTTTCAGCACCGGCACTCGCCTGAGCGTGCCGGCACTCACCGGGACGATTCTGTGCATCGGCATCGCCACGGCCAACAGCATTCTCGTGATCAACACCGCGCGCGAATTTCACCACGGCGGCAAGCCGCCGCTGCTTGCCGCGCTCGAAGCCGGCTTCAGCCGCTTCCGTCCAGTGCTGATGACCGCGCTCGCCATGCTGATCGGGATGCTGCCGATGGCGCTCGGCCTCGGCGATGGCGGCGAACAGAACGCGCCACTCGGACGCGCCGTGATCGGCGGCCTCGCGCTCGGCACGGTGTCGACCTTGCTGTTCGTCCCGGTCGTCTACGGGATGGTGCATGCGTGGCTCGACAAACGCCGCGCGGCACGCACCGACACACAAGAATCCGGCGTTCCCGCCCGCACTCATTGATTCCGACGAGACCTTGCCCATGAACGATTCATCCCTTCCGCCCGAGCTTGGCGAGCGGTCAGAAGCGTCCGCCGAGACCGCCGACACCGCGCGTTTGCATAGCGCCAAGGAAACCCGGCATGCCGGCGCCACGCCGGCAGCGGCCGCCAGCACGAACGCGCGCCGCCGCCTCTGGCCGCTTGCGTTGACCGGACTTGCCGCGGCGTTGCTGACCGTCGGCATCGTGCCGCGACTGCACGCCAGTGCCGCGCTGACGCAACAGACGCAGGCGCAAAGCGTGCTCAGCGTGTCGGTCGTCACACCGCGCGCCGCGCCGGCCATCCACGAACTGCTGCTGCCCGGCGCGGTTACGCCGTTCGCGGAAGCGTCGATCTACGCGCGCACGAGCGGCTACCTGTCGCACTGGAACGCCGACATCGGCGCACAGGTCAGAAGCGGCCAGACGCTCGCGACAATCGAAGCCCCCGAGCTCGACGCGCAATTGCGCCAGGCCCGTGCCGACGAAGCCACCGCGCAGGCCAATTTCGACTTCGCCAGGACCACCGCGCAGCGCTGGCAGGAGATGTTGAAAACGCAATCGGTCGCGCAGCAGGACGCCGACACCAAAGTCAGCGACATGGAAGCGCGCCGCGCGATGCTGGCGTCGGCGCAGGCGAACGTCGCGCATCTGGCCGAGCTTGTCTCATACGAGAAGATCACCGCGCCGTTCGACGGCGTGATCACTGCGCGCAACGTCGACGTCGGCGCACTGGTCACGGCGGGCGGCACGCCGGGCACCGCGGGCATGTCGGGCGAACTGTTCCACATCCAGCAGACCGGCGTGCTGCGGGTCTTCGTCGATGTGCCGCAGAACGACGCGCCGTATGTCACGCCGGCGACCGGCGTGTATCTCACCGCCCAGCAGTATCCGGGCCGTCGCATCGCCGCGAAGGTGGCGCGCAACACCGATTCGATCGATCCGTCGAGCCGCACGCTGCGCGTCGAGATCGACGTCGATAACAAGGATGGCGCGCTGATGCCCGGCGCTTACACGCAGGTGCATCTGCAATTGCGATCGACCACGCCGGCGCTCGACCTGCCTGTCAGCGCCTTGCTGTTCCGGCCGGACGGCGTGACGGTCGCCGTGGTCGATAGCAACGGCCGGGCGCTGCTCAAGACCGTGCATATCGGCCGCGATTTCGGCACGCACGTGGAAATCACGACAGGCCTCGCCGCCACCGACCGCGTGATCGACAACCCCGGCGATTCGCTGAACACCGGCCAGATCGTGCAGATCGCGCCGGCCATGCCTGGCTAAGTGCAACGTCACAGAAAGGATTCACTGATGGTTTCTCTGTCTCTTTCACGGCCGCGGCTGCACCGCACGCTGGTGGCCGGGATGATCGGCGCGCTGCTCAGCGCGTGCTCGACTTTGCCCTCCTATCAGCGCCCGAGCGCCGAGATTCCCGCGCAATATGCGGGCACCGCACCCGGCTGGGCGCAGGCCGCACCGGCCGACGCCACGCCGCGCGGCCCATGGTGGACGATCTTCAACGATCCGGTGCTGAATCAACTCGAAGCGCGTCTCGACGTGTCGAACCAGACCGTGCGCAAGGCGGTCGCGCAGCTCCAGCAAGCGCGGTCGATGGTGGACTATCAGCGCGCCGGTTTTTTCCCGACGATTACCGCTGGTGTCGCGCAGGATCGCTCGCGGACCTCACAGAATGTCGAAGGGAAATCGCTCGCGGGCAAGACCGTGCCGGACTATTCGGCGGGCGTGTCGGCGAGCTGGGAGCCGGATCTGTTCGGACGCGTGCGCGATAGCGTGAACGGCGCGCAGGCCGACGCCCAGGCGAGCGAAGCCGACCTCGAAGGCGTGCGCCTGTCGATGAGCGCGGATCTCGCCGTCGACTATTTCTCCCTGCGCTCGCTCGACACGCAGAAGAAGCTGCTCGACGACAGCGTGACCGCCTACGCGGCCGCGTTGAAACTGCTGCAGCAGCAACTGAAAAACGGTGCGATCGATGCGTCCGCGGTCGCCCAGGCCACGACGCAACTCGAAGCGACGCGCACGCAGGACACCGACATCGACGTGACGCGCGCACAGATGCAGCACGCGATTGCCACGCTGACCGGCGAGCCGGCTTCGAGCTTCGCGCTGCCGCCGAACGGCTCGGCCGTCACACCGCCCGCGATTCCGGTCGGCTTGCCGTCGCAATTGCTGGAGCGTCGCCCCGACATCGCCGCCGCCGAACGGCGCGTGGCGTCGGCCAATGCGCAGATTGGCGCCGCGCAGGCGGCGTTCTTCCCGGATCTGGTGCTGTCGGCGAGCGCGGGACTGGAAAGCACCTTTTTCGCACCCTGGCTGAGTGCGCCGAGTCTGTTCTGGTCGCTCGGCCCGCAACTGGCCGGCACGCTGTTCGACGGCGGCAAGCGCCGAGCCACCCTGCACGGCGCGACGGCGCAATACGACGGCGCGGTCGCGGACTATCGCCAGTCGGTGCTGGTGGCGTTCCAGCAGGTCGAGGACAATCTGTCCGCCTTGCATTCCCTCGCCGACGAAGCCGACAGCCAGCAGCGCGCCACCACGGCCGCCGAACTGTCGTTGCGGCTCACGACGAACCGATTCAACGCGGGCGCGGTCAGCTATCTCGACGTGGTCACGGCGCAGACGATTGCGTTGACGAATCAGCGTGTCGCCGATCAGATCGCCGCACGGCGGTTGGAGTCGAGTGTGTTGTTGTTGAAGGCGTTGGGTGGGACGTGGGGCGATGAGGGCAAGCGTGCGGCCGGAACTGTGTAAGCCCCCTGGATACCCTTCACCCGCCCCGCCGAAATACCAGCACAAAGCGCGTACTCCGTGCATCGCTCTGCGCATGCACCGAGCCGCCGTGCAACTCCATGATCGTGCGCACGATCGCAAGCCCGAGCCCCGTCGATCCCGTCGAGCCTCGCGACAAGCCCGATGACGGCAGCGAGCTGCGTGACGGATCGATGCGATAGAAGCGGTCGAAAATCCGATCGAGATGTTCGGCGGCAATAGGCTGTCCTTCATTCGACACGGTCACGCGCACCGCGTCGGCCGATGCGCTCGCGTCCAGCACGATCTCGCCGCCTTGCGGCGTATAACGAATGGCATTGGCCAGCAGATTGCTCACCGCGCGGCGAAACAGTTCGAGATCCGCCGTCAGGCTGGCCGTGCCGCTGACACGCACACGCACTAGCGCCTCTTCGGCAATCCCTTCGAAGTACTCGGCGATATGGCTCAACTCGCGCGCCGCATCGAACTCACGCATGTGCCTGACGAACTGCGGATGTTCGGCGCGCGCCAGAAACAGTACGTTCTCGATCATTCTCGACAGCCGGTCGCACTCTTCCAGATTCGAGGCGAGCAGCGACTCGTATTCATCGACGGAACGCGGCCGGGCGAGCGCGACTTCAGCGGCGCCGCGCATGTTGCTGAGCGGCGTGCGCATGTCGTGCGCGAGGTCGGCGGTGAAACGCGATAAACGCTGAAACCCGTGGTCGACGCGCTCAAGCATGGCGTTCAGCGACGCCACCAGCGTCTCGAGTTCGCTCGGCACACGCGCCACCGCGATCCGCGTATTGAGGCGATTCACCGTGACCAGGCTCGCGCTAGCCGCGATATCGCGCAGCGGCCGCAGCGCGGCGCGGATCAGCAGATAACCGAGCAGCATCGCCAGCATCACGCCGGCTACGCCCGCCAGGTGAAGCCTGTCGCGGTAACGGTCCAGCAGCAGCCAGCGGTCGCTCATGTTGCGCGCCACCAGCACGCTCGCCGTTTCGCCGTCGCGTAGACGCGCGTCGGTGAGAATGCCGTGAATCGGTGCGCCGTTGCGGCCGGTCCACTCGCCGATATCGGCCTCGGTGATACGCGCCGAAGCCGCTACGCGCGCGAGCGGCGGCAACGCGACGAGCGTCGCCGCGCCGCTCGCCGCGTTGGGTACGGCAAAAGTCCCGGCGATGTTGTGTTCGACTGCCCGGTTGCCATCGGGATCGAACAGTTCCATCGACATGGCCTGGTTGCCGAGCACGATGCTGATCAAACGGTCGCTATGCTCGCGAATGCCCTTCGACGTCTCCAGCTCCTCGGCAAGCCGCCGTGCGTGGCGCGCGGCAAGCACGATGTCGAGATTGTCCTGCGCCTTGATCTGCTTTTCGAGCGCGAGATACAGAAAGCTGCCGACCAGCACGAAAACCGCCAGCGTCGTGGCGCCGAAGGCAAGCGCGAGCGTCGCGGCAAGCGAGCGGACGCGCATCAAGCAGTGTCCTTCAGTTCGAGCACATAGCCGACGCCGCGCACCGTGTGAATCAGCTTGACGGGAAAGTTGTCGTCGATCTTGGTGCGTAGCCGGCGAATCGCCACCTCGACCACATTGGTGTCGCTATCGAAATTCATGTCCCACACGTACGACGCGATTTGCGTGCGGCTCAGCACTTCTCCCTGACGGCGCGCCAGCAGTTGCAGCAGCGAGAATTCACGCGGCGTGAGATCGATGCGCGTGCCGCCACGTTTCACGCGCCGGCGGTACACATCCATCTCCAGGTCGCCCACCTTGATCCGTTCGCTTTCGCGCGGCGGCCCACGGCGCGCCAGCGTACGCACGCGCGCCAGCAGTTCGACGAACGCAAAAGGTTTGACGAGGTAATCGTCCGCGCCGAGTTCCAGGCCGCGCACGCGGTCGTCGATGTCGTCGCGCGCGGTGAGAAACAGCACCGGCGTGGCGCGCGTGCTGCGCAACGTCTTGACGACGGTCCAGCCGTCCATGCCGGGCAGCATCACGTCGAGCACGATCACGTCGTATTCTTCTTCCTGCGCGAGGATCAGCCCTTGCGGGCCATCATTCGCGACGTCGACCGCGTAGCCGGACTCCTCCAGACCCTTCTTCAGATAGGCCGCTGTTTTGGGCTCGTCCTCGATCACCAGGATTCGCATCGGTTGCTCCGCTTGCGTTGACGATGAAATCATACCGGCAAGCGCTCCGGCCGGTGATTACGATCCGGTAATGTGCGTTCGCACGGCCACCGGCCATGCCTGCTATCCGTTGAACATGGACATCCGCGGTTTGCTGACCGGTTGACGTGCTCAGGGTCACCTTACCGGCGGCCGGATATCAACTTATCAAACGGCTTGGCGACTATTTGCCTGATCGTCAGCGGACGTCGAGCAGCACGTCGCATTCGACGGGGGGATGCCTCGCGAATCGAGAATCTCTCGACCGATGATATCTACGATAGTGCCCATGGTTCCTTCGAAAAAGTGACCGCGGCGAATGCCTGATTGAAACCGCCGAGGGTAACGGGCTGACTACATTACTTTTAAGCGTGCGCTACTAAAATAGACCCGTTACCCAATTTAACGCTCGGCGCTCTACAACTCGCTGGCCGACCCGAGACAACTGATGGTGGTGAAGGCGGCTGAACATAACGACTGGATGGGCCGCGTCGACGAAACCTGGTGGCGGGAGGCGATCGGCTTCCTGCTTACGCCTTCGCATTGAAATATGAAAGCACGCTCCGTCCCGTCGAGCTGGAAACGCTTCTATGTCCTCGATGCGAAGAGCAGGCCTGTCGAGGTGTTCGACCGCGGCGAGTGGTCGCGCTGGATGACTGAGAACGAACTGATCTTCCGCCGCACGCTGCTGGACGAATCCGGCGTGACGGTCACGACCCGCTTCCGCGGTGTGTCCGAACCGAAAACCGGGGAGGTTTCGCTGTTCGTGACGCGCATCGCCGGAATGGAAGCGCGAGACAACACGAGCTACGGAGCACGTACGCTCGATGAGGCGCTGGAGCAGCATGAGCGCATCGTGCAGAAAATCCTCCGGATGCTGACCGCGCGGTGATCGCCACAGCGCGACGATTCTCCGCGAAACGCAAATGCCACAGAAGGCGCAAGGGCGTGTAGATTAGGATCTTGTTGCGACCCGCCACGGTGTCTTCGAATCGGTCGCCATCCGAGTCAGTCCTGAAGTTGCACAGGAGTCGGCATGAACACGAAGCACAGCAAGAAGGGTCATCTCGAAGCCGCGGCGTCACACCACGAGCAGGCCGCGCGACATCACCGCGAGGCGTCGCGGCATTTCGATGACGGTCAAGACTTTGCCCACGCCGCACATCAGGCGATGATGGCCCACGGCCACACGTTGCATGCGATCGATCAGGCACACGACGCTGGCGCGCACAGCGCCAATACGCCATCAATAACGCCTCCATCGACCGGCTCAGCCGTAAGTGCCGCGGACGTGGCAAAACATCATGCGGCGGCCGTGGAGCTTCACACGCAGGCGGCGCAGCATATGCGCCACGCCGTCAAGCTCTTCGATCAGGATCGTAGCGCGGCCTCCCACGACGCACAGCTAGCGCTCTCCCTTGCACTGCGTGCTTTGTCCCATGGCAACGAAGCAGCCAGACTATTTGTCAAGCTCGCTGCCAGTGGTGCATCGTGAGTTAAGGCCGGTTGAATTCAAGCCAGTCACATCTTATTTGGTGGAGTATTCGGAGTGGTGCGGTATCCGCTTATACCGCTTCTTGAGCGCACCGAAAGCTGAATCGCTTTCTGCACGGCACGCACGCCGTACAGCACCAGGTTGTCGCGCGGATCTACGGTCGTGGGCCTGCCGCAAAGATCCGCGCATTGATAGGTACGGCGCAATCCAGCACGCCACTCGCGACTAGGGTCTGTTTACATTTGACGAAATCTTTCAATTACCCACTTTTTTCTCGGCCCAGCCAATACCCAAGCTCGATGTCGATCAATCGATGCATA
>NZ_JACHDK010000045.1:0-17627 GCF_014201005.1 Paraburkholderia lebeckiae | reverse complement strand
GGTACAGCAGCAGCGCAACGCGCTGGCCACCTTCCAGGCGGCCGTGCCGGCGCTGCAACAGCAGCTCGACACCAACATCCATGCGCTTGCGGTGCCGGCGGGCACCGCACCTGAACAGTTCACGGTCAGCGATGCCGCGCTTGCCGACATCCCGATTACCGTTCTTCGACAGCTACGGCATACCGCTCTCATGCGTACTGACAGATCAGGGCACACTTTTCGTGGGACCTGGTCATCCCAAGTTCCCGAAATGTGATTACATCCCGTATTTTTGGGTGCGCCAGACCAGAATGATTAGCGCGCGGTCAAGAGGCATCGCTGCGAAGCCGGCCAAGGTAGCCAAAGAAAAAACGTTCTTCAGTAAGGCCGACACACCGATGAGACCACGCTGTTGTTCAGAAAGAACCGAAGAAGTGGTGACCAACGATTGACTGTTGTTTTTGACACGTTTTCAATTCGCTCTCTCCATCATCTAGATGACTAATGCGACCGATAGATCATCTGCAACGGATGCCGGTTGTTCTAACCAGAAGCTATCCTTAGCAAGCTTCGAAAGCGAATGACGAAAATGATACTTTGCGCCCGGCGAATAGTCTCATGGTACGCAACCCCGGAACGATGAAATTCTTTGCGAAGGAGGCTATGGTTCGAGGTAGGTTTGTTGGCGTGACCCTTCCCAGCCTTCGACGCCGTAACACCAGACAATCATTTGAGACCCTCAGACCTGCTGCAGTTTCGCGGAAGTAATCCGCCTCTTCTGTATCCGTCGGCACGCCTTGGTGACCTGACGCTTTCGAGCGCATTTCAGCCCATATTCAGCCTGTCGCATCGTCGCTCAATTGGATATGAGGCGTTGCTCCGGGTACGCGACCCTACTGGAAAGGACGTTCATCCGCTTGCAGTATTGGGCCGCACCAGTAGGCTCCCAACGCGTCCACCCTGGGGCGAAGGAAGTCCGATGGCGAAGCGAGCTGTCCTCCCACCATAATATCGCTGCCCATCTGCTCGCCCTGAGCGTTTAACAGGAAGCAGCGTTCAGCACCCTCCAGGCGCAGAAAGTCTTCTGAAGGCCGGCTGCCCCGCGCAAACTCTTCAGACATCATGATGGCTCGCGCTTCCCCGTTTTCCCAAAAGCACGTAAAAATACGTCCGTGCCGCGGCGGGCACGCTCCTTGATTTCCCTATCGCTTGCGGGCTTCACAACTCCGAATGCCATGCGCGCTTGCAGATCACCTGCCCACAGGCTCACCAGGTCTTGAGCCGCCAACTCCGGCGAGTCGACGATCAGTTCGTTGCCCGCCTCGGCCGCGCTGATGATGCCGGCGTGCGCCATGCCAGAAACATGGTCGTTGACGATGATCTTCAGGAATGCGGCGCCGATGGCAGACAGCCGTTCCCGTAAGGGTAAATTTTCGGAACTCGCGGGCGGCAGTACCCGGAGCATCCGGTCTGAAACGTCACTCACGACTGCCTCGAATAACGCCTCCTTGTCCGAGAAATGGCTATAGACCGTCATCTTTGACACCCCCGCCTCTGCGGCGACGGCCTCCATGGTTACGGTGTCGTAGCGCTGCCCGGAGAACAGCCTCGTTGCCGCTTCCACAATGGACGTGTGCTTGGCGGCATCTTTCGGGCGACCGACGCGGCTCTCTGGCGAACATTTCTGCACGTAATAATTCCTCCTTGCAATTTCTGTACTTTATAGTCTAGCATATCGCTTGCTGTACTAATGGGTATAGAAACACATGCGCACGTCAAAGACTACCAAAAACATTCATCCGAAGTACAACGGCCGCCCATCGGTAGCGCAGGGGCGAGCCGCTCCGCTTGCGTCTCTCTCGTTGGCCGCACTTCTGGCATTCGAGACTATGCTCGCGGGTTGCACGGTTGGACCGAATTACACCGCTCCGTCCACGCCCACTGTGTCGAAGTTTACGGAGAAGCCAGTTCCCGCGCGCACTGTTTCCGCCGACACGACCGCGGGCACCGCGCAAACCCTCGTCGAGGGGCGCGACATTCAGGGTGACTGGTGGGCGCTGTTCCATTCGCCGCAGATCAACGCGCTGGTCGAGCGCGCGCTCAAGGCCAATCCCACGCTTGCCGCCGCTCAGGCGACGTTGCGCGAGGCGCGCGAGAACACCCGTGCGGAGCAGGGCAGTTTTTTCCCGCAAATCAGCGCGAGCACATCGGCCGAGCGCGAGCGCAACTCACTGGTGAGCCCGGTGCCGAAGACATACAACGTCATAAGCGGATCGCTCAGCGTGTCGTACACGCTCGATGCATTCGGCGGCGTTCGCCGGCAAGTCGAGCAACTGAATGCCCAAGCCGAGTACGAGCGCTACGAACTGGAGGCGACCGAACTGACGCTGATCGCGAACGTCGTCAATGCGGCCATCAACGAGGCTTCGTTGCAGGCGCAGATTGATACGACACACGAGATCATCCGTGCGTATACTGCCGCGCTCGACGTTACGCGCTACCGCTTCGAGGCCGGCGGCGTAAGCCAGGTGGACGTGCTGCAGCAGCAGTCGCTGCTGGATGCGCAGATCGCCACGCTGCCCGGTTTGCAGAAGCAGCTCGAGCAGCAGCGCAATCAACTCGCGGTGTACCTGGGCGGCCTGCCGACCGACTACACCGGGTTTACGCTGGATCTCGCCAGCCTCGTGCTGCCGGAGGAACTGCCGGTGTCGCTGCCGTCGAGTCTGGTTGCGCAGCGCCCCGACATCCAGGCGTACGGCGCCTTGCTGCATTCGGCGACGGCGAACGTCGGCATCGCGGTGGCAAACATGTTGCCGCAGATTTCGCTGACCGGCAGTTATGGACGCGATGGCAGCAGCTACTCAAACCTTTTCAATCCCGCAGGCATTGTGTGGAGCCTCGCGGGTAGCCTCACCCAGCCGGTCTTCGAGGGCGGCACACTCAAGGCGAAGAAGCGCGCCGCCGATGCTGCGGTCGATGTCGCCGCCGCCCAGTACAGCAGCACGGTCAACTCGGCGTTTCAGGACGTGGCCAATGCGCTCGTCGCCATCCATCGGGATGCCGAAACGCTTGCTGCGAACCTCGAGACGCAGAAAACAGCTGCTGCGAGCCTCAGGGTCGCCCAGGCGCAGTACCGCGCGGGCGGCGGGACCTACCTCAATGTGCTGAGCGCCGAGCAATCCGATCAGAGCGCGCGCCTCAACCTGATTTCCTCTCAAGCCACTCGCTATACCGATACCGTCGCGCTCTTCCAGGCGCTGGGCGGTGGCTGGTGGCATCGAAACGATGTCGATCCCAAAGTTGCGCAATGTTGCGGAGCATTTTAAATCATGACCACTGTTGACACCGCCAATACCCCGCCTGAATGGCAGAGGCCGCCCCGAACCCTGCTTCGCCTGTTTCTGATGCTTCTGGTAGTGGGACTGGTCGCCGCCGCGCTGATTGGTTTCCACCTGTTCAAGGGGCACATCCTGAAGCAGGTCACGACCGGCATCCAGTCGCAACAGGCAACCGTGTCGACAACATCCGCTGTCTTGCAGCCGTGGCAGCCGACGCTCACGGGCGTCGGATCGCTGCGAGCGTCGACGGGTGCGGATCTTTCGCTGGAAACGAGCGGCGTGGTCGATGAAATCGACTTCGAGTCCGGCCGCGACGTCAAGCAAGGGACCGTGCTGCTCCGCCTGCGTCCGAACGACGATCCCGCCAAGCTCGCGCAACTGCAGGCCACTGCCGATCTGTACGAGATCACCTACAAGCGCGACCTGCAGCAACTTGCGGCGCAGGGCGTGGCGCAGTCGACCGTGGATACAGATCTCAGCAACCTGAAGTCGGCGCGCGCGCAGGTCGCGGCGCAACAGGCGCTGATGAACGAGAAGGTCGTCCGCGCGCCGTTTTCGGGACGTCTGGGCGTGCGTCAGGTCGATGTGGGTCAATACCTGGCAGCCGGCACGACGGTTGTCACGTTGCAGGCACTCGACCCGATGTTGCTCGACTTCTATCTGCCGCAGCAGGTGCGTGGGCAGATCAGCGTGGGACAGACCGTATCGGTGAGCGTTGATGCGTATCCCGGCAAGACGTTCACTGGCACGGTCACGTCGATGAATTCGAAGGTCGACACCTCGAGCCGCATGCTGCAGATACGCGCGTCGTTTGCGAACCCCGACGGTGCGCTGCTGCCTGGCATGTTCGCTACCGCCAGCGTGGCGAGCGGCGCGGAGCAATCGCTCGTGACGATTCCGCAGACGGCGGTGACGTACAACCCATATGGCAGCCTCGTCTACGTGGTCCACGAGCGCAAGGACGCGCAGGGCAGGCCGCAGGCGAGTGTCCACCAGCAGTTCGTGACGACCGGCGCGACGCGCGGCGATCAGGCCAGCATCCTGAAGGGACTGAAGGCCGGCGACGTGGTGGTGACGGCGGGGCAACTCAAGCTGCACAACGACGCATTGGTGCAGATCGACAACAGCGTGAAGCTGCCCAACGACGCCGCGCCCGTCCCGCAAGATCACTGAACAGGACGGCTCATGAAATTTACCGACATCTTTATCCGCCGGCCTGTACTGGCGTGCGTGGTCAGCCTGATGATCCTTGTGCTCGGCTACAAGGCGTTCACCTCGCTGCCGGTTCTCGAGTACCCGAAAACCGAAAACGCGGTGGTGACCGTGACCACGACGTACTACGGTGCCGATCCGCAGACCGTGGAGGGTTTTGTTACCACGCCGCTGGAAAACGCCATCGCGCAGGCGAACGGGATCGATTACCTGTCGTCGAAGAGCGTCGCCGGCACCAGCACGATCACCGCGAACCTCGTGCTCAACTTCGACCCTGACAAAGCGATCACCGAGATCAACGCCAAGATCAACTCGGTGCTCAACCAGTTGCCGAGCGGCGTGCAGCAGCCGGCCATCACGGTCGAGATCGGACAGTCGCTGGACGCATTGATTATCGGCTTTTCGAGCGATGAACTCAGGCCCAACCAGATCACCGACTACCTCGTGCGCAACGTGCAGCCGCGTCTGCAGGCAGTGCAAGGCGTGCAGACGGCCGAACTGCTGGGACCCCAGAATTTTGCGCTGCGCGCGTGGCTCGATCCGCAGAAGCTCGCGGGGTACGGCCTTACCGCGACCGATGTCACTAACGCGCTTTCCTCGAACAGCGTGATCGCGGGACTGGGAACCACCAAAGGGCAGATGGTGCAGTTCAACCTCACCGCATCGACGGATCTGCATTCGGTGCAGCAGTTCCGCGATCTCGTGATCAAGCAGGTCAATGGCGGCATCATCAGGCTGAAGGATGTGGCCAACGTCACGCTCGGCTCGGACGACTATGAATCCGGCGTTTCGTATAACGGCCAGAAGGGCGTGTACGTGGGGATCAAGTTGGTGCCCGGGGCGAGCCTGCTCGATGTGATCAAGGGCGTGAAGGCTGTGTTGCCCGACATTCAGAAGGCACTGCCGGCGGGATTGCGCGGTTCGGTCATCTACGACTCCACGGTATTCGTTGACAGTTCGATTCGTGAGGTCAAGAACGCGTTGATCGAGACGGTGGTGATCGTCACGCTGGTGGTGTTTGCCTTCCTCGGCGCGCCGCGCTCCGTGCTGATTCCGGTCATCGCGATTCCGTTGTCACTGGTGGGCACCTTCGGCGTGATGCTCGCGCTAGGCTTCTCGATCAACCTGCTGACCTTGCTCGCGCTAGTACTGGCGATCGGGCTGGTGGTCGATGACGCGATCATTGTGGTCGAGAGCGTGAGCAGTCATCTCGAAGCGGGCATGCGACCACGCGATGCCGCGATCAAGGCCGCGCGCGACCTCGCCAGCCCTATCATCGCGATGACTATCGTCCTGATCGCCGTCTATGTGCCGATCGGTTTTCAGGGTGGACTGACCGGCGCATTATTCACCGAGTTCGCGTTCACGCTGGTTGGCGCGGTGACCATGTCAGCGGTCGTTTCTCTGACGCTGTCGCCGATGATGTGCGGCCAGTTCTTGAAGCCGCACAATGAGAGCGGCCGTTTTGTCACGCGCATTGTCGAGACGATCGATCATGTTTTCGGTTCGCTGCGGCGTGGCTATGAACGGCTGCTGCGCAACAGTTTGCGGACGGTCCCGGTGACGCTATTGTTTACCGGGCTGGTAATTTCGAGCATCTATTTCCTCTACACCAGTGCCGACAGCGAACTCGCACCGCAAGAGGATCAAGGGGTCGTCATTCTGCAGCCGACTTCCGCGCCGGACGCGACGCTACAGCAAAAGGAGGCGTTCGGCCGTCAGGTCGCCGACATCCTGGCCAGCGTTCCCGAGGCCGCGCAGACGTTCCAGGTCGAGAGCACATCACAGTCGATTGCCGGTGTGACGTTCAAGCCGTGGGATGAGCGTCATCGTACTGCGACGGATATCCAGCGCGATCTGCAGAACCAGGTCAACAAGGTGGCAGGTCAGAAGATCGCCGCGTTTCAGCAGCCTTCGCTGCCTGGTTCGCAAGGCTTGCCGATCCAGTTCGTGCTCAAGTCGACACAGCCGCTGGATAAGCTGAATGTAGAGGCTCAGAAATTCTTCTCGCAGGCCGCCGCCAGTGGCATGTTTCTATTTATCGATAGCGACCTCAAGGTCGACCAGCCGCAGAAAGTGTTCGATATCGACCGCGACAAGGCCTCACAACTCGGCTTGACGATGCAGCAGGTCGGCACGGCGCTGGGAGGTCTGTTAGGGGGCGGTTATACGAATTACTTCAGTCTCGATTCCCGCTCCTACAAGGTCATTGCCCAGGTGCAGCAGCGCTCGCGCCTGACGCCCGACCAGGTCATGAATTACCAGGTCGCGACTGTGAATGACGTGCCCGTGCCGTTATCGTCGATCGCCCATGTGCGGACCGAAACCGTGCCTGAAACTATCAATCATTTCCAGCAGGTGAACTCGGCGACGATCTCCGGCGTGCCCGCGCTCGGCGTCTCGCAGGACGCCGCGCTGAGGTCGCTGCAGGCGCTTGCGGCGCGTACGCTGCCGGCGGACGTGTCGATCGACTATGCCGGCCCTTCACGTCAACTCGTGCAGGAATCGAGCGGATTTGTGGGCACCTTTGTTCTTGCGCTGATCATCATCTACCTGAGTCTCGCGGCGTTGTTCGAGAGCTTCCGCGACCCGTTGGTGATCCTTGTTTCGATCCCGATGTCGGTAGCGGGTGCGCTCGTGTTCATCAGCCTTGGGCTGGGAGGGGCGTCGCTGAATACCTACACGGAGGTCGGGCTGGTGACACTGATGGGGCTGATCAGCAAGCACGGCATTCTGATTGTGGAAGTCGCGAATGCGGCGCAGCACGAGGGCATGTCGAAACTCGAAGCCATCGTCCATGCGGCGGGGAACCGCTTGCGGCCGATCCTGATGACTACCGCGGCGATGGTGCTCGGCGTCGTGCCATTGATTCTGTCCTCAGGTGCGGGTGCGGCGTCGCGCTTCAACATGGGGCTGGTGATCGGCAGCGGGTTGTCGATAGGCACGCTGTTTACGCTGTTCGTGGTGCCAGCGGTTTATCTCGCGTTCGCTGCTCGACATGCAAAGGAGTCGACCGAGTCAAGGATGCAGACGGCGGAGATGGTCTAGTCTCTGCTCGACCTCGGCGGTGAAGCGGCCGCTTCTTAGATGGTACCGCCCGATGCGAAGGCATACGGCGCGGAGCGCTCACCGTCCACCAACACAAGGGTGTTTCTCTCGCTCATGCCGCGCAGGGCGATACCCGGCAGGGCGAGGCGTTCTGGCCCGAGATGGCCGGGGCATGGACGGCAAGCGGACTCGGCGTTCGACGTTTCTGTCGT
Organism: Paraburkholderia lebeckiae; assembly: GCF_014201005.1. Lineage (NCBI taxonomy): Bacteria > Pseudomonadati > Pseudomonadota > Betaproteobacteria > Burkholderiales > Burkholderiaceae > Paraburkholderia > Paraburkholderia lebeckiae. The sequence goes on along the minus strand of NZ_JACHDK010000045.1, from coordinate 9,838 downwards.
GAGCATTGGATTGCGAAGACTGGGCGGGAAAATGGGTCACTTCGGCGCCATTCCAAAAAAATCGACCCTTCCGGTCGATCGCCGACGTGTCAGTCGAACTTGAGCAGACATTCATTATGGACCACCTCGAAACGCTGCGGATTTTTTGCACCGTCGCCGAAATGCAGAGCTTCACGCACGCCGCAAATAAGCTCGGCGTCTCGACGTCAATCGTCTCGCGCGCGATAACGGGGCTCGAAACCAGGCTCGGCGTACGTCTTTTTCAGCGCACGACCCGACACCTCGCACTCACTGAAGCCGGGGACGAGTTTCACGCCGGCTGCTCGCGCGTGGTGGCTGAACTGGACCTGCTCGAAGCCGGTACCGGGCTGCGCGCACGGGAGCCTGCGGGGGTACTGCGGCTCGTCGCCCACACCACCGCGGCGGTGCTAGAGTTGCCACCGCTGATCGCCGGGTTCCGTGCCCGGTACCCAGCCGTGCAGCTCGAATTGACGCTGGCGGAACGGCCAGTCGACCTGATCAAGGAAGCCTTTGATCTCGGCATCGTGCTGCCGTTCATGCTGACGAGCGAGCTCACGATCACCCGTGCGTTGTGCCGCCTGCCCCTCGCCGTGGTGGGCTCGCCCAGCTACCTGCAGGGGCGCCAGCTACCGCAAAGGCCCAACGATCTCGCCGCATTCCGCTTCATCACAATACTCGCCTCGATCAGCGAACCACAACTGCGATTCCAGCGCGGTGGCGAACAGTTTGCCGTGCCACTGGAACACGACGTTTCGACCAACAACGCCGCGTTGAACAAGGAACTGGTGGTGAGCGGTGCTGGTCTCGGCGCGTTGCCTCTTACGATGGTCGGCAAGGAGCTGGACGATGGCCGGCTGGTACAGCTGCTGCCCGACTTCGAGGTCGTGAGCGCGCAGGCTGAGCTGAGGCTCGCATATCGGGACCGGAGCCTGATGACGGCGAAGGTCCGGGCGTTCATCGACTACGCGACGTCGTACTTCGACGCGCGCGCGGCTCAGATGGGCCACGCGCAGCAGCGGCCGAAGACGGTGGCCGCCGGCAGTGACAGGCCGTCCTGATTGCCAGATGCTCATGCAAACCTTCCCTGCTCTCGTCGTCTGCGAGCATTGTGACAGCGTGTACCGCCGCCGCGCGCTGGCCACGCGCGAGGTGGCGCGCTGCGGGCAATGTTCGGCCGTCCTCTATCGCGCGAGCCAGCTCGATGTCGATCGGTGGCTCGCGCTAACCGTCGCCGCAGCCATCGTCTTCGTGATCGCTAACGTCTGCCCGGTGATCCGAATTTCCCTGCAGGGCCTGCACAGCGAGACGACGCTCTGGCAGTCTGCGGCAGCGCTGGCACACGGCGCGGTCGCACCGATTGCGCTCGCCACTGCGATGATGATCGTCGTGGTGCCACTTCTGCAGATCGCGCTGCTCGGCTGGGTGCTGGCATTTGCCCGCGCCGCACGCCGGGCGCCGGGTTTCGCGTGGAGCATGAGGCTGCTTGCGATGCTGCGCCCTTGGAGCATCGTCGAGGTCGGCGTACTTGGCATGCTCGTAGCCGTCATCAAACTTTCCAGCTTCGTGCAGGTGGCAGCCGGTCCCGGCATCTGGGCCACGGCAACGCTCATGGTGCTAATCACCATCATCGCCAGTCGCGATGTCCACCTGCTGTGGGAATGGACCGACGCGGAGACAGCATGAAGCCACCTCCTCGCGCGGGACAGCTCGGCCTGATTGCCTGCCATGGATGCGGACTGGTTTGCGCACATATTCCGCGCCTGAGCGGAGACGCCCAATGCCCGCGCTGCGGACTAGCGCTGCATCGGCGCCGCCCGGACAGCATCGCATGGTCGTGGGCGTTCCTGATCGCTTCCCTGATTTTCTACGTCCCCGCCAACGTGCTGCCGGTAATGCACACGAGCCTTCTGGGACACGGCAGCGACAGCACGATTCTCTACGGCGTCGTGGAGTTCTGGAAAGCAGGGTCCTGGGGCATTGCGTCGGTGATCTTTATTGCAAGCGTAGTCGTGCCGTGCGCCAAGTTCCTGATCCTCAGCATGCTGCTCGTTACCACCCAGCGGCGCAGTCGCTGGGCAATGAGCGAGCGTGCCCGTTTGTACCGGCTCGTCGAAGCGGTCGGCTACTGGTCGATGCTCGACGTGATGGTGGTGGCAATCGTCTGCGCGTTAGTCCGCTTCCATGCGCTGTCCGACAGCGAACCGCGCATCGGCATTCTTTTCTTCGGCCTCGCGGTGATCCTCACCATGCTCTGCGCCATCAATTTCGACCCCCGACTCATCTGGGACGCTGAGTAAACATGAATCCTGTATCAAACAAGCCGCTACCCGAACCTCTCGATCCTGTCGTCACGCATAGCCGCTGGCGGGTATCGCCCGTCTGGCTCGTGCCGCTCGTCGCCGCGCTGATCGGGCTGTCGATGGTGATCCACGCGTGGCTCTCGGCGGGACCGGAAATCGCCATCTCGTTCAGGACCGCTGCGGGGCTGGAGGCCGGCAAGACCCCTGTCAAATACAAGGACGTGACGGTCGGAACCGTATCGACGGTCGCGCTCAGCGACGATGGCTCACACGTGGTCGCCTCGGTTTCGCTTGCCAGGAGCGCGCGGAGCCTGGCGCGCGCGGACAGCCGCTTCTGGGTCGTCCGGCCTCGTTTGGGCATGACCGGTGTCTCGGGTATGGACACGCTGCTGTCCGGCGCCTATATCGGCGTGGACACCGGCACTTCGGAGGTCGCGCGCACAGCGTTCACGGGGCTGGAGACGCCTCCCGCCGTCATCAGTGGGACGCCGGGAAAGAGTTTCACGATTCATGCGGACGACCTCGGTTCGCTCGACATCGGCTCGCCCGTTTACTACCGGCGCATTCAGGTCGGCCGCGTCGCGTCGTATCGGCTCGACGCCGATGGCCACGGCGTCAGCGTACAGATCTTCGTCGATTCACCGTATCACCGGTTTGTCACGGCGGATACCCACTTCTGGAATGCGAGCGGGGTCGACCTCTCGCTGGGGGCCGACGGTTTCAAGCTCAAGACGCAATCCGTGGCCGCGATCGTTGGCGGCGGAATTGCGTTCGCCACGCCCGTCGGTAGCACCGCCGCCGGCCTAGGCGGCAGCCAGTTCATTCTGGCGAAAGACGAAGATACGGCGATGGCGCCGCCAGACGGTCCGGCCCAGTACATCGAGTTGCGCTTCGCACAGTCGCTGCGCGGCCTGTCCATGGGCGCTCCCGTGGTGTTTTCGGGAATCAACTTCGGACGCGTGGTTTCCATGAAACTCGATTACGACCCGGCCACGCAGCGTTTTCCCATGATCGTCGGCATCGAGGTCTATCCGCAGCGGCTTGGACCGGCGCTCGACAAGCTGCCCAGAATAAATGGCGATATTGAAAAGGCAGCGCATTTCCTGTCCACCATGGTCGCGCACGGTCTGCGCGGACAGGCGCGCTCCGGCAATCTGCTGACCGGACAGCTCTATATTTCGCTCGAGTTCGTACCGAACGCCCCGAAGGTCTCATACGACGCCGATGCGCGACCGCTTACGCTGCCGACCACGAGCGGCGGCTTCGACCAGTTGCAGGAGCAGGTGGCGAGCATCGTGGGCAAGATCGACAAAATGCCGCTCGACTCCATCGCACGCCATCTCGACACGGGTCTGGCGGACCTGGGCAGCACCCTGAAGCAGATCAACGGCCAGGTGCTGCCGGCGACCACGCAAACCCTGGAGCAGGCTCGCCAGACCTTCGGCGCCGCGCAGGGCATGCTGGCCGAAGACGGGCCGCTCCAGGAGAACCTGGGCCAGACGCTGCAGGAAGTGCAGCGCACTGCCCGCTCGCTGCGCACGCTCACTGATCTGCTCGGCCGCCATCCGGAAGCGCTGCTGCGCGGCCATGCAGCGGATCAGTCAGCCGTGGCCCCGGTCACCGCGGCCAGCCCCTCTGCTTCACAGGAGTCCAAACAATGAGTTTTTCAGCCCGCGCCAGCCTGCGCGCAGTCACGTTCACCGTCGCGCTGGCCCTGAGCGCCTGCGCGTCCGCGCCGGTGCACTACTACACGCTGGTTTCCCCGGCAGCACAGCCCGCTTCGGCCCAGCCAGCCGCGCCGTTCGCGATCGACGTGCTGCCAGTGGGCGTTCCCGCCGAGCTCGACCAGCAGGCGATGGTCGTACGGCAGGGCGACAGCGGCGTTGCGGTGCTCGACGACGAGCGCTGGGTCGCCCCGCTGGGCGATCAACTGCGCGCCGCGCTATCCACCGAACTGGTGCGCCGCCTGGGCACCCAGGATGTGGCCGGTCTCGCCCGGCCGATCAATCAACCGCTGCTGGGCATCCGGCTGCAGATCCGGCGCCTCGACGCGTGGCCGGGGCACGCGGTGCAGCTCGAGGCTGACTGGAGCCTCGGTTTCGCGCAAGACCCCAACGGTGTCCGCCTGAGCTGCCATACGCAGCTGCAGCAGGCGGCGCCGGGTGGTTACGCGGACCTGGTGCGCGCGCAGCAACTCGCCATTGCGAGCCTGGCCGGCCGCATCACGGAGGATGCGCGAGGCTGGGCGCAGTCGCGACAGCATGGCTGCACGCCACAGGCCTGAGCCATCACACGCCATACGCAATTACGTGCCCTTGCCGGGTCCACCATCATGCGCAAAGTACCGAACTTCGTCTTTCGTCTCGCCCTGCTGGTGACAAAGAAGCCCCCCGGGCAGGCTGAAGGCCGTCAAGCGACGGTATGCTGCTCGACCGCACTGCCCTTCGTACGCCAATCAGCGAGCCAATGCGACAGACGGTCAAACCACAGGTGCACGACCGGCGTCGTGAACAACGTCAGCATTTGCGAAACAATCAGTCCGCCTACAATCGCTATGCCGAGCGGCACGCGCAATTCGGCACCGGCGCCGTGCCCTAGCGCAAGCGGCAGTGCGCCGAACAGAGCGGCGAGCGTTGTCATCATGATTGGACGGAAGCGCAGCACACAGGCCTGCCGGATCGCTTCTCGCGGCGACATACCCTGCTCGCGCTCGGCCACCAGCGCGAAGTCGATCATCATGATCGCGTTCTTCTTGACGATACCAATCAGCAGGATGATGCCAATCATGCCCATGATCGACAGATCCTGACCGCACAGCATCAACGCGAGCAACGCACCCACACCCGCCGAGGGCAGCGTCGAAATGATGGTGAGCGGATGAATCGCGCTCTCGTACAGGATGCCGAGAATCAGATAGACCACCACGAGCGCCGCGGCGATCAGATACGGCTCACTCGCGAGCGACGCCTGGAACGCCTGCGCAGTGCCCTGAAACGAGCCCGTCAAACTATCTGGCTTGCCTGCCGCGACTTCGGCCTGGCGAATCGCCGCCACCGCGTTGCCAAGCGACTGACCCGCCGCCAGATTGAATGAGATCGTCACGGCCGGGAACAAGCCCTGGTGATTCACCGAGATCGGCGACACATTGTTTTCGATCCTGGCGAGCGTGTCGAGCGGCACCAGTTCGTTCGTGAGCGGCGAACGCACGTAGAGATGCGCCAGTGCATCCGTCGTCAATTGAAAGTGCGGATCGACTTCCTCGACGACGTGGTACTGATTCAGCTGCGTGAAGAGCGTCGCAATCTGCCGCTGGCCGAATGCATCGTAAAGCGTGTCGTCGATGGCTTGCGCCGTGATGCCGAAACGCGAAGCGGTGCTGCGATCGATCACGAGTGTCGCGCTGGTAGCGGCGGCCTGCTGGTCGGACGTGACGTCGGCCAATTGCGGCAGCTTCGACAGGCGATCGGTCAGTACGCCCGCCCAGTGATTCAACTCGTTGATGTCAGGGTCCTGCAACGTGTACTGATACTGCGCGGCGCTGATACGGCCGCCCACCTGAATATCCTGCCGGACCTGCATCGACAACGAGATGCCCATGACCTTCGCCAACTGCGGCTTTAAACGATTGAGCACCTGCGCAGCACTGTCCTTGCGCTGAGCGAACGGTTTCAGGTTGATCATGACGCGCCCCTGGCTCACGGTCGGGTTAGGACCCATCCAGTAGTAAACGTTGTCGACGGCGGGGTCGGCCTCGATGATATGGCCCACCTGCTGCATCTTCTGCGACATCGAGCGGGGCGAAATATCCGGCGCGGCCTGGGCGACGCCCATGATCAGACCGGAGTCCTCCTGCGGGAAAAATCCCTTGGGGATCGCGACGAACAACGCGCCGGTGGCGACGATCGTCGCCACCGTGACAGCCAGCATCAGCTTCTGGCGGTCCAGCACCCAATCGAGGCCGCGCTCGTAGCGCCGCTCTACTGCGCTAAAGACGGCTTCGAGCCATGCTTCGAGCCCGCGCATCCGGCCGCCGCCATCCGGCTCAGGCAAACGGATCAGCCAGCCGCACAGCATCGGCGTGACGCTCAGCGATACCAGCGCCGACATCACTATCGCGGCGCTCACCGTCACTGCGAATTCGCGGAACAGCCGGCCGACGATGCCGCCCATCAGCAGGATCGGGATGAACACGGCGATCAGCGAGATGGTCATCGAAATGATCGTGAAGCGCACTTCCATCGCGCCAAGCAAGGCTGCCTTCATTCTCGGCACGCCGTCTTCGATATGCCGCATGACGTTTTCGATCACGACGATCGCATCGTCCACCACGAAGCCTACCGCGATGGTCAAGCCCATCAGCGACAGATTGTCGAGGCTATAGCCGAGCAGATACATGACGCCGAACGTGGCGACCAGCGAAAGCGGAATCGTCAGGCTCGGAATGATGGTCGCCCATACGTTGCGCAGGAACGAGAAGATCACCATGACGACGAGCGCGATCGTCAGCATCAGCGTGAACTGCACGTCGTGCACCGACGCGTTGATGGTTTGCGTGCGGTCGCCCACCACATGCAAATGCGCGGCCGCGGGCAGCATTGCTTCAAGCGCGGGCAGCTTCGCCGTGATGTTGGCGATCGTCTGCACGACGTTGTAGCCCGGCTGCTTGTGAATGTCGAGAATGATCGCGCGGTCGTGCTGAAGCCATGCGGCTTGCTGATTGTCTTCGGCGGCGTTCAGCACCGTGCCGAGATCGGACACGCGAATCGGCGCGCCGTTCTTGTACGCGACCACCAGATCGCGATACTGCGAGGCGGTCGTGATCTGGTCGGTCGCGTTGAAGATCACCGAGCGATCCGGACCGTTCAGGCTGCCCTTCGGTGCATTGACCGTCTGCACGCCGACGATCGAGCGCACGTCTTCCAGCGTCAGGCCACGCGCGGTGAGCTTGTCGGGGTCGAGCTGAATACGCACTGCGGGCCGCTGCTGGCCGTGGAAATCAACCAGACCGACGCCGGGCATCTGCGAGATCTGTTGCGCGAGATAGTCTTCGGCGTAGCTGTCGAGTTGCGTGAGCGTGAGCGATGGCGACGTCAGCGCCAGTGACAGCAACGTGAAGTCGGCCGGATTGACTTTCTGATAGGTCGGCGGGTTCGGCAGGTTCTTCGGCAACGTGCCGCCGGCTGCGTTGATCGCGGTCTGCACATCCTGCGCCGCGCCATTGATGTCGCGCGAGAGATCGAATTGCACGGCAATGCTGGTGTTGCCGAGCGAGCTCGACGACGTCATCTGCGTCACGCCCGCAATCAGCGAAAGTTGCCGCTCCAGTGGTGTCGCCACCGAGGTCGCCATGGTTTCCGCGCTCGCGCCGGGCAACTTGGCGACAATCTGAATGGTCGGAAAATCGACCTGCGGCAGCGGCGCGACCGGCAGCAGAAAATACGCCACCGCGCCGACCAGCAGCACTGCGATCGCCAGAAAACTCGTCGCGATGCGCCGCTTGATGAACAGTTCCATGAGGCTCATGACGGAATATCCTGATCAGTCTGGCTGCCTGCCAGATTCGCGTTGGGCGGCGCTTCGGAACTGGCGGGAACCGTGGTCGCCGTCACATGCACGCCCGGGTTCAAGCGGCTTTGGCCATCGAACACGACGAGATCCGCGGGCGCGATGCCACTGCGTATCTCCGTCATGCCATCGACGGTGATACCGGTTTGCACCGGGCGCATCTGCGCGGTGCCGTTCGCGGCGATCAAATAGAGCTGCGTGCCGTTCTGCGAGTTCACCACCGCGCGGCTCGGCACCGCGAGCCGCTGCGTATCGGTGCGCACCAGCACGCGCGCATTCACCAGCTCGCCGGGCCACAGCTTGCGGTCCTGGTTGGTGAACGAAGCCTTGAGCCTGATCTGGCCGGTCGTAGGATCGACCGTGCTGTCGATGAACACCAGCGTGCCGTCGGCGAGCGGCGTGCTGCCGGAACGCGTGGTCACGTTCACCGCCAGCGGCGCTTTCGCCTGATTCGCGAGCAGTTCAGGCAGCACGTCCTGCGGCACGGAGAACAGCACGGTGATCGGCTCCATCTGCGTGACGGTGACGATGCCGGTGGTGTCGGTCGGATGGACGATCGCGCCGATATCGGCCTCGCGTGCGCCGACGCGTCCGGTGAACGGCGCGCTCAACGTGGTGAAGCTCAATTGCAGCCGGTCGCTTTGCACCAGCGCGGCGTCCGCAGCGACCGTCGCGGAGAGCGCTTCGACTTGCGCCTTCGCGGTGTCCACCGCCTGAGTCGTCGCCGCGCCGATGCCGACCAGTTGCGAGTAGCGCGCGAGATCGAGCCGCGCGTTATCGAGCGATGCCTGGTCTTTGCGCTGCGCCGCTTCCGCTTGATGCAACTGGGCAGTGAGCGGTCCCTGATCGAGTTGCGCCAGCAACTGGCCGGCTTTGACGTCCTGTCCTTCAGTGAAGGCGACGCGCTGCAATTGCCCGTCGACACGTACTTTGACGTCCACGGTATTGAGCGCGAGCACCGTGCCCACCGCGGCGACGCGAATCGGAAAGTCGCGGCTCACCGGATGACCGGCGTTGACCGGCACGGCGGTCGCCGCCTTGACCGCCGGGTGCCGCGGCCAGAACCACACCGCCAACATCGCGACAACGACGACGAATGCCAGGATGAGCGGCGCGCGGCCGCGTCCGCGGGGCGCCTCGTGGTTCGGAAGGTGTGCAGATTTCATGAGCGGGATGACGTAGAGGTGGAGGCGGTGCTGCTATCGCTATCGTCGGTCACGCCGAAGCCGCCGCCGAACGCGCGAAACAGGCTCACGGACGCTTGCAGGCGCGCGAGCCGCGCCTGCACCAGCGTGTCTTCGGACTGATACAGCGTGCGTTGCGTATCGAGCACGGTCAGAAAGTCGACGGTGCCGAGCTTGTACTGGGCTTGCGCGAGCGTAGCGGCTTTGCGGGCGGCGTCGGCGGCGTTCTGGTCAGCGACTTCCGCGAGCTGCTGCTGTTGCGCCGCCGTGAGCGAGTCCTCCACGTCCTGCAGCGCGGTTATGACGGCTTGCCGGTAATCCGCGACGCCCTTCGCTTCGGCCGCCTGGCTCGCGTGCAACTGGCCACGCAGCGCGCCGCCATCGAAGATTGGCGCCGCCAGCGAGGTGGCGAGACTGGCGAACGGGCTCGACAGGAAATGCGACAGCGACTTGCTGCTCAGCCCGCCGTCCGCGGTCAGTACGATGTTCGGCAGAAAGGCCGCGCGCGCCGCGCCGACACTCTGATTCGCCGACCGCAGCTGCGCTTCCTTCGAACGGATGTCGGGGCGCGTTTCCAGCAGGCTCGCGGGCAGATTCGGGCGCGGTTGGGGAATCGGGATGTCGGCGAGCGCGGCGTCGCTGACCGTGAATTGTTCAGGTGCGGTGCCCGCCAGCACCGCAAGCGCATGGATGTTGGTGTCGAGCTGCTGTTGCAGCGCCGGCACGGCCGCCTGGAAGGTGGCCAGCGCGTTGCGCTGCTGCTGTACC
>NZ_JACHDK010000044.1:0-18211 GCF_014201005.1 Paraburkholderia lebeckiae | reverse complement strand
TTCTGCGTCAGAACCGTCGTGATCGCTGCCGTCAGCGTGGTCTTGCCGTGGTCAACGTGACCGATCGTGCCCACGTTCACGTGCGGCTTGGTCCGTTCGAATTTACCTTTAGCCATGTTTCTCTTCTTTCAGAAAGTTAATCGTTGAATGACTTTGCCGCGCGATTACTTCGACTTCGCGTTGATGATCGCTTCCGACACGTTACGCGGAGCTTCAGCGTAGTGCTTGAACTCCATCGTGTACGTTGCGCGACCCTGCGTCAGCGAACGAAGCGACGTCGAGTAGCCGAACATTTCCGACAGCGGCACTTCGGCGCGAACGATCTTGCCGCCGCCAACCATGTCATCCATGCCCTGAACAATACCGCGACGGCCAGAGAGGTCGCCCATCACGTTGCCCATGTAGTCTTCCGGCGTTTCGACTTCGACAGCCATCATCGGTTCGAGGATGACCGGCTGTGCCTTGCGCATCGCTTCCTTGAACGCCATCGAACCGGCCATGCGGAACGCATTTTCGTTCGAGTCGACGTCGTGGTAGGAACCGAACGTCAGGTGAACCTTCACGTCCACGACCGGGAACCCCGCCAGCACGCCGGCCTTCAGCGTTTCCTGGATACCCTTGTCGACTGCCGGGATGTATTCACGCGGAATCACACCGCCCTTGATCTCGTCCAGGAACTCGTAGCCCTTGCCTTGCTCGTTCGGCTCGAGCGTGATGACCGCATGACCGTACTGGCCGCGACCACCCGACTGCTTGACGAACTTGCCATCAACGTCTTCCGCCTTGCCGCGAATCGTTTCGCGGTAAGCCACCTGCGGCTTGCCAACCGTTGCTTCGACGCCGAACTCACGCTTCATCCGGTCGACCAGAATTTCCAAGTGGAGCTCGCCCATGCCCGAAATAATGGTTTGACCCGATTCTTCGTCCGTTTGAACGCGGAACGACGGATCTTCCTGCGCCAGACGGTTCAGAGCCAGACCCATCTTTTCCTGGTCCGGCTTCGTCTTCGGCTCAACAGCCTGCGAAATCACGGGTTCCGGGAAAACCATGCGCTCCAGCACGATCGGGCTCGTCGGATCGCACAGCGTGTCGCCCGTGGTCGCGTCCTTCAGGCCCACCGCAGCAGCGATGTCGCCTGCGCGCACTTCCTTGATTTCTTCGCGCTGGTTCGCGTGCATCTGCAGAATACGGCCCAGACGTTCCTTCTTGTCCTTGGTCGCGTTCAGCAGGGTGTCGCCCGAATTCACAACGCCAGAGTACACACGGAAGAAGATCAGTTGTCCGACGAACGGGTCGGTCATGATCTTGAATGCCAGTGCCGAAAACTTTTCGTCGTCTGCAGCGCGGCGCTCGCCCTTTTCACCGTTTTCCAGCTCGCCGGTAACCGGCGGGATGTCGATCGGCGACGGCAGGAAGTCGAGCACGGCGTCCAGCATCCGCTGCACACCCTTGTTCTTGAACGCGGTGCCGCACAGCATCGGCTGGATTTCGCATGCGATCGTACGGTCGCGCAGACCCTTGATGATTTCCTCTTCGGTCAGCTCACCCGACTCGAGGTACTTGTTCATCATGTCTTCGTTCGCTTCCGCCGCGGCTTCGACCATCTTTTCACGCCATTCGTTGCATGTGTCGACGAGCTCTGCCGGGATGTCTTCGTACGAGAACTTGGTGCCTTGGGACGCGTCGTCCCAAATGATCGCCTTCATCTTCATCAGATCGACGACCCCCGTGAAGTTCTCTTCCGCGCCGATAGGCACGACGACCGGAACCGGGTTCGCCTTCAGACGCAGCTTGAGCTGGTCGTAGACCTTGAAGAAGTTCGCGCCGGTACGGTCCATCTTGTTGATGAACGCGAGACGGGGAACCTTGTACTTGTTAGCCTGACGCCACACGGTTTCCGACTGGGGCTGCACGCCGCCCACAGCGCAGTACACCATGCACGCGCCGTCGAGCACGCGCATCGAGCGCTCGACTTCAATCGTGAAGTCGACGTGACCCGGCGTGTCGATGATGTTGATGCGGTGTTCGGCGCGGTCGCCCGCCATGCCTTTCCAGAATGCCGTGGTAGCAGCGGAAGTAATCGTGATGCCGCGCTCCTGCTCCTGCTCCATCCAGTCCATGGTGGCAGCGCCGTCGTGAACTTCACCAATCTTGTGGTTCACGCCCGTGTAGAACAGAATGCGCTCGGTCGTCGTCGTTTTGCCGGCGTCGATGTGAGCGCTAATACCGATGTTACGGTAGCGCTCGATAGGAGTCTTGCGAGCCACTTTGATCCTCTATTGGGATGACGCGATGCGAGAGATGCCCATCGCGCTGTAACACAAACGGGCGAGGCGCCTTTGAAGCGCACCCGCCCGGAATTTCTTTCCGTTTTCCGCTAAACCCGGGATCGGGAAGCTTAGAAACGGAAGTGCGAGAACGCCTTGTTGGCTTCTGCCATCCGGTGAACTTCGTCGCGCTTCTTCATCGCGCCGCCACGGCCTTCGGCCGCTTCGGAGAGCTCACCTGCCAGACGCAGGGCCATCGACTTCTCGCTGCGCTTCTTCGCGGCTTCACGCAGCCAACGCATCGCCAATGCCATACGACGCGACGGGCGCACTTCGACCGGAACCTGATAGTTCGCACCACCAACGCGGCGGCTCTTCACTTCGACCACCGGCTTGACGTTGTTGAGCGCGACCGTGAACACTTCCAGCGGGTCCTTGCCACCCTTGGTCTGGATCTGCTCGAAAGCGCCGTACACGATACGCTCGGCAACCGACTTCTTGCCTGAGAGCATCAGCACGTTCATGAATTTTGCTACATCAACGTTGCCAAACTTCGGATCCGGCAACACTTCCCGCTTGGGGACTTCGCGACGACGCGGCATGTTTCTTCCTTTACCTTTTCAGTTGGAGCTGTTTACAGCCCCGCGGCCACCAACTAACCCGATTCATCCGTAAGACTAACCAGCCTGGTCGGGTGACCACTTACTCGATAGCACCGGCGATTCCGGCACCATCGCTATTACCGCCTTTGCAGGCGACCCGAAACTACGATCGACCGGCTAATTACTTGCCAGCCTTGGCACGCTTCGCACCGTACTTCGAGCGAGCCTGCTTACGATCCTTGACGCCCTGGGTATCCAGCGAGCCGCGAACCATGTGGTAACGCACACCCGGCAAGTCCTTCACACGGCCGCCGCGAATCAGCACGACCGAGTGTTCCTGCAGGTTGTGGCCTTCACCACCGATGTACGAAATGACTTCGAAGCCGTTCGTCAGACGAACCTTGGCGACCTTACGGAGTGCCGAGTTCGGCTTCTTCGGCGTCGTGGTGTACACACGGGTGCACACGCCGCGACGCTGGGGGCAGTCCTGCAAAGCCGGGCTCTTGCTCTTCGTCGTTTCCGACGTGCGGCCTTTGCGAACCAGTTGATTGATGGTTGGCATTGTTTATTCCTGAAATTGAAGAAAATCGACGCATCGGTTTCCGGGCAAAGCGGAAACGCCCGCGCATCGAACTTCCCGGCTGGCCCGCTCACGCACGAACTGAAGTTGCGCGTAGGCATTCCAAGAACCGGAACCTAGCATAATATTCCGAAAATACTAAGAGAGTCAACAAGTTGCGGTGTTTCGCCCCCTCTCAATCCGGCTAAACAGTCCGACGACGTCAGTCTGCCGCTACGACGTGCAGCAATTCGTCGCCGAAACGGCCCAGTTTACGCGCCCCCATGCCCGGAATCCCGCGCAGATCGTCGATCGAATGGGGGCCGAGACGGGCGATTTCTGCGAGCGTCGCGTCATGGAAAATCACATAAGCCGGCACTCCGTCGCTCTTTGCGGTTTCTGTGCGCCACATGCGTAGACGCTCCCAGCGGGCCCGCTCGCGAGGGCCCATGCCGACGGTCGGATCCGCGCGCTCGCTCGTACGACCCGACGATTGACGCGTGCGTGTCGGCTTGACGTAGCGGCGCATCGTCACCTTCTGCTCGCCCTTGAGCACCGGCTTGCTCGCCTCCGTCAGCACGAGCGAACCGAAGCCCTCGTGGTCGACCGTCAGGTAACCGAACGCGACGAGTTGGCGGAAGATCGCGCGCCACTCCGGCTCACCGAGCGCCGCGCCGATACCGAACGTGGTCAGCTTCTCGTGGCCGCGCTGCAAGATTTTTTCGCTGCGGTTGCCACGCAAAATATCTATCAGGTGTCCGGCGCCGAAATGAAAGCCGCTCGCACGCTGCGCGCGAAACACGCACGACAGCGCCATCTGAGCCTCGCGCGTCGCATCCGAGGTCGGCGGCGGCTCGAGACAGTTATCGCAGTTGCCGCACGGTTCGCTCGTTTCGCCGAAGTACGCGAGCAGGCGCACCCGCCGGCAAGTCGCCGTTTCGCACAAACCGAGCAGCGCGTCGAGCTTGCCGGTCTGGACGCGCTTGTGCGCGTCGTCTGCTTCGGATTCGTCGATCATCTTGCGCTGCTGCACGACGTCGCCGAGCCCGTAGGCCATCCACGCGTTCGACGGCAGTCCGTCGCGGCCCGCGCGGCCGGTTTCCTGGTAGTACCCTTCCACGCTCTTGGGCAAATCCAGATGCGCGACGAACCGCACGTCGGGTTTGTCGATGCCCATGCCGAACGCAATCGTCGCGCACATCACGATGCCTTCCTCGCGCTGGAACATCTCCTGATGTTTCTGGCGCACCTCGAACTCCATGCCGGCGTGGTACGGCAGCGCGCGCATGCCCTTTTCCTTCAGCCACTCCGCGGTTTCCTCGACCTTGCGGCGCGACAGGCAATAAACGACGCCCGCGTCGGTCGTGCCGTCGGCTTTCGTATGCTCGGCGCGAATGAAGTCGAGCAGTTGCGTGCGCGCGTTGTCTTTTTCGGCGATGCGATAGCGGATGTTCGGCCGATCGAAACTCGACACGAATACGCGCGCATCCTCGAGCGCGAGACGGTGGATGATTTCGTCGCGCGTGATCGCGTCGGCGGTCGCCGTCAGCGCGATGCGCGGGACATTCGGAAAGCGCTCGTGCAGCACCGACAGCTGGATATATTCGGGCCGGAAATCGTGTCCCCATTGCGACACGCAGTGCGCTTCGTCGATCGCGAAAAGACCGATGCGCGTGCGTTCGAGCAGTTCCTGGAAGCGCGGCGTCATCAGCCGCTCCGGTGCGACGTAGAGCAGATCGAGGTCGCCGTCGCGGAGCGCCCGCTCGGTGGCCACCGCCTCCGCGCTCGACAACGTTGAGTTCAGGTACGCGGCCCGCACGCCGACTTCGGTCAGCGCGGCCACCTGATCCTGCATCAGCGCGATCAGCGGCGACACCACGATGCCGGTGCCAAAGCCGCATTCGCGCCGCACCAGCGACGGGATCTGATAGCACAGCGATTTGCCGCCGCCCGTCGGCATCAGCACAAGGCAATCGCCACCGTCGGCGACGTGCTCGACAATTTCGCCCTGCTGCCCTCTGAACGCGGGATAACCAAAGACTTCATTGAGGATTTCGAGCGGTCGGGACATGTATTTGAGAGAGACGGCGAAGGAAAGGCACGCAGGCGGTGAGACGAATTTTACCAACGCATTCGTGCCGCGCCCGCGCTTTGCGACAACGTTAGCCATCGGGCCTAGTAGGACTGCTCCGGCACGTAGCACCGATGCACGCGCAAAAAGAGCAAAAAAAAACCGCTCAGTCGAAACTGAGCGGCTTTCGTGACTCGTCAGGTAAGGCGGCTTGCGCCGCCAACACTTACTCGCCCGAGTGCTGCTGTTCGGCAGCCGGGGTTTCCGGCGTCCCGAATTCGAACGACTCTTCCGCTGCGATCTGATCGAAACGCTCCCGGTCGGCCAGTTCCTTGCTCTTACGCGCCTTGTGGAACGCGAGACCCGTACCGGCCGGAATCAGACGGCCGACGATCACGTTTTCCTTCAGGCCACGCAGGTCGTCGCGCTTGCCCATGATCGCCGCTTCGGTCAGCACGCGGGTCGTTTCCTGGAACGACGCCGCGGAGATGAACGAATCGGTCGACAGCGACGCCTTCGTGATACCGAGCAGCACGTTTTCGTACGTTGCCGGACGCTTGTCTTCCGCGATCATACGGTCGTTCTCGTCGAGCATGTCCGACCGCTCGACCTGTTCGCCCGGGATGAAACGCGTGTCGCCGTTGTCCGAAATCTGCACGCGGCGCAGCATCTGACGCACGATCACTTCGATGTGCTTGTCGTTGATTTTCACGCCTTGCAGACGGTACACGTCCTGCACTTCGTCCACGATGTAGCGCGACAGCGCCTCGACGCCCTGCAGACGCAGGATGTCGTGCGGATCCGCCGGTCCGTCGACGATCATTTCGCCCTTGTTGACGACCTGACCATCGTGCACCAGAACCTGCTTTTCCTTCGCGATCAGGAACTCGTGCTGGTTGCCCTCGAGGTCCGTGATAACGAGACGCTGCTTGCCCTTCGTGTCCTTACCGAACGACGTCGTACCCGTGACTTCCGCCAGGATACCCGCGTCCTTCGGCGAACGTGCTTCGAACAGTTCCGCCACACGCGGCAGACCACCGGTAATGTCACGCGTCTTCTGCGATTCGGTCGGGATACGTGCGAGCACTTCGCCAACCTGCACCTGCTGACCGTCCTTCACGGTGATCAGCGCACCGACCTGGAAGCCGATCTGCACCGAGTGCTCGGTGTTCGGGATCTTCACTTCCTCGCCGTTCGCATCGAGCAGCTTGACCTGCGGACGCACCGTCTTCGACGCCTGCGAACCACGACGCTTCACGTCGATCACGACGA
This sequence comes from Paraburkholderia lebeckiae, assembly GCF_014201005.1. Taxonomy (NCBI): domain Bacteria; kingdom Pseudomonadati; phylum Pseudomonadota; class Betaproteobacteria; order Burkholderiales; family Burkholderiaceae; genus Paraburkholderia; species Paraburkholderia lebeckiae. The sequence goes on along the minus strand of NZ_JACHDK010000044.1, from coordinate 11,440 downwards.
GCGTGGACAGACCCGTCACGTCGTCGATCTGTTTCGCGACCGTCACGCCTTCCTCGACGTTCTCGAACTTCACCGTACCACCGTACTCGGTGATGATCGGACGCGTCATCGGATCCCACGTGGCCAGTTGCGTGCCAGCCTTGATCTGCGCACCGTCGAGCTGCAGCAGCGTTGCGCCGTACGGCACCTTGTGACGCTCGCGTTCGCGGCCGTGATCGTCGGTGATCATCGCTTCACCCGAACGCGAGATGACGATCTGCTCGCCCTTCGCATTCGTGACGTAACGCATCGTCGACGTGAAACGCACCGTACCGTTCGACTTCGCTTCGACCGACGAAGCCACCGCCGCACGCGACGCCGCGCCACCGATGTGGAACGTACGCATCGTGAGCTGCGTGCCCGGTTCACCGATCGACTGCGCCGCGATCACGCCGACCGCTTCGCCGACGTTCACGAGCGAGCCGCGGCCGAGGTCGCGACCGTAGCAGGCCGCGCACAGACCGTAGCGCGTTTCGCAGGTAAGCGGCGTGCGCACGCGCACTTCGTCGATGCCGAGGCGTTCGATGTCTTCGACCGCGTCTTCGTCGAGCAGCGTGCCCGCTTCGAACAGCGTTTCCTGCGATTCCGGGTTGACGATGTCAGCCACGGCCACGCGACCCAGGATACGGTCACGCAGCGCTTCGACCACTTCACCGCCTTCCACGAGCGCCTTCATCGCCACGCCGTTCGACGTGCCGCAATCTTCCTCGACGACGACCAGATCCTGCGTCACGTCGACGAGACGACGCGTCAGGTAACCCGAGTTCGCGGTTTTCAGTGCCGTATCAGCCAGACCCTTACGTGCACCGTGGGTCGAGATGAAGTACTGCAGCACGTTCAGACCTTCGCGGAAGTTCGCCGTAATCGGCGTCTCGATGATCGAGCCGTCCGGCTTCGCCATCAGACCGCGCATACCGGCCAGCTGACGGATCTGAACCGCGGAACCACGAGCGCCTGAGTCCGCCATCATGTAGATGGAGTTGAACGACTCCTGACGCGTCTGGTTGCCGTCGCGGTCCGTGACCGGTTCCGTCGACAGCTGTTCCATCATTGCCTTGCCGACCGCTTCCGACGTCGCCGACCAGATGTCGACCACGTTGTTGTAGCGCTCCTGCGCGGTGACGAGACCCGACATGTACTGACGGTCGTATTCCTTCACCTTCTTCGCGGCGTCGCCAACGATGGTTTCCTTCTGCGGCGGTACGAGCATGTCGTCGACGCAGATCGAAATACCAGCGCGCGTTGCCAGACGGAAGCCCGATTGCATCAGTTGGTCGGCGAAAATCACCGTCTCACGCAGACCGCACTTGCGGAACGCGGTGTTGATCAGACGCGAGATTTCCTTCTTCTTCAGCGGCTTGTTCAGCACCGAGAACGGCAGACCCGGCGGCAGGATTTCCGACAGGATCGAGCGGCCAACCGTGGTCGCATACAGCGTGATCTGCGGCACGAACGCCGGCGCGCCTTCCGACTTGTCTTCGTTGTGGACCATTTCGGTGATCCGCACGTTGACGCGCGAGGCCAGTTCGACTTCCTTGTTCTCGTACGCGCGCAGCACTTCCGACACGCCCGTGAACGTCAGCCCTTCGCCCTTGCCGTTCACCGCTTCACGCGTCGCGTAGTACAGGCCGAGCACGATATCCTGCGACGGCACGATCGACGGATCGCCGTTAGCCGGGAACAGCACGTTGTTCGACGCGAGCATCAGCGTGCGCGCTTCCATCTGAGCTTCGAGCGACAGCGGCACGTGAACGGCCATCTGGTCACCGTCGAAGTCGGCGTTGAACGCCGCGCAAACGAGCGGATGCAGCTGGATTGCCTTACCTTCGATCAGCACCGGCTCGAAAGCCTGGATGCCGAGACGGTGCAGCGTCGGCGCACGGTTCAGCATGACCGGATGTTCGCGGATCACCTCTTCGAGGATGTCCCACACCACCGGTGTCTGGTTCTCGACTTCCTTCTTCGCAGCCTTGATGGTGGTAGCGACACCCATCACTTCGAGCTTGTTGAAGATGAACGGCTTGAACAGTTCGAGCGCCATCAGCTTCGGCAGACCGCACTGATGCAGCTTCAGCGTCGGGCCGACCACGATCACCGAACGGCCAGAGTAGTCGACACGCTTACCGAGCAGGTTCTGACGGAAGCGACCGCCCTTACCCTTGATCATGTCCGCGAGCGACTTCAGCGGACGCTTGTTCGCACCGGTCATCGCCTTGCCGCGACGGCCGTTGTCGAGCAGCGAGTCGACGGCTTCCTGCAGCATCCGCTTTTCGTTGCGGACGATGATTTCAGGCGCCTTCAGCTCGAGCAAACGCTTCAACCGGTTGTTACGGTTGATCACGCGGCGATACAGGTCGTTCAGGTCCGACGTCGCGAAACGGCCGCCGTCGAGCGGGACGAGCGGACGCAGTTCCGGCGGCAGCACCGGCAGCACTTCGAGGACCATCCAGTCCGGCTTGATGCCCGAACGCTGGAACGCCTCGAGCACTTTCAGGCGCTTCGCGTACTTCTTGATCTTCGCTTCCGAGCCGGTGTTCTTGAGCTCCGTGCGCAGCAGCTCGACCTGCTCGTCGATGTTGATCGCGCGCAGCAGTTCGCGAATACCTTCCGCACCCATCTCGGCACGGAATTCGTCGCCGTATTCCTCGACCTTGTTGTAGTAATCCTCTTCGGTCATGATCTGCCGCGCTTTGAGCGGCGTCATGCCCGGATCGATCACCACGTATGCTTCGAAGTACAGCACGCGCTCGATGTCGCGCAGCGTCATGTCGAGCACCATGCCCAGACGCGACGGCAGCGACTTCAGGAACCAGATGTGCGCGACCGGCGAGGCCAGCTCAATGTGGCCCATCCGCTCACGACGCACCTTCGCAAGCGTCACTTCGACGCCGCACTTCTCGCAGATCACGCCGCGGTGCTTCAGGCGCTTGTACTTGCCGCAAAGGCATTCGTAGTCCTTGATCGGACCGAAAATCTTCGCGCAGAACAGACCATCGCGCTCCGGCTTGAAGGTGCGGTAGTTGATGGTTTCCGGCTTTTTGACTTCACCGAACGACCACGAACGGATCTTGTCCGGCGAGGCCAGACCGATCTTGATCGCGTCGAAAACTTCAGGTTGTTGGACTTGCTTGAATAGATCGAGCAAAGCTTTCATCGCTTCTCTCCAGTAGTCCGATTAGTTCCGGTCTAGGTCGATGTCGATACCCAGCGACCGGATTTCCTTCACCAACACGTTGAACGACTCAGGCATGCCGGCATCGATCACGTGATCGCCCTTGACCAGGTTCTCGTAAACCTTGGTCCGGCCCGTCACGTCGTCGGACTTCACCGTCAGCATTTCCTGCAGCACGTACGATGCGCCGTACGCTTCGAGCGCCCACACTTCCATTTCACCGAAACGCTGGCCACCGAACTGCGCCTTACCGCCCAACGGCTGCTGCGTGACGAGCGAGTACGGGCCCGTGGAACGCGCGTGCATCTTGTCGTCGACCAGGTGGTGCAGCTTCAGGTAGTGCATGTAGCCGACCGTCACCGTACGTTCGAACATCTCGCCCGTGCGGCCGTCGAACAGACGCACCTGGTTCTTCGACGGCGTCATGCCGAGGTTTTCAGCGATGTCGTCCGGGAATGCCAGATCCAGCGCGCGGGACATTTCTTCTTCCGTCGCACCGTCGAACACCGGCGTTGCGAACGGCACGCCTTCGCGCAGGTTCTTCGCCAGTTCGAGGATTTCGTCGTCGCTGAAGCTGTCCAGCTCTTCTGCGCGGCCCGATTCGTTGTAGATCTTGATCAGGAATTCGCGCAGTTCAGCGATCTTCGCCTGACGCTGCAGCATTTCGCCGATACGCCAGCCGAGACCCTTCGCGGCCCAACCCAGATGCACTTCGAGAACCTGACCCACGTTCATCCGCGACGGCACGCCGAGCGGGTTCAGAACGACGTCAGCCGGACGGCCGTCGGCCATGTACGGCATGTCTTCGATCGGCACGATCTTCGACACGACACCCTTGTTACCGTGACGGCCTGCCATCTTGTCGCCAGGCTGCAGACGGCGCTTCACCGCCAGATACACCTTGACCATCTTCAGCACGCCCGGCGGCAGTTCGTCGCCTTGCGTGAGCTTCTTGCGCTTCTCTTCGAACGCGAGGTCGAACTGGTGACGCTTCTCTTCGATCGAGTTCTTGATCGCTTCGAGCTGGGCCGCTGCTTCTTCATCCGCAAGGCGAATGTCGAACCAGTGATAGTGGTCCAGATCTTCGAGGTAAGCGCGGTCGATCTTCGTGCCCTTCGCGAGCTTCTTCGGACCGCCGTTCACCACCTTGCCTTCGAGCATACGTGCGAGACGCTGGAACGCATCACCTTCCACGATACGCAGCTGGTCGTTCAGGTCGAGACGATAGCGCTTCAGTTCATCGTCGATGATCTGTTGCGCGCGCTTGTCGCGCTGGATGCCTTCACGCGTGAATACCTGCACGTCGATCACAGTGCCGCTCATGCCCGACGGCACGCGCAGCGACGTGTCCTTCACGTCCGACGCCTTCTCACCGAAGATCGCGCGCAGCAGCTTTTCTTCCGGCGTCAGCTGGGTTTCGCCCTTCGGCGTGACCTTGCCAACCAGCACGTCGCCCGCCTCGACTTCCGCGCCGATGTACACGATGCCCGACTCGTCGAGACGGCCAAGCTGCACTTCCGCGAGGTTCGAGATGTCGCGCGTGATTTCTTCCGGTCCGAGCTTCGTGTCGCGAGCAACGACGTTCAGTTCTTCGATGTGGATCGACGTGTAGCGGTCGTCCGCAACCACCTTCTCCGATATCAGGATCGAGTCTTCGAAGTTATAGCCGTTCCACGGCATGAACGCGATCAGCATGTTCTGGCCGAGCGCGAGCTCGCCCAGATCGGTCGATGCGCCGTCAGCCAGCACGTCGCCACGCGCAACCTTGTCGCCCATCTTCGCGATCGGACGTTGGTTGATGTTCGTGTTCTGATTTGAACGCGTGTACTTGATCAGGTTGTAGATGTCGACACCGACTTCACCCGCAACCGCTTCGTCGTCGTTTACGCGAATCACGATACGGCCCGCGTCAACGTAATCGACCACACCGCCACGCAGTGCCTGAACCGTCGTGCCCGAGTCGACCGCCACGGTGCGCTCGATGCCCGTACCGACGACCGGCTTTTCCGGACGCAGACACGGCACGGCCTGACGCTGCATGTTCGAGCCCATCAATGCGCGGTTCGCGTCGTCGTGCTCGAGGAACGGAATCAGCGAAGCTGCGACCGACACGATCTGCGACGGCGCCACGTCCATGTACTGGATGCGGTCCGGTGTGACCATCAGCGTTTCGCCCGCTTCACGGGACGACACGAGTTCGTCGGTCAGCGTGCCGTCGTCGGCTACTGCCGCGTTCGCCTGAGCGATCACGTAACGGCCTTCTTCGATCGCCGACAGATAGTCGATCTGATCGGTGACCTTGCCGTCCGCAACCTTGCGATACGGCGTTTCGAGGAAGCCGTATTCGTTCAGGTGCGCGTACAGAGCAAGCGAGTTGATCAGACCGATGTTCGGACCTTCTGGCGTCTCGATCGGGCACACGCGGCCGTAGTGGGTCGGGTGCACGTCGCGGACTTCGAAGCCTGCGCGTTCGCGAGTCAGACCGCCCGGGCCCAGTGCAGAAACACGACGCTTGTGCGTGATTTCCGACAGCGGGTTGGTCTGGTCCATGAACTGCGACAGCTGCGACGAACCGAAGAACTCGCGGATCGCCGAGGAAATCGGCTTCGAGTTGATCAGGTCGTGCGGCATCAGGTTTTCGCTTTCGGCCTGGCCGAGACGTTCCTTCACAGCACGTTCGACGCGCACGAGGCCCGCGCGGAACTGGTTCTCCGCGAGTTCGCCGACGCAACGCACACGACGGTTGCCGAGGTGGTCGATGTCGTCCACTTCGCCCTTGCCGTTGCGCAACTCGACGAGGATCTTGATCGTCGCGAGGATGTCGTCGTCCTGCAGCGTCATCGGGCCGACGATTTCGTCACGGCCGACGCGGCGATTGAACTTCATACGACCCACCTTCGACAGGTCGTACGCTTCTTCACTGTAGAACAGACGGTTGAACAGTGCCTCGACCGCTTCTTCAGTCGGCGGCTCCCCTGGGCGCATCATGCGGTAGATCGCGATCCGCGCGGCCATCCTGTCGGCCGTTTCGTCGATGCGCAGCGTCGACGAGATGTACGGACCTTGGTCCAGATCGTTCGTGTAGAGCGTCTGGATGTCCTTGATCTTCGCTTCGCGCAGCTTGTCGAGCACGGATTCGGTGATCTCGTCGTTCGCGTTCGCGATGACTTCACCGGTATCGCCGTCGATCACATTCTTCGCGAGCACGCGGCCGAGCAGATAATCTTCCGGGACCGAGATGAACTTGGTCTTCGCGTTGTCGAGATCGCGAATGTGTTTGGCGTTGATCCGCTTGTCCTTCTGGACGATCACATTGCCGTCGCGGTCCGTGATATCGAAACGCGCAACTTCGCCACGCAGACGCTCCGGCACGAATTCCATCTGCGCGCCTTCCGGCATCAGCGTGAAATTGTCGAACACGAAGAAGTTTGCGAGGATCTGTTCCGGAGTGAGGCCGATCGCCTTCAGCAGGATCGTGACCGGCATCTTGCGGCGACGGTCGACGCGGAAGTACAGCACGTCCTTCGGGTCGAACTCGAAGTCGAGCCACGAACCGCGGTAAGGAATGATACGTGCCGAGAACAGCAGCTTGCCCGAGCTGTGCGTCTTGCCCTTATCGTGTTCGAAGAACACGCCCGGCGAACGGTGCAGCTGCGAAACGATCACACGTTCCGTGCCATTGATGACGAACGAACCGGTCGGCGTCATGAGCGGAATTTCGCCCATGTACACTTCCTGTTCCTTCACTTCCTTGACGACTGGCTTGCTCGGCGATTCCTTGTCGAGCAGCACTAGACGCACTTTGGCGCGCAGCGCCGAGCAGTACGTCAGACCGCGCTGCTGGCATTCCTTGATGTTGAACGCCGGCGGCGACAGCATGTAGCTGACGAACTCGAGACGCGCGAAGCCGTTATGCGAAACGATCGGGAAAACGGAAGTAAACGCAGCTTGCAGGCCTTCCGGCTTGCGTTGCGTAGACGACGTATCTGCTTGCAGAAACGTGCTGAATGATTCAAGCTGGGTAGCCAGCAGGAAAGGTACTTGGTGAACGATGGGGCGCTTCGCAAAACTCTTGCGAATACGCTTCTTCTCGGTGAAGGAATATTGCATACGATCTCCGAATCACGGCGGGCATAGTTGTCGAGGCAGGATACCTTGATGAGACAACCCGAGTGTTCACCGACTGAGACCCGATGGCCGTCCGATGGCTTGAACGAGCCTAGAAGCTTGGTGGTTGGCCGCTACCAACCGCTGGCTGACGGCAGCGGATGCCTGTGTTGCCCGCTACCCGACCAAACTTGCCTTCTGCAGTCGCTTCAGAAGACAAAGAGAAATGCCGGTCAATATTACCGTGGGCGTTTTTCTTTGGCTTCTGGGATCACATTCCTGCCGGCATACACCCGCAGAAACGCGTCCTCCACAAAGCACAAAAAGGCCGGCGGTGAAAAACCGCCAGCCTTCGCGCAGCGCGTTGAAGCTTACTTGATTTCAACCTTCGCGCCGGCTTCTTCCAGCTTCTTCTTGGCTTCTTCAGCAGCAGCCTTCGGCACCGCTTCCTTAACGGGCTTCGGTGCGCCGTCGACCAGATCCTTCGCTTCTTTCAGGCCGAGACCCGTCAGTTCGCGAACGGCCTTAATGACCGAAACCTTGTTTGCACCGGTTTCAGCCAAGATGACCGTGAATTCGGTCTGCTCTTCAGCAGCAGCAGCGCCGCCAGCTGCACCTGCCGGGCCAGCCACTGCAACAGCAGCTGCCGACACGCCAAACTTTTCTTCGAACGCCTTGACCAGCTCGTTCAGTTCCAGAACCGACATCGAGCCTACGGCTTCGAGGATGTCTTCTTTTGCGATTGCCATTTGAAATACTCCTAAATTGAATTCGGATACAGCCAGCGATCAATCACGCCTCGACTGAAGTGCATTACGCAGCGGTTTCTTCGCCTTGCTTCTTTTCTGCCAGCGCGGCCAGAGCGCGCGCGAATCCAGAAACAGGCGCCTGCATAACGTACAACAGCTTGGAGAGCAGTTCTTCGCGGCTCGGGATGTTTGCCAGCGCTTGCACGCCAGCCTTGTCCATCACCTTGCCTTCGTAGGAACCAGCCTTGATGACCAACTTGTCATTGCTCTTGCTGAAGTCATTGACGACCTTAGCAGCAGCAATCGCATCTTCCGAGATGCCGTAGATCAGGGGGCCAGTCATCTGCTCTGCCAGCGGAGCAAACGGGGTACCCTCGACGGCGCGACGCGCCAGCGTGTTCTTCAACACGCGAAGGTAAACCTGTTGCTCACGCGCTTTCGCGCGCAGCTTGGTCAGATCGCCAACCGCGATTCCACGATACTCAGCCAGAACCACGGTCTGAGCTTTCGCGACTTGCGCGGCAACCTCAGCGACGACGGCCTGCTTGCTTTCTTTGTTGAGTGGCACGGTTAACCTCCAGATTCGATACACGCGGCGTGCGCCTTGTGTACCGCGTTCAATAACGGCGTCCGACCAGTCAGGAGTATTTCGACCATCAAAAATCCGTATCGCTACAGATATCCAACGGCTTCATCACTACAAAACCTTTTCGGGTTCGCCATCTGCGTTGGCTTTACATTAAGGACCCGCCTACTTGCTGCGTGCCCACCAACGGTCTTTGACAACCGGTCGCGCGATGCAGACTGCCACCTCGCAACCGCCCAAAGCCCTTAAACGCCGCCCCAACTCGCGCCGGAGCGGCGAAATTCTTTACTGGGCAGCGATCGACGTCTGGTCGACACGAACACCAACACCCATCGTGCTCGACAGAGCGACCTTGCGCAGATACACGCCCTTGCTCGTTGTCGGCTTCGCCTTCTGCAGCGCTTCGATCAGCGCATTCAGGTTGTTGCGCAGTGCTGCCGGCTCGAACGAAGCGCGGCCGATCGTTGCGTGGATAATGCCGGCCTTATCGACACGGAATTGAACCTGACCAGCCTTGGCGTTCTTGACCGCGGTCGCGACGTCCGGCGTGACCGTGCCAACCTTCGGGTTCGGCATCAGGCCACGCGGGCCGAGGATTTGCCCGAGCGTACCGACGATACGCATCGTGTCCGGCGAAGCGATCACGATGTCAAAGTTCAGGTTCCCGGCCTTGACCTGCTCGGCCAAGTCTTCCATACCGACGACGTCAGCACCAGCGGCACGAGCCTGCTCAGCCTTTTCGCCCTGCGCGAACACAGCGACGCGGACCGACTTACCGGTACCAGCTGGCAGCACGACCGAGCCGCGAACCACTTGATCCGACTTCTTTGCGTCAATGCCGAGTTGCACGGCGACGTCGATCGACTCGTCGAACTTCGCGCTTGCGCATTCCTTCACGAGCGACAGAGCGTCTTCGATCGGGTACAGCTTCTGACGATCCACTTTGGCTGCAAATGCTTGCAGACGCTTCGAAAGCTTAGCCATTTACACGCCCTCCACAGTGATGCCCATCGAGCGGGCGCTACCAGCGATCGTACGAACCGCTGCGGCCAGATCAGCAGCCGTCAGATCGGGCATCTTGGTCTTGGCGATATCTTCAGCTTGAGCGCGGGTGATCTTGCCGACCTTGTCGGTATGCGGCTTGCTCGAACCCTTGTCGAGCTTCGCTGCCTTCTTGATCAGAACCGTAGCCGGCGGCGTCTTCAGAACGAACGTGAAGCTCTTGTCCGCGAATGCCGTGATCACGACAGGAATCGGCAGACCCGGTTCCATCGCTTGAGTCTGTGCGTTGAACGCCTTGCAGAACTCCATGATGTTCAGGCCGCGCTGACCCAGTGCCGGACCAACCGGCGGCGACGGGTTGGCTTTACCTGCAGGAATCTGCAGCTTGATAAAGCCGATAATTTTCTTTGCCATTTCGAGAACCTCTTTTGGAACGTCGCCTTACGTGCGGACGCTCAGTGAGTAGTAGCGCGTGTTCGCCGACAAACTGGCTAGTTACGCTCCTCAACGGCCATTACGCGGACCGTAAGCACGAAATACGGAACGCACCTACCGGTGCGTTCCGTAAAATCTGGACTACAACTTTTCGACTTGGCCGAATTCCAACTCGACCGGCGTTGCGCGGCCGAAGATTGTAACGGAAACACGGACTCGCGACTTTTCGTAGTTCACTTCTTCGACGCTGCCGTTGAAATCTGTGAACGGGCCTTCTTTCACCCGCACCATCTCGCCTACCTCAAACAGGGTCTTCGGACGCGGCTTCTCCACGCCCTCCTGCATCTGCGACATGATCTTTTCAACTTCCCGAGGGGAGATCGGGCTCGGCCGATTACGCGCCCCGCCGACGAAACCGGTCACCTTCGCCGTATTCTTCACGAGGTGCCACGTTTCGTCTGTCATTTCCATTTCGACTAAAACATAGCCCGGGAAAAAACGACGTTCGGTTACTGATTTGTGACCGCCCTTTACCTCAACAACCTCTTCTGTTGGAACGAGGATCTGGCCGAACTGATCCTGCATACCAGCCCGCTCGATGCGCTCCTGAAGCGCTCGTTGCACGCTCTTCTCCATACCGGAATATGCGTGCACTACGTACCAACGTTTGCCGCTCGGGGATGCCGGAGTATCACTCATATCATTTCCAACCCAGAATCGCCGAGAAAATCGCCCACTCAATGGATTTATCACAAACCCAGAGAAAGATAGCCATCACGACTACGAAGCCGAAGACCACGAGTGTTGTTTGGGTCGCCTCTTTGCGACTCGGCCAAACTACCTTGCGGACCTCTTTGTACGAGTCATTGGCGAAAGCGATGAAACCCTTGCCAGGCGCCGAGAGAAGAGCGACTGCGACACCCGCGATCGCACCAACAGCCAAGGCGACTCCGCGGATGTACCATTCCTGGCCATTAAGCCAGAAGAACCCCACGAACCCGGCCAAGACCAGCAACACACCTGCGATCAACATCAACTTGTCGCCGGATGTATTTACAGTTTCGACGGAAGGATTCGCCATAACACCTTAACAAGCGCCACTACGACGCGATAGTTGGCAGGGGCAGAGGGAATCGAACCCCCAACCTTCGGTTTTGGAGACCGACGCTCTGCCAGTTGAGCTATACCCCTAAACCATTCAGGGTCGACGACACCGCCAACCCCGATACAACCGATTATCGAGAACTCTCTGGCGTTACTCGATGATCTTGGCGACGACACCAGCGCCGACCGTACGGCCACCTTCGCGAATTGCGAAGCGCAGACCTTCTTCCATCGCGATCGGGTTGA
>NZ_JACHDK010000043.1:0-19115 GCF_014201005.1 Paraburkholderia lebeckiae | reverse complement strand
TCGGCGCACAGATGCGCCTGCTCTACACCACCGCCCTCTACTACGACTACGTCGAGAAGGAAATCCCGCTGCCCCAACTGGGGCTCGCCGCCTGAAGTAGTCGGGGCCGGGCGTGAGACGCCCGGTCATTCAGTTCATGCGATGGCGGCGTGCTCGCCATCGCCATCGCGTACAAGAGAGGGAGTGTCATGAGCGAATCCGCGACTGTATTCAAGAACCTGATTGCGGGAGAGTGGACCGCCAGCGTGAGCGGCAAGACTTTCCGGAACATCAATCCCGCCGATACGCGCGATGTCATCGGTCATTTCCAGGCGTCGACGCGCGACGACGCGCAGGCGGCGCTCGGCGCGGCATCGGCCGCATTCGCGAAGTGGCGCCGCACTTCGGTATCGGCGCGCGCGAAGATCGTCAACAAGGCGGCCGACTGGCTGGAAGCCAACGCCGATGCATTCGCGCTCGAATTGACGCGCGAAGAAGGCAAGCCGCTCGCGCAAAGCCGCGATGAAATCCTGCGTTCCGCGCAGGTGCTGCGTTTCTACGCGGTCGAAGCGCAGACCTTCACCGGCGAGACGTTCCCCAGCGACGATCCCGACCAGCTGGTGTACACGCAGCGCGAGCCGCTCGGTGTGGTCACCGTGATCACGCCGTGGAATTTCCCGATCTCGATTCCGGCGCGCAAGATCGCACCGGCACTGATGGCCGGTAACACGGTCGTCTTCAAGCCTTCATCGGATGCGCCGCTGATCGGCTATCGGCTTGCCGAAGCGTTCGTGCAGGCGGGCATTCCGGCCGGCGTCATCAACTACATCACCGGGCGCGCCTCCGACATCGGCGCGGCGATCACCGAGCCGCCCGTGGTGCGCGCGGTGTCGTTCACGGGTTCGACGGCCGCGGGCGAGCATATCCATCGCTCGGTCACGATCACGACGCGCACGCAGATGGAACTCGGCGGCAAGAATCCGCTGATCGTGATGGAAGACGCGGACCTTGACCGCGCGGTGGATCTCGCGGTCAAGGGGGGCCTGTCGCTGAGCGGCCAGGCGTGTACCGGCACGAGCCGCATCCTCGTCATGGAGACGGTGCGTGAAGCGTTTACGGCCAGGCTGCTCGAACGCGTGAAGAGTCTCAAGATCGGCAGCGGCGTCACGCCCGGCATGGATCTCGGTCCGCTCGCCAACCGCAAGCAGCTCGATACGGTGCTCGGCTACGTCGCATCCGGCAAGGAGCAGGCGACCCATCTGACCGGCGGCGATCAACTGACCGGCGACGGTTTCGAACACGGCTATTACGTCAGTCCGGCCGTCTTCACGAACGTGCCCGAGAACGCCCGCATCTATCGCGAGGAAATCTTCGGTCCGGTGCTGGCGATCGTTTCGGTGACGAGCTTCGAGGACGCAATGACGAAAGCCAACGACACCGAATACGGTCTTTCGGCGGCCATCGCGACGTCGAATCCGCGCTACATGCACCGCTTCGCCGACGAGATCGAATCGGGCACAGTCAAGATCAACCGCACCACCACCGGCAACGTCGTCAATGCGCCGTTCGGCGGTTTGAAGCGCTCGAGCACGTCCACGTTCCGTGAATCGGGCCGCGCGGGGCTGGAGTTTTACACGCAGATCAAAACGGTTTATCGCGGTCTCTGAGCCGCACGTCGCGCGACCAAAGCATCGCAACGACACATCATTCAATCGGAAAACGCATCATGAAAAGTTCTTTCAGGCTTGAACTCGCCGAAGCGCGCGCGATGGCGCGCGCCGCGCTGGAACGCGCGCAGGCGATCGACGTCGCCGAGTCGGTCTGCATCGTCGACGCGGGCGGCTATCCGCTCGTGCTGGAGCGCATGGACGAAGCGCGCATCACCGGCCCGCAGATCGCCTGGAACAAGGCCTTCACCGCGGCGGGCCACAAGCGCTCGACGCATCTGTTCACCAAGGCGCCCAATGGCCCCGCGTTGCCGGGCAACGAAGCGTTCGGCATCCAGTTGAGTTTCGAGGGACGCTTTGCCGCGTTCGTCGGCGGCTTTCCGATCGTCGTCGACGGCGAAGTGATCGGCGGCGTGGGGCTGAGCGGCGGCAACGGCGAGCAGGACACGCAGTGCGGCCTCGCCGCGCTCGAAGCGCTGCAGACCCTGCTGTCCGCGGGCGAGCATCGCGTGCTCGTGGAAGCCGACATCAAGAAGTAACGTCAAGAAGTCACGCTGCGCGCCGCCCAGTGGCAGGCGAGTCCATTGTTTCGTTAGAGATTGGCAAGATGGTCTATCAGATTGAGATCGCGGAAACCGGCCAGCGCTTCGCTGCGCAGGCCGACGAATCGCTGCTCGACGCGGCGCTCGCCGCTGGCGTCGCGCTTCCTCACGATTGCCAGCTGGGCGGTTGCGGCGCATGCCGGGTAAAGGTGGTCAGCGGTGCGCACGAGTACGACGAGTTCCCGTTCGGGATCTCGGAGAAAGAATCCGGCGCGGGCTTCGCACTCGCATGTCAGGCGCGCGCGCGCAGCGACATGGTGATCGCCGCGGCGCATGCGGGCGCGGATGTGTCCGCACCCGCCGTGGTCGAGGCGCGAGTCGTCGAAGTGAGCACCTTGGGTCCGGACGTGCGGCGGCTCGCGATCGCGCTTCCCGAGCACCTCGAGCTCAAGTTCAACCCCGGCCAATACATGAACGTCGTGCTGGAAAACGGCTCGCGCAGGAGCTTTTCGATGGCGTCGGCGAGGCTCGGCGGCGCGGACACGTATTCGCTCGACTTTCACATCAAGCGCGTGCCGGGCGGCCGCTTTACCGATCATCGGCTGTCGGTCTTGCGCGCGGGCGATCGTCTCGACGTCGAACTGCCGCTGGGCAGCTTCCGCTTTCACGCGGAGGATTACCGCCCGCTCGTGATGGTCGCGACGGGCACCGGGCTCGCGCCGGTCAAAGGCATCATCGAGTCGCTGATGGACGATCCCGATTGCCCGCCGGTATCGCTGTATTGGGGCGCGCGGACCGAGGCGGATCTTTATCTTCACGACGAGATCCAGCAATGGGGCGCACGCCTCTACGAGTTCCAGTACGTGCCGGTGCTGTCGCGACCGGACAGTACCTGGACCGGACGGCAGGGCTACGTCCAGCACGCGGTATGCGAGGACTTTCCGGACCTGTCGGAGCACGCGGTCTACCTGTGCGGATCGCCGGCCATGATCGACGATGCGCGGCGCCACTTCCTGCGCAGCGGCGCGAGCATCGATCACCTCTACGCGGACAGCTTCACGTTCCAGCACGAAGCCGAATCCGCGCTTCACGAAAGGAAGCTTGCATGATTCATTTGACGGATGCGCAGATCGACGAACTCATCACCATCGACGATGCCATTCCGGCACTCGAACAGGGATTTCGCGAACTCTCCAGCGGCGCGGCGGCCGTGCAGCGCCGGGTGCGCACGGAAGTGGGCGGCGTGAAGCTCTCGACCCTTGGCGCCGTGCTGCCAGAACTCGGTGTCGCGGGCGCGAAGGTTTATTCGACGATTGCCGGTCAATTCAACTTTTCGATCGTGCTGTTCTCGACGGTGGACGGCAGCCTGCTGGCCACACTCGATGCGAACGCGATCACGCGCATTCGCACCGCCGCGACGACGGTGGTGGCCGTGCGCGCGCTGGCGAAGCAACAGGCGCGCACGGTGGCCGCGTTCGGTACCGGCGTGCAAGGGCGCGCTCATGCGCTTGCGCTGGCCGCGCATACGGGCTTGCGGTCGTTTCGTATCGTCGGGCTGGAGGGCACGCGCGAACTCGCGGCGGCCGTCACGGCCGCCGGTTCGACGCGAGGCATCGAGGCCACGGTGTGCGACGCGGTCGACGCGGTGCGGGGCGCGGACGTGATCGTGACCGCGACGCGTGCCACCGGTGCGCTGTTCGACGGCAATGCGGTGTCGCCGGGCGCGCTGGTTGTCGCGATCGGTTCGAGCCTGCCGCATACGCGCGAACTCGACGACACGCTGATCGCGCGAGCGTCGCGCATCGTGGTCGAACTGCGCGAGCAGGCGCGCGAAGAAGCGGGCGACCTGGTGCTCACGCAGCCGGGCACGTTCGACTGGAACGACACGGTGGAGCTCGGCGATGTGCTGACCGGCCGCGCTAAAGGCCGCGTCGCGGACGACGACGTGATCGTCTACAAGGCCGTGGGCATCGGCTTGCAGGATGTCGTGCTGGCGGGAGTCGCATGGCGCAAGTACGTGGCGCGCAGCGAGGTCAAGGTGCTGAACGCGTTGCAGGGCTCGCGATGAGCGCAACGCCGGGCGCCGATCGGGCCTGCAACACTGCCTCGGTACAAGGCGAGCGGTCGTTCCGGCAGTCGCTGCTGGCGATGCTGGGTTTGTCGAGCGTCGTGATGATGGTGGCGATCGACCAGACTGAAGTCGAGCCAGCGCTGGGCTACGAGATGGAAGGCGCCTTCGGCGGCGCGTTTGCGAGCGATGGACTCGGCCCGGCGATGTTCGACCGGATCGATGCCTTAGCGCACAAGATTGCGCGCGGCAGTGGCCAACCGTCGCGCATCAGCGATGTGTGATATCGGGGTAGGGGCCGAGGCTGAGGAAGTTCTCCTTGCCCGTACTCGGTCTTCAATAGCGGAACAGCCAGGTTTTGCTCCCGTCCGGCCAGATGCGCAAGGCCAAGTTCGACGCGTTTGGGCATGGCCTAACATCTCGATTCCGTGTATACGCAAAAATCGTCGATGTCAGGGGAACGCAAGGGAGCCGCAGGAAACAAAAAACCCCGTAAGACATTAATCTTACGGGGTTTCTCGGACTTCTCCGGCTTACGCCGGAACAACTGTTGGTGCCAGGAGAGGACTCGAATGTGAGGTTCAAGTGCTTGATTTTAAATTAAAAAAATTGTTGATTTATGGCGTATATACGCACCTGTATACGCAAAAATGTTGGATCCCACAGGACGCTATTCCGTGCCGGATGGCTCCGCACGCCGCGACGGCGAACAGACTCTTCAGCTCGGGGAGATTTGTTCCTTTCATGGGGTGCAGGTGGTCGGAGGTTCAAATCCTCTCGCCCCGACCAATTCCCCTCCTTGCTGGATAAGGGTTTCACCAGCAAAGTCTTATGTGGCGCGGGTCCGTGTCCGTGTGGATGCTACACAGCGAGTAGAATTCAGCTATGTGTACCCACCTGATAAAGCGCGGTTCTCGTTACTACATTCGCCGTCGAGTCCCGCTCGATCTCGTCTCGATCCTCGGTAAATCCGAGATCACTAAAGCACTCCGTACCAGCGACCGTGCTGAAGCCATTACACGTTGCCGACTCGAAGGCGTCCGCCTAGACGCCGAATGGTCGGCGCTTCGCGCAGCTTCCCAAGCCAAGCACGCCATCACACACGCCTCTGAGACAGCACGGACGACCGTCCACAAGCGTAAAGCGGAAGACCGCGAGCGCGCTGCTGAGGAGGACCGCGAGTATTACTTCAGGTACGTTAAGGACGAAGGCGTTGAGGAGGAGGAGCGCGAGCGCTTCGAAGATGATGCCGCGCGCCAAGCTGCCGTGCTGCGTCAAGCCCATAAGCTCGCGGGCATCGCGCCGCCTGCCGATACTCCATCCAACAGTTCAGCGCGCATCTCGAAGCCCGCCAAGTCCCCGCGTAACACGTCCGCTCGCCTGCTGCCCGATGCCATCGACGCATGGGCGAAGGAACGCCAGCCCCAAGCCCGCACCGTGCAGATTGCCGAACGCTGCGCGCGCCGCTTCCGTGAGATGGTTGGCCCCGTCCCGGTCGCCTCTATCGAGCGCACCCACGTCGTCAGCTTCAAGGATGCGCTGCTGTCATCCGGCCAGACAGCCGTGAACACGGACAAAATTCTCACCATGCTCTCGACGGTGCTCTCGTACGCCCACGATCAGGGCTGGCTTGCATCGAATCCAGCTAAAGGCGTGAAGGTCGGCGCACGCTCGAATGCGAAGGCAGCCCGCCTGCCGTTCGATGTCGCGGCCCTCAAGCTAATCTTCGGCTCGCCCGTCTACACAGAACATGCGCGGCCAGCGGGTGGTGCTGGCGAAGCGTCGTATTGGCTTCCGCTGCTTGCTCTCTACACTGGCGCTCGGCTCGAAGAACTCGCGCAGCTATCGCCCGCCGATGTCAGCGAGACACCGTACACGGACGCGCAAGGCGCGCGGCGCTCGTGCTGGACTATTCGAATCACGGACGAAGGCGCAGGGCAGGGCGTCAAGACAGCCACTTCACGCCGCCGCTTGCCCATCCATCCCGATCTGATCGCGCTTGGTTTCATCACGTACGCGCAGTCGATCAGCGGCCCACGTCTGTTCCCCATGCTCAAGGCAGACACGGACGGGCGTGAAGGTGCACTATGGGGTAAGTGGTTCGGCAAGTGGATTCGCAAGCTTGGCGTCACGGACCCGCGAATGGTCTTTCACTCATTCCGTCACCTGCTGAAGCACACGATGCGAGAAGCAGGAGTAACAGAGGAAGTCAGCGACGCCATTACCGGCCATGCCTCGGCGTCGGTGGGGCGACGCTACGGCGCGACCCTGTATCCGCTCGCGCCTCTTGTGGACGCCATGCAGCGCTATCGTATTCACGGAATGACTCTGCCTCAACCGTGGTCAAACTCGGGAGAATGACATGCAAAAGCCTGACAATCAGGATGCACAGCAGGGCGACGGCCCGCCGCCACAGCCGGTAGACGATCAGCCGCCGACAGAATACGAGCATCCATGTCGGGGTGTGGTCCCGCCCGGCGGTCTACCGGACGACGACGAATAGCTTGGCTAACTGCACAACGACAGCAGCAAGTCCAGTGCCAAGAGCCAGCCATGCGGATGCGGTCACGAACGGAGTCAGCCATCGCTGCTGCCGGTTGGTCTTCTGAATCTCCGCGAATAGCCGCATTGTCTCGGCTTGGAGCTTGGCGATGTCTGCCCGCGTTCTGCGGATGTTCATGTCACGCCTTCTGTGAGGTGAACCGTACGGGCATTGTACGCTCACCTGTCCGCCGCCGCGTGCGCCAGCCTACGCGTCGCCCGGCTCCCATGCCAAAGCGGAGCCAGTCCAACCGCCTCCCGCTCGGCAGCTTCGTACACGGTGCATTTCACGCACTCGCCACTACGCACCAGCCTCAGCGCTCCAGCGCCGTGCAGCGCGCATCCGTCACCCGGATACGTCCGCCAGCCCTTCATGAAAGCAGTCCAGCGCGCCTCCCCGGCAACTACCCGGAACCGCTCCGCCTCGTTCGGCCTGTCTTCGAGATACCGTTTCGTGCTCGGCGTCAGCGTCACCTTACGCAGTGCCGCCGTCATTGGCGGACTCCGCCATCGCCACCGAATCGCCGCTCCCATGCTGGCAAGCAATGCCCCGGCTGGCGTGGATCGTACGGCGATCCCGTAAAGCGTCGCTCGCCGCGTGCGGCTAGTTCGGCATCCGTCCCGTACCGCGCAATCTCTCGCTCCGCCGCGTCAACCGGCAGTTTTCCATCGCCACCCGCCTGCGGTAGGGCCACTTTCTGGCCGCCGCCCAGTCCCATCCTTGCGCGGAATGCTTGCGCGTTCAGTTCGGCTGCGTTGTCCTTCAGCTTCTCATCCATTCACTGCTCCTTTCTCCGTTAGTCGGCGGCGCTCTGCGCACCCGCCTCCAGTTCATTCAGTACCTGCGCGAGCGCCCCGCGATCCCCGCCGTAAAAGCGGACATGGTTCGCCACCTCGGCGGGTGCCATCCGGTCATGCTGCGCATCGTCCACGCACATGCCCCATCCGCCGCCCTTGGCCCCGGTATCCGTCACGCGAATGTGTCGCCTGCCGTCTCCGTACAGCCAGCCCTCGGCCTTCCAACCGCTCGCGTCTACCGTTGCTTCCGCAACCAGCCTCTCGGCCTGCTTCGCCTCGGCCAGCTTGCGGTAATGCTCGGCGCGGCTCACGACTCGCCGCCCCCGGTTGAGTAGCGGCCTCTCGTGCTGCGCCATCGGGCGGCCCCGGCGCTTCGCTTGGCAGGCATAGCAAGAGCCGTCATGCACCCGCCGCGCCGTGCTGCCGCACTTCCGGCACGGCTCCCCCTGATACGTCTTGTTCCCGCGCATCGCATCCCACCAGCGGCCAGCGTCGAAGCGTCGCGAATGGAACGCCTCGCACTGGCTGCACTTCCGGCAATGGCGGATCAGGCTGTACGTGAGTTTGCTTCTCGGCGGCTCGATACGTCCCCGGATCGGGTCATCAATCTGGCATCGCGGCCAGAGTAGGGGCGGGCGTCCGCGCCCTCGCTTGGCTGTCTCAGTCGTCATTTGATTGCCCTCTGTGTGCCCGACTGGGCGCGAACGGGCGGATTGCCGGAAGGAGTAGGGCGCGCGCCTGCGTCTGAACCCACGACGCCGAGCAACACGACCCAAGCCGACGCCTCGCCTCTATGTGAAGGCAGAAGGCCCATCAGCGCCCCGGCCACCAGACAGCAACCCAGCCAGCGAAGTGCGTGCTGGATCATGCGGCCACCTGAATGTGCTTCCAGTTCCGCCCGTTACGGATGAATGCCAGCGTCCTCGGCTCCACGCCCAACTCCCGCGCCCACACCGCCTGCGGTCCAATGTGCGAGAATCTTTTGTACAGCAGCACCTGCAAGTCGGTCAGCTTGCGCCGGAAGCCGTTCGTATCCGTGCCATCTCGCTTGCGGTCGGCTCGGTTCTCGTCTCGTGTCTTCCAGCTAATGTGCGCCGGGTTACAGCACGCCCGGTCATGGCATTCGCCGTGCGCGGCCTCGTGCTTTGGAGTCGGGGGCTCACCAGCCGCCAGCGTCAGCGCCAGCCGATGGGTTGTCACGCTATGTCCCGCATGCTTCACCTTGCCGTAGCCGGTCCCAGTCGTGGCTCCCCGCCAGAGCCAGCAGCCGTTCTCTGTGTCGATCTCGCATCGGGCCTTGATTTCGTCCAGCGTGAAATGCTTCATCTTCGTCATGTTAGTTATCCTGTGTGTTATTGCGACCCGCAGCAGTGGCGGGCCGTCGTCGTGTGTGTTGATTACTCTGACTGACAGAGGCGCGTACAGACCCGCTGCCGGGTGGCTGCACCGGGTTAGCCAGCCATTACCAGCGGCTGTACGGCCCTCCTGACGCGTCCCGCTCAGGCTTCACGCTCCTGCGCTGCCAAGGTGTCGTACCAGCCCTGTTCCGTGAGAAGTTCAACAGCCCTAAGCAGCGCAACCTCCCGAGCCCTGGTGAGCTTCCCGGCTGGCGCGCCCGGATTCGTCGGCAGCGTACCGCCTGACATTTCGAACAACTCGGCCTCTGCTTCGAAATCGCCCACGGCATCTGTGGCCCATACAGGATCGGCCAGCTTGCCGGTAATGGTCGCAATAAGGCTCTTACATTCGAAGGTGATCCCGGCTCCCTTGTTCGCCAGCATCAGCCCGAACTTTTGTTCTGCATCTGCGTCCTCTTTCAGATGGTAGGCCGCGCTCTTGTTACTCCCGCTGATCTGCCACTCGACACCGACCAGCGATTCACCGGCCATGATCCCGGCTTTACGCAGTGCAGGGAGGAGACGGCGCACGTTATCGGCGCGCTTACCGGTCAATTCCGCAAACCAATGGCACAGCTTGTCGAATCCGGGTGTGACACCTCGGCGGCTGTTGCGGAACTCCAGACAGAACGCTGCGAATGCTCGGGCCTCGGGTCTCAGTGCGCCGAGGATAGCTTCACGCCGCAGCATCTTCTCGCTGACGTGGCCTGCGATGGACAGGCCCGCTTTCCCTACGTCTGCTGCCGGGATTACTTCACCGGTCACGAGATTGACGTAACTGACGGCTTCCCGTGCCTGATAGCGGGTGACGGTAAGCCCATTCACTCTCACCGGCTTCGTGAGCCGTCGCCACTTCTGTACTGTCTCGAAGACTGCCCACTCGTCCACGGACTCTACGCGGTCGCAGGTGGTGATAAGGTCTGCCAAACACCGGCCATGCTTGTAAAGGGTGCTGCTCGGATGCTGCATTGTTCGATCCTCGGTTAGCGTTGGGTGACTGGCTGGCGCGCGGTAAGTTATCTTCTAACGCACTCTGCAAGTCTTTGATTTAAAAGGAAATGCACCCCTCTGAAAGTGAGGGAAATACTACGGCTGGTGGTTCGGGCGGCGGGTCAGGCGGCCAGCTTCTCCGTACGGTCGGCGGCGCGCGGGGCGCTTGCCTCCACCTGCTCGGCCAGAATGCCGCGCTCCACCTTCTCGTGGATGAATGCCGTACGGACGGTACTCATCACGCAAGCGCTCGTCACGCCGTTCACGGCTGCAATGTCCGTTACCTTCTCGCCACGTAGGAACCCATTCACCAGCGTTTGCCGCTCGTCAGCGTCCAGCGACTCAGCCTTGACGGCTCGGTGCACGTCAGCCGGGTGAATGCCAAGGCGTGCCGCCGTCAGATTGAATGGTTCATCGAAGTGATTGATGCGTGCGGCGCGGATAGCGCGGGGTGTGATTCGGGTCATGGTTGGTCCTTCAGATAAGAGAAAGCCCGCGCTGCTGGCGGGCCTTGAAGAAGCGGCCACGGCTACACCGTGACGCGCTGTATTGGGTCGGCTACTTCGGTGATCGCGCCACGCCATAGGCGCAGCGCTTCGTAATGCGTGGCTATCGCCGCTTCGGCGTGCTCAGTCCCGATAGCCTCGGTTCACGTCGCGGACATTCCGCAGCAGCGCGCCCATCGGCTCATCGGCGCGCGCCAGAATGTCAGCCGGAATCAACTCCGGCCTGCGGGCCACTGCGGCCAGCAACACGCGGCTTTGGTTCGCCAGCGGCTGCTCGAATGGGCGTCCCTCGTACGTGCCGTGCACGGTGTACTTGCGCAGCGCGTTCGCGTACTTGCCTTCGTCAATCGGCGTGATCGCGTCGATCTCGTACGCGTCCACCTGCCGCTCGAAGTCGTTGCGCTCGATCTCGGGCATAGCTGCGCGGATCGCGGCCATCTCCGCTTCAATAGTGGGAAGGCGCTCGAACGCCTCGCGTAGCCGGGCGTACTCAGCAGCCGCCGCACGTACGGCGTCGAGTCCTTGGCCCAACTGGGTCAGGCGGTGCTGTGCCTCCTGCACGCTGGAGAAACTGGTGTTGGTGATCGGTGCTGCTTTGGTTGCTCGGGTCATGGTTGCTTCCTGTAAGTGAGTAGGGATACTAATTGTTTGTGCCGTGGTGCGCCCACGGCGGGCGTCCTGCTTATCGGCGCGGCACGTACGTCGCGCTCGCCTTCGCATCAGCCGGGTAGTTGGTGCCAAGGCTGGCATGAATCGCCGTGCCTGCCACGTAGCCGGTCGAAGCCTTCGCCATGCTGTTCGCACGCACAGACTCATTCAGCAGATGCAATGCAAGCTCCGGGTACCTTCGAAGGGCTTCGTGATCCTGTTCCGAACGCGGATTGATACCCGCCACCTGCACGTATCGCACCGGGTCTTGGTCATAACGAACGCGGGTGCCGTCGCCAGCGGTCAGTGCTGCGGGCATGTACCCGGCCATGATCTCGTCCGCTACCGTCTTGTCGTAATAGACGGCTGCACCGCCACCATTCGACCAGCTACGGCTCTGCACTGCGCCGCTGCCTGCGGACGGCAGACTGCTGCCGAATGCTTGAACTTCGTTACCTGCTGCGTTCTTCTTTACAACGTATGCTCCGCCTGCCATTTGATTCTCCTTAGAGGGTGTGTGTTGGTTGGTTCTGACTGGGATACAGGCCCGCCAGCGGCCTCGGCGCATTGCGCCTAATCCGTGCTATTCCCTCGCCATCAAGCCAGTACGCTGCGGCTCGGCTCGCGGGTGCGCTCTAGATAGCTCGGCAAACTACCGTGAATGGCTTCGACGCCGGCGCGCAGCGCGGCGAGTCGCGTGCCGCCGTTGCTGCCTTGCGTTCGATACAGCGCGGCCAGCTTGCGCAGTTTGCGATTGCCTTCGAGCGGGTGTTTCGTTGTGGTCATGGTCATGTCCTCATGGTGTGTGCCGGGAAGTGCGGCGTTGGTGGTGTATCTTGACAGTCCGCCGAAATCAGCCCGTCCAACTCGTGCGCCCGAACTTCTGCTATCGATCTCGCGGTGAAAAGGCGTTTTTTCGTCTATCTAGCCATCCGAAATTGATCTGCTGCTAACTTCGGCTAACTCACAAAGTGTGGTGTTCGCCGCTGCGGTTTCGAAGCGACACGGAGTGTGTGTGTCTTTCAAGTCGTCCGTAATCGGCTAGGCGTCGAATGGACATCCACTAACTAGGTGTCTTGTGAGAGTCCCGAAATGCAAAGGGCCAGCCCGAAGGCCAGCCCATAAAGCACAAGGCCCGCTCAGTGGCAGGCCTCGGTCGAGTTCCGGTGAGTGCGCTCTACGCGGGAGCCGTGTCCCGCGTCAGCTTGAGAATGGTGTTAGGCGCTACGCCGTACTGCTTCGCCAGCGCTCGGGCGCTCGTATCGCCCTTGGCCAGTGCTGCCCGAATCTCAGCCTTCTGTGCGTCCGTCAGGGCATCCGGCCTGCCGCCTACGCGTCCCTCACTCCGTGCCCTTGCCAGCCCCGCATGCGTCCGCTCGATCAACAGATCGCGCTCGAACTGAGCGACAGCGGCGAGCACCGTCATGTGCAACTTCCCGGCTGCGCTCGTGAGATCAACGCCTTCCAGCGCCAAGCAATGCAGGCGCACGCCCATCGACGCCAGCCGCTCCACAGTAGCCAGAACGTCGCTCGTGTTACGCCCGAGTCGATCAAGCTTCGTCACGATCAGCCTATCGCCCTCATCCAGCTTGTGCTCGACCAATGCCCGAAACTTCGGGCGCTCCATCGCAGCGACGCTGCCGCTGATCGTTTCCTCGACGGTGTGCTTGGCATCGACCGTGAAGCGCTTGCCCTTCGCCTCGTGTAGCTGGTTGGCCGTTGTCTGCTCGCCCGTCGAGACTCGGGCATAAAGGAAGGTGCGGCTCATGTTTGCATCCTGTTCAACAAAGGTGTTCACATACTGCATCTGTGCAACAAGCCTGTCAACGGTCTTTTTGCACATCTTGGAGGCGTTGTTGTGCGCGTGCATCATACGGTCGTTTATTGAACAATCCGCGCGTGGCGTGGCCCTCGCATTCGTGCCGCATAAGCGTTAGCTGCCAGTAAATGCCGCCCGCTCGCCCAATGCTGGCGGCCTTCTCCGCGCCCGTCGCGTGAGCGGCCCTGAGAATCGGCCCTCGACAATCCCTCGCTCGCCCGCCAAGCTCGCCGCGCTGCCCACTCGTCACGGTGCCCATGCCACCCCTCCCGGCTGGATAGACGCGCCTGCGTGCACGCCTACGGGGAGCAAGGACGTACGTGCGCGCCGTAAGTCCTCGCGAACAAGCTCACCAAAATTGGCCCGGCGCCCCAGTACAATGTAACGTCAGACCTTATCGCAGACGCTTTCACTCTGCCCTCGCATAAAACTATGAAAACCGCACCTTGGTATCTGGACTGGTCGCTTTGGAGCGCTGCAATTGCTTTCTGCGCGCTTGCCGTTTCGCTCGGTCCGCACATTTGGCGCTGGCTACGCCCTCCGAAACTTGACTTGGAACTTTACGAGCGCGTGGCCTTAACGCATAAGGTCGGCAACCCTCTACTTCAGGTACGCGTGGTTGTGCGCAACCTTGGTGGGCGCGAGGTGCGCGTAACGTCCTTTGAGGCTAGCCTTCGGCGCGATAACGGCGAGCCATTCACTTTGTCCGGTCTAAGCTATCTTCAGGCTCAGTCCGCGCCTCCACTGCTATTGGCACCGTTTACGCTTAAAGCTCGTGACGAGTGGGGCTACGTGACTAATTTTTTTAGGCAACTGTCACGCGACAATGAGCGAGAGTATCGAGAAGCGGAATACGCGCTGCGTACAAACATAAACCAGAAGATCCACCAACGTCCGCCCGGAAGTACGCAGGCGATCACAGCAGACAACCAGTTCGTCGCGCCATTGGTAACAATGTACGGGCGAAATCCCATCCGCTGGCAAGCGGGGGAGTACCAACTCGTGCTTTCTGTCAAGACGACTATGAAGCGCGTCAAGGCAGAACGGATTTATCGCTTCACGATTTTCGAGTCCGATGTTGAACAATTGCGAAGGCTAACCGAGGACTACAACATGGGTGCAGGTATCTATTTTGACAATGTCGAGCGCCCCGCGTGGGTTTTTCCGTCCATCGCTCAGGTAGACACGACCCGTCGCACGTAATCCGGCGTGCGCCCCCGCTTGTTTCTGTCCGCGCAGAGTACGCGATGGGCACGGCACAACCTCCAGCAAGGATTTGAGTAATGGATGTAAGTTCAGCGGACAAACTGCTGCTTTGCGTGTTGTTCGTGATTCCCGGTTTCGTTGCGATGAAGACGTACGCGATTCTCAGTTCCGGGCCACGCCTTGACGCGTCAAAGGCCGTAATCGACGCAATCGCATTTAGCTGTTGCAACTACGCTGTGTTCGCTTTTCCGATCTACTGGATGCGCTATGCAGGACTGGCTACGCGACAACCTGTAGTCTATGCGATCGCTTGGGTCGGCATTCTCTTGGTGGGCCCACTGTTGTTGGCCGTCGGAGTCTTTGTGCTACGCCGTGCAAAGTGGATGGGCCGCTGGTTGCCGCACCCGGTAGACCGCGCATGGGACTATGTATTCGGCAAACGTGAGCCGTTTTACCTGATAATCACATTGACTTCGGGTAAGCGAATAGGCGCGACGTACGGCAATAACTCATTCGCCTCCAGCTATCCTGCTGACCCCGAGATTTACGTAGAGGAAGCTTGGGATGTAGACGAAGCCGAAGGCTTTGTTCGGCGACACGTCAAAACACGCGGCTTGCTCATTGCGGGCAGCGCCATTGAGTCAATCGAGTTCATAGGACCATACGATGACGACGAACAAGGGAACGACGAAACCGGGGACACCGACGAACGACGGATTCCAACCGATGCACAAGGGTTATCAGCCAACGAGCAAGCCGAGCCCGGGCGCGGGATACCAGCCACCGACCGGGAATCTGCCACCGCCGCCGCCTCCGAAGAACAAGAAGTAGCCTACGAACAATGCGACAACGGGATTAAAGATGGGACCATTACCTCAAGCACTTGAAGCACTCGCCCGAACGGGCGTGCACCTAGACCTTGCTGGTCATGCTTATTTGCCACAAACGCTGGAGAATTTGGTTCGGCTGGCCGTAGGGAGCGGGGGACATGTGACGATCAATGCGTCTAAGTGCTTGCCAGCTACTCTGGAAAACCTCGCGCAAATTGGTGGTTCCCACGTCACATTCAGATTCTGAGTGTCATAACGGCGGCTTGCATCAGGGATAACGGCACGTGGGACTGCGCGGCTTGCAACTGGTCTGGCAGATCGCCTACACTGTGGGCTGTCCCACAACCCGTATCCATACGGTACGTGGATCAGCGCCAGAGCCTTACTGGTCGGGCCTCAGCGGGAGTCAAATCCTCTCGCCCCGACCAATAGATATAAGGCTTTCATGGCTTCGGCTCTGAGAGCCTTTTTCGTTTGGGGCCGATTTTGCCCCCACGTTTGCCCCCACAGGACGGACGGTTCTCGCGGGAACAAAGCGGAATTTTCGGGGACGGGTAGCGGACGCGTTCGTTGCTCAGTTCGGGACGGCTTTGCTCGCGCGTTTACCGGTGCGTGCTATGCCCACGGCAACCGCACACACCGGTAACGACATGCCGTTTTCTGACGGTTTCGGAGGGGGCTAGCATTTTGCCGAACATTCCCGATGCCGTCGCGTCGCTGACGACAAACGCTACGTAGCGCCCACAGACGGCACAATGGACCCTCGCGGCGGGACGTGGCGCCGAATATGAAGGCCGGCGCGGCGGCAACTGCCCGCTGAACGAAGCGGACTGGGTCGTGACGAAGCACGGCGTGGCGCTCGTCGGCTACACGAACGTCCCGTCGATGGTCGCGGCCGACGCGTCGTCGCTCTACGCGCACAATCTGCTCGACTTCCTGAATCTGATCGTCACGAAGGAAGGCGCGCTGAACATTGATCTCTCCGACGATATCGTCGCGGCCACGTTTCTGTCCCGCGATGGCGAAGTCGCGCGCAGGTCATAAAGGAGAGCAGGGATGGAAGTCATCAATCACACGGTGATCAAGCTGACCATCTTCGTGCTGGCGATCTACGTCGTCACGCTGCTGTATCCGGTCGCTTCGGTCTGCTTCATTCAGGCCCTCAAGGGGCTGTCGCATACGAAGATGGCGGGTATCGGCAATACCTTCGGCATGGTCCGGATGGCGATCGCTATCCGCTGATCGCCAAGCAGGCCGCAGCGGTCGGCTCGAATCTCGGCCCGGGCTCGGCCTGCTGCTGGTTGCGCTGGTGGATCGGCGGCGCAGTGGGTGCGTTCGTCGCGGCGCGCGTCGCGATAGGCATGAAAATAGCGGTGCCGGAGGCCGACATGAGGTTCTTTGCCGTGTCGTTCGCCTCCATGCTCATATGCCTTACGCATCGTAATGCGTCATGTACTTCGTTTTCTATACCGATGTGCTGCGGCTTCAGTTGCGGTTTTCCATTGTTGCACAGAGTGCATCTACCGTAGGATTAACCGGGCCATGCTAAGGTACCGACGTCCGAGTAGTTTGTCTGGGCATGAAGCCCGGGGGTCTTTTAACCTCGCACCCTAACCGTGGTCCGGACCAATATCGGGGCAGCTCTATATGAATTTCGACCGTCAACAACTGGAAACATTTTTTGCAGTCGTTGAGTTTCGACATTTTGGGCAAGCGGCGCGCGCGTTAAACATTACTCGTGGTGCTGTCTCCCAACGAATAATCGCTCTAGAAGAGTCGTTTGGTACGCCGTTGCTTGTGCGTGATGGGGTTACGCCAACACCGGCTGGTGAAGCACTCCTTCGGCATATCCACATGCTGAGGTCATTGGAGGCGGATACTATTCAGCAAATCAAGCCAGGTGCACACGCGCGGGCAAAGACCGCAATTGCGGTCAATGCAGATTCGCTGGCGACATGGTTTGGCCCCGCCGCCTGTGCTATAGCGAAGGAGAGTTTCGCGCTGGAACTTATAGTCGACGACCAGGATCATACCCTGCCGGTATTGGCACGCGGAGAGGCTATCGGGTGTGTTTCGACGGCGAGTACTGCGCCGACCGGATTTGTTGCAGAGCCTATTGGTGCGATGGAGTATGAATGTGTGGCTGCTCCGGAATTTTCTGCGGCCTGTTTTACGCATGGACTCAATATGCACGATATCCTGGCCGCCCCCGCTGTGCTCTTTAATCGAAAGGATGGCTTACATGCAGCGTTCCTTGAACGCCTGCTTGGTTTCCCAGTGAGCGGTTATGCCACGCATTATTTCCCCTCCCCAATGGCGCTCTTGACGGCGATTCGGGCGGGTGTCGGGTATGGCCTTGTTCCGTCCATGCAGGCTCAAGCTCTGATTGATTCCGGTGATCTGGTTGCCTTGGCACCGCGTAACAGGATTGCCGTTGATCTGTATTGGCATCATTGGGAGGTGGCACCGCCCAATGCGACTGCGATTAGCGAAACTGTGATGCGTGAGGCCCGTCGAGCATTGATTCAACCAGCGCCCGCGTCGTCCGGTAAGGGGGATGAGGGCGAAGTCGCGGACTGACCATTTGAGGACCCCTTCGGCCAATGTGGTAGTCGATGCCCGGCGTGGGTAGCTGAAGCAAAGTTGTTGGATCGGCGAACCATCAAAACTCCAATCGCAAGCGAAGTCGGCAACGCGAAAAGCAGGGGGGCCGCTTCAGGTATTTCTGTTGCCCCTGTCCAGCGCATCAGGTAACAGGTCATGGCGATGCAGAATCCAGTCACCATTGTTGCGTTGGCAGTTGCATGCGAGACGGATGTACGTACTAAGCCGAATATTAGAAGCGGACCCACTGCGGAGATGTAGACCATATTGAGGTCGATCATCATGTCGACGAGACTTTGTTCGCGCGTGGTGACGAGGGAACCCAGTACGACGGGCAGGACGCGGGACCAGATTGGTCCTGTCATGGAAGGTGGGCCGAGTGTGGCCATAGCTTCAGCCATTGCTCGCAGAATCGAGCATCCGGCACCAAGAGCTGTTAAGCCTAGTACGGCGACAACGAGACCGCTCGCGGCGCTCACTGCGTAACTCGAAAGGGTATGCATCAGTACAATCGGAACAACCTGTACGGGATCGACGACGTGCTCCAGATGCCAGACCGGGGCAGCCGCGATTACAGCGGAGGCCGGCAGAAATCCGATCAAGAAGACGAGCGCTGCTGCGAACAGGCAGCCAGCGCGGGCCGTCGTAGGAGCTCGCGCTGCGACCACGAACTGCTGATAATCCGCTCCACATATGACCATCACCACGACGGAGACGACCGTAAATCCGGTATGCGCCAGCGTCATTGTGCGAAGCCCATCTAAGAACTGCATTGGCGCATGCACCCAGACACTGAACCCATCCGTTTCGAGCAACGTACGCACGAGTGCGACGTTGCACGCAAGCATGCAGATCGCGAATCCGGCGGCAAGCCATGAGAGCCGCATCAGCGAAAGGCAAATCAAAAGACCGGCTATCAGTAGGAGTGCCGTAGTCGGTCGAAAGCCGGCCAGCGTCAGTATTGCGGATCCTCCCCGCATCTGAGCAGCAAGGACACCGGTCATCCAGACGAGCGACAGTAGCGCTACGCTGCGGCTGACCGAGGCACCGTAGAGTTGATCAAATCTGACCCAGATGGATTGCCGTCCAATCGACAAGGCCGGCGCCCATGCGGCGAGTACGATCAGACCCAAGGCGCTCGCGATTGCGTAGAGGCAGCCAGCCATCCCCCCGCGCAGGGCGAGTTCGCCTGTGCCCAGGAGAAAGCCAATACCGCAGCTCGTAGAGACCAGCAGGCTTGTTACCTGTGCCAGGTTCAATGTTCGTTCAGACATGAGCTGCTTCCCAACCCTTTACGCTGGCGTGTACGCCGCTCAGGTAGGTGTCGCAGATGATCGCACGGCAATTGAACGCAGAAATGTGCTTCAGGTGTGCGTGCGCCTGCGGCAGATGGCGATAGGGAATATGCGGGAGGAGATGGTGTGTTAGGCCGTGTTCACATTTAAAAGCGGCCCAAACGAGCAGGCAAGGGACGCAAACACGAGATAGCTGTCAGCGAGCTTGTCATACCGGGTGGAGAC
>NZ_JACHDK010000042.1:0-20917 GCF_014201005.1 Paraburkholderia lebeckiae | reverse complement strand
CCGAAATGAGCGTCGATTCGATTCGTTATCCAGAAAATTTGACGCGTCTTGATCTGCAAGCCGATCCGACAGTTCATTAATCAGCGTTTCCCTAGTCGGATTCGACGCTACGATTCAGATTTGTTCGCGAATTCGCCGGTCGATTCGACTGCGACATTTGTTCACAGTTGCTCGGCGGATACCTCGCTATAGTGGGAAGGTCGATCACGGGTCCGATCGACCTTCCCAGACAGGCATTGAGTCTGTCCTTCGGCAGCCTCGATCACGCCTCGTGTTCGAGGCTTTTTTCCTTGCTGCCCCGTTAGCAAGCGATCACGTGGCCAGTGTGCCGTCCGCCGCATTCATGCGCGCGGGCCGTTCATGAGGATCGGGACTATCGGTCTGAGTCGTCCGCACGACGGAGACAATAACGGCAAACAGAAATGATTTTCGAATAAGCATTATTTGTTCCGCTTGCTTTTTCACCCACATTTCACACAGCCGGCATAAATCGCGGGCTAAACACGAACTCTTCATTGTGTCGCTTGCGCATAAAATATAAATCCCGTTCGACTATAACGATTGGGCAAGAAACGCAATGCAAACAAAAGTTAAAATTGTTCTGTTTTCCCTGCCGTGCGGATGTGGCAGTGCGTTACCGAGCGCCCGCAATGCCCACTGACAAAAAAAATCCCGCACAGGGGAGCGGGATTAAAACAACAGGACGCTGAGGAGACGAGCACGCCCTGCCTCGGACCCACACGCACCGCAGGGATACGCGTGGTTATTTCGACGCTCGCCACGACCGACAACCGTAGTCGACGGTCAATGATCGCGAGTGCTTTGAAATGCCGGGACCGCTTGGGCACCCCTGTGCGCGCCCACGCCTGCCGCGTGGCACCACGGCGCCGAGCGCCTCGTGTGGAACTCAGGCCGCCTTGCGCGCGAACCCGTCGCCCATCACACTCACCACGTCGTCGACGACCCGAGTGGCGGCCGCGAATCCAGCCGCCAGCACTTCCCGCGGATCGGTCGACGAACGGCCGGGCACCGAAGCTACCCGGAAAGCGGTCGACCACTCGCCGCCGATCAGCCGCGTCTTCAACGTGACGCTCGCCACGTACGCGCGCCGCGCCGTGGCACTGCCGACATAGGTGGACATATCGGTCGCGCGCAACGCGTTGACCACAATGTCGAATCCCCGATAACGATAGGTTTGCTCCATGCTCTTCTCCGTCTTCACCCATTGCTACACAACAGCATTTCGCCATGTATCGATGCTCCATCATTCTCGACTCGAGTTTGTCAACAATTGTCATATCCTGGGCGATTCCCGGTTAGGGCTTTCCCTGCTCTTGACCTGCCAATTCCGGCGTCAACCATGCTCAATGACGAGCAAAACAGTTTTACTGTGAGATTAGATATATGCTTTACATATTTTGGAACAATGAATCACAAGACTCCATGCTATGTGAAGTCATTGGACCGGCAAATTCGGATTACAGATTCATACCGTTTATTCAGATTCGATTGAATAGCCTCGACGAATCAAGCCCCGCGAACCATCTCGAAATAAAAAGCTATATCCCAAAATAAAGACCGGAACTCGTCCGGCGCTTCAGTAGTCCGAACACTGCTATTGCCCATCGTGGCGCCCCCTGGCGAGCCTGGCTCCGCCCGGTTCGCCGTCATCCGCTCGTGGTCCAATAAAAAGTACGCTGCGTCTGACCGCATCGTCCGCTGCGTTTGAATAAAGCGTCCGTCCCGGTACGTCGCTCGATCGCCTGCGGCAAAGATCGTGTCATTACAGACCGCAGATCGCTTATCGGATTGAATGAGCCTGAATAAGGAATTGCTGGTGAAACATCTCGCTGGTTCAATATCGCAATTGTGTCGGCATTCTCTGCCTGCCTGTTTTATGCCTTGCGGCGCGAGTTACCTCGGTGCCACCGTGATCACGCGTTTGCGCCGCCGCGAAGCGGGAGAGCGTGCACGATGAGCGTCTTCCAGATTGCCGGTGCGCTGTTCGCCATCGTCGCGCTGTTCGGCGTCCTCAATTATCGATTCATCAGGTTGCCCGACACGCTCGGCATCACCGCGGTCGGGCTCGTCGTCTGCGTCGGCATTTCCGCGCTCGGGTTCTACTATCCGGCGATGGCGATCGCCGCGCGCAAGATCGTCGTGCAGATCGATTTTGCCGACATCGTGTTTCACGGCCTGCTAAGTCTGCTGCTGTTCGCCGGCGCGCTGCACGTCGATCTGTCGAAGATGCGCACGCAGCGGCGCGCGGTGCTGATGCTCGCGACGATCGGCGTATTGATTTCGGTCGCGGTGGTCGGCTTCGGCTTCTACTACGCGGCACAATGGCTCGGCCAGCCGGTGAGCCTGCTGTGGTGTCTCGCGTTCGGCGCGCTGATCTCGCCGACCGATCCGATCGCGGTACTCAGCGTGCTCAAGCGCGCGGCGGCGCCCGAAAGCCTCGAAACCAAGATTACCGGCGAATCGCTGTTCAACGACGGCACGGCCGTCGTCGCATTCGTCACGCTAGTCGGACTCGCGACCGGCGCGAACGAGTTTTCCGCGGGCGCGATCGCATTCGATCTGCTGCGCGAAGTCGCCGGAGCGCTCGTGCTCGGCGCCGCGCTCGGCTTCGGCGCGTCGCTGCTGCTGCGAGGCATCGACAGCTATCCAGTCGAAATCCTGATCACACTCGCGCTCGCGACCGGCGGCTATAGTCTCGCCGAAGCGCTGCACGTGTCAGCGCCTCTCGCGGT
This sequence comes from Paraburkholderia lebeckiae, assembly GCF_014201005.1. Taxonomy (NCBI): domain Bacteria; kingdom Pseudomonadati; phylum Pseudomonadota; class Betaproteobacteria; order Burkholderiales; family Burkholderiaceae; genus Paraburkholderia; species Paraburkholderia lebeckiae. The sequence continues at coordinate 18,164 of NZ_JACHDK010000042.1, read as the reverse complement.
CGTGATCATGGGGCTCGTGATCGGCAATCACGGCGCTTCGACGTCGATGTCGGAGAAGACGCGCGAGCATCTGTTCAACTTCTGGGACCTGCTCGACGAGTTGCTCAATCTCGTGTTGTTCGGGCTGATCGGACTCGAAGTCATTGCGCTGTCGCTGCGCGTCGAAATCGTTTGGCTCGGGCTCGCGGCGATTCCGGTCGTGCTGTTCGCGCGCGGCGTCAGCGTCGCGATTCCGCTGCTCGCGCTGCAGAACTTCCGGCGGCTCAGTCCGCATTCGGCTGTCGTGCTGACGTGGGGCGGACTGCGCGGCGGCATCTCGATTGCGCTTGCTCTGTCGCTGCCGGAGTTTCACGGACGCGAAATGTTCATCGGCGTCACGTATCTCGTCGTGGTATTCAGCCTGCTGATTCAGGCGACGACATTGGGCCCGCTGATCCGTCGGCTCAATATCTCGGGCGCTCACGCGACCCGGCCAGCCCCGCCGGACTCATCGGCTGCACAAAACGCGCGCTAATCGTAAAGTGGATACCTACGCCGATCTGCACCGCGAGGTTGGTGAGAAAATCCAAACACAGTCCGAGACCGGCGCGAGCGGCCCTCGCGTCGATTTCGACATTGGATTGCAGCGCTTGATTTAAGCGTTTCCTGAGCAGTGCCCGCCGCGATTCTGACCCGGGGCGGCCCACCAGCAGGCGAGACCGATGGCGACTCGAACCGCCGCCGTCTCCCTCCGGCCACGGTTCACGCCGCGGCCCTGGCTCGGACTTGAACTAGTCCGCCGCCAGTTTCTGGCTAACTTTCCGCCAGTTTCCGGACCGTCGCGCGTGCCGCGGCGCCGGGCATTTGGCCGTCAATGCCGGTTCTCCCACATACCTGGCAGGCGCGGTTTGTCATCCTGTCGATTCAGGCGTCCGAAGGAGTTCGCCATGTCGGTCTATGTCGATGAAGGGTTCCGGCCCTGTGTGACGGAATGCGCGACGGTCGCGTTCCGCGTGTGCTGCGACGATCGTGCGCAGATTTTTGAAGTTAGCGCCGACGCGCTGGTCGAGTTCTGTGGCGCCGTGAGCCGTCGCAAGCAGGACCTGCTGGTCGCGTTCGAGGATGCGCAGGACGAGATCCTCTCCGTAGCCGCGCAGCGATGGCAGTTCACGCCGAGCGAGCCGGTGCGGCTCGGTCTCGATGAATTCAAATTGGTCAGACATTAGGCGCGAGAAACGCCTTCATGAGCTGGATCGCCGCCCTGCCGATGTACAACGTGACACCCGCGCTCGACCTCGAATGGCGCGAGTGGCTCGACGACGTGCTGCGCCGGGTCAAGCCCGCGTGCCGCATCGTCGAACCGGACGAGGAACTGCACGGCTTCTGGCGGCGCCCAAATCTGCTGATTTCCCAGACCTGCGGTTATCCGCTGATGCAGGGGCTGCACGCGCAGGTGCAATTGGTCGCGACACCCTGCTTCGATGCGCCCGGCTGCGACGGCGCGCATTACTCGAGCGTACTGGTCACGCGCACCGACGCGCGCTTCGACTCACTCGCCTCGTGCCGCGGCGCACGCGCCGCCTACAACCAGGACGATTCGAACAGCGGCATGAACGCATTTCGTCACGCGGTCGCGCCGCTCGCGCGCGCCGGCATGTTCTTCGGCGCGGTGCTGCGCACGGGCTCGCATCTCGGCTCGCTGCGCGCGGTCGCGGACAATCGCGCGGACGTCGCCGCGATCGACTGCGTGACCTTCGCCTTCGTTTGCGACGTGCTGCCGGAACTCGCGGAGCGCGTGCGCGCGATCGGCATGACCGCCGCCTCGCCGGGCTTGCCGCTGATCGCCGCGACCAATGTGCCGCCGGCCACGGTCGCCGCGTTGCGCGACGCGTTGGACGAGGCGCTGAGCGTCCGCCCCGAGCGTGCAAAACGCCTGCGTTTAAGGGGTTTTTCGACGTTGCCGCTGACCGACTACGCGCGCATCGGCGAGCTGGAAAGTGAAGCGCGCGCCGCGGGCTACGCGCGGCTCGCTTGATTCATCTACTCGCTCGTCTGCCACTCGACGTGCTTATTCACCCGCCTGCTGCACCTCCAGCACCAGCAGTTGCGCGCCGTCGGTGACCTGATCGCCAACCGCATACAGCACCTCGGCGACCGTGCCCGCCGCCGGGGCGCCGATCGTATGCTCCATCTTCATCGCTTCCATCACGATCAGCGGCGCGCCCTTCTCGACCACCGTGCCTGGTTCGACCAGCACCGCGATCACTTTGCCCGGCATCGGCGCCGTCAGCCGGCCTTCGCCGTGCTCGGCATCCGCGGCATGCGCGAGCAGGTTCTGCCATTCGAATGCGAGCGTCTCGCCTTGGCAGAACACGTGGAACCTGTCGCCGTCGACGAATACACGCCCCGTCACGCGCGCATCGCCGATCGTCGCGCGGAATTCATGGGCGCCCGCGCCGACCGACCATGTGAAGTCCTCGCGCACGCCGTCGTGTTCGAGTGTTTGCACGAGCGCTTGCGTGTCCCCACTGCGCGCGAAGATGACCGTGAACGCGTCGTCGCTGTCGTCGTTGGCGCCGTCGTCGATCACGCGCCAGCCGAGCGTTTGTGTGTAGCCGCCATTGAGCCGCCAGTGCGACAGCGCGTCCCACGGCGACGCGCCGTGCGCGGTGCCGCCCTCGCGCGTCAACAATGCGGCGCACGCGAGCGCGAGCGCTTCCTTGAACGGCTTCTGTGCCGGCGCGAACAGCACGTCGTGATGACGCTCGATCAAACCGGTGTCGAGCTCGCCGCTCGCGAACGGTTCGCTCGCGACGATGCGCCGCAGAAACTCGACGTTCGTGTGCGGCCCGACCACCTCGCAGGCATGCAGCGCACGCGCGAGGCGCGCCAACGCCTCCTCGCGCGTCGCGCCGTGCACGATCAGCTTGGCGATCATCGGATCGTAGAACGGCGTGATCGTGTCACCCTCGCGCACGCCGCTGTCGATACGCACCGGCGCCTTGCGGCCCGGCTCGCCGAGTCCGGCCGCGTCGATCGCGAACTCGACGCCTTCCGACATGCGCAGATGCTTGAGCGTGCCGGTGGACGGCAGAAAGCCGCGCGCCGGATGCTCTGCGTAGATGCGCGCCTCGATCGCGTGCCCGTCGAGCTTCAACTGCTGCTGGGTGAGCGGCAAACTCTCGCCCGCGGCAACGCGCAACTGCCATTCGACGAGGTCCTGCCCCGTCACCATCTCGGTGACGGGATGCTCGACCTGCAGCCGCGTGTTCATCTCCATGAAATAGAACTCGCCGGTCGGCGTCATGATGAACTCGACCGTACCCGCGCCAACGTAGTTGACCGCGCGCGCGGCGGCCACGGCCGCTTCGCCCATCGCGCGCTTGACCTCGGCCGAGAGCCCCGGCGCGGGCGCTTCCTCGAGCACTTTCTGATGACGCCGCTGCACCGAACAGTCGCGGTCGAACAGATAAACGGCGCCGCCGTGCTGATCGGCGAACACCTGGACTTCGACGTGACGCGGCCGGGTCAGATACTTCTCGATCAGCACGCGATCGTTGCCGAAGCTGCTCGCCGCCTCTCGCTTGCACGACAGCAGCGCGGCCGCGAAGTCCGCACCGCGCTCGACCACGCGCATGCCCTTGCCGCCGCCGCCCGCGCTCGCCTTCAGCAGAACCGGGTAGCCGATCGCGTCCGCCTCGCGCTGCAACAGCCGCGGGTCCTGGTCGTCGCCGTGATAGCCGGGCACGAGCGGCACCGCGGCCGCGTGCATCAGCGCTTTCGCGGCGGCCTTCGAGCCCATCGCGGCAATCGCTTCGACCGGCGGTCCGATAAAGACGATGCCGGCCGCCTCGCACGCATGCGCGAAGTCTTCGTTTTCCGAAAGAAAACCGTAGCCCGGATGCACGGCCTGCGCGCCGGTCGCGCGCGCGGCTTCGATGATCCGCTCGATGCGCAGATAGCTTTGCGCCGCCGTCGAACCGCCGATATGCACCGCTTCGTCGCAGGCGGCGACGTGTTTCGCGTTGGCGTCGGCGTCCGAATAGACGGCCACGCTCGCGATGCCGAGCCGCTTGCAGGTCGCCGCGACGCGGCACGCAATTTCACCCCGGTTGGCGATCAGGATCTTGTTGAACATGAGTGTCTCGATGAAATGGGCGATACGGGGCGATGGTTGTTAGCGAAGCATGTCAGTTGCGCCAGCCCGGCGTGCGCTTTTCGAGGAACGACGCCACGCCTTCGCGGCCCTCTGCGCCGGCCCGCGTTTTCGCAATCCGCGCGGCGGTGTCCTCGATCAGCGCGTCGCTCAACTCGCGGCCCGCGATCTCCTGCACGAGCCGCTTGCAGGCGCGCACCGCTTGCGGGCCGTTCGCGCACAGCGTCTGCGCGAGCTGCGCGACCGTTGCATCGAGCTGCTCGGCGCTCACCGCTTCACTGACCAATCCCAGCCGCATCGCGGTCGCGCAGTCGAACGCCTCGGCGGTGAGGAAGTAGCGCCGCGACGCCTGCTCGCCGAGCGCACGAATCACGTATGGCGCGATCGTCGCGGGAATCAGCCCGAGCCGCACTTCGGACAGGCAGAAGTGTGCGCTGTCGACCGCGACGACGATATCGCACGCGGCAATCAGGCCCATGCCGCCCGCGTATGCGTCGCCGCTCACGCGCGCGATCACCGGCTTGTTGCAGCGATATACCGCCGACAGCATGCCGGCGAGCCGCATCGCATCGGCGCGGTTCTCGTCGTCCGAGTAGCCGGCCATTTTCTTCATCCAGTTCAGGTCGGCGCCCGCGCAGAACGCCTTGCCGTTCGCGGCGAGCACCACCGCGCGCACGTCGTCGCGCGTGTCCAGCGCGGTGAATGCGGCAGTCAGCTCGGCGATCATCGTTTCGTTGAACGCGTTGCGCACGTCCGGACGATTGAGCGCGACCGTCGCGATCTGGCCGGCAACCTCGACCTTCAGCGTTTCGTATTGCATGCGTAGCACTCCTTTGCCTTACGCGGTCGCATCGCGGTGACGCGGGCCATCACATTCTGAACACGCCGAAACGCGTGTCTTCGATCGGCGCGTTCATCGCCGCCGACAAACCCAGCCCAAGCACGTCGCGAGTTTGCGCGGGGTCGATCACGCCGTCGTCCCACAACCGCGCGCTCGCGTAGTACGGATGGCCCTGATGCTCGTATTGCTCGCGGATCGGCTGCTTGAACGCCTCTTCTTCCTCCGCGCTCCAGTTGCCGCCCTTCGCTTCGATGCCGTCGCGCTTGACGGTGGCGAGCACCGACGCGGCCTGCTCGCCGCCCATCACCGAGATGCGCGCGTTCGGCCACATCCACAGGAAGCGCGGCGAATACGCGCGGCCGCACATGCCATAGTTGCCAGCGCCGAACGAACCGCCGATGATCACCGTGAACTTCGGCACCTTCGCGGTCGCGACCGCGGTGACCATCTTCGCGCCGTTCCTCGCGATGCCTTCGTTTTCGTACTTGCGGCCGACCATGAAGCCGGTGATGTTCTGCAGAAACACGAGCGGGATCTTGCGCTGGCAGCACAGCTCGATGAAGTGGGTGCCCTTCAGCGCCGACTCCGAAAACAGAATGCCGTTGTTCGCGACGATGCCGACCGGATGCCCCCAGATATGCGCGAAGCCGCAGACGAGCGTCGTGCCGTAGCGCGCCTTGAATTCGTCGAACGCGGAATCGTCGACGATACGCGCGATCACCTCGCGGATATCGAACGGCTTGCGCGTGTCGACCGGAATCACGCCGTAGATGCTCTGGGTGTCGTAGCGCGGCGGCTTCGGCTCCTGCAATACGAGCGGCGCCGGCTTCACGCGGTTCAGATGGCCGACGATGCTGCGCGCGATGCCGAGCGCATGCGCATCGTTCTGCGCAAGATGATCGACGACGCCCGACAGACGCGTATGCACGTCGCCGCCGCCGAGATCTTCGGCGCTGACCACTTCGCCGGTCGCGGCCTTGACGAGCGGTGGGCCGCCGAGAAAAATCGTCCCCTGGTTCTTGACGATGATCGACTCGTCGCTCATCGCCGGCACATACGCGCCGCCCGCGGTGCACGAGCCCATCACGACCGCGATCTGCGGAATACCCGCGGCCGACAGATTCGCCTGGTTGTAGAAGATGCGGCCGAAGTGATCGCGATCGGGAAATACGTCGTCCTGATTCGGCAGATTCGCGCCACCCGAGTCGACGAGGTACACGCACGGCAAGCGGTTTTCGCTGGCGATTTCCTGCGCGCGCACGTGCTTCTTGACGGTGACCGGATAGTAGGTGCCGCCCTTCACGGTCGCGTCGTTGCAGACGATCACGCACTCCTGTCCCGCGATGCGGCCGATGCCGGTGATCACGCCGGCGCCCGGCGCATCGTCGTTGTACATGCCGTACGCGGCGAGTTGCGACAGTTCGAGAAACGGCGTGCCCGGATCGAGCAGTTGCGCGATCCGCTCGCGCGGCAGCAGCTTGCCGCGGCTCGTGTGCTTGTCGCGCGCGGCCTGGCCGCCGCCCTGCGCGAGTTGCTCGATCTTCGCGCGCAGATCGGCGACGAGCGCTTCGAGCGCCGCCGCGTTCGCGCGAAAGTCGTCCGAGCGTGGGTTCAGTTTCGATTCGATGATCGGCATGACGTCGCTTCTCCAAAGTGCGGCGTATTGAGGGGGTTCACGCTCGCTTGCATCACAGCGTTTCGGCAAACAGCTCCCGGCCGATCAGCATGCGACGAATCTCGCTCGTGCCCGCGCCAATTTCATAGAGCTTCGCATCGCGCCATAGACGACCGACCGGATACTCGTTGATATAGCCATTGCCGCCGAGAATCTGGATCGCCTCGCCGGCCATCCAGGTCGCCTTTTCGGCCGTGTACAGAATCACGCCCGCGCAGTCCTTGCGGACCTGGCGCACATGGTCGTTGCCGAGCGTGTCGAGTTGGCGGCCCACCGCGTACAGATACGCGCGGCATGCCTGCAGCGTCGTGTACAGATCGGCGACCTTGCCCTGGATCAGCTGGAATTCGCCGATCGACTGGCCGAACTGCTTGCGGTCGTGGATATACGGCACGACCGCGTCCATCACCGCGACCATGATGCCGGTCGGGCCGCCCGCGAGCACCGCGCGCTCGTAGTCGAGACCGCTCATCAGCACTTTGACGCCGCCGTTCAATGCCCCAAGGATATTTTCCTCCGGCACTTCGACGTCCTGGAACACCAGCTCGCCGGTGTGCGAGCCGCGCATGCCGAGCTTGTCGAGCTTCTGCGCGACCGAGAAACCCTTCATGCCCTTCTCGACGATGAACGCCGTAATGCCGCGCGAATTCGCTTCGGGATCGGTCTTTGCATAGACGACCAGGGTGTCGCAGTCGGGGCCGTTGGTGATCCACATCTTGGTGCCGTTCAGCACGTAACGATCGCCCTTCTTCTGGGCGCGCAGCTTCATGCTGACCACGTCCGAGCCCGCGTTCGGCTCGCTCATCGCGAGCGCGCCGACGTGCTCGCCCGCCACGAGCTTCGGCAGATACTTGCGCTTCTGCGCGCCGGTGCCGTTGCGATGAATCTGGTTCACGCACAGGTTCGAATGCGCGCCGTACGACAGGCCAACCGATGCCGACGCACGCGAAATTTCCTCCATCGCGACCATGTGCGCGGTATAGCCCATGTTCGCGCCCCCGTACTCTTCGGAAACCGTCATGCCGAGCACGCCGAGGTCGCCGAACTTGCGCCACAGGTCCATCGGGAACTGATCGGTGCGATCGATTTCCCCGGCGCGCGGCGCGATTTCTTTGGCGGCGAACGACGCAATGCTGTCGCGCAGCATTTCGATCTCTTCGCCGAGCGGGAACTGCAAACCGGGCAGATTGGGCATTGCGGTGTCTCCTGAGTTCGTGGGTGGCCGCTAATGGAACGCGAAGCGGCACGCGAAAGCATGTCAACGCGCATTTCACGCCAGATTGACGTAAGCGTCAATAGGTATTTCTGAGTGTTACTCAGAAATTTACAAACGCGCATCAGCCGGCCGATTCGGTGCTACGATCGCGTTCATCGGGCACAGAAGCAGCGTTCAAACGCCAGCTCGAGCCCCCATCCGCATCACAAATCTGAATTTTACTCATATGACGGTTGCCGAGAAGGCCGGATTACCTGTCTCGCGTCGCCAGCCGGCCGGGCGCAAGTCGCAGCAGCGCGTGAAGGAGATTCTTCAGGCGGGGCGCGACGTGTTCTCCGAAAAGGGCTACGAACGCGCGACGACCGCGGAAATCGCGCAGCGCCTGGGCGTTTCCGAGGCGACGGTGTTCAGCTACTTTCGCGGCAAGCGCGAGTTGTGCGCTCGTGTCATCGGCGATTGGTACGACGAGATCATCGACGCGATCGAAGCGGGCCTGCCGCGCGACGGCAACGTGCGCCAGCAGTTCGCGTTCATCGTGCGCATGCATCTGCGGCTGATGCTCGTGAATGGCACCGATCTGTGCGCGCTCGTGCTGTCCGAAGGCCGCGCGCGGCATCACGAACTGAGCGAAGCGCTGACCGAACTGCAGCGCCGCTACACCGCGCCGTTGATGCGCGTGCTCGCGCAAGGCCAGCAAAGCGGCGAGATTCGCTCCGACATGCCGCTGCGCCTGTTGCGCTCGATGGTGTTCGGCCCGATGGAGCATGTGCTGTGGGACGCCACGCTGACGAACCGGCAGATCGATATCGACGCCACCGCCGATCAGCTGATCGACGTGCTGTGGGTCGCGCTGACGCCGCCCGACCTCGCGCTCGGCGCGTTGCAGCGCTTTCGCGTGGAAGTGGCCGCAGCGAGCCGTCGTTTCGACGAAGCCTGCGCCGCGGCCGGCGAGGGCAAGGCCGAGGCCACCGGCCCGGCAAGCGCCGCGCGCCGCGAGAAAAGCGGCTAATCTACGAGCTTTCCCGCCGCAGCCCGAAGGAGAGCCCAAGTGCCCGCAGCGACAAGCGCGAAGGAAAGCAACAAGCGAAGCGAGAATTCTGGCGAAGAACGCGGCGGCAAACCGAAATCCGCAAAGAAAGCGCCAACGAAAAAATCAACCGAAACGTCGTCCAGATCCACGTCCGCCGCACGCATTCGTATCGGCATCGGCGGCTGGACCTATGCGCCGTGGCGCGGGCCGTTTTATCCGGAAGACCTGACGCAAAGCCGCGAACTCGAATATGCGAGCCGGCATCTGACGTCGATCGAAATCAACGGCACGTTCTATGGTTTGCAGAAGCCGGCCAGCTACGAGAAGTGGTATCAGGAAACGCCCGACGATTTCGTGTTCTCGCTGAAAGCGCCGCGTTACGCGACCAACCGCAAGGTGCTCGCCGAAGCGGGCGACACGATCGAGCGATTCTTCGCAAGCGGCGTGCTGCTGCTCAAGCAGAAGCTCGGGCCCATCAACTGGCAGTTCGCGCCGACCAAAAAATTCGACGCCGACGATTTCGAGGCCTTTCTGAAGCTGCTTCCCGCGAGCATCGAAGGACAGAAGGTGCGGCACGCGGTCGAGGTTCGTCACGAGTCGTTCAGGACGCCGGAATTCATCGCGCTGGCGCGCAAGTACAAGGTCGCGGTCGTACTCGCGGCCGACAGCGAGTATCCGCAGATTGCCGACATCACCGCGCCGTTCGTCTACGCGCGCATCATGGGTACGAGCGAAAAGCAAGCCAATGGCTATTCGACGAAAGCGCTCGACGCATGGGCCGAACGCGCGCGCCAGCTCGCCGCGGGCATCACGCCCGACGATCTCGAGACCTGCGCGGAGCCGCCCGCGAAGGCCGCCACGCGCGACGTCTATCTGTATGTGATCAGCGGCTTCAAGGAGCGCAATCCGGCCGCCGCGATGGCGTTGCTCGAGAAGCTCTGAATCCGCCGCGCCGCCTGCCCGCCGGTCCGCCCGCCATGAGGCCGGCGCGGGTGTCATAATCGCGCCAGCGCATCCGTGCGCGGTCGCGTCGGCTTCGCGTCAAGCCCGACGCAAGACCTTGCGTCAAACCTTGCCCGAGGCACGCAGCAACCCAACCCGCACGGTCCACGTCAAACTCACGCGGCGCACGCACGCCCTCATCGCGGCGGCGCTCGCATAATCAGGCGGCAAGGCCGCCTCATCAACCGATTGCGGAGAACATCTTGAGCGCCCTCGACAATCCCCTGCACGATCAGGAAGTCGGCTCGGCCGACGCCACCCAGGACACCACGCGCATCGACGACGTGCGCATCGGCGCGGTCCGTCCGCTGATTTCCCCCGCGCTGCTGCAGGACGAACTGCCGGTGCCGCCCGCGGTGCAGTCGCTGGTCGAGAAGACTCGCGTCGAAATCGCCGACATTCTGCACGGCCGCGACGACCGGCTCGTGCTGATCGTCGGCCCCTGTTCGATTCACGACCACGACCAGGCGATCGAGTACGCACGCAAGCTGAAGGCCGCCGCCGATCATTACCGGGACGATCTGCTGATCGTGATGCGCGTGTACTTCGAGAAACCGCGCACGACGGTGGGCTGGAAAGGCTACATCAACGATCCGCGTCTGGACGGCAGCTTCCGCATCAACGAAGGCCTGCGTCTCGCCCGGCAATTGCTGCTCGACATCAACGGTCTGGGCCTGCCCACGGCGACCGAGTTTCTCGACCTGTTGAGCCCCCAATACATCGCCGATCTGATCGCGTGGGGTGCGATCGGCGCGCGCACGACCGAGAGCCAGAGTCATCGTCAGCTCGCGTCGGGACTGAGCTGCCCGATCGGCTTCAAGAACGGCACCGACGGCGGCGTGCAGATCGCCGCCGACGCGATCGTCGCGGCGCGCGCGAGCCACGCGTTCATGGGCATGACGAAAATGGGCATGGCCGCGATCTTCGAAACGCGCGGCAACGACGACGCGCACGTGATCCTGCGCGGCGGCAAGAAAGGGCCGAACTACGACAGCGCGTCGGTGCAGGCGACCTGTGAAGCGCTGAGTTCAGCGGGTCTGCGCGAGCAGGTGATGATCGACTGCTCGCATGCGAACTCGAACAAATCGCACTTGCGGCAGATCGAGGTCGCGGACGATATCGCGCGACAACTGTCGGAGCGCGAGCGCCGCATCATCGGTGTGATGCTCGAAAGTCATCTGGAAGAAGGCCGTCAGGATCTGAAGGCCGCTGTGCCGTTGCGTTATGGCGTATCGATCACGGATGCCTGCGTGAGCTGGGCGCAGACCGAACCGGTGCTCGCCACGCTCGCCGAGGCAACCCGCAAGCGTCGCGCGGGCTGACAGGGCAATGAACGGACCGCCCGATCGCGATGGCCGCGGCGGGTCCGCTTTAGACTCGATCGAAGCCGGTCGAGCCCACGAACGCCTGGCTCAAAGGAGCCAGACACACGCGCCGCACCAGCTGCCGGCGAATCGCCTGGCCGGGTGGGGCAGCGCGTGATCCTCACGCCCGACGCATCAATCACGCGCGCGCCTCGCAGCGGGGCTGCGGAGCGCACCGCGAACGCGCCGGCGTGAAGCGCGTTGCTTACGACGCGTTGACGGCTTCCTTGAACGCCTTGCCTGCGGTGAACTTCACCGTCTTGGCCGCGGCGATCTGGATCTCTTCGCCCGTCGACGGATTGCGGCCCACGCGTGCCGCGCGCGCGCCGGTCGAGAACGAACCGAAACCGACCAGTTGCACCGTATCGCCGCTCACCACGGCCTTGGTCACTGCCTCGACGATCGCGTCGATGGTCTGGCCGGTTGCCGCTTTGCTTTCGCCCGTCGCTGCGGCGACTGCATCAATCAGTTCCTGTTTGTTCATAGCACTTCCCGTATGGTAATCATGGAACCGGCGCCCTCTGAGGCGCCGGGACCGACACACTAACGCATAGGCGCACCTTCGCGCAAACCCTTGCTGTAAGGCTTGTATCAAGGCAGATGCGCCGGTTTGACGTTTTTGCGCCCCAAACTGCCATAAGAATCGCGAGCTTATGCGCGCGCGCCGCCTTATGAGCGTTCGCCGCGCATCACAATCCGTTGCAATTTCAGTACTTTAGGTCGCGTTACGCGATCCCGCGCCGCCTTCCCGATGACGATAGCCCTTTTCGCGATGCGCGGGCGCGCCATTTGCAATACACGTCACAGGTTAACTATCGGCAAGACATAAAGAAGTGAGAATTCGCCTCTTTGCAACATGCGCGCTGCTCGCCGCGTTGTCGTCGGCGTCGGCCGCGGCCGACGACAACGCGTGCGCGACCCTCGTCGGTGCGACGAACTCCAGCGCCGCGCAGAGCTTTTCGCTACGCGACGGCGAACCGGTCGACTTCGTTGGCGGCGGAAAAACGGTGCACGGCAAGCTGCTCGTGTTCAGCGACGGCGACGTGTTTCGCGCGTACTGGCAGCCGGATGACAGCCCGGAAAAATACGTGCTCGCGAATGCTGGCGCCGACGCGGTCCGGCTCGTCGCGGCCGCGCCGCGCGGCACACCCGCGCCGGCCGGCCTGCCCGGCACCGCCATGCGGCCGCAGCGGGTGCTGTCGTGCCCCACGCTTTGAGCATGCGCGAAGGCCGCCTTTTGCTCGAGTCTCGCGATCGGCATCCGGCACAAACGTCTGGTTCCAGCGCCGCCGACGCGCGCCGCCAGGTAGTACTTACCGCCGACGATCCGTAGGCGAGCAGCCGGGCTCACAGACCCTTGACTGCGATGCTCCGTTATCCCCTTGGAGCGCTCAAGTTAATCAGCCTCGCGCCGATATAAACAGCTGCGTTTACCGCGCAAACGTTAAAGGGATGGCGATGGCTTGGCTTGCGAGATTGAAGAAGGTACTGTCGGTCGCCGAGGGTGACCGGGAGCTGATGCGTGCGCAGTTGCACGCGTTCCGCCGCCAGGTACCACTTCTCTACTTCATCCTGCTCGTCAACACGGCGGCGGTGGCGGCGACGCATCTGGACAGCGCGCCGGCCTGGCTGTCGATGTATGTGCCCGGCACGCTCGGCGCGCTGTGTGTGTATCGCTGCGTGCGCTGGTGGCGCAAACGCAACCATAAGATGACGGACGCAAAGGCGGTCCGCGAATTGCGCAGCGTGACATGGATCGTCGGCGTGTTCGGCGTCGCGTTCAGCGGCTGGTCGGTGCTGCTGTTTCCGTACGGCACCGCCTACCAGCAGGCGCAGGTCGCGTTCTATATGGCGACGACGCTGGTCGGCAGCATGTTCTGCCTGATCCATCTGCGCAAGCCCGCGCTTCTGCTGCTTTGCATCGTCATCCTGAGTTTCTCCGGGTTCCTCGTGTCGAGCGGCTCGCCGGTGTTCTTCGCGATGGCCGTCGACATGGCGCTGGTCGGCGTCGCGCTCGCTGTGGTCATCCAGCTTTACTGGCGCACGTTTGCAGACGCGGTGCACGCGCAACGCGAACTGCAGGCAAGCCAGCACAACACCCAACGGCTCAGCGACGACAACTACCGGCTCGCCAACATCGACAGTCTGACCGGCCTGCCGAACCGGCGCAGTTTCTTCGCGGCGCTGAGCGCGATATCGGAGCAGGCGCTCGAAACCGGTGGCGGCTTCAATGTCGGTCTCATCGATCTGGACGGCTTCAAGCAGGTCAACGACATTTACGGTCACGCGAGCGGCGACCTCGTGCTGCAGGAAGTCGGCACGCGGCTCGTGTTGATCGGCGAAACGGGCCTGATGTTCGCGCGTCTGGGCGGCGATGAATTCGGCGTGCTCGTGCGCCACAAGGTGTCGAACGAAGCGCTGGTCGAGTTGGGGCAGCGTATCTGCGATGCGCTCAGCCAGCCTTATCAAGTCGCCGACAATGTCGCGGAGCTGTCGGGCACAATCGGCTGGGCCGCGTTTCCCGACGCGGGCTCGACGGTCGCGCAGGTGTTCGAACGCGCCGACGCCGCGCTCTACGTCGGCAAGGAAAACCGCCGCGGCATGCCGGTGATTTTCTCGACCGAACACGAAACGCAGATGCGGCGTCTAAGCCTCGTCACGCAGGAGCTGCGCCATGCGGACCTCGAAGCGGAACTGTTCCTCGAGTTCCAGCCGATCTACGATCTGCTCACGCGCCGGCCGATCGGCCTCGAAGCGCTCGGGCGATGGCACAACGCGCGGCTCGGCATGGTCAGGCCGGAGGAATTCATTCGGATTGCAGAGCGGACCGAGCTGATCCTCGGCATCACCGACGTGCTGCTGCGCCAGGCGCTCGCCGAGGTCGCGCACTGGCCCGCCGATCTGTATCTGTCGTTCAACCTGTCCGCGATCGATATCTCGACGTCGGCGCGCGCGCGCCGCCTGATCGACATCGTCGCGGCAAGCGGCGTGTCGCCGCATCGCGTGACGTTCGAAATGACCGAAACCGCGTTGACGCGCGATTTCGAGCAGGCGCACAGCGCGATGACGATGCTGAAGCAGGCCGGCTGCCGGCTGTCGCTCGACGATTTCGGCACCGGCTATTCGAGCCTCAGCTACGTGCATCGGCTGCCATTCGACGCGATCAAGATCGACCGCAGCTTCGTGAGCGACGTCGATACCAACAGCGCATCGAAGAAGATCATCAAATCCGTGATCGACCTATGCCGCAACCTCGGGCTTGAATGCGTGGTGGAGGGACTCGAAACGCCGTTGCAGTCCCAGGTCGTGAAGGCGCTCGGCGCGCGCGCGGTGCAGGGCTATCTGTTCAGCCTGCCGATGCGGGCGAGCGCGGTCGGCACGTTTCTGTGGACCGCGCTCGCCCAGAGCCGCGCGGCGGAGACCCATCCGTAGCACTCTATCGCTCCATGGCAGCGCCGCTCAATACGCCAGCTTCGGATACCAGTCGGTGCCACGGCCGCCCGGCGTCATGTCGAGGATCGTCCACAACGGCATCGGATCGGGCGCGCCGCGCGGATCCTGTCCGGGGTCCGACGTCGACGGCCCCATCTCCTCGGCCCAGAAGTGCCGCACGACGCCGCCCGTGCGCGTGAATACGTTCAGCGCGGGAAGGTCGTCGCCGGCGGGATCTTCGGCCGCGTAATCGCGATTGAACGTGTTGCCGCCCGACGAATACAACCGCAGATGCCGCCAGCCTCGCTCCTGCTTGAACGCGACGAGCCTGTCGATCGGCGAGCGGCCGATCACCGCGAACGCGACGCGCTGCAGGATATCGGGCATTTCGCCGTCCCACGCGCTCAGTAGCGACGTGCACATCGGGCACGGCCGCGCGCGTTGCGGTCCGAACATCCAGTTGTAGGTCACGAGCGTGTCGTGCGCGCCGAACATCTGCGATAGCGTGACGGGGCCCGCTTCGCCGTCGAAGCGGTAATCCTCCGGCACGACGCCGCCCGCCGGCAGCGCGCGACGCTGCGCGGCGACACGCTCGATCTGGCGGCGCAGCTCGATCTCCTCGGCGAGCAACGCGTTGCGCGCGCGTCGATATTCGGGGCTCTCGCCAGGAAAGCGCGAGGGCAAGTCGGCCAGTTCGCGGGCCGGTTTGAGCGTATGCATCGAAGTGTTTGCGTCGTTCATCAGTCATCTCCTTGTGAGAAATCGTCAGAAAAACGGACGGAAGACGAGCGGGCATCGTCGCTTTGCCGCCCTTCCTGTAGGGACGACGAACGAGGCCGCGGAAAATCGACAGGCCTGGCCATGATTTTGCAGCGGCGGCTTTTTGCGGCGATTTTGCCGGCGGTTTGACCACCCACTCGCCAAGAGCCGGCGCAAGGTATGCTTGCGCCAAACAGCAAGCTTGTTACACCCGCCAACACCACCCGGCACACGCGCCACGCACGACGCGGCGCCTTGGGGAACGCACATGCCGCTTCGTCTGCCACCCCTGCCCGCGCTTCGCTTTTTCGAAGCGGCCGGCAGGCATCAAAGTTTCAAGCTCGCCGCCGCCGAGCTGAACGTCACGCCGAGCGCGGTCAGTCACGGCATCGTCGGACTCGAGGGAGCGCTCGGCGTCGAACTGTTCGTGCGCGAGCCGCGCGGCATCTCGCTAACGGCGATTGGCGCGGATTATCTGTCGTACGTCTCCGAGGCGTTTTCGCTGATCGCCATCGGCACGCAACGTCTGCCCAATCATCGCGCGGATCGGCCAATCGCGCTCAGCTGCGCGCCGACCTTCGCGTCGCGCTGGCTGCTGCCGCGCCTCGCCGGTTTTCGCGCGCGCTGGCCGCATGTTGTCGTCAGCGTGGACACGTCGCGTCGCCAGGTCGGTTTTCCGGTCGACGGCTTCGACTTTGCGATCCGCATGAGTCGCGCGCCGGTCGCCGGCACGGCATGGACGCGGCTGTTCGGCGAGCGCTTCGTGCCCGTGTGCGGCCCTGCTTATCTGGAAACGCTGCGCGACGAGCACGGCGTCCCGAGCCTGCGACGCGCGACGCTGATTCACGTGAACGCCGCGAGTGAAGACTGGCAGGCGTGGCTCGACGCGACCGGCACCGGCGGCATCGATACAGGCGGCGGCTTGCACGTCGACACGATCCAGCTCGCCTTCGAGGCGGCCAGCATGGGCCTCGGCGTCGCGCTCGGCCGCAAGCCGCTGGTCGACGGCGATCTTGCGAGCGGCGCGCTGGTCGAGGCTTGCGCGGCCACCGTCGCATCGACCACCGCCTACTGGCTGGTCAGCGCAGAGAATGCGGACAGCGCGATCCGGCGGCCCGAGCTCGCCGATTTCAAACGTTGGCTCGTCGACGAGGCGGCGGCCTTCGACGCGCATGCGGACGCGGCGGCGGACGACGACATAGCAACGCATAGGTGAGCCATGCTCACCTGTCGTCGAGATCTTTTCCTTTGCCGGCGGCGCGGCGGGCTGCGACGATGGTGGCCAAGGAGGAGCCGCCATGTCGAAGACCCATAGCAAGCAACCCGTCCCCGCTCCGGCGACGACCGTCACCACGACGCTCGTAATCGTCGCCGGTGCGCTGATCCTGAGCGCCGCGATGGGCATCCGCCAGACCTTCGGCCTGTTCATCGGCCCGTTCTCGTTCGACCGCGGTCTGCCGGTCACGCTGATCGCTTTCGCGATCGCGTTGCACAACCTCGTGTGGGGCTTCGCGCAGCCGTTCGCGGGCGCGGCCGCCGATCGCTATGGCTCGGCGCCGGTCGTCGCGTTCGGCGCTTCGACGTTCGCGGCCGGCCTCGCGCTGTCGGCGGTCGCCCCGAGCGGTGCGCTGCTGGTGATCGGCATGGGATTGCTGGTCGGCATCGGCGTGAGCTGCACGACCTTCGGCGTGGTGTTGCCGGCGGTCGGCCGCGTTGCGTCGCCGGAGAAGCGCAGCGTCGCGATGGGGCTCGTCAGCGCGGGCGGCTCCGCCGGACAGGTGCTGATGGTGCCGCTCGTACAAGGCATCCGGCTGCATTCGGGCATCGCGACATCGCTATTCGTGCTCGCTTTCGCAATGCTGCTGATCGCGCCGCTCGGCATCGTGCTCGACCGGCGTGCGCAGATCCACGCGACGGCTCAGGCGCGGTTCGAGGACGTGCCCGCGGCGCCGCTGCGCGAGGTTCTGTCACAAGCGATGCGCCATCGCGGCTACCGCTTGCTGACGCTCGGCTTCTTCACCTGCGGCTTTCAGCTCGCGTTCATCGCGACGCATCTGCCCGAGTATCTGACGCTGTGTCATATGCCGATCGGGCTGGGCGCGACCGCGCTTGCGCTGATCGGCCTGTTCAACATGGCGGGCAGTTGGGCATGTGGTTGGCTCGGCGGCCGGTTCCGCCAACATCATGTGCTCGGCTGGCTTTATCTGATTCGCAGCGCGACGATCGCCGCATTCTTCGCGCTGCCGAAAAGCGCTGTCTCCGTGGTGATTTTCGCGGCGGTGATGGGCCTCACGTGGCTCGGCACCGTACCGCTGACGAGCGGGCTGGTCGCCAAGGTGTTCGGCACGCATCACCTCGGCAGCCTGTTCGGCGTGTGCTTTCTGAGCCATCAGATCGGCTCGTTTCTCGGCGCGTGGCTCGGTGGCCTCGTGTTCGATCTGACGGGCTCGTACTCACTGCTATGGGTAGCGACGGTCGCGGCGGGATTGATCGCGGCACTGCTGCATTTTCCGATCGACGACACCGTGGTAGTGACGCCCGCGCGGCGTTCATCTCGCCCCGCGCAGGCGTGACGCGAATTGCCGAAAGAGATGCTGAAGCGATTCCAGTCGAGGCTAGAGGGTGTTAGGAACTTTTGTTAAGGGCTGCAAAGTGAACAAGCATAAGCACGGAGAATACGACGAAGTGCAAACCGGCCAAGGTTTCAGGC
>NZ_JACHDK010000041.1:0-21812 GCF_014201005.1 Paraburkholderia lebeckiae | reverse complement strand
GATTGCCCGTGTGAAAGTAGGTAATCGTCAGGCTCCCCCCCACGTCAGAAACCCCACCCGCCGCGGTGGGGTTTTTGCGTTTACGCGGCCGACTTCGGCAGAGATGACGTTTCGGAGACAATCGAGCCGCCACAATTCGACAATACGACGCCGGAAAGTGCGTGCGTCAACTCTCTTTCAATTGTTCGCGCTATGCTCACGTATTCCTTTCGGAAGCGCTGGCATCGAACGACCAATGAAATCAGATCTGGCAATGCAAACCTACGGCGCGGATTCGTCGGGTATGGTCTGCGGTTTCCGGTTTTCGCCGACGCTCGCCGGGCGGCCGATCGACGCGGACGAAGTCATCGACTGGTTCCGCGAGCGCGAGGACGATTCCGGCACTAGCGCAACGGACGCTGGCGAGTTTCTATGGCTTCACTTCAATCTCGCGCATAGCGCGAGCGAGCGCTGGATGCGGTCACAACTCGATCTGCCGGAAACTTTTTTCGACGCCTTGCGCGAAGGCTCGCATTCGACGCGGATCGAGCACGCGGACGGCGCACTGCGCGCGGTCGTCAACGACGTCATGTTCAACCTCGAATTCATCCCGTCAGAAATCGCGACGCTGTGGATCTACGCACATAAGCGGCTCATCGTGACGGCGCGGCTGAAGCCGCTGCGCTCGGTCGACCGTTTGCGCGCGTCGGTGCGCGAAGGTGAAATATTCAGGTCGCCTGCCGAGCTGCTAGTTCATCTGATGCGCGACCAGGCCGACCTGCTCGTGCAGATCGTCCGCCGAACCAGTGCGGACGTCGATCGAATCGAGGATCGTTTTCTGTCGCAACGGCCGACGCAAAACCGCCTGGACCTCGGCGCGATGCGTCGCACGCTGACACGCCTGCAACGCATGCTGGCACCCGAACCGGGCGCGATTTTCCGCTTGCTGGCGAGGCCGCCTCGCTGGCTTCACGCGGAAGACGTGCAAGATCTGCGTGAATCGACGGAGGAGTTCTCGGTCGTGCTTTCGGACGTAGCGGGATTGATCGAGCGGGTCAGATTGCTGCAGGAAGAAATCATCTCGCGCCTCGAGGAGCAGAACAACCGGACGCTATTTACGCTGACGCTCGTCACGGTGCTGGCGATGCCGATCAATATCGTCGCCGGTTTCTTCGGCATGAACGTCGGTGGCATTCCGCTCGCCGAGAACAAGCATGGTTTCTGGCTGATGGTGGTGCTGGTCGCCGGCTTTACCGGGCTGACAGGCTGGTGGGCGTTTCGCCGCAGAAGGGAGCGCTAGAAGGCGCGGCAGATCTGACCCGCTTTTTACGAGGCCAAACCCGCCGGCGTGATCGAAGCCCGAACATGCCCGTCTTCGAATACGTTTCGCAGCGATTCAAAAATGGCAGGTACTCGTCGATTACGCGAGTGCGTTATTCGAGCGCGGCAGCCGGCCCAAAGAACTCACTGCGATTCCGGCACGTCGATCGCCTTCAGGCCTTTCTTGATCGCCTTCATGAACGAACGCGACGGGCCCGAGGAAATACACGTCGACATCGCGCGTTTCCGGCAACCACTTCCTCAGATTCGTTTCGTCGACGTAGCCGAGCGCGTGCGCTTCGGCATCGCCATCACGGCGCTCCTCGTAGCAATAGAAGCGCTTCAGTTGAGGATGGCGTGCGGCTAATGCATCGATTGCGCCGCGGAATGCATGCACGCCACCATGACGGGCCGCGTGAATGAAATGCATCGTACGATTGGTCTTCAGCGCGGCCTGCAGCATCGCCATCGTCGGCGTAATGCCAACACCGCCGCTGATCAGCACCAACGGCTTGTCGCCAAGCTGCAGCGTAAATTCTCCGGACGGCGCGGGCGGTCACCGAGTTCGAACGCAATCCCGTTTTCGAAGCGCTGATCCGCAACAGGCAGAGCTGGGCCGCGGTCGCGCGAGAGCTGGGGCTGGACCGGGCGAATCTGAATCGGCTGGCTAAACGGCTCGGGCTCAAATAAGCGAACAGGCGCAGGGGTGCCGTCGCGGCCCGGCACTAAGGTCAAGCCACATCGAATCGCCAATCGCGCTGACAACAGATCGTCGGCGCCGCTCGCTGGGTTTAACGTCTTAACGAAAAACAAAGGCCCGCTTCGGAAAATCGAACTTCGCGGAACGCAGCGCGTCGGTCATAGTGGGCCCTAACGAGGACCAACACACTGAATCTGGAGACTCCGTCATGTCCGCTGCCCCAGAGAAACTCGACGATTGGCTCAACAAGCAGGCGGTGGCCGAAGACGACATCACCGCGTTTCCATTGAAGGCGCTTGCCGCCACGCTCGATCGCGAGGAAAGCGGTAACACCGTGCCGCCGTTGTGGCACTGGCTGTACTTTCTGCCGGTCACGCCGCTATCCGAAGTCGGTCCCGACGGACATCCGAAGCGTGGCGGTTTTCTGCCGCCCGTGCCACTGCCGCGCCGCATGTGGGCTGGCGGCCGGCTCACGTTTCATGCGCCGCTGAAGATCGGCGAGCATGCGCGGCGCACGTCGACGATCGCCAATATCGAGGACAAGACCGGCCGCTCGGGCCGCCTCGTGTTCGTCACCGTGCAACATACGATCGAAGTCGATGGCGAGTTGAAGCTCGAAGAGGAGCACGACATCGTCTATCGCGACGCGCCGCAGGAGGGCGCGCGGCCGCAACAGCCGGCGCCCGCGCCCGAAGACGAAACATGGCGCCGCATGATCGACGCCGATGCCGTGATGCTGTTCCGCTACTCGGCGCTGACTTTCAACGGCCATCGCATTCACTACGACCATCCTTATGTCACGCAGGTCGAAGGCTATCCGGGCCTCGTCGTGCATGGCCCGCTGATCGCGACGTTGTTGGTCGATCTCGTGCGCCGAGAACTGCCGCAAGCGACGCTGCAAAGCTTCGCGTTTCGCGCGCTTCGCCCCACGTTCGCGGACCTGCCGTTTGTGGTATGCGGCAAGCCCGCCGCCGACGGCAAGACCATCGACCTGTGGGCGAAAGACCACGAAGGTTATCTGACCATGCGCGCGACCGCCGCGCTCGCCTGAATTCCGCGAGACTCGACTATGCAAACCACGCAACACGATTCGTTCGAGGACATTCGCGAAGCCGTGCGCGATCTGTGTCAGCAGTTTTCCGGCGAGTACTTTCGCAAGATCGACGAGGCGCGCGGCTATCCGGAAGAGTTCGTCGACGCGCTGACGAAGGCCGGCTGGCTCGCCGCGCTGATTCCGCAGGACTTCGGCGGCTCGGGGCTCGGGCTCACGGAAGCGTCGGTGATCATGGAGGAGATCAATCGCGCGGGCGGCAACTCGGGCGCGTGCCACGGGCAGATGTACAACATGGGCACGCTGCTGCGGCACGGTTCGGAAGAACAGAAGCGCAAGTATCTGCCGAAGATCGCGAACGGCGACCTGCGTTTGCAATCGATGGGCGTGACCGAGCCGACCACCGGCACCGATACGACGAAGATCAAGACGACCGCAGAGCGGCGCGGTGACCGTTACGTGATCAACGGTCAGAAGGTGTGGATCTCGCGCGTGCAACACTCGGACCTGATGATTCTGCTTGCACGCACCACTTCGCTCGCGGACGTGAAGAGGAAATCGGAGGGCATGTCGATCTTCATCGTCGATCTGCGCGAGGCGATCGGTCATGGCCTGACCGTGCAGCCGATTCTGAACATGATCAATCACGAGACCAACGAGCTCTTTTTCGACAACCTCGAAATTCCGGCCGAGAATCTGATCGGCGAGGAAGGGCAAGGCTTCAAATACATTCTCGATGGCCTGAACGCGGAGCGCACGCTGATCGCCGCGGAATGCATCGGCGACGGTTACTGGTTTGTCGATAAAGTCACCGAATACGCGAAGGAACGCGTCGTGTTCGGCCGGCCGATCGGACAGAACCAGGGCGTGCAGTTTCCGATCGCGCGCTCGTTCATCAACGTCGAGGCAGCGAGCCTGATGCGCTTCGAAGCGGCACGTCGTTTCGACGCACATCAACCGTGCGGTGCGCAGGCGAATATGGCGAAGCTGCTCGCGGCGGATGCGTCGTGGGAAGCGGCCAATGCGTGCCTGCAATTTCACGGCGGCTTCGGCTTCGCGTGCGAGTACGACGTCGAGCGCAAGTTTCGTGAAACGCGTCTGTATCAAGTCGCGCCGATATCGACCAATCTGATTCTCTCGTACGTGGCCGAGCATATCCTCGGGCTGCCGCGTTCGTTCTGACCCGCTGGCGGACATCATGAGACCACTCGACGGTATCAAGGTCATCACGCTCGAACACGCGATTGCCGCGCCGTTCTGCACGCGTCAACTGGCCGATCTCGGGGCGCGCGTGATCAAGATCGAACGGCCCGGTGTCGGCGATTTCGCGCGCGGCTATGACGAACGCGTGCATGGGCTGTCGTCGCACTTCGTGTGGACCAATCGCTCGAAGGAGAGTCTTTCGCTCGACCTGAAGCAGCCCGCGGCGGCCGAGATTCTCGATGCGTTGGTTGCCGATGCCGACGTGCTCGTGCAGAACCTCGCGCCAGGCGCGGCCGAACGGCTTGGCCTCGGCTACGACACATTGAGCCACAAGTATCCGAAGTTGATCGTCTGCGATATTTCCGGCTATGGTGCGGACGGTCCGTATCGCGACAAGAAGGCGTACGACCTGTTGATTCAAAGCGAGTCCGGCTTCCTGTCGATCACCGGTTCGCCCGGCGCGCCAGCGAAAGCGGGCTGTTCGATCGCCGATATCGCGGCGGGCATGTACGCGTATTCGAACATCCTGAGCGCGCTGTTGCAGCGTGGACGCACAGGACGCGGTTGCCGCATCGATGTATCGATGCTCGAGAGCATGGTCGAGTGGATGGGTTATCCGCTCTACTACGCGATCGACGGTCAGTCGCAGCCCGCGCTTGCGGGCGCCGCGCATGCAACGATCTATCCTTATGGCCCGTTTCCCGCTGGCGACGGCAAGACGGTCATGCTTGGCCTGCAGAACGAACGCGAATGGAAGCTGTTCTGCGAGCGCGTGCTCGAACGGCCTGAACTGGCAACCGACGAACGCTTCGCATCGAATTCGAAACGCACTGCGGCGCGCGACGCCTTGCGCGAGGTGATCGTCGCGGCGTTCGCGGAGCAGAGCGCGGCGCACGTGATCGATCGACTCGATGAGGCAGGCATCGCGAACGCGCAGATGAATACGCTCGCCGACGTGTGGGCGCATCCGCAACTGAAGGCGCGCGAGCGCTGGCAGGAAGTCGGCACGGCAAAGGGGACGATACCGGCATTGCGGCCGCCCGGTCTGCCTTCCGACCTCGAGCCGCGAATGGACCCTGTGCCCACGCTTGGTCAACATACGGAAGCAATTCTGCGTGAGCTTGGCTACGACAATGGGCGTATCGACGCGCTGCGCGCGGCGGGCACGATCTGATTCGGTAACGACCCCATGAACGACCATCCCAGTCTCACGCTTGCCACTTTCGCCGCGCAACTCGACTTCGACCGCATCCCGCCCGAGGTCGTCGAGCGTACCGTCAACCTGTACGTCGATTGGCTGGGCTCGGCGCTGGCCGGCAAAGGCGCGCGCCCGGTCGAGACGATCGCGCGGTTCGCACGCGCGGCAGCCGGGGCGACGAACGGAGGCCTCTGCGAGGTGCTGATCGACCGCGGTCGCACCACGCCGTATTTCGCCGCGATGATCAACGGCGCGGCATCGCATTTCGCCGAACAGGACGATGTGCACAATGGCTCGGTGTTTCATCCTGCGACCGTGGTGTTTCCGGTTGCGCTAGCGTTGGCACAGGCAAAGCGAGCGTCGGGGCGCGACTTCATCGCGGCGGCGGTGGCGGGATACGAGGTCGGCATTCGCATCGGCGAATTTCTCGGGCGCTCGCACTACAAGGTGTTTCACACCACGGGCACGGTCGGCACGGTCGCGGCCGCGGCAACGGCGGGACGCTTGCTGGGTTTGTTGCCGTCGCGGATGCTCGATGCGTTCGGCTCGGCGGGCACGCAGGCGAGCGGCCTATGGGAATTTCTGCGCGACGCCGCCGACTCGAAGCAACTGCACACCGCGATGGCCGCCGCGAACGGCCTGATGGCCGCGCAACTCGCCGCCGACGGCTTCAAGGGCGCGACGCACATTCTCGAAGGCGTTCAGGGCATGGCCGCGGGCATGTCGAGCGACGCCGATCCGGCGCACCTCGTCGATCGGCTTGGCAGCCGCTGGGCGACCGCGGAGACGTCGTTCAAGTATCACGCGGCGTGCCGCCATACGCATCCGGCCGCCGATGCGCTGCTCGCCGTCATGCAGACGCATCGTTTCGCGCCGCGCGACATCGCGAAGGTCGTCGCGCACGTGCATCAAGGCGCGATCGATGTCCTCGGTCCCGTGGTCGCGCCGCGCAGCGTACATCAGGCGAAGTTCAACATGGGCACAGTGCTCGGGCTGGTCGCGCATCACGGCTATGCCGGCGTGACCGAATTCGAGCAGGGTTTCGACGCGAGCGAGATCGCCGCGTTTCGCGACAAGGTCACAATGGCGCTCGACGCTGAAGTTGACGCCGCCTATCCCGCACGCTGGATCGGCAAGATCACGGTGACGACGACCGACGGCCGCGTGTTCGATGGGCGTGTCGATGAGCCGAAGGGCGATCCAGGCAATACCTTGTCGCGCGACGAGATTGCGACGAAGCTGCATCGGCTGGCGGCGTTTTCGGGTGCTGCTAGCGAAGAGGAGGCGGCGCAACTGCTTCGCCGCGCATGGCGTATTGCCGAAGAGAAGCAGATTGGCTCGGTATTCGATGCAACTTCGCGCACGATGGTGGCGGCATGAGCGCGTTGCCCCGGTCGTATCTGTTCGTGCCTGGAAATCGGCCTGAGCGGTTTGACAAGGCCTATGCGGCCGGCGCGGATGCGGTGATTCTCGATCTGGAAGACGCGGTGCAGCCGGATCAGAAGGTGCCGGCGCGTGCGGCCGTTGTGGCCGCGGTGTCGGCTAACGCATCGCGGGCCGCCTGGGTGCGTATCAATGGCTTGGATACGCCATGGTTTCCAGATGACGTTGCGGCGCTCGTTGGGCAGACCGGCGTCGCCGGAATCGTGCTGCCGAAGGCTGAGACGCGCGAACAGATCGGCGCGGTACTGGCCAACGCGCATTCGGCGTTGAGCGTGCTGCCGATTGTCGAGACTGCGCGCGGGTTCGCGAATCTTGCGGAGTTATGCAGCGCGCCGCGCGTGCTACGGATCGTGTTCGGTACGCTGGATTTTCAGATTGATCTCGGCATCGATGGGGATGGCGAGGAGTTGCATCTGTTTCGCTCGCAGATCGTGCTTGCGTCGAGGCTGGCTGGCATTGGTGCGCCGGTGGATGGCGTGTCGACGACCATTACCGATGCTGATGCGGTGCAAGCTGATGCGCGGCGCGGCCGGCGGTTCGGTTTCGGCGGCAAGCTTTGCATTCATCCGAAGCAGATCGAACCGGTGCATCGCGCGTATGCATGGAGTGACGCCGAGGTGGAGTGGGCGCAACGGGTGCTGGCGGCTGTCGAGGCGAGCCATGGCGCCACGGTTGTCGTGGATGGGAGGATGGTCGATATGCCGGTGATTCTGCGGGCGCGGAGGGTTGTGGGTGAGTCCGAAAGTTTCTGACAATGCGGTTTTCCGTTGCGCCTTCATAGCAGGATTCCTATATATCGAGAGAGCGAGCGTGCTCAGGGCATCCGGTTGAGCGGAAAGTTTCGGTGTCGCAACGTTGTCGGTAAAGAAGATCTGTTCCTCTCAGCACGTCAAAAAATACCCTCCCGATGAGTACTATTCAAAATCCAGTTCTGCGCGGCTTCAACCCGGATCCTTGCGTGTGCCGTGGCACGGATGCGTGGTATATCGCGGTTTCAACGTTTGAATGGTATCCGGGCGTTCTCATTTACGAATCAAAAGATTTCGTCAACTGGGAACTCAAGGCCACGCCTCTCAACAGGCTATCGCAATTGAACCTGATCGGAGAGCAGCCGTCCGGAGGCATATGGGCGCCAGCCCTCTCCTATCACGACGGTCTTTATTGGCTCGTCTATACCGACACCAAGGCATGGAAAGGCGAGCAGAAGATCTCCCCGCTTCGTGACATGCACAACTACCTCGTAACTGCCCCGGACATCACCGGACCCTGGTCGGAGCCCGTGCATCTCGTGTCCGGTGGATACGATCCATCCCTGTTCCACGACGAATCTGGCAAAAAGTGGCTCGCCTATATCCGGCGCGATTTCAGAGGTATCTACGAAGACCTGTTCGTCGGAATCGTGCTGCGGGAATACTCGGTGCAGGAGGAAAAGCTGATCGGCGAAGAGCACGTCATCTATAAAGGCGCCAACCTCAAGACCGATTACTTCATGAAATGTCAGATCTACGAGGCTCCGCATTTGCTGAAGAAGGGAGACTGGTACTACCTGATCACAGCGGAGGGGGGCACAGGCTATACACATGCAACGTGTGTATCCAGGTCCCGCGACATTTTCGGTCCATACGAGCTTCATCCTGATACGCCGATGCTCACGTCGCGCGACGCGAATGGACGGATTCAGCGGACCGGCCACGGCAATCTGGTCGAGGGTCCCAACGGCCAGTGGTACATGACGTACCTCGGATCGAGACCAATCGATGCGCACACGAAGCGCTCGCCGCTAGGCCGTGAAACCTGTGTCGCACCTATCGAATGGCATGCCGACTGGCCCCGTCTCGCCAGTGGCGGAGTGATTCCCGCCGAATCTTTTGCGATCGGCTCGGATATCGAGCAAAGGCTCGACAGCAGTTGGATGATCGATTTCGGACAACGTGCCGCGCTGCCCCTGGAACTGCAGAGTCTGCGCATCCCCATCGGCGACGACTGGTGCAATCTTCACGAACGTCCGGGCTATCTGCGCATCAGGGGGCAAGAGTCGCCGACTTCGCGGTTCCATCAAAGCTTGTTGGCCTGTCGCATCCGTGACTGGCAGTTCGAAGTCGAAACCGCGCTGGAATTTTCACCCGAGTCATATCTGCACATGGCTGGGCTCATGGCGCGTTACGACGAGAACACCTTCTACTATCTGTTCGTCACGCGCGACGACGACGGCACAAAAATCCTGTCCTACATGGAAATGGATGCCGGCAGCTTCGCCTACTGCAATCGACTGGCGACGCTGCCCGAGGCCACCGGGATCGACCTGCGGATTCGCGTCGTGGACGCGAAACTGCGCTTCTTCTATCGCTTGACGCACGGTGACTGGAAGGACCTTGAACTGGAAAAGGATTTCACGAAACTCAGCGATGAATATGCAACCCCCATCGGCTTCACGGGGGCATTCGCGGGTATCACCGTCAACGACATGCTTGGCTTTCGCGAGCCTGCCGATTTCAAGTCGTTTTCGTACCGCCAATTGATCGGCTAAAGCTCGGACTTCGTGTCATCGCTGTCCTTTAATAATAAGGAAGATCTCATGCGCTTTCGTTGGAGACATCGCTACCTCGTGCTGCTTATTTTGTTCGCAATCTATCTGCTCTGTTACATGGACAGAATGATCATGGCAGCGGCTATTCCATTCATTGCGTCCGAGTTTCATCTGTCCGCGATGGAAATGGGTGGAATCCTGAGCGCGTTCTTCTTTAGCTACGCGCTATGTCAGATCCCGGCTGGCCTGCTTGCAGACAGATTCGGTCCGCGGCTGATGACGACGATCGGCATCACCTGGTGGACGATTTTCACCGCGCTTACCGGACTGTGCAATTCGCTCGGCTTGATGCTGGTGGTGCGGGTCGCGTTCGGCATCGGCGAAGCGCTCTTTCCTCCCGCCGCGTTCAAGACACTGTCGGCATGGTTCCCAAAGCGCGAAGTGGGACGGGCAACCGGGCTGATGATGACCACTAATGCGCTGGGACCCGCATTGGCGCCGCTGTTCGTGGCGGCCGTGATGGCCGCGTGGGGATGGCGCGCGATTTTCACGAGTCTGTTCATACCCGGTGTCGCGATGGCCGTATTCGGCTGGATCTATATCAGAAACAGCCCGAAAGACAGCAAGCACGTTTCGAAGATCGAATTGGAGGAAATCGGTACCAGCGAAAAGTCTTTGTCTGCCTATGCCGGTAAAGCAGATTTTGCTGGTTTGGTGAAAACGCCGCTGGTCTGGTGGTGCTTCGTCACCTTGTTCGTTTTCAGCATCGCCTCGTGGGGCATCATGAGCTGGTTCCCGACGTATCTGCTGAAAGCGCGCGGCCTTTCGACGGCCAGAATGGGCATTATGGCGTCGGTGCCATTTCTCGTCGGCACGATTGCCTATTGCATCACGGGCTTTCTTTCCGACAAGTTCTTCCGCAATCGTCGCGAATTGCTTGTCGTCCTCGGCTGCGTCGTGGCCGCCATCTTTGCCTATCTGACGGCCCATGCGGAGACCGCGGAAACGGCGGTGTTCTGTCAGACGATCGGCTACTTCTTCTCAACCATGGCCGGCTGTTCGCTGTACACCATCCCGAACGTCGCGCTGCCGAACAAGGTCGTCGGGTCGGCAATCGGCTTTGTCAATGCGGCGGGTCAGCTGGCAGGATTTCTTTCCCCGCTGATCGTCGGCTACATCCTGACCAGGACGAATGACGACTTCAATGTCGTATTCCACCTCTTCGTCGGCTGCTTCCTGTTGGCTTCGGTTTCCGCCTGGTTCATCAATACGAGGACGGACCGCAGCGACTCTGTCGCGCGGAGCGCCGGCGCAGAAGTGCCCGTGCAGAACCGGACAGCGGAATAAATGGCGGGACGGGGCTTGAGCCCGCGATAATGCCGGCTCAGTCACCGGCTTTGGGCAACGACTCGATCAGTTCATGGATGCGCATCCTGAACTCGAAGTCGAGTTCATCGCGCCGCAAGCTGCTCGACACGGCCGTGGTGACGGTCGCCGGCGCCGTCGTACATCGCGCGACTGGGGCGATTGATCAATCTCTTTCCCGACTGGCCTGATGAGCGCTATCCCCTCTACGCGTGCTATCGGTCACGGCATCACATGCCGGCGAAGACGCGTGCCTTTCTGGACTTCGTTGTCGAGTTGGCGAACGCTCACTAGCGAGCAGCCGTTACCCAAACGGCTTGCATTAATCGACCTCGACGCGCGGCCGCCTTTCGGGTATGCAAATCGCTTTTTTGCCATTCCCTTAATCAAACCGGAACACTCACCTCCAAAAAGCCCAATTCCCAGCCCACGTCACCTGTCGCACTCTTGAAGCCAACGGCCCTGCACGATCCGACAACGGCCGTTCAGCGCTCTGCCCCGAGCCGCCGCATCGAACGAAGGCGGTCTCGCAGAACTGTTCCGCGCTCGCGCCTCTCGCCCGCGCGCAGCCTAAAAAGACAGGAGACACAATTTGCCAGCCCCCATCAACTCCGGCGCCCGCCTCGACCGCCTGCCGATCACCCGCTTCCACTGGAACATCCTCGGCCTGATCGGCGCGGGTGCTTTCCTCGACGCCTTCGACATCTATCTCGCCAACGGCGCGCTCGCGGCGATGGTCAAAACCGGCTTCACCGATCTCCGCCTCGGCTCGTTCTTCATCTCCGCGACCTTCATGGGCATGATGATCGGCGCGGGGCTGTCAGGCTATCTCGGCGACCGCTTCGGTCGACGCTATTCGTATCAGGCCAATCTCGCGATCTTCGGCATCGCATCGCTCGCCGCCTGCTTCGCGCCGGACATCTACTGGCTGATCCTGCTGCGCTTCGTCATGGGCATTGGCCTTGGCGCCGAACTCGTGGTCGCGGCCGGCACGCTGTGTGAGTTCGTGCCACCCGCCACACGCGGCCGCTGGACCGCGCTGCTCGCGCTGATCATCAACTCCGGTCTGCTCGGCGCGACCGCAGTCGGCTATTGGGTAATTCCACATCTCGGCTGGCGCTACATGTTCGCGATCGCGGGGGTTGGCGCGATGGTCGTGTGGTTCCTGCGGCATCGGATGCCGGAGTCGCCGCGCTGGCTCGAAACGGTCGGCCGGCTCGAAGAGGCGGAGGCCACCGTCTCGGCGATCGAGCGACAGGTCGAGGCGCGTGTCGGCAAGCTGCCGCCGGTTTCGCGCGTGGTCAGTCACGAGGTGCCGGCCGCGCCGTTCTCGGCGCTGTTCGCGCGCGGCATGATCGGCCGCACGCTGGTCGCCGCGCTGACCTGCATGGCGATCAACATGTCGCTGTACGGTTTCGTCGCGTGGCTGCCGACGTTCTTCGTCAAGGAAGGCCTGACCATCGTGCAGTCGCTCGGCTTCGTGCTGCTGATGTCGTTCGGTGCGCCCGCCGGCGCTGTCGTCGGTTATCTCGTGACGGACCGCCTGGGGCGACGCAACGGCATCGTGCTGTTTTCGCTTGCAACGATCGTGCTCGGCTTCGTCTACGTGCAGATGCGCGCACCAGTGCCGATCGCGGTCGTCGGTTTCGCGCTCGTCACGACGATCTACACGGTCTGCACGCTCGGCCTGTTCGGCTATATCCCCGAGCTGTTTCCGACCGCGCATCGCTTGCGCGGCACCGGCGTGGCCGGCACGTGCGGCCGCGCGGCGTCGATGTCGACACCCTACGTCGCGCTGCTGCTCTACACGGAGTTCGGCGTGACGGGTGTGCTGACGATGGTCGGTGGCGTGCTGTTGTTGCTGAGTATCGCGATTCTCGCGCTGCGCATCGAAACGAGTCAGCAGACGCTCGAAGAGATTTCGCCCGATGCCGAGCTGATACCGCAAGCGGAGATGATGCGAGAGTCGGCTTAAGCCGTGCGCGCATCAAGGTGATCTGTCGATTCGGATCTTTCCCCGGCTAAATTTTCGCTGCACACGGTTAAGATGAAAGTTTGATTTGCGCATGCTTCGCTAGCAGCTTTCATCATGCACTTCGATTTCGTCGATTTACGCCTGCTCCTGCATATCGCCGACACGCGCAACCTCGCGCGTGCGGCGGAGCGTTCTCACCTGTCGGCGCCGGCCGCCAGCAACCGGGTCAAGAATCTCGAGGAGCAGCTCGGCATCAAGCTGCTCTATCGAACCAGCCAGGGCGTGACGCCTACACCCGCGGGCGAAGCCTTCGTGCATCACGCGCGGCTCGTGCTCGAACGCGTCGAGCATCTGGCCGGCGACATGCAGGAGTATGGCGAGGGCATCAAGGGCCACGTGCGCATCTGGGCCAACACGACCGCGATCAGCGAGTTTCTGCCGGCCGTGCTGAGCCGTTTTCTGCGCGATCACCCGGACGTGAACATCGATCTGCGCGAAGTGCTGAGCGGCGAGATCGTCAAGGGCGTCGCCGACAGCGCGACCGATATCGGCATCGTCGCGGGCAATGTGCATGCCGAGCATCTGCAGATGCTGCCATATCGCGACGATCGGCTCGTGCTGGTTACGTCGTGCGAGCATCCGTTCGCGAGGCAAGCGTCGGTCGATTTTTCGCAGGTGCTGAACGCGAACTTCGTGAGCCTGCCGACGTCGAGCGCGATTCACGCGTTCATCACGAGTGCCGCCGATGCGCTCGGCGCGCGTCTCAAACTTCGCATCCAGGTCGGCAACTTCGAGGCCGCGTGCCGGATGATCGAGGCGGGTGTCGGAATCGGCATCGTGCCGGAGTCGGTCGCGCTGCGGCACAGAAAGACGATGCAGATCGCGATCGTCGGCCTGAACGATCCGTGGGCCGAGCGCAAGCTGAAGATCTGCGTGCGCAGTCTAAAGGACTTGCCGCCGTTCGCGCGTGTGCTGGTCGACCGGTTGATGGCGGTGCTGCAGGAGAACGGCGCGCCAGATGCTTGACGCGCGGGCGTGACACCCGCCCAAAGTCTGACGAAGTTTCCTTCTGGAAACAGCGCCGCCTTTTGTCAACCGGTATTTCACTCTCCAAGCATCTCCTTGCGAGCACAAAAACCCGCGTGTATAGTTTCCGAACTTACTCTTGTTTCGTATCGGAAATTAAAGGGGTTCACATGGACGCGTCCACTATCCTCGCCCATCTCGGCATTGCCCAAGCCGCGCAAGCCGGCGATATCGCCGTTCATTCACCGATCACCGGCGAGCTCATCGGCCGTGTGGCCAGCCAGACGGCGGTCGAGGTCGACGCGGCGCTCGCCCGGGCCAAAGACGCGTTTGCCGTGTGGCGTAACGTGCCGGCACCGCGCCGCGGCGAGCTGGTGCGGCTGCTCGGCAATCGGCTGCGCGAACAGAAGCAGGCGCTCGGCAGCCTCGTCTCGCTGGAGACGGGCAAGATCCTGCAGGAAGGCATGGGCGAAGTGCAGGAAATGATCGACATCTGCGATTTCGCGGTCGGTCTGTCGCGTCAGCTGTACGGTTTGACGATCGCGTCCGAGCGCCCGGGTCATCGGATGGCAGAGTCGTGGCATCCGCTCGGCACCTGCGTCGTGATCTCGGCGTTCAATTTCCCGGTGGCCGTCTGGTCATGGAATGCGGCGCTCGCGCTGGTGTGCGGCAACGCGGTGATCTGGAAGCCGTCGGAAAAGACGCCGCTCTCGGCACTGGCCGTGAACAGGATTCTCGAAGACGCGCTGAAGGAATTCGGCGACGCGCCAGCCGGCCTGGCCGCGTTGATCAACGGCGGACGCGACGTGGGTGAAAAGCTCGTGGCCGATCCGCGCGCGTCGATCGTCAGCGCGACGGGCAGCACGGAAATGGGTCGCAAGGTTGGCGTCGAAGTGGCGAAGCGCTTTGGCCGCTCGCTGCTCGAACTCGGCGGCAACAACGCCGGCATCGTCACGCAGACGGCCGACCATGAACTCGCGATGCGCGGCATCCTGTTCTCGGCGGTCGGCACGGCCGGTCAGCGCTGCACGTCGTTGCGGCGTCTGTTCGTGCACGACAGCGTGTACGAGAAGACCGTCGAGCGTCTGAAGCAGTTGTATAGCCGCGTGCCGATCGGCAATCCGCTCGAAAAGGGCACGCTGATGGGGCCGCTGATCGACCGTCAATCGTTCGACCGCATGCAGGAAGCGCTGCAGCAGGCGAAGGCCGAGGGCGGCAAGGTGTTCGGCGGCGAGCGAGTCGAAGTGAAGGGTTATGAGGGCGGCTACTACGTGCGTCCGGCCATCGTCGAGATGCCGTCGCAAACGTCCGTCGTGCTGAAGGAAACGTTCGCGCCAATTCTGTACGTGCTGCGCTATGCCGATTTCGCCGATGCGGTCGAGGCGAACAATGCAGCGCATCACGGCTTGTCGTCGTGCGTGTTCACAAGCGACCTGCGCGAAGCGGAACGCTTCGTGTCCGCGTCGGGCAGCGACTGCGGCATCGCGAACGTCAACATCGGACCGAGCGGCGCGGAGATCGGCGGTGCGTTTGGCGGCGAGAAGGAAACGGGCGGCGGGCGCGAGTCGGGTTCGGATGCGTGGAAGGCTTATATGCGTCGCGCGACCAATACCGTGAACTACTCGTCGGCGTTGCCGCTTGCGCAGGGTATCGACTTCAATCTCGACTGAGCGCGCAAGTGTGACGTCGTGAACGATGGCGGCGCATCGCGTTGATGCCGGTGCGCCGCCGTCGCCGTCCGGCGCGCCCCAGCCGCGCGTTCCAGATAGCAATCCGTTTGCGCCGCCCGGCGTTCCGGAGCGGCCACGTTACTCGTGGAGTAAGACGTGAGTTCGAAAGTCGTGATCGTGGGCGGTGGGGTGATCGGCAGTTCGATTGCGTATTTCTTGCGGCTGTCCGATCCGACAGTCGGCGTCACGGTAATCGAGCGCGATCCGACCTATGCGCGTTCGTCGTCGGCCTTGTCGGCGGCGTCGATCCGGCAGCAGTTTTCTACGCCGCTTTCCATTCAGATGTCGCTGTTCGGCATCGAGTTTCTTCGCTCGATCGGCGAGCGGCTCGAAGTCGACGGCACCCGGCCCTCAATCGATCTGCACGAAGGCGGCTACCTGTTTCTCGCGACACCTGCCGGTGAAGCGACGCTGCGCGAGAATCACGCGCTGCAAAAAAGCCTCGGCGCGGATATCAGCCTGCTCGACACGCATGGCTTGCAAGCGCGCTTCCCTTGGCTCAATACCGACGACCTCGTTGCCGGCGCCTATGGCGAAAGCGGCGAGGGCTGGTTCGACGGCTACGGTTTAGTACAGGCGCTGCGCAAGAAAGCGCAGGCGCTCGGCGCGCGCTATGTCGCGGCAGACGTCACCGCGCTGCATCGCGAGGGCAATCGCGTCACGCAGGTGCAAACCGCGAACGGTGAGACCTACGTTTGCGACGTCGTCGTCAACGCGGCCGGCGCATGGTCGCGCAAGGTCGCACAGATGGTCGGCATCGATCTGCCCGTCTATGCGCGGCGGCGCAGTATCTTCAACGTGACGTCGCCGGCAAAGCTTGAACGCTGTCCGCTGCTGATCGATCCGAGCGGCGTGTACTTCCGGCCTGAAGGCAATTCGTATCTCTGCGGCACGTCGCCGTCGGCCGATAACGATCCCGACGATCTACCGCTCGATGAAGTCGATCACGTGCTATTCGACGACGTGATCTGGCCGACGCTCGCCAATCGCGTGCCGCAATTCGAGGCGCTGCGCGTGCAGAACTGCTGGTCCGGCTATTACGAATACAACCTGCTCGATCAGAACGCGATCATTGGCTACCACCCGGATATCGATAACTGCATTTTCGCGAACGGGTTCAGCGGCCACGGTTTGCAGCAAGGGCCGGCAACCGGACGCGGCATCAGCGAATTGATTCTGCATGGCCACTATGCGACGCTCGATCTCAGTTCACTAAGCTTTGCGCGCGTGCTCGAAAACCGGCCGATCATCGAAAAGAACGTGGTGTAGCGCCTTATATGGCCCGATGCGCGGGTCGCCAAGCAGACCGTCGGTCTATGCAGCGCGCCTTGGACTCAGGCGATTGCCGCCGAGTACCTCGCGAGCGGCGCGCTGGAGCGGCATCTGCCGCGCATTGTCGATGCGTATTCCGTCAAATGCCGCGCGCTATGCGATGCGCTCGACACGCATTTCTCGCGGCACATCGCATTTCATCGTCCGGCCGGCGGCATGTTCGTGTGGGCGCGTCTGAACGCGGCACGCGATGCGTCCGACTATCTGCGTGTGCATCGAACAGAACGTGATGATCGTGCCGGGTGTCGCGTCTTACCAGGGCGCGGCCGATAGGGCTGCGCTGCGTCTGTCGTTTGCCGCGCCGGGTGTAGCGGAGATTGAAACCGGCGTGCACCGAATGAACCGCGCGCTCGAGCAGTACTTCGACGAGCAATAAATCCTGATTGCATCAACACAATCAGTGGAATGCGGCAGATTACCCGGCGAGCATCTAATGTGCAGCCGGGTTTTTTTATCCAAACGCCAAAAACTGTGGCGATTTAACAGAATTCACCGCATTCCTTATTAATCGCGAATCGCGTTGAGTTCGAATACGCAATCGTTTTCGTCCGCGCGTGCCGTTCTATGAGACCGACCGTGGCAAGCCGCAGATGAGGTCGCCCGGGATTGCCACGTCGAACAGCGCGTACGCGCGAGTGGACCCCTCAAATGATTGCCCCCAATGAAATCGTTATTGCACGCCTTAATTTCAAGATTATGCAATTTGAATAAATTCGGGTGTTTGCCAAATCTTGTAATGGAAGTCGTCGATTTATATGCGGAAATGCCATTTATAAAGATAAGAAACCGTGTAATTATCGTGTTTGCCGGCTGACCTCCGTTTTGCGTGATTCCCGGAATGTCTGAAAGACAGGTTTTACCCGGGTTCGCGCCACACGAGTCGGCCTTCGCACGGGAAAGCACCGTCGCCCGTCGCGTTCGCCCACGCATGCCGCATACGAGTGCCGCACGAGAATGCGTGAGTGGGCCACAAAAACGTTAAATGAGGAAAAGAGGGCAACGCAATGAATTCACTCGACGAGAAGCGGCCGCTGCTGATCTACGAGGGCACGCTCGGCGACCTCTACGGCATCTTTTTCAGAAACCTTCTGCTGCAAATCGTGACGCTCGGTATTTACCGCTTCTGGGCGACCACGAACAATCGCCGCTATGTCTGGTCGCGCATGCGGTTTCAGGACGAGCGCTTCGAGTACACGGGCACGGGGGGCGAGCTATTCAAGGGCTTTCTGTTCGCGATCGTGGTCTTGTTCAGCGCGGTTTTCGCGGCTGGCGCGCTAAGCGTGGTCTTGCGCATGCTGACGAAAAGCGCGGCACTCGGTTCGCTGCCTGTCATCGCGTTGTATCTGCTGATCGTCGTACTCGCGGCGGGCGCGTTTTTCGGCGCGCAGCGCTATCGGCTGAGCCGGACGCAGTGGTGCGGTATTCGCGGCGGCATGACCGGCTCGGCGCTCGGCTTCGGCGTGCGTGCGTTGCTGTACGCGCTGTTGTGCGTTGTCACGCTTGGCCAGATGACGCCGTGGACATCGATGCGTCTGACGGAGTGCCGCATCAACGCGAGCAGCTTCGGTAGCCTGGCGTTTCGCTTCAAGGGGCGCGCGTGGGTCGTCTACGGTCTGTTCCTCGTTACGTTCGTCGGCGTGGTCGTGTTGTTCGCGGTGCTGTTCATGGTGTTTCTGAAGGGCGCTCTCGCATCGATGCATGTCGGCCATGTGCCGGGGGCGAGTACGGCGCCATCGCGGGCCGCGCTCGGATCGCTGTTTTTGTTTTATGCGCTGTTCTCCATCGGCACGATGCTGATCCGCGGCTTCTATGTCGCCGCGCTGACGCGCCACGTGATGGGCAATACGTCGCTCGGCTCGCAATTGCATTTCGGCAGTAACGTCAGCGTGGCGCGTCTGCTCAGTTTGCAGTGCGGCAACCTTGCGATCATCGTGTTCACGCTCGGCTTTGGCGCGCCAATCGTGCTGCATCGGCTGATGCGCTTTGCCGTCGACACGCTTCAGGTTTCCGGCTACATCGATCCGCATATGCTGGGGCAAAGCACCGTGGCGGCGCCGCTGACCGGCGAGGGCATGCTGAATCTGCTCGATCATGGTGGCGCCTTCTGAGATTGGACTCGCGTTGAGAGCGGGGCAATGGGCGGGGGGCGCACGATTTGCGGCAAGTAATGGGGCACGCGACTCATCGAAGGCGCGAGCGCGAAACGCAGTGCGCTCAATGAGTTAGCGCAGTCATGCGCAGGTTGTCCACAAGCTTGTTCCCAAAATCTGTGGACAACAGGGGGCAGCGAAGCGGAGAACTCGCGCCTGAAGAATTGTGGAAAGGTACAGCACAAAAGCAAACAGCGGGACTCACCGTAGACCGGTTCATCCCGCTGCTTGTGTATGACGATGTGGCGGCTTGCCGTGCAGCGCGCACGACAAGCGTGGCAAACGCTTATCGGTCGAGGAACGACTTCAGACGGTCCGCGCGGCTCGGATGCATGAGCTTACGCATCGCCTTGCTCTCGATCTGACGGATCCGCTCGCGGGTCACGTCGAACTGCTTGCCCACTTCTTCAAGCGTGTGATCCGACTTCGTATTGATGCCGTAGCGCATGCGCAGCACCTTCGCTTCGCGCGGGGACAGCGAGTCGAGCGCGTCGTCGATTGCGGCACGCAGGTCTGCCTGCATCGCGGCATCCGCAGGCGACGACACGCCAGCGTCTTCGATCATGTCGCCCAGCGTCGCATCGCCGTCGTCGCCGACCGGCGTTTCGAGCGATACGGGTTGCTTCGCAATCTTCAGAATGCCGCGCACCTTCTCTTCCGACAGTTCCATGCGTTCCGCGAGCACCGCAGGATGCGCTTCCTGGCCGGTCTGCTGCAGGATCTCGCGCGAAATGCGGTTCAGCTTGTTGATCGTTTCGATCATGTGCACCGGCACGCGGATCGTACGCGCCTGATCGGCGAGCGAACGAGTGACGGCCTGACGGACCCACCACGTCGCGTACGTCGAAAACTTCCAGCCACGACGGTATTCGAACTTGTCCACGGCCTTCATCAGACCGATGTTGCCTTCCTGGATCAGGTCGAGGAACAGCATGCCGCGGTTCACGTACTTCTTCGCGATCGAGATCACGAGACGCAGGTTCGCCTCGATCATCTCGCTCTTGGCCTTGCGCATCTTCGATTCGGCCGCAACCATCTGGCGGTTGATTTCTTTCAGATGCTTGAGCGGCAGCGACACCGTCGCTTCGATGTCGATCAGCTTCTGCTGCTCGGACTGGATGGCCGGCAGATGACGCTCGAGCGCCGCTCCATAGGTCGACGCGCCGGTGCGCGCAGCACGCTCGGTCCAGCCGAGGTCGGCCTCGCTACCCGCGAACGTTTCGATGAACTTCTCGCGCGGCATGCCGGCCTTCGAGACGACGATCTGCAAAATGTTGCGCTCGATCGCGCGCACTTGCGCGACCTGGTGCTGCACGTCGCCGCACAAACGGTCGATCGTGCGTGCGGTGAAGCGGATCTTCGCGAGGTGCTGCTGAATGTCTTCGCGTGCGCGCAGATAGGCCTTCGACGTGACGTCGCCGCGCGTGTGGGACGCGTTCATCTGGTCGTACAGAATGCCGACCTGGGCGAAGATTTCGAGGCAGTCGCTCGTGAGCTGCTTCAGGCGAGCTTCGTCCGCCGCCGTCGAATCGGCCGGACCGACGTCGTCGTCTTCTTCGTCTTCGCTGTCTTCGTCGGCGTCGCTGTCTTCATGGGCATCCGTATCGGCGCTCGCGGCTTCTTCCGCGGCGGCCGTCTCTTCATTCAGGCCGTCGACGAGTTCGTCGATGCGCAGCTCGCCGTCGGCAACCTGCTGCGCGCTCGCGAGGATCGCGGAGATCGCGAGCGGGCACGCGGCGATCGCCTGCACCATTTCGTGCAGGCCGTCTTCGATGCGCTTCGCAATCGCGATTTCGCCTGCGCGGGTGAGCAGCTCGGTCGCGCCCATTTCGCGCATGTACATACGCACGGGGTCGGTGGTGCGGCCGAACTCGGAGTCGACGGTCGACAGCGCGACTTCGGTTTCCTCGTCCGCCTGGTCGTCCGACACCACGGCGGGGGAATTCGAGTTGAGCAGCAGCGTTTCCGCGTCCGGGGCCTGCTCGTAGACCTGCACGCCCATGTCGCTGAACGCGCTGACGATGCTGTCGATCGCGGCGGTTGCGGTGAAGTTGTCGGGCAGGTGGTCGTTGATCTGCGCGTGGGTCAGGTAGCCTTGCTCTTTACCCAGCTGGATCAGTGCGCGCATCAGGCGCTGGCGTTCTTCGGCTTGTTGCGGCAGCAGCTCGGCTGCCACGGGGATCGCTTTGCCGGCGCCCTTGCCTTTGGCCGAACGGCCGGACGGAACTTTGGCAGTGAAGGCGGTGGTGTCGTGTTGCGAATCTTCGCGATCAAAAGGGTTCACGTAATTTCCTCTAGAGGCTTCGCTATGAGACGCAAGACGCTACCGTCAGGCGTTTCGAGCAGGGCTCAGCATCACCTGATGTGACTCAACGCGGTTGTTGGGCTGTGCTCTGGGGAGCAAAAAAGATGAGCCCGCTCGAAGCGGGCCGATGGACATGCGAAATTTTGCGCGGCTCGCATTATATACGAGCTTGGGGGTTCGCGCTCATGCGTGCACATCAAATCATCGCCGCTGTTGTCGCAGGCATGCGTGAGGCTACGCAGGTGCATAGTCCGAGGCCATGCGCGCGACCTAACCTAGATGGGGGCGAGTTGCTCCTTGCGCAAGGGGGCTCCATGTCGTATTCGTGTATATGGAGTCGTATCCTCGCATGCTGTCCCCAAAAGAAATTCGCAGAAGGGGCTTGACGCGTTGTCGACCGCTCTCCATAATCTCGTTTCTCTGCTGCAGACGCAGCGACGCAAACGAAGCAGTGCCGGGTAGGAGTGGTTCAGGCGCGGCGGGTTTGGCGGACCGATCTTTAAAAACT
>NZ_JACHDK010000040.1:0-27121 GCF_014201005.1 Paraburkholderia lebeckiae | reverse complement strand
GAGGTCAAGACGCATTCCAGTTTTGACGCAGCGGTGAAGGTCGGCCAACACCTCGGCATGTTCAAGGAAGTGCACGACCACAATCACAAGGGCGCAATCGGCGTGGCCGACATAACGGAGGCGATCACGCCGGATATGGCCGAGCGTGTCGCG
This sequence comes from Paraburkholderia lebeckiae, assembly GCF_014201005.1. Lineage (NCBI taxonomy): Bacteria > Pseudomonadati > Pseudomonadota > Betaproteobacteria > Burkholderiales > Burkholderiaceae > Paraburkholderia > Paraburkholderia lebeckiae. Next base: position 26,968 of record NZ_JACHDK010000040.1, on the reverse strand, counting down.
ATCGAGATGCTGCGCAGTGCTGGCTATGAGTTCGACGACCCCGCCGGCAAGTAGCGTGGCCGCGATGGTCGCGTCGGCGCGCGACAGCCTTATCGTCTACTCGCTGCTGACAGATCCACGCTACCGAGCGAACCGCTTCCATCGCTATCTGGCGCGCGAGCTTGAGAATGCCGTCGCGGCCGGGCACTGTCGAATCATGATCTTTGCGCCGCCACAGCACGGCAAGAGCGAGATTGTCTCGCGCAAGCTGCCCGCGTGGATCATGGGTAAGCATCCGGACTGGCCGATCATCGCGGCGAGCTACGGCGATGATCTGGTCGAGTTGAACGGCGGCTCGGTGCGTGGCGCGGTGTCATCGCCGATGCACCGTGCGATCTTTCCGGGAAGCGTGCTAGACCCGAGCACGACGGCAAAGGCCAATTTCAGCACGACCGAGAACGGCAAGTACCTCGGCGTGACGATCCGTGGCGGCGGTACCGGCTTCCCGGCGAAGGTGTTCATCATCGACGACCCGTTCAAGTCGCGCGCCGAGGCCGACTCGGACACGTTCCGCGAGCACGTAAAGAAATGGTATCGCTCTGTCGTGTACACGCGGCTCGCCGAGGACTCGATCCTGATCGTGATGCACACGCGCTGGCACGACGACGATCTCGCTGGATGGCTGTCGCGTGAGCATCAGCACGAGGACTGGCACGTCATCAGCCTGCCGGCGATTGCCGAAGATGACGACGACGCGCTCGGCCGCAAGCCTGGCGAGCCGCTGGTACCTGAGCGTTTCAGCGCTGCGGCGCTCGACATGAAGCGTATTACGCTGGGCTCGCGCGAGTGGTCCGCGCTGTATCAGCAGAAGCCGCCGAAGAAGGGCGGCGGCACGTTCCTGAAGGACTGGCTGCGCTACTACAACGCCAAGGACGTGATGCAGGCGGCGTGGATGATGAATCGCTATCTGCTGATCGATCCAGCCCGCACGCAGAAGAAGAACAGCGACTACACGGCGATGCACATCATCGGCCTGCATATGGATTCGAACTATTACCTGCTCGACACCATATACGACAAGCTGACGCTGAAGCAGCGCGCCGAAGGCGTGATCGAACTCCATCGCAAATGGAAACCCGCCGAGACCGGCTACAAAAAGACCGGGCACGAGCAGGACATCGAATATCTGCTCGAGGCGCAGGGCCGCGAGAACTACCGGTTCAAGGTAATCGCGCTGTCGGAAGTCGGCGAAAAGAACCCGCGCATCGAGCGCCTGGCGCCGGACTTCGAAGCCGAGCGCTGGTGGTTTCCAGAAACCATGTGGAAAACGGGCTATGACGGCCAACCGCGCGACCTGATCGCGCAATTTGTGAACGACGAATATCTGCCGTTCCCCGCAGGGCGGCACGACGACTTTTTCGATGGTCTGTCCGGTATCAAGGACATGCCGACCAAATGGCCTAGCGTGGGGCCAAGCCGCACGCGGACCAAACAACAGGTGATGATCGTATGAGCGAATCGCTTATCGGGATGAAGGCGTCGCCCATCGAGCAGCCGCCGCCAGGCGCACGCTTTCAGAAGGCGAAGGAGCAGCAGGCTGAGAGGCCGATCAGCGAACTGGCGGCGCACGTGCGTGAATGCTGGCGAACGAACCACGCGCACCGCGAGAGCAGCGGCATCGAGAAAACGATGTTGCGATGCACCCGGCAGCGCAACGGCGAGTATGACGCCGAGGATCTGCCGAAGCTGGGCGGCATTGATGTCTTCATCAACATCACAGGCTTGAAGTGTCGCGCGGCCGAAGCGTGGATCAAGGACGTGCTGGTCAACGCAGCAGATATGCCGTGGACGATCGAGCCGACGCCGATCCCCGATCTGCCCGACTACATGCTCAATCAGGTTTCGGACCTCGTGATTCGCGAGGTCATTGCGCGTGGCTATCCGAACCCCGTGCTCGACGAAGCGCGGGCAAAGGAGCTGAAAGCCACCGCGCTACGCGAGATGCAGCGCCTCGCCGCGGAAGCGTGTTCGCGCATGACGGACAAGATCAACGACCAGATGACCGAGGCTGGCTGGCGTGCCGTATTCGAGCAGTGGCAGTCGGACATCGTGACGTATCCGGGCGGCGTCCTGAAGGGGCCAGTGGTTCGGTATCGCCGCACATTGCAATGGAACGGCAACGCGCTGGTGACGAACAACGAGCCGATGCAGGTGCCAGAACGCGTGTCGCCGCTCGACCTGTATCCGTCGCCAGAAGCGACCAATCCGCAGGACGCAAACAATCTGATCGAGCGCATGCGGATGACGAAGGCCAAGCTGTTCGAGTGCATCGGCCTGCCTAATTTCAACGAGGACGCGATCCGGATGGTGATCGCGGAGTACGAAAACGGCTTTCGCGATTGGCTGTCGAGCGACGGCGCGCGAGCGCACGACGAGAAGAAGCAGGGCACGCTTTGGCACACGAGCGAAACCATCGACGTTCTGGACTTCTGGGGACGTGTGCAAGGCAGTTTGTTGCAGGAATGGGGCATCAAGGTCGACGACCCGGAAGCGCAGTACGAGTGCAACGTGTGGCTCGTGGGCGACTACGCGATCCGCGCGCTGCTGAATCCCGATCCGCTCGGACGTCGGCCGTATCACGTGACGAGCTTCAACAAACTCCCTGGGCAATTCTGGGGCGAAGGCGTGCCGCAGTTCATCCGCGATATCCAGCGCTCGGCAAACGCCGCGGTGCGATCGCTGCTGAAGAACATGGCGCATGCCGGCGGCCCGATGGTCGAGATCGACGTTGATCGCCTCGACGAGTCGGAGGACAAGCCCGAAGAGATCATGCCGTGGAAGGTCTACTACACGAAGCCGGGCAATGCAGGGAGCGGCGCCGCGGTGCGCTACGTCGTAGCACCGTCGATCGCTGCGGAGCTGATGAACATTTTCGATCGGTTCTCGAAGCTGGCCGACGACTTTAGCGGCATTCCCGCCTACACGTATGGCAATAGCCAGGTCGGCGGCGCTGGGCAGACGATGGGCGGTCTGTCGCTCCTGTATGGCGGTGCGCTGAAGGGTATCAAGAACGTCATCATGAACATGGACCGTGACGGCATCGAGCCGATCATCAGCCAGTACTGGACGTTCAACATGCTGTTCGATCCGGACCCGACTATCAAGGCCGATTCCAAGGTCGTCGCGAAGGGCGCCGAAGGCATCCTGCAGCGAGAGCAATCGCAGGCCCGCAGCATCGAAACCCTCCAGGCGGTCACGCCGTATGTCGAAGGTGGACTGGTGCCGAAGCAGGCCGCGCAGGACATGCTCAAGCAATGGCTCGGCGAGCAGGGTTACGACGTGACGCTGTGGTTCCCCGACAACCAGGTCGATCAGGAGATCGCGAGTGCATTCGGCGGCGGCGGTGCACCCGGTGCATCCCAGCCGTCGATGCAACCTGGCACGCCACCGCCGGCGCTCGATGGCCGGCAGGCCGCCGCGGTGCAGGCGACGCAAGGTGGTCAATTCCCGAGCCCGTGACAGGGCTCTTTTGTTATGAGGGCTTCATGAAACTCGACGGATACGACGTAGACCCGGGCGATCCGGTCTACGACCTCTTTTTCGGTGACGGCCGCGTGACGAGTATCACGGCCGACGGTCGCGCCGTCGTGGCGTTCGGGCCGCGCGTCTTTACCTACGACGAGCGCGGCGTCGGTCAGCACGGCCGTCGCTCGCTCTACTGGCACAACCCGATTTTGCTGGTGCCGATGAAAAGCGAGGATTCGTGGTCGTTGCAGCGGCGTCTGAACACGGCGATCGCTGGCGAGCTCCGGCCGGGACAGGTGATCTGACATGGCACTCCATACGAACATAGGACGCCGTCAGGCGCGAGCCGGCGGCGACGCCGCCCGTGCGGGCCTGATCTTTGGCGCCGAGAGCTCAAGCAATCTGTCGCACGTCGTGCAGGTCGAGAACGATCCGATTGTGGTGCGAGCGTACAACCTCACCGACGGCGATGTAGTGCTGGTCGAGATGGTCGACGGCGACGGCGCCGGCCGAATGTTCGCGCCGTTCTGTCCGTTCGATGGTCAATCCGCGCTAACCGCGCGGCGCAACGTGCTGCCGATCGGTATTCCCGGACGCTACCGGTTCGTGCTGCAACGCACGGACGGCGATCCGCCGGCCCTCGGTCTGGTCGTCGTGCGCGCGCATCCGGTCGCAATGTCGCATGAATGGCTGTCTGCCTACATGCAGTGCAGCAAGGGGTAAGCGATGGCGCTCAACTCTGGAGGTTCGACCCGTACGCGCCGCACGGCGTTTCTGAGTGCGACGGTCCTGTTCGGGCCGGACTCGCTCGATCCTGTCTCAGCGACTATTCAGGTGGACGACGAGCCGGTCATCGTTCGCGCGCATGCGCTCGGCCTCGGCGAAAGCGTTCGCGTCGAGCTGGTCGACGGACCGGGCGAGGGGAAGTACTTCACCCCGTACATGATGAGCGGCCGCCAGGTCGTCATGACCCGGAAGTGCAACCAGATAGCGATCGCGATCCCGGGCCGCTATCGCTTCATTCTTGACGGGGCGCTAGGTGGCGCATACGTGAGCTACTTCGCGGCCTCGATGACCCATGAATTTTTACTTGGAGCAATGAACATGACTGGCTGCTGCGGAGAGAGCCCGGCTACGCTACCGCCGAGCGGGCCGGCCGGTGGAGACCTCGAAGGAGACTATCCGAACCCCAGGCTGAACGCTTTGGCCGCCATCGGCAGGATCATGAGCGACCCGATTGCCAAGCTGCTGCTCACGCAACTGCTGGCCTCGATGATTCCCGATTCGCTCCCGCCGTCAGGAGCCGCGGGCGGCGACCTGACCGGCGAGTACCCGAACCCGCGGATCGATGTCTTGCGGGTCGCGTCCGCGATCGCCAACAACGAGCAGGCGCAGCAGATTCTCGCGACCGCGCTTTGCGCCGCTCTCTCGTGCTGCATTCAGGACGCAATCGAGGACCTCGAGGTGTCGCCCGACAAGATCGCCAGTGTGTTCCTGCGCTGCGATGGGTCGCGACATGTGCCGGGCAATGCGATCCCCACGTGCGGAGAAGTGGACGACCGGATCAATCAGGTCATCGGCAGTATTCCGATGGACAAGTTCCTGAGTCTGGTGAATTTCAATCCCGACACCTTCGAGATGACTTTCGAAATCGAAGGAGGGGAGACGTTTGTCGTCAATCTGGCCGAGTTCATTCCTATCAATGCAGGTCAAGCGTTCACCGGCGATGGCTCAGTCGCGGCTCCGCTGCAACTGCGGATCGATCCAAACGGTGGCGTCACCCTGGCGGCCGACGGCGTGGCTGTTCACCCTGCGGCAGTGAGTAACAACCTGCTGCAAGTTGATGTCGATGGGGTCAGCGTTGTCATCGGCGCCACGTTGCCACCGGACCTATCGACAGGTACGGACATTCCGACAACCTGTTACGGCCAGCGCAACATGTTCCTCGGTACCCCGAGCGGCTTTCTGGATCTCGGCGGGGGGCGAAAAGTCCCGTTTTACAGGTAACTGCACAGCAGAGGTACTCAATGGCAACGAAACCCCCTGTCGTCCATGACGGCAGTCATCACAAGCCCCTCGCGGCAGGCGATACGCTGGCCTACGCTCCGCAACTCGATGCGTACACGGGGGAAGTAGTCGCGGTTCCGTATTCACAGGCGGATTTCGGCGTGACTAAAGGCCTTCTTATCAACATCCCCCATGGGCCAGTTGATCACGCGCATTTCTTTCTTGGCACACTGCTTATCGTCGCCACTGAAAAAGTCGCCCTCAACTGGCATCGGACAATCTATTTCACGGTAAGCGGGCGAATCGGCAAGCTTAACCCCTTTGACCTCGTCGGGATGCCGCTGAGCATCACCGGAGGCTACTCAGAGACGGGGGACACGGTCGCACCATTTACGTTGCCTGTCTATGCGAAGCTGCCCGCAGGCAACGGCGATACGAGCATATCGGTTGGCTATAGAATCGCTGGGCACCACACCATCGAGCCCGGAGCGGAGTTCCGGTATCAGCTGCTCGGCAACCACATTTACTAGCCCGCGTACCCGCGACTTCTACCAGAGAGGTGAGCAATATGAGAAATACCGCATCGGCGCCGACGCCGAAAGTTGTCCAGAAGTCCGTCAAGAACACGATTCCGCGCGCGCCGGCGAAGCCCGTGCGAAGCGCGACCGATTCGAGCGGCGTACGCATGCCGACGAAGTCTTGTAACTGCGGCGGTTCGGGTTCTCGATGAGGGCGCCGAACACTCAGCAGCTCAACGCAATAGATGTGCTACAGAAGCGCGGCGAAGCCTGGGAAATCTTTCTGGCCTGGCTGTCTGATAATCAGTTGCGCGCGCAGGACCAATGCGTGCGCGCGGACGACGATGTGAGCGTTCGCCGATTGCAGGGCGAGGCCCGATGCCTCGGCGAACTGGTTTCCACGTTGAAACCGAAGCAGTAACAGACGCGGATTAGTTCTGCACCAATGCACCGACCGGCAGCGATGCCCGTCGGTTTTTTTTCGCCCGCGATTTGGCTTGGCCCTCGCGGGCTTCTTGTTTGTGACTTCCGCCACATGGCGGCTCACGGAGATTGAACGATGGGACTCCCCCGACACCTGAAGGGCAAATTTAACGCAGTCGACGGCGCACCGATCGCAGCGGACACCACGGCTGGCCAGGCGGCCACTTCCGGCACTCCGACGAATGATGCAGCTAACGCTGAAGCGTTGAATGGCAACGCCACGCAGACCGAGCAAGCGGGCGATCCGTCTGCAATCGAGACGGGCACTGCGGTCGAGACAACGCACGCCACCTCGACGGACGACGGCGATGGTACTGCGACCGCGACGACCACGACCACGACCACGACCACGGCCGAAGCCAATCCAGATGCTGGCGCCGATGCCAACTATCGACGCATGGAGGGCCGCTATAAGGCCGATATCCAGCGCCTGAAAGATCAGCTTGCCGAAGCCAAGGAAGCCGCACGCGGCACCGTACACCTCACCGATCTCCTGATGGAGACACGCCAGGAACTTGCGGAGCTGAAGCGGACAGGAGCGGCAGCCAGTAGCACGACGGCGAGCGACGCCGCGGCGAATGCCGCTGAGGCAGAGCCCGACCTTCCCGCGCTGAGTGACGATGAACAGGCCACGTATGGCGACTTTATGCCGGTCGCCGAAAAGCTGATCGCTCGCGCCACCGCGCCGCTGCTGAAGAAGATTGCGACGCTCGAGAGTCAGGCCGGCACCGTGACGGAACGCATCGGACAGACCGAGGAAGGGCAGTTCGTGCGAGACGTCAGCAGGCACGTCGGCGATATGAAGGCGATCACCACGGCGCCCGACTGGCAGGAGTTCCTGAAGAAGCCCATCCGACACACGCGAATGAACGTGGCCGAGGCGTTGAGAACGGCGCACAAGGCACGCGACATGGAGACGATCGTCGGCATTTTCGACGACTTCAAAAAGTCGCGCCCGACGCCCGCTGCTGATGCGCAGACGACACAGCAAGCTCCGCAGCAGACGACGACGCCAGCAAGCGCGCAGGCGCAGGCCACGCAGCAGCCCACCGGCCTTGCTCAATTCGCGACACCAGACCGAACTGCAGCGAATCCGTCCGGCGTGAAAGCGCCAAAGTTTCGCGCATCCGACTACCGCGCAAAGGTCGATGCCATGCGCACCGGCCGGATCTCGAAAGAGGACTTCATGCAGTTCGAAACAGAGTTCAACGAGGCCAGCAGAGCGGGCCTTGTTTCACAGACATGAGGTAGGAAATGAAATCTTCGGCAGGTTACTCGCAGTACAGCGACGCGCTCATCACGCCGCACTTCGGCGATCGCCTGATTGCCCGCGGGTATTGCTCGTTTGTCGCCGGCGACATCACCGATACGGACTACGCCGGCGACCTGAACAAATCGGGCGACCAGATTACGTACTTTGTCGAGCCGGAAGTGGCGATCGAGGAGTATCAGAAAAACGGCACGCTCAACCCGCAGGAGCTCGAAAGCGAATCGATCACGATGGTGGTCGACCGGGCGAAGTACTACAACGTCAAGCTCGACCGGATCGACGAAAAGCAGATTGCGTTCATCGACAAGTGGGTCGAGTCGTTCCTGAAGCGCGCCGACTACAACATGAAGCGCCTGCTGGACCCGGAAGTCCTGATGCGTATGGCGTTCGAAACCGCGCCGACGAACAAGGGCATGAACGCCGGCAAGGAATCGCAGAGTCAGGACCTGGGCGAAATCGGCAATCCGGTACCGATCACGGCGGCCAACATCATCGAAGTGCTGACGCGTCTGGACGTCGTGCTGCGCGAGGCGTGCCGCTGGGAGGACGGACAAATGTTCGTCATCCTGCCCAACGTTTCGCGCAACGCGCTCATGTCCTCTGACCTGAAGGCCGCGTACCTGACCGGCATGGCACAAAGCCCGATCCTAAACGGCCGGTTCCCGCTGGTCATCATGGGCTTCAACGTCTATTTCACCGATCAGGTTCCCACGGTGCCCGACCTCGCCGTCGGCAAGACGGCGTACTGGATCGTCGCAGGCCACAAGAAGGCGACGGGTTTCGCGCAGCAGCTCGAGGACCACGAAATCATCACGATGGAAAAGTCGTTCGGGAAGTACTACCGCGGCCTGTGGGTCTACGGTCACAAGCCGTTCCTGAAGGACGCGCTCGCCGCGCTGTATTGCACGTTCTCGTGATCGCCTCACCGGCGGCGCGCTCGCGTGCGCCGGTCGACCCCGCATCTCTTTAGGAGCCAAATCCATGTATCACGCACTCCAACACGGCGGCGCCCCGAGCCGCAACCCCAACAACGAGATGTATCCGTCGGTGATGTTGCGCATTGACGATCATCTCTCGCAGGCCGCGCACCGCGCGCCGGCGATGTTTTCGAATACGCGACTGTTCGACTTCAGCCAGAAGGACACGCGGCGACAGGCTGGCCTGCAGCAGTATCTGCGTCGCCTCGCCAATGATGGCGTCACGCTGTCTCAGGGCGACATCATCGGCGCGTGCGCGATCGGTTCGGGTTCGCTGCTGGTCGGCTATGCCTGGGGCGTCGAAAACCCCGAGGCCGGCGTTTCGTTCGCAATCAAGACGCACTTCAGCGAACGGTTGCTGGTAAATGTCAATGCGGCACAGGTCGACTCGGATGCAGAAATGCTGGATACACCGATCTGGATCAAGCGCGTCGAGTTGCTGGATATCGAACTGACCTCGTTTCCGGCGAGCGTGCCGACCGATCTGCGCTTCTGGGTGTCGCCGATCGTCATCACGCCGCAGATCGGCAACTGATCCGCACGTAGCAGGGATCGCAACCAGGGCCGCGCCGGGACACCGCCGCGGCCTTCTTCTTTTCAGGGCTCCCCATGAAACAGTTTGCATATCAGGACGCGCACGGCGTGGTGTATCCGGCGCATCCGGCGCTCGCCTTCCAGCCTGGTCTTATCCCCGGCCAGTATGACAGCGAGACGCGGACGTTCACGCCGCAAGGCAATCCCAAGGAACAGGTCGGCGTCATCATCACGGACGCCGGCGCGGGCGGCCGCGACACGCTGCAGTCCGGTCTGCGCGACGACCGAGGTGCGGGCACGGCGCCTATCAACTCCGGCGTGGCGTTCACCTTGCCAGCAGACAACAGCGCGGAATATCAGGCGCGGATCGTCGAGCTGGAGCAGGAACTATCCGACGAGCGCGAGCGCAGCGCGGCGCTCGAGGCACAGGTACTCACGTTGCAATCGCATCTTGACGCGCTCACCAGCGCGGGCGGCGCGACGGATGGCGGCGCTTCGGGCGAGCAGAGCGAGCGCACTGCGCACGGCGAACCGGGCACGACTGACGCACCGGGCGCCGACGGTGCGGCGCAGTCGATCCCGCCCGAGAGCGATCCGCCGCCCGTGCCGGCCAAGCGCGCGCGTAAGGCTTCGTGATGTCCGGCACCGTCGGCGAGCTCGTTCGCGAGGTCGCGAAGCTTTTGAGCGACGCCGAGCAAGGTTTCGAGATGCAGCAGTGGACCGAGGGCGAACTGATCGAATACGCGAACGACGCGGCGATCCAGTTCGTGATGCTGCGCCCCGATCTCGCCTCGACGTCGCGCAAAGTCGAACTCGAACCGGGCACGCGCCAGCAACTGCCCGACGGCGCGACGCACTTCTATCGCGTCGACGGCACGCTCGACAGCTTCCGCCGCGTCATCGGTCAGCCGACACAGACGGACGCCGCCGCGGCGCGCATTGCTGCCAACTGGTTCGCGCCGCTCGCGTGCGGCCCGCGCGCGGGCGCATATGTGGTGCGTTCGTTTTCGATCGACCCGGTCGAGCAGACAGCCTTCTACGTCGATCCGCCGGTGCCGGCCGGGGAGAACGTCGTGGTCATGGTGAATTTCACCGCCGTGCCCGCGCACGCCGGCGTGAAGGATCCGCTTCCCATGCCTGAGCGGTTCCACAACGCGGCGATCGAGTGGATGCTCTACCGCGCCTATTCGAAAGAGCAGGACAGCCAGAACAGCACCGCGAACGCGACAGCCCACCAGAACAGCTTCTACAGCCTCATCGGTCTGTCGCAAAAGGTCGACGACAAGTACGACAAGGAAGTGAGGGCATCGAATGGATAACTTCATCGAGCGCACGCCGCTGGATGCGTTCCTGCCTTTCGTGATGGCTGCCGCGCAAGGTCTGCCGGAGACGATGGCGGTTGCATACATCCGCCAGACGTGCATTGAATTCTGCCGACGCAGCAATGCGTTGCGCCGGCGGGTGACGCTCGACCAGCAGCGGCATGTCGTCGATTACCCGATCTGGCCCGACGACAGCGAGCAGATCGCGCGTGTAACGGAGGTGCGGGTCGGGACCAGCACGTACCGGGCAAAGCGCGACCACCTCGAATTCGCCCATTGGGGCGTCCGGTACACCATCCGCGATGGTCTGGTGCATCTGTCTGCATCGCCTCAGAAAGACGTGCCGGACGCGATCGATATCCGGTTTGTGGTCACGCCGACGCAATCGGCGTGTGAGGTCGATTCAGTCCTGTATGACGACTGGCAAAACGCGATCGAAGATGGCGCGCTCGCGCGCATCTACCAGTTGCCGGGCTACGAATTCACCGATCCCCGGCTCGCAACGTCGCGCGGTCGCAGCTTCGACGAGCGCATTGCCCGAGCGCGCGTGCAGGCGCTCAAGAGCGACACGACGGCCACGACGGTAGCACTCGCCCCGCGCTTCGTCTGAGGTCTACATGCGACGTCCTTCAATCGTTCGACTCGATCGGACTGTGGTCAGAACTGCCTTCAGCTTTGCCGCGTCGAGCGCATGCGCAGCCGATCCGCAATGCGTGCGCCTCGAGTTGCACCGCATCGGCGCCGACGTCGAACCGATCCGCTACGCGGCTGCCGAGCGTGACGACGACGGCCGCATGGTGTTCGAGTGGGACCGGCGTCTGTTCTGCGCGGCGCCGGGCTTCTACAAGGCTCGCTTCTCTGTGTCCGGATCGACATGCGGCGAGCTCGTCTTCGAGCTGCGCGACGACTGCCATGTGACCGGCGCGAAAAACATCGAACGCGCTGCGGACTGCGACGTTTTCGATGGTTCGCCTGCCGGTTGCGGATTTCTCAACTGTGGTAATGGCGCGCGCGATTGCTCGCCCGTTATCGAAATTTACGTCCCACCCTACGACGTTCCCCGAGGCTGCTAAATGTTTCGACCAATGCTGGGCTTCTCGGCCACGCTGCGCGGCCGGTTGACTGCCGACGCACTCGTTCTGCCGCTCCATGACAACGATATCGCGCGCATCGCCGCGGCGCTGTCCGGCGCCGGCGACTACACGCGGCTGATTGTCGGAGGCGCCCACCGCTTCGAGATCGTCAAAGTGACCGGACTTATCGCCGGCGTCGTGACGATCGAACGCAATATCGAGGGCACGGAAGCGGCAAGCCATACGACCGGCTCGTGCGTCTCGTTTGCCTGGACGCCGATGAATCTGGCCGACTTCATCATGCAGGGCTTCGGTGGGGTGCAACCGGCCGTCTGCGAAGTGCTGCCGGGCTCCGATCGTGTCGAGGTCACGCAGGCTGACTGCAGCGTCACGGTGGACGTGCCGGCTCACGCGGGCGCTACGTGGCGCGCGGGCAATGCGGAATATAGGCAGGACGAGCGCGGCGAAATCACCGAGCGTCCCCTGACGACGCAGCTCGCCGACGGTGAGTATGTGAATGTGACGCTGACAATTCGCGACGGCTACGTGACGGCGATCAGATCCGGCACGAACATCGTATTCACGGGCGGGGGTTGCTGCGATGGCGGCAACGGCTCGGGCGGCACTGGCGTACCCGGCCCGCAGGGTCCGCAAGGACCGCAGGGGCAGCCGGGCGTTCAGGGACCGGCCGGGCCGCAAGGTCCGCAAGGTCCGCGCGGCCCGCAAGGTATGGATGGACCGGCTGGGCCGATCGGTCCGGTTGGTCCAGGCGGGGCGTCTGTGCTGGGCGGCGCAGGTGCTCCGGCGGCGAACGTCGGCAACGTCGACGACTTCTACATCGACACGATTAGCTGGATCATCTACGGTCCAAAGACGGCAAGCGGTTGGGGCGCCGGTAGGTCGCTGATCGGTCCGCAGGGTGCGCAGGGTCCGCAGGGCTCGCCCGGTGCTGAAGGCGCGCAGGGGCCCGCCGGTGCGGATGCGACGCAGGCAAACTGGAGCCTCGAGCAGGATGGAAACCTGATCTATGTCGTGGGACCCGTCGGCCAACAATTCACGGTGGAGAATGCCGCGGGCATGCAGGTCGTCGGCCCGACGACCATCCCCGCGAACGGGCGCGCAACGCAGAGCTACCCGCCGGGAGCATCGCCGGTATCGACGCTGCTTTTTATCAAGCAGGCGGGCCTGTTCCTTGGTACCGGTACGGTTGTGATATGAGCGACGGTGAGCGTACCTATTCGATTTATCAAATTCGCAACCTGTTGACTGACATGGCTTACGTAGGCGCGACCTGTGAGTCACTTCAAAAACGGTTCGGGCGACATTTTCGCGAACCGAATTCGCTCGTTGGACAGGCGATGCGTGCAATCGGCAAGAGCATGTTTGTGATCGAGTTATTGGAAGCGTGCCCAAATCAGACGGTGGCATACAGCCGGGAACAGTTTCATATCGCACGCCTAGCCACTCTTTCCCCGAGTGGATACAACCGGACGATTGGCGGGGCGGGTGTTCCGGGGTTAGTCGGCGACGGCGTCCTGCGTCGACGCGAAGCTCTCGATCGCGGTGAGACGAGCAAGAACGCCGCAACGTCGCAGCGTCTTGCACGTGCCTGGCAAGATCCTGCGTTCCGCGAGCGGATGACCGCGAAGGCGAAGGCGACGGCTAGGCGCACGGCGTCAGACAGGGCAGAGCGAATGCGCAGGCGATGGCAGGATCCCGAGTATCGCGCGCGCATGGCGCAGCACTTTGAGAAAGGCCTGGACGTGCGACGCGCCAAGTTGATCGAGCGCAACAGGGCGCAGAAGAGGGTTAGCAATGGCGGTCGTTAAAATTTCGCGCTTCGGCGGTATCGTTCCCCGCTACGCCTCGTCTCTACTAAAGGACAACATGGCGAGCGAGGCGGAGAATTGCCGCTTGTGGCACGGCCTGCTAGAACCGTTTCGTCGACCGGCGCCCGTCTACACGTCGGACGTTGCATGCGTGCGCACCATGCACCGTTTCGGGTGCCGCTGGCTCACGTGGGCGGATCCATGCGTCGAGGTGGCCGAGTGGCTGCCGACGTGCGAGCGCGTCTATGTGACCGGTGTTGAGTCGTATCCGGTCGTCGCGGAAATGCCCGACGGCGACGATCCGTTCGTGTGGCGTCGTGTCGGTCTGCCGCTGCCTGATATCGCACCCGTCGCTACGCCACTCGACGCCGAGCTGCCAGACAGGATCACTAGCAGCAGGATCTACGTCTACACCTACGTGAACAGTTTCGGCGAGGAGGGCGCGCCATCGCTGCCGAGCAATGCACTGCTCGACATGCACGAAGGAGCCGCCGCCGCGGTGGACATTCCAGCGCCGCCCGCTGGTTGGGACATCGCCGCCATCCGGCTGTATCGCGTCGCATCGCAGTTCATCGACGGCACGCAACCCGCCCAGCAAACCGCGACGGTCTACCTATTCGTCACAGACCTCGCACCGGTCGCACAGCAATACGTCGATGCTGCTAACACCGACGAGCTCGGCGAGCCGCTGGTGTCGGAGCAATACACGCCACCGCCTGACGGCCTCGAAAACATCACGCAGCTCGAGAACGGCGTGCTTGCCGGCTCAGTCGGCAATCAGGTCTGGTTCTGCGAGCCGTATCAGCCGCAGGCGTGGCCCGTCGACTATCTGCTCGCGCTCGACGACAACGTGCGCGCGATGAAATGGCAGAACGGGATTCTGTACGCGATGACCGACGGCCACCCGTACGCGATCACCGAAGAATGTCCGGACGGCCAATGTTGCCGGAAGGTGTTCCGCTTTCCGAAGGCCGCGCCGATTGTCTCGCGCAAGAGCGCCGTGCAGGCGCCAGACGGTGCGATGTACGCGACGCTGGGCGGTCTCATGTATCTGTCGGGCCGGCGCATGAGTATGGTCACAGGCCCCTGGTATGCGTCAGACGACTGGCAGGCACTGCTGCCCCATACGATGATCGCCGCGACCGTCGAAGGGCAGTACGCGGGCTTCACGAACTGCACAGGGTTTCTGTTCGATATCCGCGATGGCATCGAGAACGACGGACTGCAAAACAACGATCTGATGCCGCTCACGCTGACGCCGAACGCCGCGCATACCGGGCGCGACGGAAAGCTGTATCTCGCGTTCGGAAACATCGTGCACGAGTGGGACGCGGGCGCCGAATTCATTCCGTATCGCTGGCGCAGCAGGACCACGGCGACGCCCGGACAGATGAATTTTTCGGCTGCGCTGGTGACGCTCGACGCGTACGCGCGATCGAGGATCGCGCCATTCGGCGTGCAGTTCAAGTTCGTGGCCGACGAACGGCTCGCGCTCGATCGACCCGTCCGGCGCTCTCAGCCCTTCAGGCTTCCACCAAACCGGCGCGGTGTGGATTTCGCTGTCGAGGTTGCGGGCGTCGAGCGCGTGCGCGAGATCAAGTTCGCCAGCAGCGTGCGCGAACTGGCTGTCTGATATGTCGCTTCCAATTGCCCGCGCGTGCGGGCTTTCGCTTTTCTGGAGTCTGAATTGAACGCAAAAATTTACGCGCAGCAGGACTGCAACTATCGGCACATCACCGACACGATCAACATGCTCGCCGCCGCGGTGCACGAGGTGAATCCGGATGCACAGCCGGACCCGGTCAAGGCGCTCCAAGCTATCACGCTTGCCGTTACGGGCGCGCGCAAGGATCTGTACTTTGCTGTCGCGGAGGTCAATGGAATCACTGCAGGCTTCATCGGCGGCGCTCTTTCAAATTTTGCCTTCGAGGATCGCACCTACGGGCAGGACATCCTGACGTATGTGCTTCCCGAGCACCGGGGCACGACGGCGGAACGAGATCTCTCTGAGCAATTCGTCGGCTGGTGCTTTGGAATGGGTGCGTCAGAGGTGCGAGGCTATCTGACGAATATCGAGAACGCCGAGCGTTTCGCACGGGCAGCTACCCGCTATGGCTGGGAAACGCAGGGCACGATTATCGTTCGCAAGCGAGGTGAATGATGGGCGGTGGCGGCGACGCGGTAGCGATTACCAACTGGTCGCAGATGCAGGACCCGTTGGGTCAGGGTGTCCAGTACGGTGTCAACCAGGTCTGGATGAACCAGCAGGCGAATGCGAATCAATGGGCCGCTCAGGCGAAGGCCAACGATGACGAGTGGCGCAAGCAGCAGGCGGACAACGTCAAGAAGTGGACGGATCAGCAGAACGAGTGGCGCATCGCGTGGATCGTCGCGCAGGCCGCGTACGCTGCGGCGCAAACCCTGCTCGCCAACAATGCGCTGGAGGCCGCGAAGGATGCAGCGGAAAAGCAATACGACATCGCCGACCGCCAGCAGACTATCGCCGAGCAGGAATATGCGCGCTATAGCACTCACTTCGCGCCGTGCGAGGACGCTACCATCGACGAGGAGTGCGCGCGCCCCGAGTACGTCGAACCAATCGAGGACCAGGCGAACCGCGCGATCGTTGATATCCGGCGCCAGTTCGGTATCGCTCGCGCGCAGGCACAGCGGCGCCGGAACCGCTACTGCATCGGTGCCGTGATCGCGATCGATCGACAGCTATCCATCGACGAGGCGCGAACCAGCGCTGAGGCGAAAGAGCGAGTGCGGCGCTTCCTCGAGGAGCGGCAGGAATCGCGCCGAGACAAGTTCTTCAATCGCAAGATCCAGCTCTTCAATATCGGGCGAAACATTCAGGCCTCGTCGGTCACCGAGTTTAATGCAGCTGCTGCGGGCTTCGCGCGCGGTACCGACATCGAGCTCGCCGGTCGTAACCAGTTCTATGGCGCGATCCTGTCGAGCCTTGGTGGCCTGATGGGTGCCGGTCTGTCGATGGTCGGCGCGCCGACGGGGTTCGGCTCGACACAGGGCGGCCGCACCAGTTCAAGCATCGGCGGCTCTAGTTCTTTCTCGTCGGCGGTCGGATTTGGCGGCGCCGGTCTCATGGGGCCCGGCGGGCTCGGCTATGGGTTCGGCGCGTCGAACGGCGGAACGCTGTGGGACGCCAATACCCTCGGTCCATCGTCGACTTTCGCTTGAGGTAAAACGCAATGGGTTACTACGGCATCGCCGACTTCGCGGGCGGTTTCAACAAGGTGCGCGACGATTCGCTGACGTCTGGTTTGAGCGCCGCAAACAAGATGCGCGACCGGTACCTCGCCGACTATCAGATGCCCGAGAAGATGACGGCGTCCGACGCGAACGCGACGGCGAACTCGATCAGGTACGACACGCTGAACACTGGCTACAACGACATGGTGCAGCACGGCGTGAACAATGCGTCGTTCAATGCGCAGCAGTCGGGCGTCAACCTCGACAAGCTGGTCGCGGAGCAGTCAATCCAGAAGCTCCGCGCGCAAGCGGCGCAGCAGGGCATGACGAACCCGGCCGACATCGCCCGATATGTGTTCTCCAATTTGCCGCCTGAGCAGGTCGCGGCGAATCCGTACCTCACGAATGCTGCGCTCGAACAGCAGCGCGCCGCGGGTCAGGTGCAGGCCAATCTGGGTGGCGCGCTTGGCGGCACGCTCGGCGCTGGAATGACGACCCAAGGGCTCAACGACGCCGGCTATGGGATCACGGCGAGTACTGACGAGAATGGCAACCTCATTTACACGGATGCAAACGGGAGCCGCTCGACTCCGTTTTCGCGCGGCGGTCAGATCCCTGCTGCCGTGGCATTCGGCGGCAACGTCGATCCAATGGCCGCTTATTACGGGAATCTGGACGCGATGGCCGCCCAGTCGCAGTGGAGAAACGATCAGCTCGCGCAGCGCGATCGATACGACCAGTTGCGGTACGGGAATAGCGGCAGCGGTGGCGCTGGCAACGTCCGAATTTTGCAGGCCCAACTGACATCGTTGCAGCGTCTCTACACATCGCAGAAGGGCAACCCTGTCGAACAGGCGAAGACCCTACAGCGCATCAATCAGGTCTTGGGTCAGTTGCAGGGCCAGCCGGCCGGGGCGCCCGCTGGTACGGGTACGTCCGGCATGAATGCAATGTATTCGACGGCGCCAGTAGCCACCGCTTCGAACCCGTTCGGTTATCCCGATGAAACGGCTTCGCCCGCTCCATCGTTGCCGCCGGCCGCTTCTGTTCCCCCGGTCTCGCCCGTTGTGTCGGGCACTACCGCAGCGGCGCCGACGGCCGCGCCGCTAACGATGAGGCAGTTGCAGGCGGCGGCCGAAGCTCCGCAGCCGGTCTATCTGAATGCGCTACGCGGCGCGGGGCAACTACCGGTGATATCGGATGCGGCCCAACGCGTTCCGTCCGCGCCGGGCGGCTTGACCGCCAATGACCTGGCGCTGCTGAAACTGCTTCGCGGCAGTTGAGGAGAACGCAGCTATGGCCGACAACCAGCGCGCTCGATTCGTTCAGCAATACGGACCCGTCGCAGATCGGGTCGCAGCACAGACCGGCATATCTCGCGATGTTCTGCTCTCGCAATGGGGGCTTGAGACGGGATGGGGCAAATCCGTTATTCCGGGCACCAACAACCTCGGAAACATCAAAGACTTTTCGGGGCGTGGTGTGCGCGCTCGCGACAACATGACGGGCAGCCGGGACGCGTATCGCGCCTATGCGACGCCGGAGGCATTCGGCGACGACTACGCATCCTTGCTCACCCGCCGTTACCCCGGCGCGCTCGGCGCTGGCGACGACGTTATGCGCTTCTCGTCGGCCTTGAAGGGCGGCGGCTATGCGGAAGATCCCAGATACGTCGACAAAATGGCCAGCATCTATGGGAGTTTGACCGGCGCGCCGACGGCAGGACTCGGCGCCAATGCACCGACCGATTATCCGATCGACGCGGATGCGCTGTATGGAATCGCGCCGGCGGCAGGTCCAGCGAGCGGGCCGAAGATCGCGAAGATCACCACGGCGCCCGGCGCGATTTCGAAAAGCATGGCGTCGCAACAGACGCAACGACAGGACGCAGCACCAACCACCGTCGCGCAGGCGCCTGACTACTCCGCATGGATCGACAACTATATCCGTAGCATCGTGAACAATGCCTGATACCACTTTGAACCCATACAACATTGCCGAGGAAGATACGGCAGGCCGGCTGCAGGCGCTCGGCGTGCTGACGCCGTATCAGCCACCCGCGCCGCCGCCGCCGATCGCTGCCTATGGCCTCGATCCGTCCGACACACAGGCGCAGGGTCCGCAGCAGATGGGACCGGCTGCGCCGACGTGGGATGCCTATAAAGCGGCGAACAACTTCGATGCGACGGACTACGCGGCGAAGCAACAGATCTGGAACAACTATCGCGACAAGGTAATCGGCGATATCGCAGCGGCGCACGGCGAAGATCCGGACACGCTGCGCGCCTACTTCGACCAGCGCTCCGCCGGCGACAAGCCGAAGGCGCCGACGCGCTCCACGGCTGAATTCGTTGGCGACACTCTCAGCACGCCTATCAATGCGGCGCTACGCGGCGTCAAGTCGATTTCCGATTTGGCGAGCCCCGGCAACGCCTTGTCGCGGGGCATTCAGGGCGTGGTCGACGAAAGCGAGGCGAATCAATCGGCAGTCGTTCGTGATGAACGCGCACGCGTGGCGCGCGAGGTGGCCGCCGACGAGGCGCAAGGCGGTACCGGGATCATGCCGACCATCGCCGGCATGGGGCGCAGTCCCCTTCAAACTGCGGGTAACGTCGTGGGCGGCCTTGCGCCCGCCCTTGTCGCGGGCGCGGTCAGCGGGCCGGCCGCACCGGTTGTTGTTCCGGCAGTCCTCGGCGCGCAGGGCGGCGGCCAGGCACGCGGTCTGATCTACGACAAATTGCAGAGCACGCCGGACGCCTCGTTGATGTCGCGCAGCCCCGCTTATGCGCAGCTTCGCAACTCGGGAATGGACGAGGCAGACGCAAAAGCCGAGCTCGCCGGCATCGCACGAAATTGGCCCGAAGTCTTCGGTAGCGCGCTGCTGGGCGCGGTGACGGGGCGGATCGCACCGGTAGAGCGCGGCCTCGCCGGCTTGACCACGGGACTGCAACGCCCCGCGGTGGCCGCGCTGGAAGCGGCCACGAACGCTGCGCAGAGCGGCGGCACTCAGCTCGCGTCAAACGCCGCAATCCGTAACTTTCTGCCGGACCAGTCGCTGACCGAAGGTGTCGCGCGATCGACGGCGGAAGGCGCAGTAATGGGCGGCGTGTTGGGCGGCACGATCGGCGGTCGACCGCATGCTGCTGCCGAGACCACCACAGACAGCGCGCCCCCCGCCGGCGCGTCCGCTGATCCGCTTGCGCTGCCCGCTCCGACATATCGCATTGGCGCTCCGGACGCGCCACAGGGTTTTGCGATGGGCGAGTCGCAATACAACGCGACGCCTGCCGACGTGCAGGCGATCCTCGACGGATTGCCCAAGATCGTGAACCGCGATTACATCGGCAACCACCTGACGTCCGATCTGCGGAACGGTACGCTCGAGCAGACAGCACAAATGCAGAACTCGCTGGGGCGGGCCGCGCAGCGCCTGCTGTCTCGTTTGCAAGAGCAGGCACAACCACGCAAGCTCGAAGCGCCGGACGCGACGCCGGCGCTGCCGTCGCCAGATATGACCGATGCCGGCAGCGATCTCGTCGTCGACGCGACGGGCGATGTCGAGCCGCAGACGTATCAGCAGGCGGCCGACGCACGCGCCGCGCGTCAGTCCGCGCTCGATACCGGTTTGACGGCCGACGTCCGGAAAGCGCAACAGGCCCGCGATGTCGCCGACACGCAAACGGCTGTTGTTGCCGACGAGGCCGCGCCGCAGGAGCAGACGCCAGACGTCTCAAGGCAGACCGCGCCGGTTGATGCGGCGCCGACGGCGGCTGAGGATTCGACGAAGGCCGCTCCCGAGTTCACGGCGGCCGGCGATCCGACGCTCGCATCGGTGCGCGATTTCGTCGACTCGCTTCCATCCGAGCAGCGAGCTGGTATGGTTGACGAAGACGGAACGCCGACGCGCGCTGCCGTCGATGGCCTGATGGCGTCGGCGTTCAAGCGCGGGTATGGCGAAACCGATCTCCCGCGCCTGTATTCGCATGCGATCGATAGCGAGTCGCGCGCCCTGCTCGGAGGCGTGGCCGCAGCGGCAGACTCAATGCAACATCTGCGCGATGCCGGCGCGCTGGACGTGCGCCCGATTGTTGCCGACGCGGCGGCGCTGATCGTGAACGCACGGCGCCGCGGCGTTGCCCCCGAATCAATCGAAGCCCCCGCCGATGTCCATGCGATGGCGCAGGCGATCGGCGAGCACGCCGGATCGGCGGAGGTCGCGCAGGCGCTGCGTCGCGTCGCGGAGTTCGCGCGCACGGAGGCGGAGAAAGTTCCATCCCAATCACTGGAGACAACGAATGAAACCGGAAGGCCGCAAGATTTGGGGCTCGCCGCAGGGCGTGAGTCTGCTGCGCCGCGTGATGCACGGCAAGGCGCTGACACCGCAGGACGTACAGACCGTCGACCTGCTGAAGCGGTCGGCGGCGAACAATCCAGCGAAGCGATAGCGCCACGCCCGGCACCGAAACGCATTCAGGATCGCGTCGCCGAGCGCCAGCGTACGCGCGCGGCAGCGGCGAAGGCGACAGTCGCTGCTGAGTCGCCACAGACCAGCCCGAAGCCCGAGACGTTGCGCCAGCGTGTCGAGCGCCAGCGCGCCGCCAAAGCAGAAGATGAACGGGCACAGCGCGCCGCGGACCAGCGGGCCGAGGCGGACGCGCAGCGCTCCGACTTCAGGCTGACTGGTAGCGATCGCGATGCTGATCGCGCCGCAGCCAACGGGCAGGATCCGCTGTTCTCAAGTGATCGACGACGATCCGACACAACCGCACCGAACCACGAAGCCCCTCCACGCGAGGGGCTTTCTGTTTCTGGACGCATGACGGGTGACGCCGTTCGCCGCGCAATCGAGCGCGATACGCACGGCCATCACGTCGACGTCTATGACACGCTCGCGGACGCGCCGGAATATGTGCGCCGGCAGGCCGAGGCCGAGGGGGCGCACGACGTCGAGGGCTTCTTCGATCCACGTACGAATCGTGTCGCCCTCATCGCCGGCAATATTGCCAGTCCCGCCCGCGCGCGCGAGGTCGCACGCCATGAATTGATCGGGCACTACGGGCTCGAAAACATGGTCGGCCGCGACACCATGCGCGAGCTGACCGGCAGAGTCATTGCAGCCGAGCGGCTGGGGAACAAGGCGTTCAGGGAGATTGGCGAGAAGGTCGACCGTACGCAGCCCGGTTTGCCTGACCAGCGTCGCGCCAAGGAAATGATCGCGCTCATGGCCGAGCGCAACATGCAGAACAGCGTCGTGCGCCGGGTGATCGACGCGGTGCGTCAGTTTCTGAAAAGAGCCGGACTGCTGCGCGGGGACGTGACAGATGCACGCGTCGCGTCAATGCTTCGAGACGCACAGCAATATCTCCGTGAGCGCGGGCGATCGCTCAACGGCGATGACCTGGCGACTGAGTTTTCGACTTCGGGCAGCGCGCCGACACTGCGCAACCTCAGTATTGCGAACCGGGAAGCGTTGCGGAGAGCGTATCGGGAGGCCGCGACACAGAAGCCCGAATTCGACCGGACCGTCCACGGCATCGCGGAGGCGCTGGGCGGTTACGCTGAGACGCCGGATCTGAAGGGGCGCGACCGCGCAATCGACAAGATCGTCAACGACTACGGCGGCGACGCAACGCAAATCAAGGATGTGCTGCGCGGGACCATCGTCACGCCGAACGTTGAGGCTGCACGTGAGGCCGTCCGTCGCATTGGGGAGCAGTTCGAAGTGGTCGGTTCGCACCGGGACAGATTGAGCGCGGGTAGCGCAGCGCAGCATGACGGTTATCGCGACGCCAAGTTCAACGTGCGCGTCGGCAACGTCACCGCTGAAATCCAGGTCAGCATTCCCGAGATGATCGCGGCCAAGAGGCAGGCGCATCCGTTGTATGTCGAACGTTCACGCCTCAGGCGGGATATGGAGTCTGCAGGCGTTACGCCTGAACGTACGACGCAGATTGCCGGACTGGACCAGCGGATGCGCGAGATTTACGACGCCGCGTGGGATCGAGCGTCACGCACAAGCGAAACAAACCGGTCCGGAGAAACTTCGTCGCCGTTGCGGGATGCTGAGTCGGATGAAAACTTGCGCGGTGGATCGGTGTCCCACGCCGCCGAATACATGCCGGCCGCAGGTTCGCCGACGGAAACAGGGATGCCTTCGACGTCGAAGAATAGTGCCTGGGGCGAAAGCGTCGAGGCGTCAGGAAGAACTGAACGTGCCATAGGTAATACCTCCAGTGACACAGAGAGTATAGCCGACGGCGAGCCCGCAGACTTCTCGCGTGCCGGGCCGCGTCAGTCGTCGGCGCCCCAGGTAGAACGCAAGCCGACATTCTGGGAGAACATGCGCGCCATGTCGCGCAATCCGACGGCGGCGAGGGGCGCAGCTCGCACGTTCCTCTCCGAAGGCGGATCCGCCGCGCAGCCGAAATGGCTTGAGACCGTCACGACGTCACTGTTCGATCATCTGAATCCGCTCGAGCAAGTCATTCGGCGCGCCGGCAATACGGAATCAGGCCGGGCGCTGCGAAACACGATGCGCCTGTTTCAAGGGGCGACGGAAAAAACGCGACAGGACTTCGAGCGGCAGAATGTAACGCCGGCCATGAAAGCGCTGCGCGATGCGTACAACCGTGATTTCCGGAAGCTGGACTGGTACGCGGACCGGCCCGGCGACGAGGGACATCAACAGTTCCTCATGGATATCGGTACGGTCGGCAATCTGGTGAAGCATGGCCGCGAGCGCAACGCAGAGATCGCGCGCAAAACTGAGGGGCGGCAGCTCGACGGCTCAGGCAGAACTAATGAGCAGATCGACGCGATCGAGCGTGACATTCGAAGGGACGCGCCGGGACTGGTCGAGTTTTACGAGAAGTTTTATCGGGACCACCTGAAGCCGATGCTCGACTACAGCGATCGCACGCTCCGTGACGCTGGACTGCTGACGCCGGAAATGGAAGCAGGGCGCCCGAAGTACGAATGGTATGTGCCGCTCAGAGGCGACCCCAACGCGGCCGAGGGTGACTTCTCTGGGCCGGGCGGCGGCGGCCTGAAGGCCCCGAAAGAAAAGCAGGCAATGGGCCGCTCGGGCACGCTCGCGGACAACGTGCTGCAGAACGTGTTCGAAGCCGGCGACAGCGCGATTCGTCGCGTCGGCTGGCAGCAACTCAAGCGCGACTTCGTGCGCTTCCTGAAGGAGAGCCCTGGCGCCAAGGTGCTGCTCGGCGCGAAGGTCAACGACGCGCCGAACCAGTTCGAGATATTCGAGAAATACGTCGGGCAGGACGGCATCGTGCATCAACGCGTGAAGCCGAGCGCTGCGATGTCGCCGGAAGCGCTCGTGCTGCGCGACGGCAACCACACGACCATTGTGCATATCGGCAACCGGAAGGTGCTTGACGCGCTGCAGGGCGCAAATCGCGCGCAGATCGACGGCGTGTTCTCATTGCCGCAACGGGCGACGCGTCTGCTATCCGCGATCTATACACGTTACAACCCGATGTTCCCGCCGATGAACAAGCTGCGGGACGTGCAATCCATGATGTCGCTGGTGATGGCGGATGCACCGACCGACGACAAGATCGGCGCCGTGCGGCGCGCACTCGCCAACAACGTCGTGTTCACCGCGGACTGGCGTATGAAGCCGGGCGGCGAGTATCACAAGTGGGCGGAGCGCTACGAAAAGCTCGGTGGCTCGACGCTGTATCAGGACCTGTTCCGAGACGACACGATGAAGAACCTGGAGAACGAGTTCGGCAAGATGGTCGGCGCGACGACAAAGTTCAAGGCCAAGGCGGCCGCCGGGAAGATCGGCGACTTCATCGACCGCGTGAACGAGCACATGGAAATGTCATCGCGCGTGTCGCTGTTCAAGGCGCTCGTCGAGTCAGGCGTGCCCGAGAAAGATGCAGCGCTGTACGTGAAGGACACGATGAACTTCGAGACGAAAGGCAAACTCGGCCAGCAGCTCGGCGCGATCTACACCTTCGCCGGCCCTGCGCTGTTCGACGCGCGTCGCATGGCGCAGGCGCTGCGCACGCCGCGCGGCGCGGCCGTGATGCTGGCGCATTACGCGCTGATGTACAGTCTCTACGGCGCGCTCAAATCGATGGGTGGCCAGGACGACGACGGCGTCGACAAGCTCAATAAGGTGCCGCTGTCGCAGTCTGGCCGCTTCCTCACTATGATCGACCCGAGCGATCCGGACGGGCGCGGCTTCAAGTTTCCAGTGGGTTTCGGCTTCGGTCGGATCGCGCTGACGCTCGCGGCCGCGACGCATCGCTATGCCGACGGCTTGGACGACCTCGGGACGTTCGCGGGGAACGTAGCGAAGGATGGTCTGCTGTCGAATTTCTCGCCGGTCGATCCCACGGACGTTGACCCTTCGAAGGATATGGCGGGCTGGGTGATGCAGCAGTTCATGCCGAGCATCGCGAAGCCGCTTCTGCAACTCGCCTTGAACCAGACCGGGCAGGGCAGTCCGATTCACAAACCGGACGAATGGACTGGCAACAAGCTGAAATTCCAGCAGGCGTGGCCGCAGACGTCGAAGCTGTTCCGCGACGCCGCACAGCAGCTGTACGACACCACCGGGGTTGACGTGTATCCGGAAACCATTTCGCACCTTCTGCGTAGCTACGGCGGCGGCGGGGCGCTCGACGCAATCAAGGCATTCGAGGCGCTGGGCGAGAAGGCGGAAACCGACAAGAGCTTGACCGACATTCCATTGGCGCGCACGTTCGGATCCGGGCCACTGCGTGAGGACATGGTGCAGTTCCGGGAGCGATCGAAAGAGGCCGATCGACTTGTGAACGAGCGAAAGTACGCTGAGGAGCAGGGCACGCTCGATCGGTTTGACGAGGCTCATCCGAATGTCGAGAAGGCAGCGGCGATGTACAAGGCAGCTAACGGCGAAATCAAGACGCTGTACAGGGAGGGGAGAGCTGCGCAAGAGATCGGGGACGTTGCCGAGCGCCAGCAGCGCGTGCGCGACGTGAGCCGGCGCATTCGCGCTATCCAGATGCAGGTGAACCGCGCGCACCGCGAACTCGCGGCACAGTAAAAGGATTGTGATTTTTAGCGACCGCCTTCGGGCGGTTTTTTCGTTTACGGCCGCCATTGTGCGGCCGCTTCTATTTGTGGGGAACAGCAATGTCACTAGACGATGTGATCAGGGACGCCATCGCGCCGGCGCTCGCCATCCTGCCGTCCGCGATGGACTCGAGGCCCGCCCGCGTCATGCTGCTCGCGATCGGGCTGCAGGAAAGCCACTTCACGGCTCGCCGGCAGATGAACGGTGGTCCCGCCCGCGGCTTCTGGCAGTTCGAGCAGGGCACGGCGAAGTCGCACGGCGGCGTGTGGGGCGTCTATCTGCACGATGCGAGCCGCTACTGGCTGAACGTGCTGTGCGAGGCCCGTCATGTCGGGTTCGATCCTGTCTCGATCTATAGCACGCTCGAACATGACGACATCCTCGCGGCCGGCGTCGCGCGGCTGCTGCTCTTCACGGACCCGCCGAAGCTGCCAGCGGCCGATGATACGGCTGGCGCGTGGGCGGTCTATCTACGGACGTGGCAGCCAGGCAAGCCCCGGCCCGAGTCATGGCCGGAGTTCCATCGGCAGGCTGTCGACGCTGCGGGTGCCTATCGGAATGCAGAGGAGGCCTGATGCAACTGAACGAGCACGAAAAGGAACTGGTGATGCTGCTGGGCCTTGGCGCGGTGATCGGCCTTGGAAAGCTGCTGGCCGGAGGGGAGGCGATATCAGCCCGACTTGTCGTCGGTCGAATGATTATCGGTGCAGGACTGTCGGCGAGCGCTGGGGCCGTACTGATGATCTTCAAAGAGATGCCACCGACAGCGCTGGTCGGCATTGCGTCCGCAATTGGCATTCTCGGGCAGTCTGTACTCGAGGCGGCGGTGCAGAAGTTCGTTGGCAAGCTGCCCGGCGATCGCGACGAGGGGAGCAGATGAACTGGAAAGCACTTATCGCGGTTTTTGTGCTCGGCTGCGGTATTGCCGGCATCGCGCAGCAATGGCGGCTCGGCGCGCAGATCGCCAGCGCTGGGACTGATCTTGCGAACGCTCGGCAGCAACACGAGGCCGAACTGGGAGCGATCTCCGATATGGCCGCCTCAGCGGCCGACGCCGCGCTCGCAGAAACCGTGCGCGCAGCGTCGGCTGTGGCCGCAGTCGAACAAACCTACCGAACGGAACAAACCAATGCTCAAAAGACGATTGATA
>NZ_JACHDK010000039.1:0-28891 GCF_014201005.1 Paraburkholderia lebeckiae | reverse complement strand
ACACGCAACCTGGTCGAGCGTTTCTTCAACCGTATCAAGCATTTTCGCCGTGTCTCCACCCGGTATGACAAGCTCGCTGACAGCTATCTCGTGTTTGCGTCCCTTGCCTGCTCGTTTGGGCCGCTTTTAAATGTGAACACGGCCTAGTATCGCTATTGACTCGATTGTCGGCACAACATGACGATTTTCAACCACTGCGATGTCACCCGCGGAGCAAGCGAGGAATCTGAACGGCAACTGTCAACGACCTGGGCTTCAGGATCGAATGTCTCACATTGGGCCGATCCCAGCCGTCGAAGGCGACGTGGCGTTCGCCTTCTTGGTCATTGCCGAAGGACCGTACATCAGTTCAATTTCGCGGAGCGCCAGCACCCTGTCGCCGGAATGACTCATCGCCGGCCCCAGCATCTTCGTAAAGGTGCGCGACACTGTGGGCGCGGCACCGAACGCTGCCTGGCTGCGGTATCATCGCGACCCATGCTCAAGGGCTCCTGGATGCAGCTACCAATGTCCGACCAGAACTATCAAGCGATCCTCGAACAGATCCATCGCGACATCGAACCGTGGTGCACCGCGGGCCGCGCCGCGGACTACATTCCCGAACTCGCGAATGTGCCCGCCAACAGCTTCGGCATGGCCGTCGTCACGACGGCGGGGGACGTGTATCGCGTAGGGCAAGCCGATACGCGCTTTTCAATTCAGAGCATCTCCAAGCTGTTCGCGTGCACGATGGCATTCAGGCTGCTGGGCGATGCGTTGTGGCAGCGCGTGGGCCGTGAGCCGTCGGGTACGGCCTTCAATTCGCTCGTGCAACTCGAAGCCGAGAAGGGCAAGCCGCGCAATCCGTTCATCAACGCAGGCGCACTGGTCGTCACCGATGTGCTGTGCCGCCGCTTCGTCAACGCGGAGACAGCGCTCGTCGAATTCATGCGGCGGCTGACGGGTGAATCGACGATCGACTATGATATGCGCGTGGCTCAGTCCGAATTGCAGCACGCACACCGCAATCGCGCGATGGCCCATTTCATGGCGAGCTTCGGCAACTTGGAGATGCCGTCCGAGGCTGTCGTCGATGCGTATTGCCGTCAATGCGCGATATCGATGAACTGCGTCGAACTGGCGAAGGCGGCACTCTTTCTCGCCAACGGCGGCGTCGCGCCGATCTCTGGCGAACGTATCCTCGACGCGAGTTCGGCCAAACGCCTGTCCGCTCTTATGCTGACATGCGGCACGTACGACGCGGCCGGTGACTTCGTGTATCGCGTCGGCTTGCCAGCGAAAAGCGGCGTGGGCGGCGGCATCGTCGCGGTGCTGCCGGGGGAAATGGCCGTTTGCGTCTGGTCGCCCGGACTCGACGCGAACGGCAACTCACTTGCGGGCGTCCAGGCGCTTGAACGGTTGACCACGCTTACCGGGCGGTCGATTTTTTGAGACACCGGAGTCTAGGTCATTCGGCAAGAGTCAACCCACACTGAGCGAGCGCTACGTGAAAGGCTGGGACCGACCCGTTTCTGCCCCTAGACCGATTCGGGCGAATGTCGCCTATGCAATTCCAAGCGACCCTTCTGCTAACCGCCCAGTTTCGGCTAAACCAGCTCGTCAACAACAACTTTGGCGCGCCGGTGGCCACCGCGCAGCATATCGTTGTTACCGCGCTGAATGGCGGAAACGACCCGCACGGCAGCGGGGACATCAGGGGTAACGGCGCCACTTACATTGATTCAACCGGTCCTTCGCCCGTCATCCGCATCGTCTATAACGTGAGTCAGTGTTGTGGCAAAGGGAACTTCGGCCTCGACAGCCAAGGGAATCACATCACAACCCCCAACCCGATCATTCTCTTTCATGAATTCTCGCATGCTTTCCGCGCAGTGACCGGAACGAATCAGGCGAGTGATGAGCCGCCAACAGCAAGTGCGTCCTGCGGCACTGCGCCCGCCAGTGCTTTCATGTGTTCGAGATCGTGGTTTGCGTCCCATCCAGCTTCATAAGCGAAACGCTGAATTTTTCGTTGTAGCTTCGTACTTTGTTCCGCAAAAAAGACAAGGCCACTGCCTCGCCCAGTTGGATCGAGGTCAGTGTGTCGCTACGCCAGTGAATGCCTGCGTGTATGCCGTGGCCAAAGCTAATGTTGCTGGCGAGCTTATGAAGTTCCCCGTTGATATCAAGAGGTAGCTCACCGGCGGGAGGAACGTAATTCACGAGGTCGGTCCGGGCAGCGTTAGGCACTTGCGGTGTTGGAATCTTGGCGGCGCCGTCGTAAAAGAACTTGAGAACAGTGATGCAGGCACCGGCCACTGCGCCATGTCCGGTCGGATAGGCAGGATGGGTTGGCGACCCTTCCGGAAAGGCCTGGGGCAACAGCCAACTGTTGAACTTCGTATGAGATGCCTGCACGGCCTTAGAGTTGAGAACAGTAGGGCTTAATTGAGCCTGAATTGAGCCCCCCGAGCCTGTCTTCATCAAGTGAACAATTCCCCCCCCTGACTCGGGTCGATGACGCAGGTGAACCCACCATTTCTGATACCAAACAGCATTGAGCGCTGCAGATGCGGCAGCCGCCAAGCTGGATGCGATGTCTGGCCCCCCCATTGTGCCGAACCCGTTTTGAGTTTTTGCGCCGGGTTGGGTTGGCGCGTAGGGATTTCCAGGGTTGAGTACTGCCGGATTGGCGCTGAGGAAAGAATTTAGTACTAGGTTGGCTATGAAATAAGCCTGGTAGAGTACATCGCTGTGTGTATAGGCGGCGAGTCCACGGCCATCGTGTAAATAAAGCGGCGCGGGGCTTGCGGTTAATGCATTCACTGGCGCCTTGCCGTTCTGCACGTCAAGGAACTCAGCTGCCGATAGCATGAAGTCCTGCCCTGCGGCGTTAGTCATGTACTTCTGCGTTACAGGAAGCGCTCCCATATTGGTGGACTTCAGCAGAAACTGGGAGACATACGGGCCTGTCTGCTCTCCTTGAAATAAACCCCGAAATAGCAGGGCCGAGGTCACCTTATTCGAAGCATCTCTAGGGCCGGCGTAAGCGGCAAGGGCTGAAAGCTCCGCTACCGCCTGCGCGGCGGTCGGATCAGTTGCATAGTCCACGAAGGACACATCACGCAGCAAAGACGCCCAATAGAGCTCGATGAGTTCGGCTGCATATTCCTCGCTTGCCAGAGGCGGGGCCGGCGGTACTGAGAACTGTGAGGAGTCAGGGCAGTCCTGAAAGAAAGCCAGTCCACCTTGTGGACCATTTTGCGTTCTCGTTCCGCCCTGGACAATGTGCTCGAAATCCGTGGCTGTTCCGCTGGCGAGCGCTCTTTTGAACGAGGCATAGGCAGCCAAATCTACAAGACCGATTCCAGTCTGCAGTACACCTTTGGTGTACGTGCCGGACTTGTCGGCATAGTGCGCCTCGTCTTCGTTATCGAATTGCGTTGGCTGACTCACAAACGCATCATTCCCCGCTTCCGCGACCCGCAGGGCTATCGACCGTTGGACACGATACTCGGACGCCGGTTTGAGTTCTGCATTAAGCATGAATTCTTCTCCCTTTAGAGCGGTGAGAATATACGCCGCACCTCGCCGTGCGGCATAACGCATTTAGTCGAGAAATCAAGGCTGCCACGTAACTGCATTGCCTTTTGTTTCTTCGTTATATAGCAGACGGCCACGCTGAGCTTGCCCCCGAAAAACGAATCCCTTGCTGAGTGTGTAAGCTCAAGCAAGGAGAGGAAACGATGACGGTCAAGGCAAAGCGGGCGCAGTACACGCTCGAATTTAAACTGGAAGCGGTCCGACTGGTAAAGAACGGCCAGAGTTTGGCTGCGGTGTCGGCGACGCTGGGCGTGGTGCAGCAGACCCTTCACAACTGGGTCAAGGCGGACAGGGAAGGCAAACTGGTCGGAGCCGGGGCGAAGCCGGTCAGTCCCGAGCAGATGGAACTGGCGCGGTTGAGGGCGGAAGTGTCTCGCCTGAAGATGGAGCTCGACATCACAAAAAAAGCGGCGGCGTACTTCGCAAAGGAATTGATGTGAAGTGCGCGTTCATCGACCGGAATCGACGCCACTGGCCAGTCTCGATGCTGTGCGAAGTACTGGGAATCAGTCCCAGTGGATATCATCAGCGTCAGCAGCGCAGCGGTGATGACAAGCCGCACAGATGCCGTATCAGCAACGATGCCCTGCTCGCGCACATCAAGGCAATTCACGTGCAGGTCAAGGGCGAATATGGCTGGCCGCGCATGTGGAAAGAGCTCGTTGCGCGCGGCGTGCGCGTGGGCAAGGAGCGTGTTCGCAAGCTGATGGCGCAGCATGGCATCCGTGCCCGACACAAGCGCAAGTACATCGCGACGACGAACTCGAATCACAACCTGCCGGTGGCGCCGAACTTGTTGGAGCGTAACTTCACAGCAACGGCGCCGAACCAGGTCTGGACGAGCGACATCACGTACTGTGCGACGGCTGAAGGCTGGGTTTATCTGGCGGTCATCATTGACCTGTTCAGCAGGCAGGTGGTGGGCTGGTCGATGCAGCCACACATGAAAGCGGAACTGGTCACCGATGCGCTGCGTATGGCGTGGTTCCGGCGCCGTCCAGAGGCTGGCGTCATCGTCCATAGCGACCGGGGTAGCCAGTATTGCAGCGGGCTGTTCCAGGACACGCTGAAGGCCTACGGCATGCGCTCGTCGATGAGTCGGCGCGGCGACTGCTGGGACAATGCACCGACCGAAAGCCTGTGGGGTTCGTTGAAAGTTGCACGCCTGCATGGCCGGCACTTTGCGACCCGGCGTGCGGCAATGGATGAAATCGTCGACTGGCTTGACTTTTATAATTCGCGCCGGCTACACTCGACGCTCGATTACGTCAGCCCCATGACGTTCGAGAAAAACTGGTTCGCCGCTCAACAGGGGCGAGCCGCATAAATCTCTCAGCTATGGGATTCGCGAAACACGGGCAAGGTCAACGCCGGGCAAGGCGAAGCAGGTTAATTTACTCTGCTATTGGGATCGTCAAACAAGGGAAAGGTCACGCTTTCCTCACGAATCATCGATCGCCGTCGCTTCGTTAAATAGTGACTTGTCGCTCGTCAAGAGACGTTCGTCAACCGACTGCGAAGGACCGTTCGTGGCCTGACAGCGACCAATTGCCGGCCGGCGATCTACCGCTCAAACCTCGGTCTGCTCAGCCATCTCCAGCGCGTCGTCGACTTCAATGCCGAGGTATCTGACTGTGCTTTCGAGTTTAGTGTGGCCGAGCAGCAACACTGTACGGCCCTGAGATTTTTAGTACGGCGATAGATCAACGATGCTTTCGTTCGACGTATCGTGTGCGTGCCATAGAAAGTGTCGTCGAGCCCGATCGATTTAATCCAACGATGAACGATCCTTGCGTACTGACGGGTCGAAAAATGGGGCGACGCATGAATCCGGCCCGAGAACAGGAAATCTGAAGCGGACAGCCCCGCTGCCTCGATCCAGCGTTCCACACTATCCCGCGTTTGCTCGGTGATCTCGGATTGCACCGGTCGCCGCGTTTTCTGTTGCGTCACAGTCGCCCGGGGCACTACGCGCGTTCCCAAGCAGACATCGCGCACCCGCAGTTTCGTCAGGTCGCACGCTCGCAGCTTGCTGTCGATCGCCAGATTGACCATCGCAAGTTCACGGGTTTTCGCCCCCAGTTGCAGGCGGATTCGGATGGCCCAGATTTCCTTAAGCTTCAGCGGCGACTTCTGTCGGGTTAGCTTGTCTTTGTTCCACGGCACGCGCTGCGCGCCGCTGCTGATAGTTGCTTCCATGACGATTCTCCTTTCAAGTGAAGGGAGAGTCAGTCTGCGCCAATCGCCGATGGGCGCTACGCGACCCGTTAGGGAAACACTGATTTATTCGGCTCGGCGGTCATCGCATCGGCCACCGAGGACGTTTAAAAAGAGGCTCACGGAACGGATCCACGGCGATGAAGCGGCAGATCGGTTTTGCAGAAGCGGAAAGCAAGGGCGCGAAGCGCGTAACCAGGCGGCAGCGCTTTCTGGCGGAGATGGAGAAGGTTGTCCCATGGCCACGTTTGCTGTCGGCCATCGAGCCGTACTACCCGAAGGGCAAGCGGGGCCGACCGCCGATTGGCCTGGAACGTATGCTGAGAATCTACTTCCTGCAACAGTGGTACGGGCTGTCGGACGAAGGGTTGGAAGACGCGCTGTATGACAGCATCGCGATGCGTGCGTTTGCCGGCATCGATCTGGCGGTCGAGGACGTGCCAGACGCGACCACGTCGTTGAAGTTCCCGCCGCCTGCTGGTCGAGCATGCCTTGACGCGCAAGCTGTTCGACGAGATCGGCATTTCGCTGTGCGAACGCGGCTTGCTGATGAAGGAAGGCACGTTGGTCGATGCGACGATTATCGAGGCGCCGGCGTCGACCAGGAACGCCGGGAACAGCCGCGATCCCGAGATGCATCAAACGAAGAAGGGCAACGAATGGCATTTTGGCATGAAGGCGCATATCGGCGTCGATGCCGACTCGGGTCTGGTGCATAGCCTGGTGGGTACATCGGCCAACGTATCGGACGTATCGCAAGCCCATGCCTTGTTGCACGGGCATGAGCGGGAAGCGTTCGGCGATGCCGGCTACACGGGCGTTGAAAAGCGCGACGAGATGCACGGCAATCCGGTGCAGTGGCGTGTGGCTGTCAAGCGCGGAAAAATCAAGGCAATGCGTGACGGTGCGCTGAAGGATCTGCTGATCCAGGTCGAGCGAACCAAGGCGCAGATTCGCGCACGGGTCGAGCATCCGTTTCATGTCGTCAAGAATCTGTTCCGCCATCGCAAGGTCCGCTACAAAGGTCTAGCCAAGAACACGGCGCAACTGTTCAGTCTGTTCGCCTTGGCCAATCTGGTGATCGCGAAGAACCGACTGCGCTCGACACATGGGGAAAGTCCGTCATCTGTATGAAAAACGCGAGCAGTTGGCCCGTATTCGAACAAAACTCATCCCGGTCACAACAAAAATTCGTTCGCCGTTCTGACGCCTTCAAACTGACTCGTCGACAACGGTGGCGGCGAACCCATTGATCAGCGTTTCCTTAGAGACACTCAATGTCGCCGAAAGCTGCCGCTCGACGGCTCGACCACGTCGCCGCGCTACCACAGAGAAAGCTAGCGGCGCGGAGAATCATTGGAGCTGCTAGCGCCACCCCATTTGCGCTCCCGACCCGGCAACTCCTGCAGCATAGTCATGAACGCTCGCACCTTCGCGCTCAGAAGCCGGCGCGAATTGTAAAGGGCCCAGATTTCCACGGGCGAGCCCGCCTTTCCCCAACAGGCGAGTCTTCCTGTCGACACATCATGCTCAACCAGCAATCTGGGCAAGAGCGCCGCGCCTACGCCCTCGAGCACCGCGTCACGCACCATCAGCAACGATGACAGCCGCAACACGGGCATCGGCCTGATCGCTATCGCACCACCGTCTTCCGTTCGCATGTGCCATAACGCGCCTGATGGTGCCGCGGCCGACATAACGGCCGGCACCTCCAACCCGGTTGCATCGGGTGCAGGTCTCGAAGGTATCGACATGCCCGGCGCCGCGACCACGAGGCGCTCGTCACCGAGGATGCGCCGTCCCACGAGCTGCTCGCCATGCGCCGGGTCGATACGGATAACGAGGTCGTAGCCGTCCTCCACCGGATCCACGATGCGGTCTTCTGCAATGACCTCAAGTTCGACCTGCGGATAGGCGAGCGCAAAGCGCGCAGCGATCCGACACAGCACGACATGCGCGAAAACGACAGGCGCGCTGATGCGCAGCCGCCCGCGCGCCACCGGGGCGCGTGAGGCGAGCGCTTCACCCGCCTCCTGAATCTCAGCCATGAGCCCCCGCGTGCGTTCATGGAGTGCAACGCCCTCTTCTGTCAGACGCAGCCTGCGTGAGCCTCGCTCGATCAGCCTGACACCGAGGCTTTCCTCGAGCTCGGCCACGCGCCGCGAGAGGGTGGCCTTGGGGCGGTCGAGCGCCCGGCTGGCGGGCCCAAAGCCACCGTGCAGTGCAACTGCATTGAAATCGCCGAGCGACGTCAAATCCATGATCGTTCCGTTTACGAGACGAAGTGTATGAATTCTGGCACTTTCGGCTATTGAACGAAACGATTATTGTTTGTCTCACGGGCTGACCCAGCCCATCCACTTCAAGGAGATACCCATGGCAGTCCTCGTTACAGGCAGCACGGGCGTGATCGGTAAGCAGGTTATCGAGCATCTGGGCGGCAGCGGTGTCGAGGTACGCGCGCTGACCCGCACACCGGAGAAAGCGCGATTTTCTGATGGCGTCACCGCAGTGAAGGGCGACCTGTCCGACGTCGACGCGGTGCGGCAGGCGATGATCGGCGTCAGCACGTTGTTCCTGCTTGCGCCCAACGTCGCGGACGAGCTGACTCAGGCGGTGCAGACCCTGAGCGTCGCACGGGAAGCGGGTGTGAAAGGCGTGGTTTATCTGTCGGTGTTCAAGGGCGCCGAATACGTCGACGTGCCGCACTTCACCGGCAAACATACGGTCGAGCGCATGATCGAACACCTCGACCTGCCGGTGACAGTGCTGCGCCCCGCGTATTTCATCCAGAACGACGTCCGGCAGAAAGACCCGCTGCTTTCGCACGGCGTCTACGGCATGCCAATTGGCGCGAAAGGCATTTCCATGGTCGACGTCCGTGATATCGGCGAGGCTGCCGCGCGCGAACTGCTGCGCCGCGAGCGTGGCTCAAACCCGCTGCCGCGCGAGACGTACGAACTCGTCGGTCCTGACGTGATCAATGCGCAGAGCGTGGTTTCGATCTGGGCCGAGGCGCTGGGACGTCCCGTCCGCTATGGTGGCGACGATCTCGACGTCCTTGAGCAGCGCCTCAAGTCGGTTGTTCCTGCCTGGCTCGCATACGACATGCGGCTCATGATGGGCCGGTATCAGCAGGACGGCGCGGTCGCGTCCAGCGCAGACGTCGAGCGTCTGGCGACGCTGCTGGGACGACAACCGAGATCCTATCGGGACTTTGCTGTCGCCATGGCTGCGGCGTGGGCTCAGGACTGAACTGCCAGGATACGCGATCGCGACTTTCAGAGGCTGGCACGCGCGACGGGGGGCTTGACGGGACCGCCCCCTGCTCGCGGGTGTATTCCGCTGCTTATGAAGGCCGCGCGGATATCGACCCAGCGTGACACTCGTGGGTTCAGGGAGCGGACGTCCGTAAATCGTCTCCAGAAGCACGAACGATTCAACGCGTTTCCCGCCGACTTCAGTCAGGGCCTCGCATCCTCTGGCTTGGGGCTCCTGGCATCAGCAAAGCGGCTTTGTACCGCGACGAGTTGGTCATCAGTGGTCGCCACCAGCCACAACCGTGCGTGCTCCGCGATTTGGCGGTTGTGGTCCTTCAACGGGCCCATTGCCGCGGCGGACTTCCAGACCACAGGGCCAATTCGGCTGCTCCTGCCCGACGGCGCACCCACCAGCAGGCAGTATGGCCCAAGAGGAAGCGAGACAAACGGAAGGGCCGGACTGGCGCGCACGCGCCAGTCGATGAACGGCGCCTCGCTGATGAGCAGGGGCGTGGGCAAGCCGTAAAGCACACTGAAATCGTACAGCGCCAATTGCTCGCGCATGCCCGCGTAGATACGTCGGATATCGTCGACAACCGCAGCGCGGATTTCATCCTCGAACATGGGTTCTTGCGCATAGCGTGCGGCGGCCTGCTGTGCGCTCAACTGATATGCGCTGAATAGGCCGAGTTCCATGCAGTCCTGCACTGCGCGCTGGACCTCCACGATAGTGCCGGCCTCCTCGGGCCTGCCTAACTGCGCTGCCCTCAAAAACCGGGCGAGCCCCGCCTCCTGGATCGCAGGACCTTCCCTAGGCGCATCGTCGTCAGCATCCTTGTCGAGCGGCACGTAAATGTATTCTTCGGCCGCGAAACGCGACTTCTTGCCTTCGTCAAACTTGATTTCGCCATCGGTGCAGTCCAGATATCGGGTACCGATTCGGCCATGTTCCCAAACCCAATTCTTCAGGAGCGGACGTAGCGGATGCAGTCTGTCTTGATTAGCCATCGAAGCCTCCAGGTGCCCCAGTATAGATCCACATGACCGCTTGCTACGTTTGGGGAGGGACATGGCATCAAACCTAACCAGTTCTCCACACCGACGAGCGTTACGCGCGACGTTGAGGACCGTGAGCCCGCAAAGCAGATTGCTTATCTACTTTGAGGACACCCGTCGAGGAGCGGCAGCCCGTACCGACTGTTGCTCACGCGTGACGGGCCTTCGGGCTGTTTCGCCTTTGCGTGAGACGGAGCGCTGTCTGGCATCCTTGGGCAAGCGCTGCGGATTGCCAAGGATCTCGACCAGCCGTGCCTCGCATTCGGAAAACGAGTACCCGCGCCGCTGCGAGACCATGAAGGTGAGGGGGCGCATGTGCCATGCGCGCCGTTGGAGTTCGACAAGTGTTCCATTGGCAAGGTCCTCCGCAACCAGATGATGCGGCATGTGCCCCCAGCACAAGCTTCCCCTGAGCAGATCGTGCTTCGCGCCGAGATCATTCACCAGCCACTGGCGTTCACTAGCGACGCCCTGTTGCGTCTTTTCCGCATCAGGCTGATTGTCGGTTACGACGAGCTGGATGTGCCGGCCGAATTCCTCTCGCGGGATCGGCCCCGCGATTGCGGCCAGCGGATGCGATGGCGCACACACGGTCACCATTTGCGCGTCACATAGATGCTGTCTTTCAATGGTACCTGGACTCAGTTCCGGCACGTCCGTGATCGTCACCGCCAATGCGCACGTGCCCTCGAGAACCAAACGCTCGCCGCCCTGCATGGTTGTCATGCGCAGATTGATTGCAACCGTTGGAAAGTCCGCCTGCAGGGTGCGCAGGCATTCGATCAGGTGCGTACGCGGAAAATAGGTGTCGACGGCAATGGATACCTGCGGGACCCCGGCCTCAGAAATCGCAACCGCGCGCATCTTCATTTCCTCGGTGCGTGAGATTACCCCACGAGCATCGGGCAGGAGGCTGCGGCCCGCGGCTGTAAGCGTCGCTTTGCGAGTGTTGCGCTCAAACAGCATCACATCAAAGGCACTCTCGAGCGCGTTGATCGCGTGACTGATCGCCGACTGTGCACGCCTCAGCTCCCGTGCGGCTCCGGAAAAGCTCCCGTAATCACAAACGGCGACGAAGGCCCGAAGTTGATTGATGGTGACGTTGTCGAGCACAGTTATATCCAAATAGTAGATGGTACTTATACATATTCAGTCAATTGTCTTCATGAATCAAGAGCGCCAGAATTATGTTTTCGCTCTCGTCTCAAAGGATTGCATGACATGAACAGACTGAATGGAAAGACCGCCGTGATCACCGGTGGCGCTACCGGCATCGGCCTCGCCGCAGCAAAGCGCTTCATCGAGGAAGGCGCCTTCGTTTTCATCTTCGGCCGCCGGCAGGAAGCGCTCGACGCCGCCTTGGCCAGCCTCGGGCCCAATGCCCGCGCGGTAAAGGGCTCAGTCTCCGAGCTTGCCGAGCTCAACCGACTCTACGCGGCGGTGAAGTCCGAGCGCGGAACTCTCGACATTGTCTTTGCCAATGCCGGGGCGGGAAGCCCGCTTCCGCTCGGCAAGATCACCGCCGAGCACATTGACGAAACTTTCGACACCAACGTGAAGGGTACGATTTTCACGGTCCAGGAGGCGCTGCCGCTGATGGGCCAGGGCGGTTCAATCATCCTGACTGGGTCGAGCGCCGGCACCACCGGCGCCCCGGGATTCACCGCCTACAGCGCGAGCAAGGCGGCCGTGCGCAACCTCGCGCGGACTTGGGCGGCGGACCTCAAGGGCACTGGCATCCGCGTCAACGTGCTGTCGCCCGGGGCGACGGCGACCGAACTCGCGAAGGCGGCGCTGGGCGAGGAAGGCCAGAAGGCGTACGGCGCGATGACCCCGCTCCAGCGCATGGCTGATCCCGCAGAGATTGGAGCGGTGGCCGCCTTCCTGGCCTCGCAGGACAGCAGCTTCATGACCGCCAGCGAAGTCGCCGTCGACGGCGGCCTTGCGCAACTCTGACGTGCAACCCCACGGCGCCCCGCACGATTTTTCGGAGCGCCCCGGGGTTCAACAAACAGAAGGAAAATCTATGAGCTACGCAATCATCGGCTTCGGCAAGATCGGTCACGCGCTTGCCAAGGCGTTTGCCCGCAAAGGCATTGAAGTGTCCGTTGCAACCACGCGCGACCCGATAAGCTTTGCGTCCGACGCGGCCGCGATCGGACCCACGATCATTCCCAAAAAACTGGCGGAAGCGGTCAAGGCGGACATCATTTTTTTGGCTGTCCGTTTCGAGGCGCACCCGGATGTCGCCAAGGCGCTCCACACCTGGCACGGGAAGACCATCGTCGATGTGACCAATGCCTACGGCGTACCCCCTGACGAACTGGGAGGTCAGCCTTCTTCCAGGTTCATCGCGCAGGCCTTCAATGGTGGACGACTGGTCAAAGGCTTCAACCATTTGATCGCTGCGACGCTTGACCAGGATCCCGCCGTGCATGGTGGCAAGAGAGTCGTGTTCCTGGCGAGCGACGATGAAGACGCTGCGACGGAGATTGGTGTGCTCGCGGAAAATCTCGGCTTCGCGCCGATCAAACTTGGCGGGCTCTCGGAAGGTGGAATGCTTGTGCAGGCGCGCGGAAATAGCTGGGGTCAACTGATCTTTAAGGACCTTGTCAAGTTCGACGGATGACCACAACGCACGCGATCGGATCCGAAGGAAATGGAGAATTCCCATGAGTACCGAGACGAACGTTCAGACTGTGAAGGATTTCTTCGCCGCCGTCGGCCGCGGCGACAGGGACAATCTGCGGGCGCTGGTCGCCGAAGACATAGAGTGGATCATCCCTGGCGAGGGCTGGCCGTTGGCCGGGACCCATATCGGGCACGCGGGATTGGAGGATTTGCTTCAGAAAGCTTCCAAAGAAATGGAGATTACGTCCCCAGAGCCTCCCGAATTCCTGGCGCAGGGAGACCGGGTCATGGTCGTAGGTTTCGCAAAGGGCAAGGTCAAGGCGACGAACAGCACCTTCGAGGATCATTTCGTTTTCGCGATCACCCTACGGAATGGCAGACTGACGAACATCCGGGAGTATGTCGACACGCAAGCGCTGGCGCGAGCCTCGGAGATGGACGCGAGCCCCAGGCCCTGACCCGTCAAGACCTAACGACGGCCCAGTTCCCTTGCTGACTGGACAGGGCTGCCGTCTCCCGCGCTACGTTCCCCTGCTCGCTCTGCTGAGCCGAAGCCGGGACGGTCACGAGGATGCCGGCGGTGGCCAGCGACATCGCGAGAGGGAGAAAGAAACGAAGTGGACGCGCATGGACATTTTTTCGCTCCCCTTAACAGCTGCAAGGAGATTCGCGTGCGTCTGGCGGCGGTAACGATATTATTTCGCCCTAAGGCTAAGCTGAACAAGCCACTAAATCGGCGACGTGTCAGCGACATAAAGGTTGCCTTGGTACGCCGCATCGAATGCGTGCCATACGCTGTCGGATCAAGCCCCGCGGCCTCCGCCCATCGACGTATCATCCGCGCGTATTGCCGGGTTGAAAGATGCGGGGACGCGCCAGGATCGGCAAGCCAGTGGAGAATCGCCACATAGCTGAAAATACCCAG
The DNA here is from genome assembly GCF_014201005.1 of Paraburkholderia lebeckiae. NCBI lineage: Bacteria > Pseudomonadati > Pseudomonadota > Betaproteobacteria > Burkholderiales > Burkholderiaceae > Paraburkholderia > Paraburkholderia lebeckiae. The sequence continues at coordinate 15,220 of NZ_JACHDK010000039.1, read as the reverse complement.
CATCACAGCCGCGCATGCCCGTGCTGTCAGTTCGAACAGCACATCCACGGCCCTTGGTGAAGCCGGGGGCAAGCCCAACACGCCATCCGGCGATGAAACGTCGCGACACGACCACCAATCGGCGCGGTGTCACGCTAACCGGTTGGTTGAGTCCGCCATATGGTTGTCAATTATTCTTAGCATCGCAGATAAATAATTTTTTACGCTTTCCAGTTCTTCACTACCGAGTGTGTCATCAAACTCTGCCAGACTACGGTTGACCGCCTCGAAACAGGCATTAACTGTTGCACGACTGCCTGGAATGAAACGCAGCAGGATGCGCCGCCCATCGGTCGGATCGGGCTCACGGGCTATTAGCCCTGCTCTTTCGAGGTTCTTCAGGGATGTCGTGATACTACCAGGCGATAACCCCATCAGCTTCGACAGCCGGCCTGGCGTGACGGGTTGCACCTCGTCGAAATAGGCGACTTCGAGGCATTCCATGTCCGTAACGCTCAGTCCCAGACGCTCAGCCACGAACTGGTTGAAAGCCGCCAGCTTGACGCCCAGCATGAATCGCAGCTTGACGATCTCCGCGGATCCTTCCGCATGTGTCATGATTTCTCTCCAACCATCACTGCAATGGCACCGCGCCACCTGCCTGGCCAGCCATCGTCGGCAGCAGCACGCGAAGGATCTGAATAAAAGCCGGACCCAGCAATATCAGCATCAGCGTCGGAAATATGCAGAATATCAGCGGAAACAGCAATTTGACCGCGATCTTCCCAGCCGCCTCTTCCGCCTTCAGCCGTCGCTTGAGCCGCAGGTTGTCCGAGTGCACGCGCAACGAATCGCCCATGCTGGTGCCGAAGCGCTCGGCCTGAATCAGCATGGAGACCAGCACGTCAATTTCCTCGACGCCCGTGCGCTTTGCCAGGTTCTTGAGCGCCGTTTCCTTGCTCGAGCCCGCTCTCAGTTCGAGCAACAGAAGCTGGAGTTCAGCGCTCAGCGTCCGGCTCTTGATGTCCATTTCATCGGCCACTTTCATCAACGCCGCGTCCAGCCCGAGGCCCGCTTCCACGCAGACCGTGAGCAGATCCAGCGCGTCGGGAAAGTCCTCGAAGATGGTTTGCTGGCGCTGGTGCACCCGGCGCGCGAGCGCCATATTGGGCAGGTAGTAGCCGATTCCCGCAAGCACGAGCAGCAACAGTAGAAGCAGATGGTTTTTTTCGTTCGAGAGGTACGGGCCGACCACTACAAGGCAGACAAGCGGCAGCCCCATCACGAGGACTGTCTTGGCAGCGAAGTAGAACCCGGGAGCGGTCGCGTCGCGCCAGCCGGCGTGCATGAATTTCCTGCGCAGTGCCGAATTCTCCCAACCTTCTTTGGGGATCGAAAGTTTCGCAATCGGCTTCGAAGCTTCCGCAATCTTCCTTACCCATAGAGCCTCCTCGCCGTCCGCTGCTTCGGGCGAATTCTGCTCGTTTCCGGTGAGCTTGCTGAGGCGGCGGTGGATCGAGTTTGGCGTTAGCAGTGCCATCACGCCGAATGAGAAAAGGGCGACGATTGCGAATACGGCGGCCAGCAATAGGAGTTGTTCTGTTTTCATGGCGGGCATGGGATCGACCCATCCTCAAAGAATGGAAATGGCACACTTTCCTTAAACATGGATACGGATGACTTTGCGCATCCAGATCAAGCCGAACACCATCATGACGAGCGCCACGCCAACCAGCTTGATGCCGGCCGGGTCGGTCCACAGAATCCGAAGGAAGCCCGGATTAATAATCGAGATTACGAACGCCACCACAAACGGCAAGGCACCCAGAACCCACGCCGACAGTCGCCCTTCGGCCGACAGCACCCTGACCTTGCCGAGCAGCGCCAGCCGTGCCCGGATGATCTGGCTGATGTTGCCGAGTATTTCAGCCAGGTTGCCACCGCTCTCACGCTGGATCAGCACTGCGATCACGAAATAGCGCAGGTCGCTGATCGGTATGCGGTTGGCAAGGCCGCCCAGTGCGTCATTGAGCGATACGCCAAAATTGATCTGGCCGAACGTCGTGCGAAACTCGCCGCCGATCGGCTCGGGCATTTCATCGCCCACCATGCCGAGCGCCGCCGAGAACGAGTGTCCGGCCCGGAGCGACCGGCCGATCATGTCGGCAGCCTCCGGCAGCTGTTGCTCGATCTGCTTCATCCGCTTCGCCTTCGCGCGGTTGACCCTGAATGGCGCGATCATGCCGGCGATCAGGATTGCGGCAAGAAGCGGCAGCAGCGGCACGTAGATCGCGCTGCCTGCGATCCAGACCACGAGTGGCGGCAACACGGTGTAGGTAAGGAGCCTCCCCATCGACCAGTCCAGCCCGGACTGAACCAGCCAGCGGTCCACCGTCTGGATGCGCGGCACCCACAGCAGCAGCCTGGTCAACAGTGGCGATGTGCTCAGTTCGCGCTGCTTAAGAATCGACACCGCCTTGTCATTGCCGTGCCCGCCGGCGGACATCATCCGGATGCGGTTTTCCAGACGCTTCGCCTCGCTGCTGTGCCCGCTCTGCCACCAAAGATAGCCCGCTTCGATCAACAGGATGATCGTGAAGAAAACCAGAATGACGAATCCATAGAATAGATAGTTCATTTCCAGATACCTCGCAGGCGCATAGCCGTGGCCGCCGCCCGTTGTTGTTTCCCCGCTGCGGTCGTCATGCGGGGCTCATACCGGGTAATGCCTCGACGGGTCGTACAGCGTATCGGGCACGGCCACGCCAAAAGCCTGGAGTCGGTCGGAAAATTTCGGCCGCACGCCCGTCGCGCAGAAATGCCCGCACACCTTCCCGCTCTCGTCGACCCCCGCGCGCTTGAACGTGAAGATCTCCTGCAGGTTGATGATGTCACCCTCCATCCCGGTAATTTCCTGGATGCTGGTGATCTTCCGGCGCCCATCCGTCAGACGGGCTGCCTGGACAATGACACCGATCGCGGAGCTGATCTGATGGCGTGCGGACTTCGGCGGCAGATTCAGCCCGGCCATGCCGATCATGTTTTCGAGCCGGGTCAGCGCGTCACGCGGCGTATTAGCGTGCACCGTGGCTAGCGATCCTTCGTGCCCGGTGTTCATTGCCTGCAGCATGTCCAGTGCCTCCGCGCCGCGCACTTCGCCGAGGATGATCCGGTCAGGCCGCATCCGCAGTGCATTGCGCACCAGCGAGCGCTGGGTGATCTCGCCTTTGCCTTCGATGTTGGGCGGACGCGTTTCGAGCCGCAGCACGTGCAGCTGACGCAATTGGAGTTCGGCCGCGTCTTCGATCGTGACAATCCGTTCATCGGACGGAATAAACCCCGACAGCACGTTGAGCAGCGTCGTCTTGCCGCTGCCCGTACCGCCTGAAATCAGCACGTTCACCTTCGCAGCGGACAGCGCTTCGAGCACCTGCATCATCGGCGGCGTGACGCTTTGATACTCGATCAGGTCTTTCACGCTCAGCGGATTGACCGCGAACCGGCGAATGGAAAGCAGCGGCCCATCGATTGCCGATGGCGGAATGATTGCGTTCATGCGCGAGCCGTCCGGCAGACGTGCATCGACCATCGGGTTCGACTCATCGATTCGGCGACCCACGCGCGAGACGATCTTTTCGATGATCTTCATCAGATGCGCATCGTCGTAGAACGTCACGTCGGTCATCTCCAGCTTGCCGCGCCGTTCGACATAAACATGCTTGTACGTGTTGACGAGAATGTCGGAGACGGTCGGATCCGCCAGCAGCGCTTCGAGCGGGCCGAAGCCGAGCATCTCGTCACGCACGTCGCGCACGAGCTGCCGCCGCTCGACCTCGTTGATTGGCACGTTGTCTTCTTCGACGATGCGCTCAACCAGTTGCGCGAGTTCATGCTGGATCTGTTCGGTCGAAAGGCGCTGAAGCTTTTCGAGTTCGACGCGATCGATGATGGCCTGATGGACGTTCTTCTTGAGTTCCTGATACGCGCGCGTGGCCATTTGGTTGCGGTTGAGGCTCTCATCCTGGGCGGACGCACCACCCTGATCGGAGAATTGTTCGCGCAACGTCAACACGTTTTCCATTTTTTCTCTCCTTTATCTCACGCCCGGCCCAGTACCGGCCTGCCGAAGAACTTCTGCAAGATGCCGCCCCGTTCGGTCTCGGACTGTGGCGACAGGGAGCGCGCCAGTTCACAGAGGCCTTTAGCCACACCGCTCGATCTGGCGAGCCGCAGAATCGGCACGCCCTGATTGATCGACGCAGACACCGAAGCGCCGTCTTCCGGAATCACGCTGGCCACCCGCAGGCCCAATGCCTTTTCCAGTTCCGGCAACCCCACTGGTCCTTTCTTTTCATAGCGGTTGACCAGCACGCGCACCTTGTCGCTGCGGTAGCCGAGCGAGCGGAAGATATCGAGCAGACGCCGGCCGCCGCGCAGATACGGCAGACTCAGTTGCAGCACGGGGAAAATACAGTCGCTCTGGTCGAGCGCCGCGATGGACACATTGCTGATGCTGTGACCGATATCGAAGATGACGAGATCGTACCGATGCCTCACCAGATTCAGGATGCGCTGCAAATGCTCGGGCTTGATTTCTTTCGCCTTGGCTGGATCGAGCGCGCCGGCCAGCACATCGAAACCGTCGCTGACATGGGTCAGGCACGCATCGAGAAACGCGGGATCGAGCCGCTCGATCTGTGCGCTGACATCAGCGAGGGTGGCAGGTGGCGTGATTTCGGACACCAGGAATGCCGCTTCGCCGAATTGATGGTCGAGATCGATCAGCAGCGCGCGCTTACCCGCTGTCGACGCCGCAAACGCCAGATTTGCCGCAAGGAACGACGTGCCGCTTCCGCCCTTGCAGGAAATGAATGAAATTACCGTGCCTTCGCGTCGCGTGCCGTTCGACTTCATGGCGATGCGTTCGACGGCATGCCGCAAATCCTGAGGATCGGCCGGCCACGGCTGGACGTCCCGCACCCCCGCGCGCATGGCGCGAATGAGCAGGTCCGCGGACGGCGACGGCGTCAGCAACATGCAGGTCAGATCGGCATGCTTCGTCGCAATAGCCGACAGCGCGTCGAAGTCCTGTTGTGTCAGTTGCGAGCCGTCGGATATCAGCAGGTCGACGCCATCAAGCGCTTCCTTGTTCGTGCAGAGATCAGGCAATCCTGCTGTCGACGTCTTGACGCGATGGTGGGAATCGCCCGCCTCGACAATCCGCGCAATCACGCCGGCATGCGCTGGATCGGGTGAAATTATGAGAATGTCGATCATTTCATGCTTCCTGTCACGGACGATGGCTTAACTACAGGTGGGATTGGTTCCGCCCACGCTGCTCAGGCTTTCTCTTGGCAACCTCGTCGAGAATGGCGGCATGGTCAGGTTGAATGGCACGAAGGGCACTACCGTATTGACCGTGACATTGGTGATGGCAACCGTGACCGAAGTGCATGACGTGGCGTCGCAGCCCGCTGGCGCGTACGTCACGGTCACGTTGGAAGGCTGAAGAATCGGCAATAGCTTCCGCATATCCTTGATCACCGGATTGCTTGCCGACTGGCTGCTGTTGATGTCGCACACCACGGCCACCCGTGCGCCCATCCGCGTGGCCTCCGCTGCCGTGTTCCAGTAAAAGAGCACACGTCCCATCTCCATCACGCCGATCAGCAGCGTAAAGAACACCGTCGCGACCAAAGCGAATTCGAGGGCGGCCACGCCTTTTTGACGGCGGGCACCGGGCAGCCGAAAGATCGCGGTTCTGTTCATAGCACTTGCCTCATGACGCAGCTGATATCCCCGAATGTCAGTTTGCCCAGGTTGAAGAACCCGGTGATCTGCGTGTACGGGTATCCTGTGACCTTGACCTGCACGAGATTGATGGTCTCGGCGGCAGGGTTGGTTGGGACGTTCTTGAACGCTCCTGTGCAGCCAGCGGTGTTGACCTGGTCGCACACCACGACCATTTTCGTCGTCAGGCCGCCGACAAGAGGCGAACCTGAACAGTCTGTCGTGCCATAGACAGCAAGACACTGGGCTTGCGCAAGCGGATAGTCGGCGGTGTCGGTCGGGTCATACGCAGACAGCAGACGCGTCGCATCCCGCACTGACTTGACAACCGTGTTGTACTGGTAGAACGCGTGCCCGAACTCGGCGATGCCAAGCAGCAGCGTGATCAGCGGAACTGCCACGAGCGCGAACTCGACAGCCACGGCGCCTCGCATGCGGTGACGGGATCGGCGGTGATAGTGCATGACGACTCTCCTATTGCACGAGCACGGGGACCATCGGCCCGATGCCAGCGCTCGTGCTTCCCGGTATGCCTTGAGTTGCGCAGGGCGTAGCCGGATCGCTCGCGTCACCGCGGTACTCTATGTAGATCGTGCCGTTGAGATAACCGTTGATGTTTTTCTCCATCGGATGAAGCATCAGCACGCAGGCCCATGAGTCGATCGCCGCTTTCTGGCTGCCGCCTTGCAACGCAGAACAGTCGACCACAGGGACGACTGCGAGCCGCCGGTCAGCACCATTGGCGTAATAACTCGATGATTGAGGCCCGTTCTTGGCACCCTGGACATCCAGGTGTGTCGTGGTTTTTCCCTGGTACGGGGCGTGGGTCGTCCGCTCGTTGTCACGGAAATTCGGAAAGACATTCGCCCCCGGTATCAGGGTTCCGTCAGGCGCCTTTGTGGGGACGTAGGAGTAGCCAGTGAAATCGGGCACAGCCGCGGAAGGATCCGGCGGGGAATTGTACGGATTCTGGTAAATCCCGAAACGGGTATTCCAAGCGCCGTCCATGCTCTGGATGTTGCCCGTCGCTCCGACTTTAGAACCAATCGTCGGCAATGTGCATTGTCCGGAACTCGTCAGGAGATTCTTGATGTCGGAAACTGTCATCAGGCTGCCGTCCGGATTGTAGTACTTGACCCACATGAAATTGCCGGTCAGCTGCTGGTCGGTGTCCGAGCCGATCTTGCTGGGCAGCCATTGCCCGACTGTATAGGGGCTGCCGGCTGGCGGCTTGCAAACGGACGCCGGCAGCGCACACGTCGTCTGCGCCTGCGTGGTCGACGCCACGGCAGTCGCGGCAACGGCCGACGTGCCGAGCGTGGCGTTGACCACCTGCATGAACCAGTTGGCAATACCCGTGCGGCTCACCGTACAGCGCACGTAACCGATGCTCGGTACATCGGCCGGCATGAACTTGCCCTTCGTCTGATAGGTTCCGGCGAACTGTTTGCTGAACGTGACATTGATGTTGGACACGTTTTCACTCTGCAGCAACACGCGGTTGCTCGCCCCCACGGTCATCCCTGCCGCCTCGGGTGCATCCAGTGACGCGGCTTTCGTCAGGTCGCGCGCCGCTGCCAGAGCGCACGCGTCCGCAGCATTGGACAGCTCGCTTTTCGCGACGTACAGCTTGCCCAGATCGAGCGCAAGACCGGCGAAGGCGACCAGCACTGCAAGCGTCAGTGCAACGATGATCGCCACGACGCCGCGCTCGCGCCGATGCGCAGCACCGTATACACCCGAATGATTGACACGACGCATGACGATCTCCCGCATATGTGGTTCTTACTGGCCACTGTTCCCGTTGCCTATGCCGATCACAAATGCATTCGGCGTCGATACAGGTTCCTTGAAGGATTTGTCATAGGTGGCCATCGCCGAGGCAGCGGACTTGCCATCCATGCCCTCTGGGGAGCGCTCGCGTTCTCCCGCATGCGGATCGATGATCTGCGCCTGGGTGACCGCTTTCAGCGCTTCGCCCATATGTGCATCCCAGATCGGCGTGCTGGACATGCATCCACCCAGCGCAGCACAGACCGACACCACGATGGCTGCACGGCGCGCGAAGACAATATGTTCGAGTTTCATGAGATTCCCCCTTGGGATGACTTCAGTGGTCCAGCGCGTGGCCTGAAGCATCAGTGTTCGCGACGTCCTGTTGTGCCTCGTGTGCAGCGATTTGACGGGCGGCACTCTCGATGCGGGCGATCTGTGGTGCCCGCTCGTCCGTCATCGGGTTCTGCGCTGAAGGTTGAGCCGATGGCCGCGCCTTCTCCGGCGGCGCTGCGGCGCCAGACGTGGCAGGCTGCGCGGGCGCACTCGACGTGGCCTGTGTGTCGTGCGGTGGCAGTGCATTCGCTGCGGGTGCAGCGGGCGCCTGAGGTGCGGGTGCGGGCACAGGTGTCGGCGTTGGCGCGTTACCCGGCTCGGTACCCACCGGTGCCACGGAAGTCCTGCCATGGCGGCCTTCCATGTTGCCCGTCGCATAGACGTCGGCGACGTTCGGTTGCGAGAAGCTGTCCGTCGGCAGCGGATAGTTCGTCGTCTGCATCGGCTTCACGAGGTGCGGCGTGATGACGAACACGAGTTCCGTCAGGTCCTGCTGGAACGAGGTGCTACGAAGCAACGCGCCGAGAACGGGCACTTCGCCCAGACCGGGAACGGCTTTCAGCGCGCCCGTCACGTTGCTGCTCAACAGTCCGCCGATCGCAAACGACTCGCCATCGTGCATCTGGACAACCGTCGACGCGCGACGCGTGTTGATGAGCGGCAGGATGGAAACACCGTTCACGTTGGTGGACGAGACCGTCACACCCGTGGGCGACAGTTCGGACACTTCCGGCGCGACCTTCAGGCTGATGCGCCCTCCCGACAGCACGGTCGGCGTGAACTTGAGCCCCACGCCGAACTCTTCCTCCTGCAGCGTGATGCTCGACACGCCGTTGCCGCTGCTCTGGGGAATGGGAATGAAGATCTTGCCGCCCGAGAGGAAAGTGGCCTCCTGCCCGCTGATTGTCACGAGGTTCGGTTCCGCGAGAATTTTGACCAGATTGTCAGTCTTCTGCGCATCGACTGCGAGATTGAACGGACGGTTGTTGGCCTTGCTGATAGCGAGCGCGCTGCTCACGCCGGCGAGCAGGTTGCTCACCAGCGCACCCGTCCACGATCCGAAGCCGCCCTGGATGTTGACGGCTGCACCGAGCTGATTGATCAGCGTCTTTGAGACCTCTGCCACCTTGACCTCGAGCATCACCTGCTGTGGCGAGTCGACGGACATCATGTTGATCACTGAAGCCGGCTTGCTGGTGCTCGAGCTCTGCTGACTTATGCTCGGCATCCCGTTGCCCGAATTCGACGAGGCCGCTTGCTGTTGCTGCGTGGGTTGCGAGTCTGCGAAGGCCTGCGCGATCTGCATCGCCTGTTGCGCAGCGGGCGCACTCGACACTTGACCGCCCAGCACCAGGTTGCCGGCTGCCGTCGACACGCGGATGCCCCGCTCATCGGGCAACAGCTGTCCGAGTGCCTGCTGCAATCCATTGGCGTCGATATTGACGATGACGTTGATCATCTGGCAGGCGCCGCTCCGGCCCTGCACGATCATGTTGGTCGTGCCGACTGCCATGCCGACAACATAGAGCGTACGGGGAGACACCAGCGTGGCCTGTACGATTGCTGGATTGCCGAGCGTGCGGTTACGCGTAGGCTCGATGAGGGGCACCAGGATTGATTTGCCGACGGGCACGGTGACGGTCGATTCGTCACGGATCTCGCCCGTGCAGCTTGGGCCGCGCAGAGGCAAAGGTCCGCTCATCCCGGCACCTGCAGCACCCGCAGCGCCAGCTGGCATTGTCCCCATCGCGATCATCATGGGCTTCGCATTGCGACCCGCTGGCAGGGGCGGGGTCGCACCGCGCTTCGCCAGCGCCGGATATTCGATCGCCTCCTGCGCCTCGGCGCTCTGCGTGCCGACCAGCCCAAAGCAAAGAATCGCGGCGAGCGCTTTGCTGCCCAGTGAGCAGCGGTGCTTCTTGCTGCCCCGCGAGAACCCCGGTTTCGTTTTCATTTGGTCATGCCCCCGTTACTCGATATCTACAGTCGAGACTTGCATTCCTGCATTTTTGTTACCGGCCGCGGCGCCCGGTCAGACCCCGCTGCAACCGGTCTAGAAACATTCGACACTGCCCAGCACGCCCGACAGCACGCCTACGCAGTCACGCGGCGCAGCCGGACGTGCCACGTAATGTGCGCCCACGTGACGTACAGGTGCCGCTGCGGGTGCAGAGGCCGGCGCCGGAGCGGGAGTGCCGAGCAAGCTGAACTTGGTTGCGCCTTCCGTCGGCAGCGTCGCGGTGTCGACCTGGTTACGCAGCACCAGCGACAGCGTGCCGACGCTGCGCGCCAGATCGAGCTTCTCTGCCTGTTCCGGTGTGACTTCGAGCGTCACGGCGTTGACGACCTTTGGCCTGGTCTCGTCGCGTCCCACTTCCTGGGCGACGGCCAGCACCAGAATTTTTTCGAGCACGATCTTGGAAATGCTTTCGTCCTTGCTCGATCCCTTGTCGCTACCCTTGTCCTGCTGCGTGCTGACGATGATGTCGACGTAGTTGCCGGGCAGTGCAAATCCGGCTACGCCGATCACGTCGTTCACGCGCACGGTAATGGCACGACGACCGTCCGCGATCACAGCCGAAAGACCGCCCGTCGTGCCGACGGGCGTCAGCTTGCCGTCAAGAATCGGCTCGCCGCGCAACACGCTGTTTTTCATGACGCGCCCGTCGAGCTTCTGGGCTTCGGTGAACGCCCCGGGCGGCACACTGCCAGACGGCCAGTCGACCATCTTGATGAATTCGGGGTTCAGCCGCTGTCCGAGGTTGATATCGACGGCGGCGACCGCGACCTTCGCAGTCATGCCCGACGATCGGTCCATCAGCCAGCGCGATGCCATTGCCACCGCACCGAGCCCTGCGATCGCAGCGATCAGCAACATCACCAACGCACGTATGTTCTTCATGACAACTCTCCCTGATGCCTGCCCTGTGTTCCGACTAGAATTTCCGGCCGTTTAACCGGCCACCTAACAGGCCGCTGATTTTTTTTTTGCGGTCCACTCCGCGCCGACGCCCTGTGGCGGTGGCGGATTCTCGTGCTCACCCGTCACCGCGAAGTAGCTGTTCCATGCCCTTAGCAAGCTCGGCCCATCCGCCACGGCGGCTTGCTCCTGATAACGCGCGTTGGCAAGCACGATGCGTAGCAGATCGCCCGGATAACACGCGAGCAATGGCCTGCCAGACGTCATGTGCAGGTGATGGACGAGGTAGTCGAAAGCGTCGTCGTCCGATGCCAGCGCCAGTTCCCGGCAGCGCTGCTCGTACACGACGCGATACTCGGCGACATCCAGCGGGCCCACGTAGAGCTTGCAGCCGAGCCTGCGAAAGAAGGCTTCGTCGCCCAGATCCGCCGGGGCGATGTTGCTCGAGAACGCGACCCAGACATCAAACGGCAGCGAGAAGCGCAAACCGGTATGCAACGTGAGCATGTCGAGTCCGCGGTCGAACGGCACGATCCAGCGGTTGAGCAGTTCGGCCGGTTCGACGCGCTGTCGGCCCAGGTCGTCGACTACATACAGGCCGCCGTTCGCTTTCACATGCGGCGGCGCCTGGTAAAAGCCGCTCGCAGCGTCGTAGCGCAGCTCGAGCATCTCGAGCGTGAGCTCGCCGCCGGACAGCACCGTGGGCCGGCGGCAAATCTGCCAGCGGGCGTCGGCGGGCGCATTTAACAGGCCATCGGGCGACCCGGCATCGTGCGGCTCGTGAACAAGCTGATCGAAGATCTGGATGATCTCGTTCTCGACGACGATCGCATACGGCACAGCGAGGAGGCCGGGCAACAGCCGTCCCAATCGTTCGGCTAGCGAAGTTTTTCCGCTGCCGGGCGGGCCGAAGAAGATGACCGGTTTGCCGCTGTTGACTGCGCCGCCAATGTCGTCGAGCAGCGAGGTCCGGACCGTCAGCCCTGCGAAGGCCGCGCGCACCTGCGCGTACGTCACGTGCATTTGCCGCACGGATTGCCGTTTCAGCGCCGCTTCATAGGCGGCGAGCGACACGGGCGCCGGGCCGACGTAACGGCAGCGGTTCATGAATTCGGACGCACGTTGGCGGCCGCCTTCCGTCAGTTGCAGTTCGACATCGAGGTCGCTGGCGCCGCGCCGGACGATTTCGAGAATCCGTTCCCGCACGCCAAACGACACGACGCTGTCGAGCACGCTGGCGCCGAGCTTAAGCCGCTGCATCAGTTGCGAGAGCGACACCTTGCCCGTCACGAAGGCGGACTTGGCGACGAGTTCGAGAAGGAAGGTCTGGTCGAGGCCCGTTTCAGCGATGGTCCGCGGCGCGCGCGCCAGTAGGATCGTTCCGGCCAGGTCGGCGTCCGAGCTTGCGCGGCTTGCGTCATGGAGACGCGTCACGTCGGCCGACGCTTGCGGCGCCGCTGGTTGTTCGTCTTTCACGTTGTACCCCCGAATTGGTCCCGCGCATTACGCGAAATCTTCTCTATCTGTGCCTGTTCGGCTGTCTTTTCTTTCTCTTGCCCCTCGACGTGGGCTCTCTTTCTGAATCCGGCTTGCGCATTAACCGATGCTCTGCCCCGAGTGCAGGACCATGATGCCAAGTGTGCCCAAGGCAATAGCCACGCCATACGGCAGCGACCCGACAGAAGGCAATGCGGCGTCCTTTCCTGTTTCAGACAGCCTGCCGCTCAGCGCTCTCCCCGAGAGCAGGATGGCCAGCATGTTGGTGCCGGTCGACTTCAACTCGCGCTTGAAGATCACCACCGCCAGCGCCCAGACGCCGCCGACGACGCAGGTCACCAGCACGATCTCCAGCGCCGGCTCCGGTCCGACGAACGCGCCCACGGCCGCCATCAGTTTCACGTCGCCCGCACCCATGCCGCGCAACAGGTAGAGCGGAAAGAACAGGCCGCCTCCGGTGAGCAGGCCCAGTACCCAGCGGTGGCTGCCCTCGCCTGCGCCATGCAGGCCCCACTGCACCGCGAATGCCAGCGCAAGGCCCACGAGCACCAGCACATTCGGAATGCGCCGCTCATGCAAATCCAAACCTGCAGCCGTTGCCACCAAACCCAGCAGACACGCGCCGACTGGAAATTCGAAAGCGTTCATGGCGTTCCCCCGTTTCGATTTCGGCGTTGGTTAAGAAAGAGCAGCCCTGAATCAGGCAGGGACTGCTCTTTGAACTACTGCTGCGACTAATCGCGCGGAGTTTACGGATTGGCCGCGAGCAACTTTCCGCTGATGTAGTTGAACGTAGCGCTAAGTTGAGTTCCCAGAGCCGTGGCAGCCACAATGATGCCGCACGCAACCAGTGAAGCCAGCAGACCATACTCAATCGCGGTCACACCATCTTCTTCACGCGCAAAGGCACGGATCAGGTCGAGAGTTTTTTGCATTTGATGCTCCTTGAAAAAGAAGTTGTTTTACTCAGGTACGCTAAACATGCCCGCTGCGGGACCGGGCATTGGTGAAGGCTGCCAACTGCACAGCCGGTTTTGGCCTGGCTGACCGGTTCGGTGCTGGAGCACATCGCCTCGACAATGCGCTCCAGCCCGTCCTCTCCCCAATGCCACTTTCTTCGGGAACTGCGGTGCCGGTCCAGACTGGCACAGCAGTTCCTTGAACTTCGCCACCATCGGCAAACAAAACCGGAAGTGCCGAAGTTTTCCTGCGCCGCAGAAGCAAACTCCCCCGTCAGCTGTTCTGTGGCACCTGAAATCGAGACGCTGTTACTGCCGGAACCATGCGCGTCGTCGGTGTGCGGGACATATAGCTAGAACGGTGCCATCTATGCTGAAAGGCTTACTGGGATTGGTTCATTTGGCCAAATGAAAGACCTCTTGATGAATGTATGACAGCGAATGTTTCACAAATGAGAATTGGCAAAGTCCGGGCGTTCGTGGGTCGCGCAGACATTAATGTGGGGAGGCGAACAGAAAAAGTCTGAGGAAAGCTTCAGGCGGAATTGGGCGCGATGGCGCATCTCACGGTAATTCAAGGCTCCGCAAGGCATCACCCAACTATCGGGAGCATAGTTTCATCACAACAAAATCCGCGTACGGGAAAGACCATGAGGTTGCCCGCACGTCACAATTTGTTACAGACAAGAAACACGAAATTACGGGTGAACATTCGCCAGAAATCGGCGTCCGTTATAAGTACCGGCAAAAAATGCTCATGGGTCCATGGAGCATGCCGATCTGGTTGTGTTTAGACTGATGAATACCCTGATTTTTTGGACCAACCGGGCCGCTCGGCCGTTCTCCGTCACATTTTGTTACAAGGCTGATACACGAGCGGTAATCATTGCTCGTTGGAGTCGTCGAGCCGGAACAGGCCGGGGCAGTTTTAGTGAAACTTTTAAACGGTACGCCGATTGGTACGCCGATTCGCGCACGACGTTCGGGACATGCTGCGCAGTTTCTTGAGCGATTGCGTTTGTCCCGTAGCGGAACGTCTCGATCAGCTTGCGCATTTCGTATAGATCTGCGAAGCGCTTGAAGTCGATCGGCACGACTTCCCAGCCGCCGCGCACATAGCCGCGCATCAAACCGTCGCTTTGAAGACGCTGCAGCGCCTCGCGCGCCGGTGTGCGCGAAACGCCGAAGCGGTCGGCGATACTGCCTTCGGTCATGCGATCGCCGGCAGCAGGCGCAGGTCGAAGATATCAACGCGCACGCTGAAGTAAACAGGGTCAGCGCGCGATGAAGGAGAGCGGGTTGTGTCTTTCACGCACGGGCGTGGAATGAACGGATCTTTTCGGCAGTGACTATCGGTCAGCGTCAAAACATCCGTCAAGACGAATTTCATAGCGCGCCAGGTGGAGTCGATCAACGTGATCGAGACGCGCAAGCCGATCCGGCTGTCTTTTCCGGTCGGACTACGCCGGCCGCTCTACTGCTCGTCAATCGGCAAGCTGCTTCCTGCGCACCAGCCGCCCCCGCGGTCGACGACTACCGGGCGAAGACGCGCCTCGTCGCATACACGCCGGAGACCGTCATGGATCCGGGCCTGTTGGGGGATCAACAACGTTCATGATTATCCTCTGCCCTGTCCTTTGCAGTGCGTAATAAGCGCGGACCTTGTTCAACCTCCTACCTCAACGCCTCGTTGCGGCAGAGCCCGCAGCCATCATCCCACACCGCAATATCGCCAAAGGCAGAAAGAAGATATCAAAATCGTAATCAGGCTGTCAGTCCGGGAGCAACGTCAATTGACGACAATGGGCTCATCGGTGCATTGCGTCGGGCATGCCCTGATGGGATCCGATCAACGGGCCGATTGGCAAATTCCTAGGCCGTGTTCACATTTAAAAGCGGCCCAAACGAGCAGGCAAGGGACGCGAACACGAGATAGCTGTCAGCGAGCTTGTCATACCGGGTGGAG
>NZ_JACHDK010000038.1:0-31612 GCF_014201005.1 Paraburkholderia lebeckiae | reverse complement strand
AGCAGACCTGCCTTGCCCTTCTTGCCGACTCCGCCCTTGAAGACGGGCTTGATGAAGATCTGGCGATGACGGTCGATCAGCGCCTTGACTTCCTCTTCGCTGGCGCTCGGGCCGAGGATCTCACTCGCCGGAAATCCGACGAATTGCAGCAGACGCGCGCCGTGCAACATACCGGTGATTTGCATGGAAATGTCTCCTGAAGTTTAAGCAATGCACTTCGCCTGCTTACAAAACAGCACGTTGCGGGCGGACAGTGGTGAACCCGGTCGTGAGATGCCGGTTCGCCGGGACGCGGCGATCCGCGGGCAAAGGCTGTTGGAACCGAATCATTCGGCGCGGGGCGCATAGGCACTTTTATCCCGCCGCTCTGCGGGCCAGGCGACGAGATGCGTGCCTTGCGCGACCCGTCAGGCGACGGTCGCCGATCGCTCCGCTGCACCGCCCCTCGTCGATAGAGCACAAGCGTCGCGACGAGGCCACATACGGCTGCGAAACTCAACCAATAACCGGGCGCCGCCTTGTCGCCGGTCACTTGAATGAGACAGGTCGACACGGCGGGAGTAAATCCGCCAAAGACGGCGGTTGCAAGGCTGAAAGCGAGCGAGAAACCAGCGACGCGCACGTTGACCGGCATGACTTCAGTCAGAGCCGCGACCATCGCGCCGTTATACATCCCGAAAAAGAACGACAACCACAGCAGCACCGCGAGCATGCGCACAGTGTCCGAGTGCGTTTCTCAAGTCCCTGCCGCGCCAAGAAACAGTCAGCTACGCGAGAATGGTTTCACCCGCGGATGTGGAGCTCTGGGATTTAGACGAGCCGTGGCAAGCACTTATTTTCCGGCAGGCGTCTTCACGCCAGTGCCCGGCAACACATCGAAGCGCAGCAGCCTTCCGCCAGCGCCTGATTCGCCAGGCGAGACCGCGACATACAGGCAGTGGCGCGCAGGCACCAGAAGCGCCGTCTTGGCGCCCTTGGCCGTCGGCACGCGTGCGATTTCCTCGTAATGGCCGGGATCCTTCTGCTGGATCACGCCAAGATAGTCGTCGCCGGCCATGTAGATGCGTTGGTTGACTTCGTCGAAGATCACTTCGTTCGTGCGCTGGGGCGCGTCGAACGTCGCGATCGTGTTGCCGTTCGCGGCATTGAGCACAAGCAGCTTGAACGGCTTGCGCGTGCCGACAAACAGGCGTCGATGCGTCTCGTCGAATGCCATCGGCGCATTCAGTTCCGCGCCATGGATAGGCCAGTTCGCAATCACCTGGCGCGTCGCCTTGTCGACGACGGCGAGCGTGCTCTTGCCCGTCACGTTGACGAAGAGATGGTGGCCGCGCTGCTCGGCCGCCATCGCTTCGGTAAAGTCGGTGTCGAAATTCACGTCGCCGACGTGGCTGCCCGTGCGCGGATCGACCTCCGAGACGATCGTCCGCGTCATCTTCGGCTCGGCGTTTTTACCGCCCGTGACAATGTACATGTGACGGCGCGACGGGTCGTAGCGCATCGAGTCCGCACCGACGGTGAGCTGGATCGAACCGATGACGCGATAGCTCGTTCCGTCGACGATGCGCGTCATGCCGGCGCCGCTGTCGGTGACGATCAGACGGTTCAGGTCCGGCAGGTACAAGATGGCGTGGGGCTGGTCGAAACCCTTGACCGTGCGCAGATGCTTGCCGCTGCCGAGATCGAATACTTCGAGCGTGGCGCCGTCTTCGCCGGCGAGGAACAGCCGCCCGCCGTCAACGTCGGCGGCGAAGTGGTCGAAATCGCCTTTGTAGTCCGGCAGTGCCGTGCTGCCGATCAACGGCAGAGGTGCGCCCGCCGGGCTGGCTGCATCGACCGAGGGCGCCGCCGCGTAGGCAGTGTGCGGCAGCGTCGCGCACAGGGCCGCGAGCGTCGTCAGAGATACGATCGCGGAAATTCGCAAACGCATGGTCAGACTCCTGAATGGGGATGGCTCGTTGAATACAGCCTCGTCCCCGGCGCGCCGGGGACGAGGCATTGCAAGCGAACGGCGGGCCGTGCGCGCGGCTACTTCGCGGGCTCGAACAACGCGGCGTAGCTCGGGATCTGCTTCTGCAGCGCGTCACGCAGGCCCGTCGATGCGAGGAAGAAGGCGGTCTCGCCCTTTGCATTGGCACCGTCGTTCTTGTACGCGAGCACGATCTCGCCGACGTTCTGGCCGCTCGCGTCGCGCAGCGGCAGCATCATCACGAACTTCTTGACCGTGTCATTGGGACGATGCCAGCGCGGGTCGACGATCGTGATGCCCTTTTTCGAGATGTCGATGTCGTCAGGATCGTCGGCATTGCCGATGCGCTCGAGGTAGGAACCGGCGAACATCGTGTAGGCATCCTGCATACCTGGAGGCACGCCGTGCAAAGTCACGCTGAGTAACTCGGGATGCTGTTGCATGATTTGCTCGGACAGTTTCTGAGCAAAGATCTTCGCGCTCGGCGGCGTCCAGTTCCTGGCGTGCGGTTCGGGCGCGGCGACGGCGGTGTCAACCGCATACAGCGCGGAAGCCGACAGGAGGCCGAGCGTCGCGGCGAGCAGGGTCTTGGTCAGGATCTTCATGTGTCTCCTCTCTTTGCCCGATGGGCGTCATGGAAGCAGGTGCGAGTCGAGTGTAGGCTCGCCACCTTGAACGAGCGTTAACGCGATCTGAACGCAAATTCAGCCTGAAATTGGGAGGCCGTCGCAACGACCGTTGCCGTCACGGCGACTGGCGCCGGTTGCGCGTTCGCGCGTCGCATGGTCACTCCGCCTGATCGAGCTTCGCCAGCTCTTCCTTGACGACGGCCGGTGTCAACGGGATATAGACGCCTTCTTTCGCGACCACGTCCTGTCCCTCGCGGCTCAACACCAGTTTCAGGAATTCCTTGATCTTCGGCTGCAGCGGCTCGCCGGGCTTCTTGTTGACGAAGATGTACACATAGCGCGAGAGCGGATACTTGTGCGTGTACACGTTCTGCAGTGTCGGCGCGAGGAACGGTCCGCCTTCGCTGGCTGCCAGCGGCACCACCTTCACGTTCGGCGTGACGTTGGCCAGCAGTGCGTACGTGAGCCCGCCCGGGTGCGTCGCCATGTCCTCGGCGGCCACCGTGAACGCATGCGTGAAGCCCTTGCCCTTGACGAACTGGATGTTGTCCTTGTATTCGCCGCCTTCCAGCAGGTTCAGCTTCAGGAAGTATTCGATGCCGTTGACCGGCTTGAGGCCGTAGAGGTGAATCGGCCGGTCGGCCCATTCGCCGCCGAGCCCCACGTCGCCCCACGTGGTGATCTCGGCGTGGCCGCGATTGCGCGTCTTCGAATAGATCGCGTCGAGCTGGGCCAGCGTCAATCCCTTGATCGGATTGTCCTTGTCGACCAGCACGACCGACGTCGCCGTCTTGCCGAGCGACCCGACACTGCCTGTCGCGACGCGAATGGCGAGCGGCTTGTAGCCGAACTTGTCGACGAAGGCTTGCTCCTCGGCCGGCAGCAATTCGCGCCCGACCGGCGCCAGGTCCGCCGTGCCGTTGGTCAGCGCCGGGCCGCCGGCACCGGACGCCTTGGCTTCCATGGTGACGCTCAGGCGCGGATAGGCCTTGCGATACATCTTGATCCACCCCAGCGTGATTTCATCCATTACGTCAGCGCCGACGAGACGCAGGTCTTCCTCCGGCACGGACTGGACTTCGCCCGGATGCCAGATCGGTATCGACGGGTCGACCTTGAGGTGATGCTCGACGGCCGCGTACTTCAGGGCGAATGCCGGCGGCGACGTCAGCGCGCCCAGCGCTGCGATGCCGATCACTGCCGCGGCCGCTGCCGCCGCAGACCTGCGCAACCCGCCAACCCTCTGCGTCTGTTTCATGTGCGTCTCCTGATTGAAGATGTACTCGTGAGTTCGCCCTCGGCGGGACGATTCGTTGCGTGCTGCGTATCGGGGTGGGTCGGCCCGGCCGACGCGGGTCGTGCATCGGCGATGCTTTCGCCTTGCCACGATGGTGGGCCATGAAGCTGAACCCGACCTGAAGGTATCCTTAATAGATTTTCAGACGGACGACGCCAGTCAGTGCGTGGGTCGAAACAGCGCCGCGAGCGATGGCGTGCTTCCGGCCAGCTCGTCGCGCACCTGCTCGGCCCGGCGCACGATCATGTTGCGATCGACGCCCGGCGCGTAGCGGAATGTCGAGCCGATAACGCCGATCGTCTTGCCGTTGGCGTCGCGCATCGGCAGCTCGACCGACAGATCGCCGGTTTTCGTCACCTCGACGCGGGGCTGGCCGCTGTCGAGCACGGCCAGGTCGTCGGCATCGGCGGACTTGCCGATACGGCCGATGTTCGACGCGATGATGACGTTGTCGCTTCCCGTCGGCGGGGTGACGTGCAGCGCGAGGATCGTCAGCTCGGGATGCGCGGCCAGCGTGGTATCGACGAGTTGCTGCGCGTAGGGCGCGGCGGTCGTGGCGGCGTATGCAGACACGACCGAGGCGAGCAAAAGCGCCGCCGTGGCGGCGCGGATGGGTCCGTGCACGTGGACACTCCAGGAATCGGCGCCGCCCGGCGGGAATGCGCGGGACCGGCACGCGGCGCCGGGTTGGCGAGGGGCAGACGAGCGGCGCGCGGTCAGTTGGCGAGCATCGCGCGCGAGCTATCCGCTTGCTGCGCGCGCAGGGGCACGTACATCGCGTGATCGATCACGGCTTGCTGGCCCTGCTTGCTCAGCACGTAGCGGAGAAACTCGGCGATGGCCGGATCGAGCGGCTTGCCGGGCGCCTTGTTGGTGTTGAAATAGATCAGCCGGCTCAGCGGATAGGTCGCCAGCGCGACGTTCTCGTACGTCGGCGCGACGTACGGACCGTTGTCCGATGCGGCAAGCGGCAGCATTTTCACGGGCGCGTCGATATAGGCGATGCCCGAGAATCCGATGCCGTAGCGATCGTCGGCCACGTCTTTCGCGAGCGGGAACACGAGCTTGTCGTAATGGATGTCGTCGCGCCACTCGCCGCGTTGACCGTTGGCGCTCAGCACGCGTTGCCGGATGAACTCCTCGAACCCGTTCCACGGCGTGATCGCGTAGACGTGCACCGGCTTGTCCGCCCATTCCCCGGTGAGACCGAGGTCGCCCCAAGTCTTGATCGGCTTGCCGCCGCGCAGGTGCGTGCGCGAGTAGAGCGCGTCGATCTGGTCGTAGCTGAGCTTTTCCAGCGGGTTGTCCTTGTTGACGAAGAAGCCGATCGCGTCCAGGAAGCCGAAATGCCGGTACGAGCCCCCGGAAATCGGTACGCTGAGCGGGCCGTAGCCGAACTTCGCCTTGAAGTCGGTGACGTCGTCCGGCTTGAGCTCGCGCGAGACGAACACGAAGTCGAGCTTCTGCTTGACCAGCTCCTTCGCGCCGAGGCTGCCCGCGTACGGTGGGGAAATGCGGATGTCGACGTTCGGGTAATACTGCCTGAAGCCTTCGATCCAGCGGTTGACGAGCGACGGCAGCACGTCGGAAGCCGCGCCCCTGAACGTGCCGGCGAGCTTGAGGTCGGTGCGGGGCTGGTAGTCGGGCAGGGCCGCGTCGAGGCGCGGCTGCAGGATTTCCGGCTCGGCCAGCGCGCGTCCGACCTTCATCCCATCATCGGCTTGTTCCCTGGTTTGCGGCGCCACCGTCTTGAGCGCGGGCACAACCCACTCGACCATCGGCGTGGATGGGGTGTCGGCACCCGCGGCGCCCACCGCCCAGACCGACGCCGCGGCAGTGGCAATGATCAGGCGTGCCGAACGGCGGCGCGGCATGCGCCGGTTCGTCCCGCAACGGGGTTGGTTGCGATTCACGAGATGTCTCCTCCTTCGTTCAAAGCGTGCGTGATTCCACTGCCGCTCCATTTTGAGGCAGGCGGCGCGAAAGTTGAAACGCGGTGATCGCGCCGGCCTGCGCGAGATGCGGCGAACGGCGCAGCGCCCATGCCATGCGTCCAACGATAGTGTCGCCGGATGAACACAATCTGAAGACATCCTGAAAATCCGTTCATGGAACGCCCTGCCGAGCATGAACGAATTTTCAGCATCGATTCAGGTTGGCTTCAGCGTGCCGCCGTACCGTCGGGGCAGCTTCTCCGGGCGCGATGGCGGGGCCGCGTTCCTGACCGGAAGCCGGCCCGCTGCGCGCCATTCTCCACATCCGGCAGGAGACCCCCGTGCCTGTTTTCGATTCTCCATGGCGGCGCGCATCGTCATCGATGCCGCCCCTGTCATGCTCGTCCCGGCCATTGCGCTCGCAGGATGCATGCGCGCCCGCGGTGCGCCCTCGTCGTACCGGAGCCGGCTTCCTGCTTGCGGCCTGTCTGGCACTCATGCCGCCGTGCATTGCGCAGGCGGCCGATACCGTTGCAGGCTTGCCGGCCTATCGATCGCTCCCGAACCTGAGCGGAACGCTCAGCAGCGTCGGGGACGACGCGATGGGGCCGCTGCTCGACGCGTGGCTGGCCGTCTTCGAGCGACGCCAGCCGGGGATCCATCGCGGGCCGCATTGGCGGCACGCCGGCAGTGCGACCGCATTCGGCGCGCTCATGTTCGGCGACGCCGATATCGCACCGCTCGCGCGTGAGCCGTTACAGACGGAGCTGCAGCCGTACGCGCACCAGTTCGCAGGCGACATGATGAAGTCGCCGCTGTTCGTTCGCGTCGCGAGCCTCGACGGGCAGGCGGCCTATCTCGCCGTGAACCGGCGTCCCGGCGCGCCGCTGCCGCCCAAGGTCAAGGCGTTCGTGGCGTTTGCGCTGAGCGACGAGGGTCAGGCGATCGTCGCCGCGCAGAAACGCTTTGCGCCGCTCACCGCCGCGCAGGCGGCGCGTGAGCGCGCGAAGCTCGACGGCTTCCTGCCACCGCTTGACGCGCAACTGGCCGTCTATCGTCCCGTGGCCGGCCTGCACGGCGAGATCGACAGCGTCGGCAGCGACGGGATGAAGTCGCTGATGGACACGTGGATCGACGGCTTCACGCACGTACAGCCCGCCGTGCGCAAGGGCGATCGATGGGAACACCTCGGCACGTTGAACGGGTTTCACGCGCTGCTCGCGGGCGACACCGCGATGGCGCCGATGGGCCGCGAACTCTGGCCGGACGAACGGGCTGCCTGTACGCAGATCCGTCACGCGGCGCCGCTCGAAATCCGCGTCGCGCGCGGCGGTTTCAACACGCCGCAACGGACCACGGCCCAGGCGATCTTCGTGCATCCGGACAATCCGCTCAACGGCGTCACGCTGGCGCAACTGGCGTCGATCCTGCGGCGGAACCCGGGTATCACGCGGTGGGGCCAGCTTGGCCTGACCGGCGAGTGGGCCGACCGTCCGATCACGATCTACATCCCGCCGCACGTCGCGCCGAACGCGATGTCGATGCAGGTCATGGTGCTGGCAGGCGGAGCGTGGAACGGCGCTGTCCACGAGGGATCGATCGACGACACTGCGCGCGCGATCGCTGGGAATCCGGGCGCGATCGGCTTTGGCGGACTCGAGGAAGGCGGCCCCGGACTCAAGACGCTGGCGGTGGCGCGCCGGGACGGCGAGCCGTTCTATGCGCTCGATGCCGAGAATGCGGCGAGCGGCAAGTATCCACTCACACGCTACATGTACATCCGCCTGAACCGTCCGCTGACGCCGCCGGTGAAAGCGTTCCTGCGCTACATCCTGAGCCGCGACGGCCAGGAGCCGGTGCGCTATTCGGCGTACTTCCCGCTGAGCGCGGTGGAGGCGCGCGAAGAGTTGGCGAAGCTCAGGTAGGCGCCGCGCGGATCGGTCCGGGCGCATGCCGCGTGCGGCGCCGGCGGTCCCTGAATAGGCGTTCATTTTCCGTTCAGCCTGACTTTAAGGTTGCCCCGTATAACTCAAACCGTTCCGTGAGCCCACCCGTCCCTGATCCGGGGCGCGACGCGAACGCCATGTGGAAAACGGCACGCCATACCTATCGAAACCGGAGGAGACATCCCATGAAACACACTGTCCTGCGCATCGCCGCTGGCGCGCTGATGCTCGGCACCCTGGTTCCGGCCGCGCATACCGCCGAGAAACTCACCCTGATGGTCGGCGGCATGGAAAAGCAGATCTATCTGCCGGCCAAGCTCGCCGAGCGGCTCGGCTATTTCAAGGAGCAGGGCCTCGACGTCGAACTCATCAACGAGGCAGCGGGCGTCGATGCCGAGAACGAACTGGTCGCCGGCACAGTGCAGGGCGTCGTCGGCTTCTACGACCACACGATCGACCTGCAGTCGAAAGGCAAGTACATCGAGTCCGTCGTACAGTTCAGCCACACGCCTGGCGAAGTCGAATTGATCTCGTCGAAGCTCGCCGGCAAGGTAAAGTCGCCCGCCGACTTCCGCGGCTTGACGCTTGGCGTCACCGGGCTTGGCTCGTCGACCAACTTCCTAACCCAATACCTCGGCGTGTCGCACGGCGTGAAGACGTCGGAGATGACGGCGCTGCCCGTTGGCGCGGGCAACACGTTCATCGCCGCGCTCAAGCAGGGCAAGATCGACGGCGGCATGACCACCGAACCGACGGTCTCGCGCCTCGTCAACACCGGTGACGCACTGGTCCTGGTCGATCTGCGCTCGCCCGAGAGCACGCAGAAGTGGCTCGGCGGCCTGTACCCGGCGGCCAGTCTGTACATGCAGAACGACTGGGTACAGTCGCACAAGGCGACGGTGCAGAAACTCGCGAACGCGTTCGTCAAGACGCTGCGCTACATCAACACGCACAGCGCGGAGGAGATCACCGCGCAGATGCCCGCCGACTACTACGCTGGGGACCGCGCGTCGTACATGAAGGCGCTGGCCAACGGCAAGGTGTCGTTCATCGCCGACGGCCGCATGCCGGAATCGGGGCCGCCCACCGTGCTCAAGGTGCTCGGGTCGTTTGATAGAGCTGTGATGGGGCACAAGATCGACCTGTCGAAGACCTTCACCACCGAGTTCGTCAACGCCGCGCAGGTCAAGTAGCCGTGCCTGCGTGACGGCCCGGCAGCGAGCCGTCGCGGGCGTTTCGTCGAATCCAGTCTCCTAAAGGTGGCAATCCAATGACAGCCTCCCAGGCAACCATGCCGTATCCCGCCGCTGCGTCGAACGACGTTCCGGCGATTGAACTCGATCGTGTCAGCCGCCGCTTCGTCAGCCCGGAGGGTAAAGCGATCATGGCGCTGCAGAACTTCAGCATGTGCGTTGCGAAGGGCGAGTTCTGCGCCGTCGTCGGACCGACCGGCTGCGGCAAGTCCACTACGCTCAGTCTGATTACTGGCCTTGCCGCGCCGAGCGCCGGCGCGGTCAGGATCTGGGGCAATCCGGTCACCGGCATCGATCGCCGCATCGGCTTCGTGTTCCAGTCCGACGCGGTGTTCCCGTGGAAGAACGTGCTCGACAACGTCGCAGCCGGTCCGCTGTACCGTGGCGAGAGCAAGGCGCAGGCGTACGAGCGCGCGATGGAATGGATTCGCCGCGTCGGTCTGGTTCGCTTCGAGCGCCACTATCCGCACCAGCTCTCCGGCGGCATGCGCAAGCGCGTCGCGCTGGCTCAGACCTTCATCAACGAACCCGAGATTCTGCTGATGGACGAGCCGTTCTCGGCGCTCGACGTGCAGACCCGCACGCTGATGCAGGACGAACTGCTGCATCTGTGGAGCGTGAATGGCGCGTCGGTGGTGTTCGTCACGCACGACATCGAGGAGGCCATCGCGCTCGCGGACAAGGTATTCGTTCTGACGTCGGGCCCGGCGACCGTCAAGACGTCGTACGAAATCGACCTGCCGCGCCCGCGTGATGTCGCGGAAGCGCGCTATTCCCCCCGCTTTATCGAACTGTCGCGGCAGATCTGGAACGATCTTCGCGACGAGGTCCACATCTGAGCGCCCAGAGGCGCATTGAGGAAAGCATGAATATCCCGATGACAGGAGCCGCATCGAACGAGATCGAACTGCGGCAGGTGGAAGTGCGGGCCCAGGCAAGCATACGTCGGCGCCAGACGCTGGTGTATGTGCTGCGGCTCGCGGTGCTGGTCGTCACGCTGGGCGGATGGGAACTCGCCGGGCGCGTGGGCTGGATCGATCCTTTCTTCTTCTCGACGCCTTCGCTGATCGCCGTGCAGATCTGGCAGTGGCTCACCGAGGGAACCTCGCAAGGCCCGCTCTGGGTGCAAGTGCTGGTGACGCTGGAGGAAACCGGGCTCGGCTTCCTGATCGGCAGCGTGGCAGGCGTGTTGGCCGGGATCGTACTGGGCCGCAACAAGCTGCTCGCCGACGTTTTCAGCCTCTACATCAAGATCGCGAACTCGATCCCGCGCGTGGTGCTCGGCTCGGTGTTCATCATCGCGCTGGGGCTCGGCATGGCGTCCAAGGTCGCGCTGGCCTTCGTCATGGTGTTCTTCGTGGTGTTCTCGAACGCGTTCCAGGGCGTGCGCGAGGCGGACCGCAACCTGATCGCGAACGCGCACATCCTGGGCGCCTCGAAGCACGCCGTGACGCTGACGGTCGTGCTGCCGGCCGCGATGAGCTGGATCCTGGCGAGCCTGCACGTGAGCTTCGGGTTCGCGCTGGTGGGTGCCGTGGTCGGTGAATTCCTCGGCTCGAAGCAAGGGATCGGGCTGCTGATCTCGACCGCGCAGGGCGCCTTCAACGCGGCCGGCGTGTTCGCCGCGATGATCGTGCTCGCCGTCGTCGCGCTGGGTGCGGAGTTCGTGCTCACGCAGCTCGAGAACAAGCTCCTGAAATGGCGCCCGCCGCAGTTCTCCGACGCGGGCCACTGATCCCCGCGCGCCGCGCCGGTCCGCGTGTCTGACGGACCGGCGCGGCATCCGCAGTTCGCGCCGGCCGGCCACGCGTCGCCGCGCATCTGCCCGCCCCAACCGTCCTGACCCATCCCGCTCGTGCCTCATGCCGGGCGCTCGCACGCAGCGCCGGCCACCCTTCGATCAGGAGAATCGGCCTCATGTCGTCCACCCGTCATCCGGAGTCGGCCGCCTACCGCGCCCCGTATCATGCGCGATTCGTCAAGGCGGCGCTCGCCTTCGGCGCATGCCTGGTTTGCCATGGCGCGCTTGCCGGCCCGCCGTTCGTGACCGACGATCCGGAACCCGTCGAACGGGGGCATTTCGAAATCGATGCCGCCGCGTCGGGCACCGTGCGCGCCGGCAGTCACAGCGGCACGCTGCCGGGTCTCGAGATCAACTACGGATTGGTGGAGAACCTGCAGATCAACGCGACGGTCGGCATGGCGTTCATGCACGAAACCGGAGATCGCACCCATTACGGATTCGGTGATACCGAACTGGGCGCGAAGTACCGCTTCATCACCGAGGACGAGGCGGGCTGGCGCCCGCAGGTCGCGTTCGCGCCCAGGGTCACACTGCCGTCCGGCAACGACCACCTGGGCCTCGGTGACGGCCACGCGCACGTGCTGCTACCGCTGTGGACGCAGAAGACGATCGGTGACTGGACGACGTTCGGCGGTGGTGGATACGTCGTCAACCGGCGTGCGGGACGGAAGGGTTACTGGACCGGCGGCTGGGCCGTCCTGCGCAAGTTCGGCGAACGACTTCAGCTTGGCGGCGAGGTCTTCTACACCGGGGCGGCGACCAATGACGATCCGTCCGCGATTGGCTTCAACCTCGGCGGCACCTACGGGCTGACGGAGCACGACCGCATCCTGTTCTCCGCCGGGCGCGGCCTCACTCACGTGAGCGACACTGATCGCTTCTCCTATTACGTCGGTTATCAGCTCGACCTGTGACGCGCGCCCGCTGTATGCTCAGGCGGCGTCGGTGGAATGGAGCGGCGCGTTGAAGGGGATATTGCCGGCGGTGTCGGACGGCGTGACGGCGGGAATCTCGAAGACCATCGACAAGCCGCGGCCGTCCGGCCCGGCCTCCGCGAAGATGTGGCCGCCGTGCAGCTCGACGATACTGCGGCAGATGGCGAGGCCCAGGCCGCTGCCCTTGTCTTCGTCGCCCGGACGACGGATGCGCACGAAGCGTTCGAAGATGCGCTCGCGCTGTTCGGCGGCTACGCCGGGACCCTCGTCCTCCACGCGGACCTGCCAGCATTGGTCCACCAGCGTGGAACGCAAGGTGACGCGGCTTCCCGGAGGCGAGGCCGCCAGTGCGTTGCTGAGCAGGTTCAGGAGCACCTGGCGGATCCATTTCGACTCGATTGCGGCCTGTCCGCTGCCGTGATGGGTCAGGAAGAAGCGCTGCTCGCGGTGTTCGGCGAGTACGTGGGCGTCCTGCGCGAAGTTCTGCAGGAACAGTTCCGGGTCCTGCGGCCTCAGATCGAGCGAAATCGCGTGTGCGTCGGCACGCGACAGGAACAGCAGGTCCTCGATGATGCGCTGGAGGTGGGCCAGTTCCTTGATCTGGATCTGCACCGCGTGTTCCTGCGCCGGCGTCAACTGATCGTCGACGACCAACTTCTCTGCCTGCAGGCGCACCAGCGTCAGCGGGGTCTTGAGCTCGTGGGAGGCCTCCGCGGTAAACCGCCGGATCTGGTCGAACGATGCTTCGAGGCGGTCGAACATCTGGTTGAGCAGGCGCCCCAAGTCCGAAATCTCGTCGCGCGCGCCGGACACCGGGATCCGCTCGCTCAGGTTGTCCGAGCGGATGCGGTCGGCGGTGTCCTGGATCAGCCGCAGCGGCCGTAGCGCCATTCGGCTAAAGCCGTAGCCGATCACGCTGCTGACCGCGATCATGACGATCAGGAGCACGTAAAAGGTATGCTCGTACGCGCTCATCACCACGCGCACGTGCTCCTTCGTCGTTGCCAACACGACCGTGTATGGTCCGAGCGCGAACTCGCCCGCGCGCAGTTCGCCCAGCCCATCGATATTCGCATTGAACGCCTGGTGGCGAGGCGACGGGGCAATATCGCGACCGTTAAGCTCCGGTGAGCGAAACACCACCGTACCACCGGGCCCGTAGATCTCCGTAAAGAACAGTTCCAGGTTGCCGGACATCATCGCCTGCACACGCTGGCGCAGATCCGCCTCCGTCGGCTTCGCGCCGAGCGCGGTCTGGCCGGCGCGAATCTGTTCGAACTCCGATTGGTTGAGCAGATCCAGCGCGTGGATCGCGTGATGTTCGATGAAATACCTTCCGGCAAGGAACAGCGACGCGAACGTGACAGTCGAAGCGAGTACGTAGCAGATGGCGAGCCGCGCGCCGATGGATTTCATAGCAGTTGGTAACCGACGCCGCGCACCGTCTTGAACAGCGGCTTGCCGAGCGGCGCCTCGAACTTGCCGCGCAGCCGGCTCATGTAAACGTCGAGCAGGTTGGTGTCGACGTCGTAATGGGATTCCCAGATCTTCTCCGCTATCAGCGTCCGGGTCAGGATGCGGCCGGGATTCTGCAGGAAGACCTCCAGTAACGCGAACTCGCGGCTGGTGAGATCGATCGGCTTGCCGTTCAGATGGACGGTGTGGCTCAGCAGGTCAAGCTTGATGCCCTCATGCTGAAGCACGGTTTCCTTGACGGACGATTGGCGGCGAAGCAGCGAGCGCATGCGCGCGAGCAGTTCTTCCAGGCTGAACGGCTTGGGCAGGTAGTCATCGGCGCCGACATCGAGGCCCTTGACGCGATCCTCGACGGCGTCGCGCGCGCTGAGGATCAACACCGGCTCATTGAATCCGGCCGCGCGCCATTCGCGAAGCAGCTCCAGACCATCACCGTCGGGCAAGCCGAGATCGAGCACGATGACGTCATAGCTCGACTCGCATAGCGCTTCGCGCGCCTCGGCGCAACTTTCAACCCACGTCACCGTATACGCGCGTTCGCTTAACGCCTGCTTGAGGTACAGGCCGAGCTTGCGCTGGTCTTCGACGATAAGGATCTTCATGATAAAAGCGCGAACGCGAGGGAATTTCAGGCTAGCGCAAGCGGATGTCCGTGACAAGCGAAGCATGGCCCTGCGGGGGTTTTCCCGATTTTTCTGAACGCAAATTCAGGAAGCGTTCGCGTCTGTTTCAGGTTGGAAGCGCGCATGTGGGTCGTGGGGCGATAAGTCACGCGCAATGAGTTGGGACTTACCCCGACTTTGCGCTGAATTCAGACTTCATTCAGGTTCGCCGACAAAGATGATGGACATCAACAGTCGTCGCCCAGGCAACCCATGAAACCCGCATTCCGTCCGCTCGTCTTGCAGATCCATCGCTGGTGCGGCCTGACCGTCGGGGTCGTGATTCTCCTGATGGCGATCACGGGTGCATCCATCGCTTTCCGGCCCAGCCTCGAGCCGGTGCTCAATCGCGATCTGCTGACGGTGCCGACCTGTGCGGCGCGCGTACCGCTTGACACATTGACCGCGAATGCGTCCGCATCCCGGCCGTCGGCGACGCTCGACTACATTCGGCTGGTCGCCGGCAAGCACCATGCGCCGCGCATGCCGTCCGCGATGGTGCGCTTCACCGATCAGGTGTTCGTCTACCTCAATCCTTGCACTGGAGACGTGTTGGGCGAACGCGCGCGCTACGGTGGCCTGCTCGGCACGCTCGAGCAGATTCATCAGTTCCGCTTCATGAAGCACGGCAACGTGATTACCGGCTCGAGCGCGCTCCTGTTCGGCATGCTGATGATCGGTGGCGGCATCGCGCTCTGGTGGCCACGCTCAGGTCACGGCTGGCGAGTCGCGTTCACGACCGGACCCGGCGCGCGTGGACAGGCATTCACGTATCGGCTGCATCGGACGATCGGTCTCTATGCCAGCGCGATCCTGCTGCTGACGGTGCTGACCGGGCTGCCGTGGGCGTTCGACTGGTACGCGCACGGCATCTATGCGATCACCGGTTCACCGCAGCCCGCCAGTCCGCCGAAATCGGCCGTGCCCGCGAACGGCGCAAGGCGGCAAACGCTCGAAAGCTCCTGGCGCACCGCACAGGCACTGTCGCCCGACCCGCAGGATGCGCTGCTGCACATCCCCGAGAAATCGCGTGACCCGGTAGAGATGTACCTGATCGATCGCGCGGCGCCGCATCCGAATGCACGCACGATGTTGTTCATCGACGCATACACGGGCAAGGTGCTGCGGTTCGTTCCGTATTCGCGGAGCAGCGTCGGGCACAAGCTGTATTTCTGGGCGTTGTCGTGGCACACCGGCGCGATTGGCGGTGTATTCGGGCGACTGTTGCTGCTGTTCGGCGCGCTGTGCGTTCCGGTACTCGCTTACACCGGCGTCCGGAACGTCCTGCGGCGCACGTGGCGTCCGGTGGCGAGCGACGCACGCCTGACCGTGCGCGTCGCGAAGAAAACGGTCGAGGCCGACGGTGTGTGTGCGTTCGAATTGACGGATCCGGCGGGACGCAAACTGCCGCGGTTCGCGGCCGGCGCGCATATCGACGTGCATCTTGGCGACGGTCTCGTGCGCCAGTACTCGCTGTGCGGCGATCCGCGCGAGCGGCGGCGCTACCTGATCGCCGTGCTGCGCGTTGCGGATTCGCGCGGCGGATCGGCGGCCATGCACGAGCGGGTTGACGAAGGCGATCTGCTCGACATTGGTGTGCCGGTCAATCACTTCGCGCTGGACGAGACCGCGCCGCGTTCGCTGCTGCTTGCGGGAGGGATCGGCATCACGCCGATCCTCGGCATGGCGGAACGGCTCGCGCGGCGCCACGCCGATTTCGAGCTGCACTATTGCGCACGCTCGCAGTCGCGCGCGGCGTTCGTGCAGCGGCTCGTGCGGGCGCCGTTCGCCGGCCGGGCCAGGTTCCACTTCAGCGACGAACGCGCGGAGCAACGCTTCGACATCGAGCGCGTGCTCGACAGTCAGTCGCCTCGCACGCATCTGTACATATGCGGACCCGCGGGGTTCATCGATGCGGTGCTGTGCGCCGCACGGAATCGCGGCTGGCCCGAGCGTCAACTGCACTGCGAGCGCTTCGCGTCGATTGCGCAGAAGCCCACGGCGACGCATGCGTTCGACGTGCAGCTCGTCAGCACGGGCAAGGTGTACCGGATTCCCGAGCACAAGTCCGTTGTCGCGTCGCTGGCCGAACACGGCGTCAGGATCCCGACGTCGTGCGAGCAGGGTGTCTGCGGCACCTGCATCACGCGGGTGATCGCCGGCGAAGTCGACCATCTCGACTGCGTGCTGACCGCCGCGCAACGGGAGCGGCACGGACATTTCACACCCTGCTGTTCGCGCGCGAAAGGGGATCTGCTGGTGCTGGACATCTGACCGGCGAGGCAAACGCGGGCATCGTGCCATCGGGCGCGATGCCCGCCGCGGCGGACCGGATCGAAGACCAATAATCCAATCAAGCTGGAGGAGACCGTGGTGATTGGAAGAACGATGGTGGCAATGGCCGTCATGGCGTTGTTTTCGCCGGCGCTTTACGCGCAGGCCGACGGCGGCGCGCGCGAGAATGCACTCGCGCCGCAGCCCGGACATGCGAAGCTCTACGCGCAGCAGCTGGTGGACCGCACGGTCGCGCTGCACCCGGAGCTCGTCGAGCTGGATCTTCATATGCGCCCCCCCGGAGGAGCGGAAAGCGTCATCGTCGCAGCCAAGTCCGCGAATCGGATCGGCAGGAAGTCGGACCCCGACGATCTCGACGTGGTCAGGACCGGTACGCCGTTCGTGGAAGTGAACAAGCGAGCCGACCAGAACGTCGAGGTGCATCTGCCGCTGCTCGACGTCACGCGCAAAGTGATCGGCGCAGTCGAAGTGACGTTCCCGTACCCGACGGGGTCGGGGCTCGACAAGGAGGCGTTGATCCGGGCGGGCGCACTCATCCGCGACGAGCTGAGCCGGCAGATCCGCTACGGGAACGAACTCTTCGATCCGGTGCTCCCGAGCACGGGCATTCCGGACAATCCGTACGCGCAGACGCTCGTCGACGAGGTGATCCGCAAGCGCCGCGACGTGATGGTGCTCGCGATGCACGTGGCGCGCCCGGGCGGGGACGGCGACTATCCGATCATCGCGTCGAACATCGGGCGCATCGGCAAGCCTGCCGATGCGGACGACCGGCGTGTCATCGAGACCGGCAAGCCGCATGTCGAGGTCGGCCGCGAAGGAGATCGCCTCGAAGTGGAACTGCCGCTGCAGGACGCCGGCGGCGCTACGATCGGCGCGCTCGGCGTGGTGATGCCGTACCGCGTCGGCGACGACCAGGAGGTGCTCGTGAAGAAGGCCGAGAAGATCCGGGATGAATTGCGAGGGCGGATCCGCGATGCCGCGGCGTTGTACGAACCGAGGCAGCTCGTGCCGGCGACGTCGGTGATTGCGGCGCGACTCGACGCGGAGGCGCTCGGCAACAAGCAATCGCTGCCGATGACCAAGGAGGTGATGGGCGCTGGCGCGCTGCAGACGGCGACGGAAGGCGTGACCGACGCGGTCAGGAACCAGGCCGGTGTCGCGCCGACCAACTCGTCGGGCAGCCCTGCCGACGCGGCCAGCATTCGCGGCATCAAGGTCAACCTGTTCGCGAACTACCGGCTCAATGGCGGCCTGCCGACCGCGAACGTGATGTCGGTGCCGGCGGAGGACAAGCAGCGCGTGGAGACGCTGAAGGGCGCGAACGCGCTGATGTTCGGCGTTGCAAGCCCCGCGGGCATCCTCAACATGGTGACGAAGCGCGCGCCGATGGACAACGACGTCGCCTCGGTGGCGCTGCTCGGCAACTCGTTCGGGCAGTTCGGCGTCGCTGCCGACGTTAGCCATCGATTCGGCAGCGAAAAGCAGGTCGGCCTCCGCGTGAACGCATCCGATACGCACCTCGAAAATGGTGTGCACGGTGCGAATGGACGCGGCTGGTTCGGCAGCGTTGGCGCCGACTGGCAGGTCACCAACCGCCTGCATTTCCAGTTCGATGTCGAGACCTATCGGAAGGACGTCGTCGAGCAGGGCAGCATCAGCCTGCCGACTGCGGTCAACGGACACATCACGTTGCCGCGCGTGCCCGATCCGAGGAATCTGCTGTCGGGCCCGTGGGCGGTTTTCTCCGCGAAGACGACGAACATCCAGGGGCGGGTCGACTACGACATTGCGCCCGGCTGGAAGGCGCTCGTCGAAATCGGTCAGTCGGATTCGGATCGCTCGCGCTCGACGACCCGGATCGGCGGATACAACGTGTTCACCGGGGCAGGCGGCATCCCGACCGTCAGTGAGGTGACGCAGCTCTACTTCAACAAGTACAAGCGGGCAGAACTGCTCGGTCAATTCGCCACGGGTCCGCTCTCGCACGACATCACGTTCGGCGTGTCGCGCAGCGAGCGTATCGCCGAGACACCCAGACAAAACACGATCGTGTTGCCGGTGCGGGTCAACATTTTCGATCCCATCCCGTTGCCCACTCCGGTGCCGACCCATCCCGACACGTCGCTGCCAAAGCAGGTCAACGCGGATACCGGCCTCTATACCTACGACATGATCGGCGTCGGGTCGAAGTGGAAGTTGCTGCTCGGCTTCCGCGAGAGCCGGTCGTCGTCGAACGACGGCGTGGTGTCGTCAGCGACCTGGGTCGGGTCTCCGGCATTCGGGATTCTCTACGACGTGCTGCCGACCACCACGCTGTTCGCCAGCTACATGAAAGGCATCGAGGATGGCGGCGTCGCCCCCGCAAACGCGAAGAACGCCTACCAGGTCCTTGCGCCCGCGGTGTCGACGCAGTACGAGTTCGGCGTGCGCGATCACTACTTCAGGTGGTTGCAGTTCAGCGCGTCCGTGTTCGACATCACGCGCGCGAACGCGGTGACCAATCCGGCTACGCAGATTTTCGCCAACGACGGCACGATCGAATACCGGGGCGCGGAAGCCGTGCTCACGCAGGAAATCTCGCGCCAGTGGTCGCTGTCCGAAGCCGTCCAGTACCTGCACGCGGTCCAGAACCCGGAATTCGACATGACGATCAAGGGCCGTACGCCGGAGAATACGCCGAAGTGGATCGGCAACATCGCACTGACGCATCGTCCGCTCTGGCTCCCCGGCCTGTCGCTCACGGTGCGTGCATCGTTCATCACGAAGCGCCCGGTGAACCCGCAGAACCAGGGCTACATCCCCGGTTACACCATCTACTCGCTCGGCGCCAGCTACGCGACCCGGATCGCCGGCAAGCATGTCGACATCAGGGTGGCCGTCGACAACCTGTTCAACAAGCGTTATTGGAACTCGGTGCAGACCGGCACGCTTGGCACAGGAATGGACCGCAGCGTGCGGATGGTGGCCAAGATCGATTTCTGAAAAAACGTGGAGCCCTTTCCATGCCCAACCTTCATCGAATCATCATGAATCTTCTCTCCATTCGGGCCATCGGCCGTGTCTTCGCCATCGCGGTCGTACTGGCGGGCATGCTGCCCCCCAACGCGGCGCGGGCGACAGAGCCGTCGGATAACGACGCGCTGTCGCTGATCATCACCTACCAGACCTTGCCCGCGAACCGGCCCGCGTTGCGCCACGAGCTGGCGCAGTCGACCGCGCGCGAGCTCGCGCGCTGGAAGCACGACGGGCGAATCAGGCAATACAGCCTGCTGTTCAATCGCTATGCCGATTCGGACAACTGGGACGCAATGGCCTTGCTGACGTTCGCGACGCCCGACGACCTGTACCGCTGGCGTACGCTCGAGCAGGCGCAGCCCGCGGCGCTGTCCGGGAAGGCGCTCGCGGTGACGACTTCAATCCATACGACGCCGGTTGATACCAAACGCGCGGAGGCGCTCGACGCGAAGGCGGCGAATCCGGTCTACGTGGTCATCCCGTACAAGACACTGGTCTCAGCCGGCGACTACGAGAAGTACGCGGACGCCTATGTGATTCCGCAATTCAAGGGATGGATGGACGAGGGCGTCCTGTCGAGCTATTCGCTATATACGAGCCAGTTTCCGGCCGGCCGCCAGTGGACCGCGATGGTACTCCTGCAGTACAGGGACGAGGCGGCCCTCAGCGCGCGCGAGGCGGTGGTGGACAAAGTCCGCGAGCGCCTGGCGCACAACCCTGAATGGAAAGCGATCAGCGACAGCAAGAAGAACGTGCGCACCGAAGAACAGGTGGTGATCGCCGATCCCATCGCCGTAAGTCAATGAGCTCTCTGCTCGCAAGGAAGATCCGATGAAAAAAATCGCACTTACGCTCGTTGCCGCTTGCCTGGTCGGTGGGCAGGCAAGCGCCGCCGAACCGGCCACGGCCGCTGCCGGTGCGGCGCCGCAACGCATCGTCCTGCTCGTCGACGAGATTAAGGCCATCCGCAATTTCCCTGTGGTGCTGGCGGAGCGTCTCGGCTATCTGAACGACGGCAAGATGGCCGTGACTGTCATGAACATCCGCGACGACGTATCGACGGCCGACATGCTGAATGACGGACGGGTCGACGCGGTGGTCGCCTACTACCATCACAACGTGGTTAACCAGGCGCACGGCATCGATACGCAGGCCGTTGTCACGCTCGGCGTGACGCCGGGCGCGAAGGTGCTCGTCGCGAACCAGGCAAGGGAGAAATACCAGAGCGTGACTGACCTCAAAGGCGCGCGTTTCATTGCGGGCGGCGCCGGGTCGTCGAAGAGCACGGTCGCGAACGCGCTCATGCTGGCGGGCGGTCACGGCATCGGCGATTACGCGCGGCTCGGGACGGACGGCAAGGAGAAGAACATCGACGCGCTGCGTGACGGAAGCGCCGATTTCGTCGTAGCGCCGACGCCCGACGGGGATCTCTACGAGTCGAAAGGCGTGGCCACGGTGTTCGCGGACCTGACGTCGGTCGACGGCACGCGCCGGAGTCTGGGCACGCTGTTTCCGTCGAGCACGGTCTACATGTCGGGCGCACGCGTTCGGGCGCATCCGGAGATTGCGCGGCACCTGGCCGGCGCGTTCGTGCGCACGCTGCAGTACATCAATTCCCA
The DNA here is from genome assembly GCF_014201005.1 of Paraburkholderia lebeckiae. Taxonomy (NCBI): domain Bacteria; kingdom Pseudomonadati; phylum Pseudomonadota; class Betaproteobacteria; order Burkholderiales; family Burkholderiaceae; genus Paraburkholderia; species Paraburkholderia lebeckiae. The sequence continues at coordinate 10,775 of NZ_JACHDK010000038.1, read as the reverse complement.
TTCCCCCGAGCAGCTGCTGGCTGTCATTCCGCCGGAGATCAGCGGCAAGGACCGCGTGGCTTATCTAAAGGTGTTGAAGGAGGAGATCCCGATGTTCGCGAACGACGGACGCATGCCGGACGACGGCGCGACGAAGGAGTGGCAGGTGCTCGCCGCGGCGAATCCGGCTTACGGGTCGGTGAAGGTCGATCGGACCTACACCAACGCGTTCGTCGATGAAGCGCTGCGTACGCTGCACTGAGCAGAAGCGTTTTATTCGCGCGGGGCCGTGCGGCTGCGTTCCGCCCGCGCGGCGCATACAGCGCGATGCTGCAGCCGGTCGCGACGTCGTTCAAGCGTAGCGCCATCCCGTGCATCGTCGCGACGGCGGCGGCGAGGCTGAGCCCAAGGCTGCTGCCGGCTGTATGCCTGCTCGTCTCCGCGCGATAGAACCGCCGCAGCACCGCCTGCCGCTCCTCGGGCGGGAGCCAGGGGCTGGGCGTCTCGCTGCAAAAAGCAATGCGATGCGCGACGGTCTCGCGAGCACCTGGAACGGCTCGCTCGGATAGGTTGGAGGCACAGTACGGCTGCGCATTAAAGGCAACCCTAAGAATTCTTTAAATTTTTTAATGCAGATTTCAGATTGTGTTTATCCGGCGTCGCTATTGTTGGATCGTGGTCAGCAGTTCGGATTTGCCGTGCAAGCGCTCCCGCACCATCAGGAGCGTTCGCTGCCACCGGGTCAAGGCACGGTATATCCATTGCAGCCGAAGGAGAGCAGTCATGCGCGCCGCCGATAATTCCCTGCACTCGCTGGTCGACAAGTGGCTTGGCCTGGGACTGGCGAACCCCGTCCGCGTCATGCGCTTCGGGCACACGCCGGCGAACCGGCGGCGCTATGCACTGGTGCAGACGCGGCGCCCGACCGGCATGCTGTCGATGTTTTTCTTCCGCCATGACAATGGTGAATGGTGCGTATTCCCGCCCACCGAAACGAGTCCCGCGATGCGCTTCGCCGCGCTGTGCATGCCGCAGAGCTGCGACTGCAATGGATGATGGCGAGTCTCACTGCAACGGCTGATCTGCGAAAAGTGTGCCGATCCAGGTGAGGATCGCAGTGACTGCGAGTCACGCCGGAAGGACGCTAGTTCGTTCACAAGCGGTCTCCTTGCTGCTTTTTTACTGCCAACCGAAGCACCGTATAGCTCGCGAGCGTTCCACGCCCCAGCGCGTTTGGCCAGTTGCAGGCATATGACGTCGGCGTGCGACGGCCATGCCTATTGCCAATCGACACGCCGCCGCTGTCCTTTCCGGAACACTGCGCAAATGTCATGCCGCCGAAGTAGATAACCGGCCATTCATAGTCATGGTTCGGCCGTTTCGGACACTTGTCAGTAATCAATCGCCCTATCGTGGACGCAATGCGTTCAGGCAGCCCGACGACAGCCAACTGTAATGCGATCGACTCTCCATGTTCATGCAGGAACCCTAAGGTCTTACCGTTGTAACCAACGGTAAGGAGACGGCAAATGGCGACATTCCACCTGTCACAACGATGCAATAAGCTGTACCTACGACTTTCGATGTCAGCAGTTGCGGGAGCGGCCGCGCTCGTATTCGCTACGATGCCCACAGGGGTGTCTGCGGCAAGGGACGATCATGCGGCCCAGACCCTAACGCCAATCAAGCATGTGATCATCGTTGTCGGCGAAAACCGAACGTTCGACCACGTGTTCGGCACCTACCAACCCCCGCAAGGCCAATCAGTGTGGAATCTGCTGTCGCGGGGCATCGTCAATGCGGATGGTTCGCCGGGCCCGAACTTCAACCAGGCGCAGCAATACGAAGCGCAATTGGTTGGACCGGCAAAATTTGCGTTAGCCCCGCCGAACAAAACCCCGTACATGCCGCTGCCGGCCCCCAATACCGGCGGTGCGCCGACGGCGGCTAGCGACGCAAGTCCGCCACCTTTCGCGACTCACGATGCGGCTGTCCAGGCCGAAGGCACGGCACTCGAGGCGTCCGACATCGATCAGTTGCTGAGCGGCGCGACCGGACTGCCGAAGGATGTAAAGGATTCGCGGGTGGCCAACTACAACTCGTTGCCGAGCGGTCCATATCTATTGCAGCCGCCACTCTACGATGCGTACATGGGCGGTCCGGTGCACCGCTTCTATCAGGCGTGGCAACAAGCGGATTGTGCCGTCGCACATGCGAGCCGCGAGAATCCGAGCGGGTGCCTCGGCGATCTGTTCGCATGGGTGGAAACCACCATCGGCGCGGGCAGCAACGGCAAGCCGCAACCGACGCCTTTTACCGATCAGACCACCGGCGAAGGCTCGAATGCGCTTGGCTTCTACAACGTGAACAACGGCGACATGCCGTACTTCACGAAACTGGCCCAGCAATACGCGATGAGCGATAACTATCACCAACCGGTGATGGGCGGAACCGGGGCGAACAGCATCATGATCGGTGCGGCTGATGCGTACTACTACACCGACGGCAACGGCAATGCGGCAACGCCGCCGTCGGATCAGATCGAGAACGTTGATCCGTTGGCCGGTACCAACAACTGGTACACCCAGGACGGTTACTCGGGGGGCAGCTATAGCAACTGTTCGGACCCGGGCCAGCCTGGCGTCGGCGCGATCCGCCAATACCTTGAATCGCTGCCCTACGATCCCACGCCGAACTGCGCGCCGAAGCACTATTACCTGCTCAACAATTACAACCCGGGATATAACGGCGACGGCACGGTGCTCGACAGAACGAAGTCGCCGTTCACGATCCCCCCGTCACCCGTGCGCACCGTCGGGGACACGCTGCTTGATCGCAAGATCCCGTGGAAGTACTACGGGGAGGGCTGGAACAGCTTCATCAAGGATCCGTCGACAAGCGTCTACTGCAACATCTGCAATCCGTTCCTGTACGAGACGTCGATCATGACGAACAAGCACGTCAGGGACACACATCTTGCGGACTTGCCAGACCTGTACGCGGATATCCAGGCGGGCAATCTGCCAGCTGTGTCGTTCGTGAAGCCTGGCGGACTGCTCGATGGGCATCCGACATCGTCGAAGTTTGGGCTTTACGAGGCATTCGTGAGAAAACTGGTCGACGCGGTGAAGAGCGATCCGAAGCTATGGGCCACTACGGCGATCCTCATCACCACCGATGAGGGCGGCGGCTACTACGATTCCGGCTATGTGCAGCCCATCGACTACTTTGGTGACGGCTCGCGCATCCCCATGATCGCAGTGTCGAAGTATTCCGCTGGCGGGCGCATTTCGCACGGCTATGCGGATCACGCGTCGTTGGTCAAGTTCATCGAACGCAACTGGGGGCTGCCACCGATTACCGGACGTAGTCGTGACAACTTGCCGAACCCGGTCCAGTACGGCGATAACCCATACGTGCCGGTCAATGCGCCCGCGATCGGCGACCTGTTCGATCTTTTCGACTTCGACCGGGACGCCGACACGCACGGGCATCATGACGGGTCGCACCCGGACCATGATGCAGGCAACGGCGGTAAGGGCTGGTGGCCTTTCTGACCATAACCTGGAACGCTCGCGCGACCGGTACAACGTCAAGTAGGACCGCCGCGCGTTCCGGCGGCGGTCACGGGGGCTCCATCAGGGCGCCACACGGTTGATTCCGCTGCGGCGCACGGGCACGTCCTCGCGTCGGCGTTCGATGTATCTCCGGGCCGGTTGCCGCGCGTCCCGGAGGGTTGGGCGATTTGAAGGCTGAGCGGGCACTCGATGGCTGAGGGAAGCTGAACCGGAACCACGCAGCGCTATCGGATGCCCACCTGCCGCCCGGTCGCATCGATCGCCGCTTTTGCCTTTGAGACGATTTCGTCGATTTCCGGCCGGCTGACCACGAGCGGCGGCGACAGCAACATCCGGTCGCCGCTCGCGCGCATGATCAGATTGCCGTTGAAGCAGAAGTCGCGGCACATCGTACCGACGTCGCCGCCATTCGCGAAGCGCTTGCGCTCGAGCGGCCCCTCGGCGAGTTGCACGCCCGCCACGAGACCCGCGCCGCTGACCTCGCCAACGATAGGATGACCGGCGAACGTCTCACGCAGCTTCTTCTGAAAGTACGGACCCGTATCCGCTTTGACGCGCTCCACGATCCTCTCGTCGCGCAGCAGTTTCAGATTCGCAAGCGCGACGGCCGCCGCCACTGGATGCCCAGAGTAGGTGAGGCCATGATTGAAGTCACCGTTGTCGATCAGTGCGCGGGCGACGCGATCATGTAGACCGACAGCCCCCATCGGCACGTAACCGCTCGTCAGTCCCTTCGCGAGCGTGATCAGGTCCGGCTCGAAGCCGAAGTGCTGATGCGCGAACCATTCGCCGGTTCGGCCGAAGCCGCCGATCACTTCGTCCGCGACGAGCAGCACGTCGTACTTGCGGCAAATGCGCTCGATTTCCGGCCAATACGTCTCAGCCGGAAAAATCACGCCGCCCGCTCCCTGGAAAGGCTCACCGATGAATGCGGCGACATTGTCCGCACCGAGTTCGAGAATCTTCGCTTCGAGCTGCCGCGCGCGAGCCAGTGCGAATTCTTCCGCCGTCTGATCGCTTGCCGCTTCGCCGAAGAAATAGGGCTGATCGATATGTACGATGTTCTCGACTTTCGATGGCATCTGCTCATGCATATAAGCCATGCCGCCGAGCGTGCCGCCCGCGATCGTCGAGCCGTGATAAGCGTTTTTGCGCGCGATGACGAACTTCCTCGCGGGCTGTCGCTGCGTCGCCCAGTATTGATGGACGATGCGCAGCACGGTGTCGTTGCCTTCCGAGCCGCTGTTGCAGTAGAAGAAGTGATTGAATGGCGCGGGCGTCAGTTCGGCGAGCAGGGCAGACAGTTCAATCACGGGCGGATGCGTCGTCTTGAAGAACGTGTTGTAGTACGGCAGTTCCAGCATCTGCCGGAATGCTGCGTCGGCCAGCTCCTGGCGGCCGTAGCCGACGTTCACGCACCAGAGCCCCGCCATGCCGTCGATGATCTTGTTGCCCTCCGAGTCCCACAGGTACACGCCTTGCGCCTTGACGATCACGCGAGAACCCGCGCGATTGAGCGAGCCCATATCCGAGAATGGGTGGAGGTGATGCGCGGCATCGAGCGCGCGGTATTCGGCGGTGCTGCGCGATGTGGCTTGCGAGGTCGGCGCGTCTTTCGTGTCGCCGTGCTGCGGCGTTTCCTTTTCCGCACACATCACGTCTTCAGTCTTATAGCTCATACTGCCTCCGTCTTTTCAAGGTTCTCATTGACCGATTGGCCCGCAGCACTCAAACGTGCAGCAGCAAGTGCCGGCGTTCCCACGAACTGATCACGCGGAAAAACGCTTCGTATTCGGTCTCTTTCAACGCGAGATACGCGCGGACGAACTGCTCGCCGAGTACTTCGGCAATCGGCTCGCACGCGCTCATCAAGGTCAAGCCTTCTTCGAGATTGCGCGGTAATTGATAGGGCAACGCATAGCCGTCGCTCGCCAGCGGTTCGGTCGCGGCAAGCCGCTGTGTAATGCCGAGATAGCCCGCCGCCAAGGTCGCGGCGATCGCCAGGTACGGATTGCAATCGACACCTGGAATCCGGTTCTCGATGCGGCGCGCAACCGGCGCGGAATGCGGAACCCGGAAGCCGACCGTGCGATTGTCATAACCCCACGCGACATTGATCGGCGCGGCCATGAAACGCGACAGACGCCGGTACGAATTGATGTACGGCGCGAAGATTGGCATCAGCGCCGGGGTGTATTTCTGCAAGCCGGCGATATAGCCGGTGAACAGCGAGGTCGGCTCGCCGTCGGCGGAGGTGAACAGGTTGCGGCCGGTTTCCATATCGACGAGGCTTTGATGCATGTGCATCGCCGAGCCCGGTTCACCTTCCATCGGCTTCGCCATGAAAGTCGCGTACATCTTGTGACGCAACGCCGCTTCGCGCACGGTGCGCTTGAACAGAAACACACTGTCCGCGAGCTTGAGCGGATCGCCGTGCATGAAGTTGATTTCCATCTGCGCGGCGCCGACTTCGTGTATCAGCGTATCGACTTCGAGTTCCTGCACGTCGCAGTACTCGTAGATGTCTTCGAACAACGGGTCGAATTCGTTGACCGCTTCGATCGAATACGCCTGCCGTCCGGTTTCCGCGCGACCCGTACGTCCGACCGGCGGTTGCAACGGCAGATCGGGATCGCGGTTCATGTCGACCAGATAGAACTCGAGCTCCGGCGCGATCACCGGTTTCCAGCCGCGCGCCTTATATAGATCGAGCACGCGCCGCAACACGGAGCGCGGCGAGATTTCGACCGGGGTGCCGTCGAAATGCACGCAATCGTGAATCACCTGCGCGGTCGGGTCGACTGCCCACGGAATCATCCGGATCGTGCTCGCGTCGGGTACGCACACCATGTCGGGATCGGTGACGCCGGTCAGCGAATCGCTTTGCGGATAGTCGCCGGTGACGGTCTGAATCATCACCGCCTGCGGCAGACGCATCGATTCGCCCGATTCGAACTTGCTGCGCGGAATGATCTTGCCGCGCGCGATGCCGGCCATGTCCGGAATAATTGCTTCGATTTCGGTGACGTGATGCTTTTTCAGAAATTCGTCGATGTCAAGCATGATTGTTCTCTCTGTTTTGGTCCGCATCCTGGGTCATGTGTGCAGGGTTTCGTGTATTCATGCGCTGGCGACACGCGTCGCCGAAGGCGCGAAATATCGCGGTCGATAGCGCGTCGTCAGCATGTTTCCATTCCGGATGCCATTGCACGCCGAGCGCGAACGCGCGGGCGTTACTGACGCTGATTGCTTCGATCAGGCCGTCCGCTGCGAGGGCTTGGACCTCGAGGCCTACGCCTAGTCGCGCGATGGCCTGACCGTGCAATGAATTCACCCGCGCTTCGTGGGCGCAGCCCGCGAGGCGCTGCAGCATGCCGCCGCGGGTCAGTACGATCGAATGCGATGCGGCGTATTGCGCGTCGAGCGAGCCGTCCTTGTTCTCGCGATCGTCGTTCAGTCCGCCGACCGCATGAACGCTTTGATGCAAGGTGCCGCCGAACGCGACGTTCATTTCCTGCAAACCGCGACAGATGGCGAGAACGGGTATGCCCGTCGCAACCGCCGCGCGGATCAGCGGCAACGCGGTTGCGTCGCGCGCGGGGTCGTGCAATGTGTCGGGCTCGGTCGAAGCGCCGCCGTAACGCTGCGGCGCGACGTTCGAATAGCTGCCGGTGAATAACAAGCCGTCGACGGCGGCGAGCACATCGTCGATGCGCTGACGTCCACCGAAAGCCGGCACCAGCATCGCGAGCGCGTGCGAGCCCTCGACGATCGCGGCGATGTACTTTTCGCCGACCACGTGCGACGGATGAGCGCCGAGCATCGTTCTATCGGCGGTGATTCCTACTATTGGTTGGTTTCGCATAACGAATAGGCGTGTCGATCCCACGCCGCACACCACGTGAACGGCGTCAAATAGCGCGCGCGGCGAGGTGGGAAAACGCGACGGCGAGTCGACGCCAAAGCGAATCCGCGCAATAACGCGCAGCGCTTACCAGATTAGAAGCGGTTCGATTGAATCCGTCGCGATGCGCGGTGATCGGTCGGTGCCGCGCGGACGCAAGCAGCCAGCTCGCGAAAACGCGTGCAAACGGACGAATCGAACAGCGAAAAGAGATGAAAGAGGAGAGGCGCTACGGCAGCAGCGAAGCGACTTCGTCTGTGCGCACCGCGATGAACGCGCGCGCGGAGAGGACGTTGCGGCGTCGAACGGAGCGACGCGACAGGACTGTGATGACGGACAGAAAGCGGCGAAACGCAAGGCTGCCGTTGCTGCCGTCGGCGCTGGCGCCGTCAGCGCAAGTACAACGCGCCTGACTGCGATTCCAATTCACCAAAGGGCCTCGGACTCTCACGATGACACTCGACTGGCGTAGTTGAGGGTATTGAACGGCCTGTTTCGAATCCACAGCGGATATTGAAGAAACAGGACACGGGTTGATCGAGAAGAAATGGTACTAGACGGTAGTAGCTCAATTCGCCGCGCCGCCCACGCGATCTCCCAATAGCAAGGATATACGAGCTAAAAATGCCGTCAATTTATTTTTGGATTTTGGCAAAGCGGCATCGAGCGTGATGCCGCGTGTTTCGTCTACTGCTCATTCACTCCGCGAGACGTGCGCGCACCGTGTATTCGCCTTCGTTGCCCTTGTCTTCGAGCATGTGCGCCATCGCCGTATTGAAGTCGGGCGGCAGCGGCTCGACCGCATAGCCGCGCTTTTCCCACGCATCGAGACCGCCCTTCAGCGCGCGCACATGATGAATGTTCTTCCGATGCAATTGCCTGACGATGCGCTTAGCGGTCGCTTCGTTGGGACACACGCAATAGACGACGATCGGCCGCTCCAGGTATTCCGGATGAATCGGATCGGGCGACTCGAGATCGAGCGGCCGGGCGCCGGCAATGCGGTGCGATTCCTTTTCGCGCACGGTGCTCGGGCGCGCGTCGAGAATCAGCGGCGGTTCGTTCGACTTCATCATCGCGTCGAGCTGATCGGGCGTAATGCGCGTATGCGCGAGCCAGCGACGAAACTGCAAGCGGCGCAGCCAGCGATACACCAGAACCGCCGCGAAAATCACCGCGAACGTATCGAAGATCGTGCCGCCGTTGTGTCGCACGAGCAGCAGCATTTGCACGATCTGGTGGTGCAGGGCGCCGCCGCCGATCACCCAGACGCTGGCCCATAGCGTGGCACCGACCATGTCCCACCACAGAAACACGCCGACGCCGATAGCGGTCGTGCCGAGCAGCGGCGCGGAAATCAGGCCGAGACCGGGCAGGAACTTCGCGACGGTTAGGATCGGTGCGCCATAGCGCTCATAGGTATTGCGCGCGACGCGTACCGTGGTGTCCAGCGACAGAGAGAAGCGCACGAGGTAATTGAGCAGACGGCGGCCGTACGCGCGTCCGGTGAAAAACCACAGCGAGTCGGCGATCAGCGTCGCACCGACCGCCGCGCAGATCATGTTGGCGTACGAGGCTTCTCCCACCGCGGCCATCGTTCCAGCGAGAATCAGCGTCGGCGCGGCCGGAATCGGCATGCCGAGCTGCGTGACGAGCACGCTCGCGAAGACGGCCCACACGCCGGCAGACGGTGGAATAGCGACCGGGAAATGCCACACAACCGCGCTCCTGATAAGCCAATAAAAGAAAAAAGAATCGTCCGCGCCGAGGCCGATACATGCCACGAGCGACGCGAACGGCCGTGCGGGGGCACGCGCGCGCGTCGACGCGAAAGACGGATTTAAGCACAGGTGGCGAGTCGGCGTCGTGAAAGAACGCCGACGAAATCGCGCGCGACCGACGAATGGGCGCGGCGCACGACGCGGCGCGGCCTGCATGCGCCGCGCGGCAAGTGGATCAAACCGGTTTGAGAAGCATGATTTGCCTCGCTTCAGGCGAAGCGGTCCGGCAAGAGGCCCGTTGCCTCACGCATCCTCGGACGGATCATAGGGCACCACGCGCTCATGCTCGTCCGCGTGATTGCGCGCGACGATCGCCCGCGCCGCGGCGTTCGCGTCGAGATTGAACGGCTGATGCGGCACGCCCGGCGGAATGAACAGGAAGTCGCCGGGCTCGGTAATGACCGACTCGCGCAAGCCCGGGCCGTAGCGCGTCTCGATCTTGCCTTCGAGCATATAGATCGCGGTCTCGTAGTCGGCGTGAAAGTGCGGCTCCGCATGGCCGCCAGGCGGGACCACGACCATGTACATCGACAGGCCGGTGGTGCCCGCGGTGCCCGCCGAAATGCCGACGAAATAGGGCAGCCGCTGCATCGTCGCCATTTCCCGTTCGGGCCGCACCTTGACCACAGGGGCCCGCGCGTCGTGCGTAACGTTTGACATGGTCGCTCCTTTCGTCGCCGCCGTGCCGGGCGGCTTCACGCATGCCGAACTGAAAGTCTAGACGATACGGGCGGCAATGTCGGAAGTGTTCGAGCGGACCTGGTGAAGCGCGTGCGACCGCGAAATCGCGTTGCTACAATGGTCGGCATACCCCGACAGAGATCACGGAGACAGCGCATGGCCACGCTTCAGCCCATCAGCCGCTACCCGGTCCCCGAGCCGAGCGAGTGGCCCGAAGACATCAGTGCCCGCATTCTCGAAGTGCAGGAGAAAGCGGGTTTCGTGCCGAACGTGTTTCTGACGCTCGCGCATCGGCCCGACGAATTCCGCGCGTTCTTCGCTTATCACGATGCGTTGATGCTGAAGGAGGGCGGTCTAACGAAAGGCGAGCGGGAGATGATCGTGGTCGCGACGAGCGCGGTCAACGATTGTCTTTACTGCGTGGTCGCCCACGGCGCGATTCTGCGCATCTACGAAAAAGCGCCGCTGCTCGCCGATCAGGTCGCGGTCAATCACCGCAAGGCCGACATCACCGACCGCCAGAAGGCGATGCTCGATTTCGCGCTGAAGGTGTGCCGCGCGTCGGGCACGGTCGACGAAGAAGACTTCCAGACACTGCGCGGCCACGGCTTCACCGATGAAGACATCTGGGACATCGCGGCAATCACCGCGTTTTTCGGGCTGTCGAACCGGATGGCCAACGTGATCTCGATGCGTCCGAACGACGAGTTCTATCTGATGGGGCGTGTGCCGAAAGCCACGGCGGATGCACCGAAAAACTAGAGGGTGTTAGGCACTTTTTGTCGGACCTGGTATCCTGGCAGGATGAAAAAACGCAGGCCATACCCAACGGATGTGTCGGACGAAGAATGG
>NZ_JACHDK010000037.1:32716-34285 GCF_014201005.1 Paraburkholderia lebeckiae | reverse complement strand
GCGTCGTGTCGTCCGTGCTCTCGCCATTGCCCACCGGTCCCTGGATCGGACCTTCGTCGTCAATCACTTCGCCAATGACTGGCTGGTCCGGCGCATCAACATCTGCATCTGCATCGGCATCGGCATCGGCATCGGCATCCGCATCGGCATCCGCATCCGCATCCGCATCAGCATCCGCATCCGCGTCGGCATCCGCATCCGCATCCGCGTCAGCATCGGCGTCAGCATCCGCATCCGCATCCGCATCAGCATCAGCATCAGCATCTGCATCAGCATCAGCGTCAGCGTCAGCGTCAGCGTCAGCGTCAGCGTCAGCATCGGCATCCGCATCGGCATCCGCGTCAGCATCGGCGTCAGCATCCGCATCGGCGTCCGCGTCAGCATCGGCGTCAGCATCCGCATCCGCGTCCGCGTCCGCATCGGCATCCGCGTCAGCATCCGCATCGGCGTCCGCGTCAGCATCGGCGTCAGCATCCGCATCCGCATCCGCATCCGCATCCGCGTCCGCGTCCGCATCGGCATCCGCATCGGCATCGGCATCGGCATCCGCATCCGCATCCGCATCCGCATCCGCATCCGCGTCAGCGTCAGCATCGGCATCCGCGTCAGCATCGGCATCGGCGTCAGCATCGGCATCCGCGTCAGCATCCGCATCGGCGTCCGCGTCAGCATCGGCGTCAGCATCCGCATCCGCGTCAGCATCCGCGTCGGCGTCCGCATCCGCATCCGCATCGGAATCTGCATCCGCATCGGCATCCGCATCGGCGTCAGCATCCGCATCGGCGTCCGCATCCGCATCCGCGTCCGCGTCGGCATCCGCATCAGCATCAGCATCCGCATCGGCATCCGCATCGGCATCGGCATCCGCATCGGCATCCGCATCGGCATCGGCATCGGCATCAGCATCCGCGTCCGCGTCGGCATCAGCGTCGGCATCCGCATCCGCATCGGCATCCGCATCAGCATCGGCGTCAGCATCTGCATCAGCGTCAGCATCGGCATCCGCGTCAGCATCTGCATCAGCGTCAGCATCGGCATCCGCGTCAGCATCTGCATCTGCATCAGCGTCCGCATCGGCATCAGCGTCAGCGTCAGCGTCAGCGTCAGCGTCAGCATCAGCATCAGCATCAGCATCAGCATCCGCGTCAGCATCCGCGTCAGCATCCGCGTCAGCATCCGCGTCGGCATCCGCGTCGGCATCAGCGTCAGCATCGGCGTCAGCATCAGCATCCGCATCGGCGTCAGCATCCGCGTCGGCATCAGCATCAGCATCAGCATCAGCATCAGCATCAGCATCGGCATCCGCATCGGCGTCAGCATCCGCGTCCGCATCCGCATCCGCATCCGCATCGGCGTCAGCATCCGCATCCGCATCGGCATCCGCGTCCGCGTCAGCATCAGCGTCAGCATCCGCGTCAGCATCCGCATCGGCATCAGCGTCCGCATCGGCATCGGCATCAGCGTCAGCATCGGCGTCCGCATCCGCATCCGCATCCGCATCCGCATCCGCATCAGCATCAGCATCAGCATCAGCATCAGCATCTGCGTCAGCATCCGCGTCAGCATCCG
>NZ_JACHDK010000037.1:3641-32619 GCF_014201005.1 Paraburkholderia lebeckiae | reverse complement strand
TCGCGTCAGCATCGGCATCCGCATCGGCGTCCGCGTCAGCATCCGCGTCCGCGTCCGCATCGGAATCTGCATCCGCATCCGCATCCGCATCCGCATCCGCGTCAGCATCCGCGTCAGCATCCGCGTCAGCATCAGCATCCGCATCCGCGTCCGCATCGGCATCGGCATCCGCATCCGCATCCGCATCAGCATCCGCATCCGCATCCGCGTCAGCGTCCGCATCCGCGTCAGCATCGGCATCCGCATCGGCGTCCGCGTCAGCATCCGCGTCCGCGTCCGCATCGGAATCTGCATCCGCATCCGCATCCGCATCCGCATCGGCATCGGCATCCGCATCCGCGTCCGCGTCGGCATCAGCGTCGGCATCCGCATCCGCATCCGCATCCGCGTCAGCATCCGCATCCGCATCCGCGTCAGCATCCGCATCCGCATCCGCGTCCGCATCCGCATCCGCGTCAGCATCCGCATCCGCGTCCGCGTCCGCATCCGCATCCGCATCCGCATCCGCATCCGCATCCGCATCCGCATCCGCATCCGCATCCGCATCCGCATCCGCGTCCGCATCAGCGTCCGCATCGGCATCGGCATCCGCGTCAGCGTCAGCATCGGCATCCGCGTCAGCATCCGCATCGGCGTCCGCGTCAGCATCGGCGTCAGCATCAGCATCGGCATCCGCATCCGCATCCGCGTCAGCGTCAGCGTCAGCATCGGCATCCGCGTCAGCATCCGCATCCGCATCCGCATCCGCGTCGGCATCAGCATCCGCATCCGCATCCGCATCCGCGTCAGCGTCCGCATCCGCGTCAGCGTCCGCATCCGCGTCAGCGTCCGCATCCGCGTCAGCATCGGCATCCGCATCGGCGTCCGCGTCAGCATCCGCGTCCGCGTCCGCGTCCGCATCGGAATCTGCATCCGCATCCGCATCCGCATCGGCATCGGCATCCGCATCCGCGTCCGCGTCCGCGTCGGCATCAGCGTCGGCGTCCGCATCGGCATCCGCATCCGCGTCAGCATCCGCATCCGCGTCCGCGTCCGCGTCCGCATCCGCATCCGCATCCGCATCCGCATCCGCATCCGCATCCGCATCAGCATCAGCATCAGCATCAGCATCCGCGTCCGCGTCCGCGTCGGCATCAGCGTCGGCATCCGCATCCGCATCCGCATCCGCATCCGCATCAGCATCAGCATCCGCATCAGCATCAGCATCAGCATCCGCGTCCGCGTCGGCATCAGCGTCGGCATCAGCGTCCGCATCGGCGTCAGCATCCGCATCCGCATCCGCATCGGCGTCAGCATCCGCATCCGCATCAGCATCCGCATCCGCATCCGCATCCGCGTCCGCATCCGCATCCGCGTCCGCATCAGCGTCCGCATCGGCATCGGCATCGGCATCGGCATCGGCATCGGCATCCGCGTCAGCGTCAGCGTCAGCATCGGCATCCGCGTCAGCATCCGCATCGGCGTCCGCGTCAGCATCGGCGTCAGCATCAGCATCAGCATCGGCGTCAGCGTCAGCGTCAGCATCGGCATCCGCGTCAGCATCAGCATCCGCATCCGCATCCGCATCCGCGTCGGCATCAGCATCAGCATCCGCATCCGCATCCGCATCCGCATCCGCGTCAGCGTCCGCATCCGCGTCAGCGTCCGCATCCGCGTCAGCGTCCGCATCCGCGTCAGCGTCAGCGTCAGCGTCCGCATCGGCATCGGCATCCGCATCGGCATCGGCATCGGCATCGGCGTCAGCATCCGCATCCGCATCGTCGTCAACTGCACCCGGCGGCGTCTGTTCATCCACTACAGCAGGAGCGCTGCCGCCATTACCACCACCGCTCGCGGCGGCAATCCCCGCACCCAGCGCGGCAAGCGCACCCAGGCCCAGGAGGCCGAAGCCCACCAGACCGACACCCGGCGCGGCGACGAGATTCGCGCCGAAACCGTTCAGTTGCGCCGCACCCAGAACCAGAGGCGAGTCCGCGCCATCCACAAGAAAAGCGGCCTCATGATCATCCTCGCCGTCCGCAGCGATATATTCGTGATACGACCCGTCTTCACCCAGGCCGACCAGCTCGCCTTCATTGCCGTAGAAGTCCTCAATGATCAGTTGCGGCTGGTCGAGCTCCGCCCCTTCCAGGCTGACCAGAAGATTCTTGCCGGAGCGTCGCACGGTAATGTTTTCGGGGCCGTGGCCGGTCTTGCTCTCGGCCAGAATGAATTTGCCACCTTTGATGGCGCTTACACGAACGGCAGCGCCTTGCGCGGACCCGCGCAATTCAACAGTCTGCTTGATGGTGCTGCCGTCGACAACGGCCAGCTTCACTGAACTGGTACTCATGGTAGTGCCTCTTTGGGTGCGTATGCTGGTCCACCTGGCCAGCGTATAGATAGAAAATGGCGACATGGCAGTCGCAAGAGTGCTGCTCTACCTCCATTCTTGATGGGTGAGCAATAAAACGAAATATGACGAGTTCGAATTTGGACGAGACAGGAACGAGGCATTTCCCGGCACGGGAATCGCGAGCAGCGGTGCCTATGCACGATTGCGTAAGGGCTAAACAGGCAGTTGTCCGATGTTTCTCGTCTCTGTGCGCCAGACGCAAAAAGGGCCGCCATCCAGAAAGGAAGGCAGCCCATCGCGAAGCCCTGTATCCGATGCGGCTCTGATCCGCAACACCTAACCGCTGGAGCGCCCGGTCTCCAGCCAGTCAACCAGCGAACCCGCAGATGCGTGCTCCCGCAGTACCGCCGCGTAGCCATCGAACCGGTTCGTCACTTCGCTCACGCTGTTGCCGTAGTGATCGTTCTCCGCAAGGAGCACATCAAGCAGGGTTCGTTTGCCCAGGTGGTACCACTGTTCGAAGAAGGCCTTGCGCACCTGATCGGTTTCAGCGGAGAGGCGTTTGTACTGCTCCGCGCGGCTGAGCATGGTGTGCGCATCCTGATCCGCGGTGCGAATGCCATACTCGAGGTCACGCCGCTGCTGGTCGAGGCGCTGCCACGAAGCCTGTGCCCGGTACCCTGCCGCAGCCGTCGCCGCCTGCGTCGAACCGCCGCGGAATGCCGCCCAGTTGAGCGTCAACATGGTTTGCCATGGCGCACGTTGTCCCGCGCCCGTGCCTCCGATTCCGGCATTCGCACTGACAACCCAATTCACCGACGGCAGGCCCGACGCTTTCACCACTTTGGCATTCAGGTCGGCCGCATTTGCCTCGGACTGAATCTGATGCAAGCTCGGATGAGCATTCACCCGCTCCAGGAGTTGCGGCAGATTGCCCGGTTGGAGCGGCCAGTCGCGCGCGTGCGGAATCGGCGGTACGCTTTCGCCCAGCAGCTTTTGCAACGCCAGTTCCGCATCACGTGCCTTCGCTTGCGCTGAATCGCGCGCAGCTTCAGCCTGCAGCAGACGCGCCTTTGCCTGCGTGAGTTCGCTGCCGCGACCACGGTCGACAGCCACAATTTCGCTGAGCATCTTCACGAGCGTGGCCATACGCTCAACAAATTGCTGGCTCACGTCAACGATCGTGCGCTGCTTGCCCAGTTCAACGAGCGTGCTCGTCACCTCGAACGCATTCTGATTGCGGGCCGCTACATAACTACTGAGCGCGGCATCCGAGAGTTGTTCACGACTTCCGATTGTGTTCTTTGTGCGCCCCCAGTCGTACACCGTTGTCGTGACGTTCGCCGTCACTACGTTCCCGTTGTTGGAGCCATTTCGATTACCGGGACCAAATTGCACACCCTGTGTCTGCGAACCGATGTCGACTTGCGGCCACCGCAAGCCCTTCGCTTCGTCGACGTCTGATTTCGCGGCTTCGTAGGCGGCATACGCCTGCCCGACTTCGGGACTGCGCTTCTCCGCTTCCTCGACGGCGCTCAGGAAGATACGCCGCAGCGTGGCGGAATCCACCGGAGGCCCTCCCTCGCGACCGGACGGTTGCGTTTCGAGCCACTGTGAGAACGTCACCGGAGGAGCATGGCTACCCGGGGTCGACGGCTGTTTAGTCTCGACCGGAGTCGATCTGCTTGCAGTTGCTGCATCGCTCGCCAGCGCCAGATCAGACTTCGTTTGAGCGCCCGCAATGGCACTCGCCGGCAAGGCGAGCACGACCAGCAGCGACGAAACCAGCCATGACAGGGGGCGGAGCCGCAAACCGGAGAGGCCGTCCCCGTTGGTGAGGGGCGCGGCAGCCTGTACGTCAGGAAAATCGTTTCGAGTCATGATCGTAACCGGTTAGATTGAAGTATGTGGTGCAACACCTGAACCGCAATCCAGACTCAGAAAACAATGAAGCAATGCTCATCGTTTAAAGGATCGATTCGGCTAATTCGGGTGACCTTGGTGAACGAAACACGAGATTTCGTACTGGCTCCAATTGTCCGGATATCGGTGACCCCGCGAAATCAGACAGCCGCGGCAACATAGTGAGACTGGTACGAATTTTTCGTTCGCAGTCTTTCACATGCACTGATTTCCGCGCGCGATTGTCTGACCAGATAGGGCTGCCCGTATCGACAGTGGCCAACCCATTGCTCGCCTATTTCATCGAACTGTTGGCGCGAGAGCTGCGTATTGAACAGGCGTGCGGCGAGGTGCGGATAGGGCACGTTCATGGCTGTGCCGAACAGTGAAGTTGTCACACGATTCCTGCCGCAGTCGAAATTCCTGGTACCAGCATCATTTCTGACTGGTTCGATACAATGCAAAATGTTATTCCCGTGCTATCTCATTTATGTGCTTGAGATTTGCACGGAGATAGCCATGAAGCCTTTCTCTCTGATTGAATTTTCGAACTCGCACAGCCATGCAAGCATCGCGAACCATGCCCACTCCCGTCTCGTTCCCGTGGGCATGCTGTCGGTGCTGCGAAATCTGTTTGGCGCGCGTCGCTGAAGATGTGCAACATATCTTCCCGGTTCACGCATTTCCACCTGTCGGGGCGAGAAACTGTGAAGGAGACGGGTAATGCCCAGGTTCCGACTGCTGCGTCACTAGCCACTTTGTCTGTCACCTGCAGGCCTGAGGGCACGTAGTCTCGCTACGGAATATCTTCACCACCGCAACTCGATCTTTGGTTTCGATCTGCTTTTGATTGTGATTTTGACCGAACCATAAGAACGAGCGGTCGCCTCTCCTTCGCCGGCGAACAGGCGGTGCGCGAGTATCTGCCGAACCGGCACCTGATCGTGCGGGTCGCATGGGTATTCGGCGCGCACGGCGGCAACTTCGTGCGCACCATGCTACGCATAGGCGGCGAGCGCGACGTGGTGCGCGTCGTTGCCGATCAGTACGGTGGCCCGACCCATGCCGGCGCGATCGCCGAGGCCTTGCTGTCGATCGCGGCGCGCTACCGCGCAGGCGAGCCGCTTCCTTGCGACACCTACCATTTGTGCGGCACGCCCGTCACGACCTGGCATGGCTTCGCGGAAACGATCTTCGCCGCCGCGCACCGTGCCGGGCTTCTCGCGCGCACGCCGCTCGTCCAGCCGATCCTGACCTCCGCGTATCCACTGCCGGCGCCGCGGCCCGCCAATTCGTCGCTCGACTGCACGCGACTGCGCGAGCACCTCGGCATCGAAGCCCCGCCGTGGATGGCGGGTTTGAGCGAAATTCTCGACACTTGGAAGCGAACTTCATGAACCATCGTCCCCAGCATGTGCTCGTCACCGGCGGCGCCGGCTTCATCGGCGCCAATTTCGTCCGCTACCTGCTGGCGACCGATCCACATGTGGAGATCGTCACGCTCGATCTGCTGACTTACGCCGGCAGGATCGACAATCTTGCCGACCTGCCGGACGAGGACCGGCACCGGCTCGTTGTCGGCGACATCTGCTGCCGGCAGCTTGTCGACGCACTGCTGCGCGAGCATGCGATCGACACGATCGTCCATTTCGCAGCCGAGAGCCACGTAGACCGCTCGATCGCCAGCCCGGGCGAGTTCGTCCGCACCAACGTCGTCGGCACCGCGACCCTGCTCGAAGCCGCGCGGCAGTACTGGTTCGCCGAGCAGCGTCTTGACGCCGCCACCATGCGAGCACAAAGACGCTTCCATCACATCGGCACCGACGAGGTGTACGGCTCGCTCGGGCCCAACGATCCACCGTTCTCCGAAACGACCCGTTATGCGCCCAATTCGCCATATTCGGCAAGCAAGGCCGGCTCCGACCATCTGGTGCGCGCCTACTGGCACACGTATGGATTGCCCGTCACGACGACCAACTGCTCGAACAACTACGGGCCGCTTCAGCACGACGAAAAATTCGTCCCAACGGTGATCCGCAGTTGTATCGAAGGCACGCGCATCCCGGTGTACGGCGACGGCTCCAACATCCGTGACTGGCTGTTCGTCGACGATCATTGCCGCGCGATCGACACAGTAGTCCGCCGCGGCGCCATAGGCGAGACGTACAACGTCGGCGGCTGCAACGAATGGAAGAACGTCGCCATCGTGCGGCTGATTTGCGCACTGATGGACGAGCACCGGCCGGATCGAGCACCGCATGCGAGGCTTGTCGAGTTCGTGACCGATCGACCCGGGCACGACTGGCGCTACGCGATCGACGCGCGGAAGATCATCAATGAGTTCGGTTGGCTGCCCCAAGAGAGCTTCGAGAGCGGGATTCGCAAGACACTGATGTGGAATCTTTCCCGGCTGACACTGAACTGACCGGGTCCTGACGAACTGGGCTGGTGTCGGGTGGACCGGACAACCGACCACCATCATGCCAAAACAGATCAGTTTAGATAGAAATGCGGAGGATTGTTAGCGAATCCCGGCCATGCCTCGTTTCGCCATCCTGGGCCGGGCAACCAGGCACTACGTGAGTGATTTCCTCGCGCGACCAGTCGTGAGACGTCGAAGGCAGTCCGTTCGCACACCGGATTGAGACACTCACTGCCCGTACTGCATTTGATCCTCGCCTCTCCGGCGCTGCCGCCGACGGCAAAGCGATTTGCCGCGGCACGCGTAGCCTCGCAGCCAGTTATTGCGCTTGACATACGTGACGACTGAGCCGTGGGAAGGAACGCGAACATGGTTCAATGTCGTAGCGCCCAAACTGACGAGTGGCGGCGCAATCCAATGACTCAGGCTGGGAGACTGCCCGGGGGCCTGCAGGTGAGCGCGAAGCGACTGGCGGCGTCGATCGCCGCCAGTAGGCTCAAGGCTTTCAAGGCACCGGTCGCGCGACTATAAGCGTTGTCGGCCCGTTGTCGGTTGGAACCTGGCTGCCCGGGACCGCCGTCAATGCTCCCGTGTTTGCGTCAATCGTAAATGCGGCAATCGTCCCTGAAACTGTTGGCGCGTACAGCCATCGTCCGGTCGGATCGATGGTGATATGTTCTGCTTCAGAGCCTGACGATATCTGAATGCCTGTGGACATTAGAAAGCCGTTCGTTGGGAGGAAGTCGAATGTCTGAATCGTGTTGCCGCTTATCTCGCCCGCATAGGCGAACTTTCCCGACGGCGCAATGGCCATGGAGGAGAGGCCAGCGCCTACCCAGAAGGAACTCAAGCCCAATTGACCTGTCGACGGGTCTGCGCTCTGCATCGCGACTACATTGCCCCCACTGAGGATTGTATAGACGTACTGCCCAGATGGCGCGACAGCGATTGCGACTGGCTGAGAGCCGACAAAGCTAGGGCTGCCGGGCGCCGCCGTCAGTGCACCGGTCGCCGCATTGATCGTGAAACTCGAAACGGAGTTGCTGTTCCAGTCTCCAACATACAGTGACTGCCCGGTAGGAGAGATGGCCAGGGCTGTCGGTACGTCTCCGATTGTGGTGGTACCGATTGTTGTGAGCGCATGAGTTGTTGGATCGATGCTCAACGTCGTCACTGTGTCACTTCCCGTGTCCGCCACGTAGACGAACTTGCCAGATAGATCACTGACGATCGATGCCGGAGCTAGCCCCACTGCGACGGCGCCGGAAAGAGCAGTGAGCGCGCCGGTAGACGGATTAATGGCGAAACCTTGTACCGTGTTTGACCCAAGTTGCGCGATATATGCAATGTTCCCGGAGACCGTGATGTCATTGGGCTCCGATCCGGTGGGAAACGGGCTACCCGGCACCGGATTGAGCGCACCGGTCGTGGGGTCGATTCGATAGACCGATGTGGTCCCGTCCGCGCGGTTCGGCACAAGCGCAAATTCCGTCTGCTCGCAGTTGACCGCAATCGTTGTGACGTTGGATGCCGCGACCACACCCCCACCACTCGTCACGACGCACGTCTCGCCAGCGGGCTGAACTGCGACGGTCACCGAATACGTGGCACCGCTGGACAGTGCTGTTGGAAACGCAAATGACCCATTGGCGGAAATCGTTACGGCATCGCTGCTGCCATTACTAAGTTGGAGCGATACGCCGCTCGGCATGCCTGCCACTGTGCCGCCGACTGTGAAGGTTGACGCTGAAGGGGTGGACGGCGCCGCTGGATTGCTGGGTGCCGCCGGTGGTGACGTTGGTGATGTCTGGGGCGTCGTTGGAGATGTGGCCGATTGACTACTCGGCGTAACGTCGCCGCCGCAGGCAGCCAGTGTCAGCAGCAAAGCGCCAGCCGCGATGCAGGCGGAGCGTTTCGTTAGTGATACACGTGAAACCCCCGTTGTTTTCGCATTGTGCTTGCGACGTAACGAATCCGTCATAATAGTGTCTGCTCTCTCTATGAATAGTTCTTGTTTGATTGGAAGCGACTGCTTATTTTTTGTTCGCCATTATGTCAGAGCAAATTGATTTGGTAAGCGGACAGCGGCGCTGGCGGATCTGAGCGCGTCTGGACAGAACGGCGAGGGCGCCGGTGACGCTCGCCGACGACAAGTCATTCATCGCCTTCAAGCTGAAATGATCCCACCATGACGCTGACGCATTTCCCACCGACGCGAATCCTTGTACGGCCGCCATGCAAGTCAAACTGTGGCAAAGAGAATGCGTAAGCGATCCGACTTCGCACGCTGGAGTGGGGACGCTGGCGGTTGGGAACCGGATCAAGCGTCGTTCATCTTCATCAGCAATTGAAAACCTTCGGGCCAATCGCCCAGGTTGCTGTCCGCGTTGAGATGTCCCTTTGCTCCAACTTCGACGAGTTCGCTGCCCCATGCCATTGCGCAGGCACGTGCGTGGTCAAAGCTGCCATACGGGTCGTTGATGCTGGATACGACGGTGGTCGGAAATGGCAACCGCTCGGATGGCAAAGGCGCGAATCCGCTCGCGGCTACGCGGGGAAATGCCGGCGATGCCGGGTCCGGCACGGCCACGAGCAGTGCGCCGCGAATCGTCCGCGCATACCGGACAGCCCAATGGACCACGGCGAGACATCCGAGGCTGTGCGCGACTATGACAGTTTCCCTCGCGTTTGCCGCTAGCTGCCCTTCTAGCGCCGATACCCAGTCATTGCAGACGACGTAATCCCAGTCCGCGACTGCGAGGCGTTGCCAATCTGGATACGCGGCTTGCCATACGCTCTGCCAGTGCAATGGACCGGAGCTGCCGATGCCAGGAACAACAAAAACGGGGTAGTCCATCTACCAGATCTCCATGGGTGAATGAGCATCCAGTGTAAAAGCCCGCGAATTCAGGCAACATCGCAAAACAAATGGATTGATGGTCATACACAAACGAATTGACGGCGCTTGAGGGTGCTCACAAATGAAAACTAAGCCGGTAACGTTGGACAGGCTCGACTGGCGGATTCTGGAGGTGCTTCAGCGCAATGCACGTGTCACCAACACGGAACTTGGGAAGCAGATCGGGCTTTCTCAGCCGGCTGTCACCGCCCGCATCAGGAGCCTCGAGGAGCGGGGAGTCATCGAGGGCTACGCGGCGCGGATAAATCCCGACCTCGTCGGTCGGGGCATTGCGGCGATCGTGCGAATCCGCACCACCCACGCTGAGATTAAGCGTTGCCTGAGCGCCTTCGAAGCAATGCCTGAGATCGTCGAGGCGCACCGGATCACTGGTGAAGACTGCTTCATCGTTCGGATTGTGGTTGAAGAGATGGCCCAGCTCGAAACCGCAATCGACGCGCTTGCCAGATTCGGGCCCGTGACCACTTCTGTCGTGCTAGCGAGCTATCCGCCGAAGGCGATCCTCGGATCGCAAACTTGACGGGCTGCTTTGTAGAAAGCTGGATGACCGCTTCACGCCCTGAGTCCGTCCGTCAAGTATTTCGAGGGGGAAGTGCGAGGCTTACAAGGAGAGGCGAGCCGCGCTTCCTCAATGCATTCAGATAGACGCTCTCGTCGTACAGTGTCCGAGTTTGCCAGCAGCGGTAGAGGATCCGTATCCACTTGAACGCCAAAGCTCTTTCGCACCCGTGCGACACTGACGTCCGCCTCCAGGACACCCCGTTCCGATGCCGTTCCAATCCTCCTCTAATATTGCTCAGCCAAGGACGGGGGTTCGAAGCTCAGCCAGCGAGACCGGCGGCGAAGTCGCGGTACGAGTGCAGCGGGCGGCCCAGAATGCTGACGAGTCGCTCGACATCGCCGGCCTCCGGCACCATGCCGTCGCTGACGTAGCGCTCGGCCATCAGGCGCATTTCATACGCCATCCACTTTGGCAGGAAGTTCGCCAGATTCTGCTCGAATTGGGCGGGATCGTCCCCGCCGTAGGCAACCGTACGGCCAAGAAGCTCTGACCAGATGGAGGCCAGTTCCGAACCCGTCAACGTGTCAGGCCCAACGAGGTTGATGACTTCGACCGGCAGTTTGCCCGGCGCCTGATCCCGACGCAGCAGTTCGATCGCCGCGACCTCCGCAATGTCGCGGGTGTCGACCATCGCGACTCCCTTGCTGCCAATGGGCACCGGGTAGACGCCATGATTGACCACAACGTCCTTGATCATCAGCTCGTTATCCATGAAGTACGCCGGACGCAGGATAGTGGCGCTGAAGCCCATCTGTTCGATCATTCGCTCAGCGCTGGACTTCACAGCAAAATGCGGCACGTTCACGAAGCGCTCGGCGTGCATGACCGACAGGTAGACCACGCGCTCGACGCCAGACTCGCGAGCAACGTTGAGCGTGATGAGCGCCTGGGTGAATTCGTCGCCTGCCACGGCGTTAAGCAGGAACAGTGTGCGGGCGCCGGCGAACGCTCTGCGCAGGGAGTCGATATCGAGCATGTCGCCCTGCACGACAGCCACTCCGGCAGGAAAGTCGGCCTTCGAAGGATCGCGCACGAGCACGCGCACG
The DNA here is from genome assembly GCF_014201005.1 of Paraburkholderia lebeckiae. Taxonomy (NCBI): domain Bacteria; kingdom Pseudomonadati; phylum Pseudomonadota; class Betaproteobacteria; order Burkholderiales; family Burkholderiaceae; genus Paraburkholderia; species Paraburkholderia lebeckiae. The sequence continues at coordinate 21,432 of NZ_JACHDK010000037.1, read as the reverse complement.
TCGGCTCCGCGGGTGGCAAGCTGATTGACGACCTGGCGGCCGACACGGCCGGTCGCGCCGGTAACGAGGATAGTCATGGTGTTACTCCTTAGGTTGGCTGGGATGCCTCCAAGGTAAGTGATCCATGTCCGGTCCGGAAGATGCTATAAGGAGACAGGGTATCTCACTGGTGGAACGCATGGATCTTCTTGCTCTCGCTGATTTCAACCTGGTCGCCCGTCACGGGAGCTTCGGCGAGGCCGCTCGTGCGACGGAGCGTCCGAAGGCCACGCTCTCGCGCAGGGTCAGCGAACTCGAAAACAGCCTTCGTCTCAGGCTGTTTGAACGTGGACCGCGCGGATTGAAACTCACGCAGGAAGGACGTGCCCTTTACGAGCGGACCGGTGCCCTCCTCGCCGAGCTTACCGAGAGCGCCGCTGCCATCACATCCGGTAGCGAACAACCGCGCGGTCGACTGCGTATCAGCGCGCCGGCGCTCTTTTCTCAGATCGCAATGGGTAAGCTGGTCGCCACGTTCGCGCTGAAATATCCCGAGATCCGACTGGAAGTGACGACGGAAGATCGCCCCGTCGATATGGTCGAGGAAGGGTACGACCTGGTGATCCGGGTCAACCCCGATCCTGACGAGAGCCTGATCGGCCGGGTATTCCTGCGCGACCGGCTGGTCGTCGTGGCTAGCCCGGGCTTGGCGCGACCGGCGGACGAGTCGAGTGTTCCGGCTGTCCTTCGCGGAGAGCATGATCGGATTGCTTCGTGGGATGTCACAGGCCTGAAGGGAAAATCGCGCATATCGATCAAGCCGGTTGCTTACCTGTCGTCGTTGATCATGGTCCGCGATACGGTCCGTCTCGGCGTGGGTGCCGCTAGCCTGCCGCTGTCGCTTGTGAGCCATGACATCGCAGCCGGCAGGCTTACGCATTGGGGTGACCTGGATGGCCCTGACATCGCACTATGGGCGCTTTATCCTTCGCGGCGCTTGCTAAGCCCTCGCGTTTCCGCCTTTCTCGATCACATTAAGGAAGCATTCCCCTTGGGAAAACCCGAGGAATTGGCTGGATTTATAGGATCGGAACCGTGAGACCGGTGCGGACCACAGGTCGCTCTTACGTCGAGTGCTAACGGCTGCGCGCCATCGCGTATGACCATCTCGTGTCATCGGGAAGCGCGCGGCAAGGCATGGGCTCTGACTTCGGCGCGGCCCTGTCTGCGCGGCTTTCACCCTACTCGGTAAAGTTGGCGTACTAGCAAAATCTCGCGATGCGACTGCACACGAACGGCGGGACGGCCGGCACGAAAGCATTGCCCCGACAGTTTCCGTCGCCGGCAGCGCCCGGCGTTGAGAAACGCGCGAAAGATGCGACCATACGGCCGTGGCCGGTTGCTCGCGACGTCAAGATGCGCAACGCGATTGCGCCCGCCAGCCACACAGTGCGGGACTGCTGCGCGCTTGCCGCTATACTTCCCCCTCCACCAACGGACACGTAGCCGGCACACATGGCCACGTTCGTGCAATTCGTCTTGCAACTGGACCAGGACCTCGAAGCGCTGCTGGTCCAGCATGGGCCGTTGGCCTACGCAATCCTCGGGGCGATCGTCTTCTGCAGTGTCGGCGTACTGCCGCTCGTCATTCTGCCCGCGGACATGCTCCTGTTCCTGTCCGGCGCGCTCGCTGCCGTCGGCGTGCTGCAGCCTGTGTGGCTCGCGCCGTTGCTGGTCGCGGCCGCGGTTGCAGGAAAAGTGTTCAACTATGCGCTGGCACGTGCCGTCGCGTCGGTATGGAACCCGAAGCGCAGTGGCTGGATCGACAAGGTGACTGCGCGAACGCGCGCGCTCTACGTACGTCACGGCGCCGCGCTGCTGCTGTACTCTCCGTTCATCGCAATCGTCCGGGCCGTCGCGCCCGCGCTCGCCGGCGCGACGAAGATGCCGTTTCGCCGCTTCGTGCGCTTCGCGACCGGCGGCGCGGTGATCTGGATATGCTCACTCGCGGGTCCCGGGTATTTTTTCGGCAACGTGCCGTGGGTCCGCTCGCACCTGCCGGCTGCGATGGCGATCGTGATCGGCGCGGGTGTCGTCGCGCTCGTCGTGAGCCTGCTGTGGCGAGGACGGCGCAAGCGCCGCACCACCGACCCGACGCTATCCGACGAAAAGTCCCGCTGCGACTGACGCGGCGGCCCACAACCCGCCAGGCAGCGCTGCTCGCGAGGAAACGCATGAACCTGGGTCTGCTGAAATGCACATGTGCGGCCGTGCTCGCCACACTGCTCGGGTGGGGACTGTATGTCGGCCGTCCCGTCCTGGTGCCAATTGCGTTCGGCATCATCGCGACGTACGTGGTCTTCGGTCTCGCCAACCTGCTGCGCCGCATTCCCTACCTCGGTCCACGCCTGCGGGACGGCCTGCGCCACGCGATCGCTGCGACGCTGATGCTCTTCACGGTCTACCTGTCGGTCGACCTGCTGCTGTCCGACAGGGACCGGCTGATGGCCGTCGCGCCGAAGTACGAGGCGACGCTGCTCGTACTGTTTACGAAGTTCGCCGCGCTGCTCCACATCGAAACGGAGGCCAACTGGGCTGCGATCCGCCGCGATCTGTTAGCGAGCGTCAACGTGCAGGCGATCATAACCGCCACGCTGTCGTCGGTGTCGTCGCTGCTCGCGGCGATCATCGTCGTGCTGCTTTATGCGACGTTCTTTCTCATCGAGCACGCGAAATACCGCCGCAAGCTCGTGAACTTCGCGGGCGACTCGACGCGGATCGTGTCGGTAATCGACGAGATCAACTCGAAGATCGGCGTCTATCTCGCGATGAAGACCCTGCTCGGCGCGATCCTTGGCATCGCGAGCTGGATCTGCATGCGGCTCGTCGGACTCGAATTCGCGGAGCTTTGGGCGGTGCTGGCCGGCCTACTGAACTTCATCCCGTATGCGGGCTCGTGGATCTCGGTCGCGGTGCCGACGCTGCTCGCCGCGCTGCAGTTCGGCCAGTGGAACGCGGCGATCGTGCTGTTCATCTCGCTCACGCTCGCGAACTTCGTGGTCGGCCATCTCCTCGACCCGTGGCTGATGGGCGGCTCACTGAACCTGAGCCCCGCGGTGATCCTGATCAATCTGGCGGTGTGGTCGTCGATCTGGGGCATCGCGGGCGCCTTCCTCGCAGTGCCGATCACGGTCGGCCTGGTCATTGCGTTTTCCACGTTCGAATCGACACGCCGTTTCGCAGTTCTCCTGACGAACGATGACTAGCGTTGTTCGCCTGTCGGTGACGTCCGTTAATTTCAGGGATACTTTGTGCGCGTGGCGCGCGCCTCCGCTTCAGGAACAATTCCGCTTATCGCAAAAGAGCCAACCATCCGGCTCGGCTGGCAGCGGCCCTATCCTCGCTTGGTCGGCGACGTCAATTGTTGAACGGTGCATCGACAAGAACAAGGCTCTCCAGGGTTCCAGGGTAAATGGATTTCAACCCGTGTAACGGCTATGCATGCGTTGAATTCCGGCTCCGTCGATTCGCCCTCGGCGAAGCGCTACCGCGCCGTCCCTGGCATCGACACCTCTGCGTGCGCCGACTGCGCTTTGCACCAGGTTGTCCATTTCGCCGATCACGTGCGCCAGTTCCCCCGTAATCACGGCGAATTCGCGTCCGAACTGCCCCGCGCGCGCGGCAGCAACGCGCGCATTCAGCGCGACGATGTTTGCACGCATGGAGATCGCTGCCAGTTCGTCGACGACGGCTAACTGACGCCGGCGCGCCGCCGTCTCGACACTCTGCATTTCGTCCTGATATGCCTGCGTAATGGCCTGCAGAAGATCCAGCAGCGGAGAGGCTTCGTCGGTGAGCCGGCCAACGGCTTCGTCGCGGAGTACACAAACCGGCTGGGGATTCCGTTCGAGCGCTTCGATGGCGTCCGCTGCGAGTCTCATGAAGCCACGAATGCGCTCGTCGGCCCTCTGCGAGCCAAAATAGAGGGTGCGTAGGGCGTCCGAGAACGCGCCGGGTAAACGATCGTCGCCATCGACTAGCTGGGCGTGCGCCTGCGCAAACGTCGCGAGGCACGTCCGTGTGACGGCAAGCGCCGCCGCTTCGCCACGGACGCTCAGCAGAACGTGTAGCACGATGCGCTGCGAGAGCATGCGCTGCCGGCCCGCGAGATTGATGAGTTCACCAACGATTTCCCCCGATACCGTATCTGTAAGGTCCCGCTTGTTCATCATGAGTAACGCACCCGATCCCGAGAATGGTCCGATATGCGAGGCGAAGCGTGGTGCCCCCTTCGGGCAAACAAAAAAGCGTCCCGAAGCGCACCGGACATGGAAACCATGCCCACAGTGTCACTTCGGGACGCCGTTGCCCCGCATGATCAATTACCCGCCGTTTTTGCGGGGTCTTCGTTTGATTGGGCCACCGTTGGCCCGACACTTTCAACACAGCAATACATGTGCCATCAGGCACTCCGCGAGACCGCACCCGGTGGCGACGAATAGTCAGGGCGCCTGCGCTCAAACGCCGGCCCCTTTGACGTGCCCGATGCGCCTGCTGTTGGTGCATCGCACCTATTGCGGGCACGCGGAGTAGATGTTTCACGGCTTTGCTCCGGGCGGCACAGCCGTGCGGAGCATGTCCGTTGTTGCAGCTCGCGATTTCCGCTAGTGGTGTCCACAGAAGCACTATGGGAGGCGTTGACGGTTCGTCATCCAACCAACCGGTGTCTTCGATTGCAGGCGGCCACCTGTCCTGAATGAGCAGTTGCGATCATGCTTCGAGCGATGGTGTCCGACGCTCGCGGCCAACAATAGCGATCGCCCTGCCGCGGCGTAGTGCCCCTGCTTTGGCGCGGTCCTATTCGAACTCCGCGATCCGCAGCCCAATTTCCCAATGGCTTCATATCTGTTCCGTTATACAACACATAACGAATCAATATTTCGGCCTTGATATTGACTCACCATCATCGCTGACGCGACGCAGCCAGTCGTCTGCCGACTGGCGTCGTCTCCTTCCAGTTCCCCATCTTCGGAGACTCCATGAGAACAAACTTCGCTCGCGCGGTGGTGCGCTCACTGCGCCCTGCGGTTACGCTTTTAGCCGCGCTTGGCATCTATGTCGCGTTGAGCCCCACTGCCACCGCCGCGGTGCCGATGGGCGTCGCGTTCGTCTACCTCGGCAACCCCGGTGACGCTGGCTGGACCTACGCACACGAACAGGGTGTGAAGGCGATCGAAGCGAGGTTCGGTGACAAGATCAAGGTCACGCGCGTCGAGAACGTACCCGAATCCGCCGACTCGGAGCGCGTGTTTCGCGACCTCGCGAACAAGGGCAACAAGATTATCGTGGGCTCGAGCTTCGGATTCCAGGACTTCGAACTGAAGACTGCAAAGGATTATCCCGACGTCGTCTTCGAGCATGCGACCGGATACAAGAAGGCCACGAACTTTGCGACCTATGACGTGCGCACGTACCAGAGCGCCTATCTGGCTGGGCTCGTCGCCGGCTATACGACGAAGACGAATACGCTCGGGTTCGTCGCCTCGGTGCCGGTCCCGGAAGTGGTGCGCAACATTAACGCCTTCACAATGGGTGCGCGTTCGATCAATCCGAATGCGAAGGTAAGGGTCATATGGATCAATAGCTGGTTCGATCCAGGCAAGGAGAAACAGGCGGCCGAAACGCTGATTGGCCAGGGAGCCGACGTGCTGATCCAGAACACCGATTCGACGGCGACAATGCAGACTGCCGAGCAGAAGAAAGTGCACGCGTTCGGTTGGGACTCGGACATGAAGAAGTTCGGCCCGAATGCCCAACTGGGCGCATGCGTGAGCTACTGGGGCGTCTACTACTCTCACCTGATCGAACAGGTGCAATCCGGCACGTGGACCAACGCGCCGACGTGGTGGGGTCTCAAGGAAAAAGCAATCGACCTCGCTGACATCAACACTGCAGCCGTATCCCCTGCCGCGCAAAAGGCGCTGGCGCAAAAGCGCGACGACATTATCGCTGGCAGATTCGATCCGTTCTCCGGACCGATCAGGGATCAGAATGGCGCGATCAAGGTGGCAGCCGGCACGTCGCTGCCCGACGCCGAGTTGCTGCGGCTCAACTGGTTCGTGCAGGGGGTCGAGGGCACGTTACCGAAGTAACTGAGCCAACGTGGAGGAGACACACTTTGAGCCTTACCATTTCCCCGAAGCAGAACGCGTCGGAGCTCCCTGAGCAGGGGCTCGCGCCGACACGCGAGCAGATCGTCCGCCATTTGCGTCATGCAAGCGTTATCGCAGAACGTGCGATGCTGTTGGGCCGTCACCCGTTTGGCGCCATACTCGTCGGGCCTGATCAGGAGTCGGTTCTAATAGAACAGGGCAATGTCGATTCCGTCAATCATGCGGAAGCGGTGCTCGCGCGTATCGCCGCGCTCAACTTTACGCCGCAATTCTTGTGGGGTTGCACGCTCTATACGACGGTTGAGCCATGTTGCATGTGCGCAGGCACGGCATATTGGGCCAACATTGGGCGGGTGGTGTTTGCAATGACGGAAGAGCGCCTGCTGCAAGCCACGGGCAATCATGCAGAAAATGCGACGATGAGTGTGTCGTCGCGGTATGTCTTCGACCATTGCCAGAAGCGCATTGAACTGGTTGGGCCCGTGGCCGAGGTCGAGGAAGAAGTGATGCAGGTGCAGCGCAGGTTCTGGGGACGCCGATGAGCATGGCGCATCGCGGCCTTATGTTCGCATCATGCCGCGCGCGGAGCCGCCACCGCCCGCGCAGCGGCCGCCGCAGCCACCCCGCCCGCAAGGCTCAGTTCGGGCCTTGCGCAGTTGCGGCCGTTCGCCGGATCAGACCACCCGAACGTACCTCCACGCTGAGAGACGGACAGCATCCTCGCATGACTCGATAGTGAAAGCCCTGCGCCTCGCAAACTCACGCGGGCGATCGAGGAAGCCAGCGGCGCTCACCGGAACGAGCATGAGCGGAGCACGTTGCTGACCGACCCTCGCGCGCACTTTTCCAGTGAGGTAGGAGCACAAATGCTGAGATGGCGCGGTCAGATCCCGTGAGGTCGCATGCCGGTGCTCCGAGCACACCACCGGTCTGCGTTGGCGTATGCGTGGCCACCGCTCGCGCCGCGGCAGCAGACGACAACGGTGGACACGATCGCTGTGCAGACCGGCACGCGGTACCCTCCACCACGCCGCAAACGCGCTACCGCTGCGGTACGCCGTCGCGCCACTCGCCCCAATGCGTAACGATGTCCTGCACGAGCGGATTGCCCGTGAGGAACAGATTGTCGATCGCGATCGTGAAGCCGCCCTGCGACGAGTAGTTGAGCAGATTGTCCGCGCTCGACTGGCCCGCGTACGGCCGGTCGAAGTCCGAGCCAGCGCGCAGCACCGCGACACGGTTCAGGTCAACGCGATGCACGGTCGCCGCGCGCGTCAGCGCCTCGAAGGTGGCGTTGTCTTCCTGCTGCGTCGTGCAATAGGTGCCCTTGCCGTCGGTCAGGATCTTCGTCCATTGCCGCGCGCGCTCGCCGAGATCGGTGCCCGACCACCAGGTATCGCCCGCCAGCGTGTCGCACTGGATCACGGTCGGCGGACGGTTCGCGGGCGCATAGTTGTATTTGGCGCGGGCTGCCTGCGCCTGTGCGTCGTCGGTGAGCGTCACGTTGCGCGACAGCGCGAATGCCGCGTTCGAAAGCGCCGGATTGAGCTGGAACACTTCGGTGCGATAGTCGAGCGGCGGCTTCTGCGTCGGGCCCGTCGTGTTGATGCCGAGATAGCCGGTATTCCAGCCCGGCGGAATTTCGCGTCCGTCGATTTCCCATTGAATCCCGAAATCGACGAGCCAGTTCGCCCACGCAGCGGAACCGACGGTGCCCTGAAGCGGATCAATACCAGCGATGCCCGCCACCATGAAGTACGTATGACGCAAGTCGAAACGCGGCGAGAACGTCAGCGCCATGATCGACGCGGCGGCATTCGCGTGCCCCATGCCCGTCGTCATCACGCAGACCTCCTGGCGATTGCAGTGTACGGCCGGGTAGTCAGGGGACAGGCCCGCGACGGAGATGTCCCGCCACGGTCCGAGATGATCGAGCCACACCTGGCCTTCCGGACCGAACATCGAAATGATCATCACCTTGACCGGACGGCCGTGCGACCCGCCGTCGTCCTGCGCGAAGCTGTCGTCGGCATGCGCGATGGCCGGTGCAACTGCCGCGCCTGCCACGAGCAACGATGAAATCGCTGCACCAAAAGCACGATTTAGCATAAGAGGTCCCACCTGATATGTAAGAACTGCGGTTGCGAAACGTGAGTCGCGTGCCGTGTTGTCGACTGACGTCGTGGCTTTTTGTCGGCGTGCAGCGTGGGACCTGGGCGTGAGCCGTTCAGGTGACAGTGAGTATAAGCAGAGAAAAATCTGTATTGCCAAGCGGCGGCGAATTTTGATGCGGACGAGACGGCAACGGCGGACAGAACGTACAGCGACTGGTTCTGGCGCAAATAGTGAAGGTGAATCGATTACTGTGTCGCCCCCGATCTCCGGTTTCCGAAGGGATTGGGTCTCCAGGCTTCCAAGTGCCATCGGCTATGCGCTCGATTACATAGCGCTTTATCTGTTCGTATGCTGGCGCAAGCTTGCGCTGCAGCTTCAACCGCTTCGCCTCTCCACCCGCCTGCGCCGCCTCAGTCTTGACTGTCCTGGTTGCACCGTGAACGATTTGCGCGCGCCGCGCGACGCCAGCCTCAAGTACCGACCGCCCCGGGCAAAGCATCGTTCGCCGAGGCCGCCGCGCTGCCCGCCACGGAGTCCGTTGGTGCCGGAATGCAGAAATCCCGTGAGGGCCGGACCGTCAGCGGGCCGGGCAACGACGGCGGACCATCATCCATGATCATGTGGAATGCGCGTGTCATGTCGTCCGCAAGCGGACGGTCGTCACGGTAGGTCGGCAAGACAGCGCGAACCTGGCTATACAACGCCTGCGTATACGGCGCGCGCTCGGCCGCGATAGGCTGCAGGTCGTATGCCTGAACCGCGGCAAGCAGTTCAATGCCAAATATGCGGCCGCTGTTGTCGATGACGGCAAGCGCCTTGAGCGCGGCCGGCGTGGCGTGGCAAAGGTGATCTTCCTGCAAGCCGGACGTCACACCGCCGTCGAGGCTCGCGGGCGCGGCCTCGCGGCGGTTCTGCGCGACCAGCGCCGCCGCCGTGTATTGCGCGATCATGAAGCCCGAGCGCGTGCCGCTCGCTTGCGCGAGAAACGCGGGCAACCCGCTCACGAGCGGATTGACGAGACGATCGAGACGCCGCTCCGCCATCGCGGCCACCTGCGCGACCGCAGCCGCGAGGCTGTCCATGGCGAGCGCGATCGACGCGCCGACGGCGTGCGCCTGCGAGAACACGCGCGGCTCCTCGGGCGTGCCGGCGATGATCGGATTGTCAGTCGTCGAGGCGAGTTCGCGGTTCACGACTTCGGCCGTCGCAACCAGCACATCGCGCGCCGCACCGTGCACATGCGGAATCGTGCGCATGCTGAGCGGATCCTGCGTACGCCGTCCGAGTGCCGCCGCCAGCAGGCCGCTGCCAAGCAGCGCTGCGCGCATGCGCGCGCCGACCTGCGCAAGGCCCGGTGAGACGCGATACGCGAGCGAGCCCGCGTCGAACGCCACCATCTGCCCGCCGAGATTCTCGAAGCTCATCGCCGCCACGGCGTCAGCCCAGTCGAGCAGCCGGTGCGCGCGTTGCAGCGCGAGCGCCGCGAGCCCGGTCACGCACGGCGTGCCGTTCACGAGGCTCAAGCCTTCTTTCGCTTCGAGCGACAAGGGTTCGAGCCCCAGCCGGCGCAGCGCCTCGGCGCCGCTGATGCGCTCACCACGCCACTTCACGTGCCCCGCGCCGACGCACACGAGTGCGATATGCGCCATGTGGCTCAGATAGCCGACCGAACCGAGCGCGGGCACTTCGGGCAGGCAATCGGCCTGGAGCAGCGCGACGAGCCGCTCGACGAGTTCGACGCGCACGCCCGAATGCCCGTGCGCGTAATTGTTGATGGCTGCGGCCATGATCGCGCGCGTCTCCTGCGCGCCGAGCGACGCGCCGACGCCCACCGCGTGGCTCATCAAAATGTTGTGCGAAAGCGCGTGCTGTTCGGCCGGCGACACCACCACGTCGCACAACGCGCCGACCCCGGTGTTCACGCCATAGGCGCGCATGCCGCGCGCGATGATCTGCTCAACGAGCGCGCGCGCGGCGCCAATGCGCTCGCGCGCTTGCGCGGAAAGCTCGAGCGGTGCGCCTGCCGCGACGGCGCAGACTTCGCGCCAGTCCAGCGGGCTTCCGGTACGGATGACGGTCATGATGAACCCCGACGATGGATCAATGTGCGTTGCGGTCCTGATGGCTCGACACGAACTGGCGGAAGCGCTCCGACTTCAGTTCGCCGAATACCTCCGCGGGCGTGCCGTCCGAATCGACCTGGCCCTGATGCAGGAACATCACGCGATTGGAAACGTGTTTCGCGAAGCCCATCTCGTGCGTGACGACGAGCATCGTGCGGCCCTCGTCGGCAAGCGTGCGCATTACGCGTAGCACTTCGCCCACGAGTTCGGGATCGAGCGCCGAAGTTGGCTCGTCGAACAGCATCACCTTCGGATGCATGGCGAGTGCGCGCGCGATTGCCACGCGCTGCTGCTGGCCGCCCGAGAGATGTGCGGGATAGTGGCCGCGCTTGTCGGCGAGGCCGACCTTCGCGAGCAGCGCCTCGGCTTCCTCGACCGCCTCGGCGCGGCTGCGCTTTTGCACGCGCATCGGGCCTTCGATCAGGTTCTCCAGCACCGTCATGTGCGACCACAGGTTGAAGTTCTGGAACACCATGCCGAGCTGCGAGCGCACGCGGTCCACCTGGCGGCGGTCGCCCGGTTGCAGCGTGCCGTCACGGCGGCGCTTCATCTTCAGCGCTTCGCCGGCAAGCGCGACGGTGCCGTCGTCGGGCATCTCAAGTAGGTTCAGGCAGCGCAGGAACGTGCTCTTGCCCGAGCCGCTCGCACCCAGGATCGAAATCACGTCGCCTTCGTGGGCGTCGAGCGAAATGCCCTTGAGCACGTGATGGTCGCCGAACGACTTGTGGATGTTCCTCACGGACAGGGCGACCGGTGCGACTGCGTTCATACGATTCTCCGGAAAGATGGGCCGATCAAGACGCGACGCGGCGGGTTTCGAGTTGCGTGGCAGGACGGCGCACGACGGTGGGCGCGGCGCGCAGATGGCGCGAGAGGCGACGCTCGACGAGGCCGATGAGGCGCACCACGAGGAAATTCAGGCATAGATAGATCAGCGCAGCGCACGTGAACACCTCCGTCGTGCGATAGGTCTGCTGAATGATCTGTTGCGCGACACCAGTCACTTCCCAGACGGTGACAAGGCTTGCGAGCGCCGTCGACTTGACGAGCAGCACGGCTTCAGTCGAATAGGCGGGCAGGCACTGCCGCAACGCGATGGGGCCGATCACGCGGCGCAGCAGAGCGAAGCCCGACAGGCCGATTGCATGACCCGCCTCGATCTGCCCGACCGGCACGGCCATCAGGCCGCCGCGGATGATCTCGGCGGTGTAGCCCGCCGTGCACAGCGCGAGCGAGAGCACGGCGCACACGTAGGGCTCGCGCAGCACGGGCCACAGGAAGCTTTCGCGGATCACGCCGAACTGTCCGAGCCCGTAGTAGACGAGAAACATCTGGATCAGCAGCGGCGAGCCGCGGAACACGAGAATATAGGCGCGCGCGAAGCGGTTAGGCAGCCAGTGCGGCGAGACGCGCATCGTGACGATCACGAGCGAAAGCAGGCCGCCGAGCACGAGCGAGGTGAAAAAGAGGCTCAGCGTGGTCGGCACGGCGGCAACGAGCTGGCGCGTCGTGTCGAGAAGAAAATCGAAATCGATATGCATGATTAGGCCGCCCTTGCGTCAGTTGCGCGCGAAGTTGCGCTTGAAGGAGCGGCCGACGATCGTCTCCGCCCGGCCGAACACACGGTTCGAAACGCCCGTCATCGCGAGATAGAGCGCTCCGCCAACGACGAAGAACAGGAAGTACTGGTGTGTCGATCCCGCCGCGACCTGGCTGGCACGCAGCAATTCGACGAGACCGGTGACCGAGATCAGCGCCGAGTCCTTGAGGCTCAACTGCCACACATTGCCGATACCCGGCAGTGCGAATCGCAGCACCTGGGGAATAAGGATGCGGCGGGCCATGGTGAGCGTCGGCATGCCGATCGCGCGCGCAGCTTCGAGTTCGCCGCGCGAGACAGCTAGCACCGCGGCGCGATAGACCTCCGTCTGATACGCGCCGGAAATCATGCCCACCGCGAACGCGCCAATCACGAACGGCGGCACGCCGATGAAGCCGTCGGCACCGAACCACTGCCCGATCGAGGACACCAGCGTCGAGCCGCCAAAGTAGAACAGATAGATGACAAGCAGTTCCGGCACGCCGCGGAAGACGGTCGTGTAGAAGTCGCCGATCACGCGCGCCGTGCGAAAGCGCGAGAGCTTCGCCGCTGCGACGAGCGCGCCGAATACCGCGCCGATCGCGAGCGCCGCAAGCGTCAGCACCACCGTCATGGACGCACCGAGCAGGAGCAGGCCGCCCCAGCCATCGGTCCCGAAGCCGAGCATTTCGAAAAGAGCCATCACGCCACCTCAACCAAGCCTGCGAAACAAGCCGCGCGGCATCAGCCTTTCGAGCCGGATCAGGCCGAAGCGCGCGGTCACGTTGTGAGCGACGCTCAGGGCGTCACATCGGTCTTGAACCACTTCTCCGAAAGCTTCTTCACAGTCCCGTCGGTAATCGCCGACGCTATCGCCGCGTCGAACTTCGCCTTCAGGTCCGCGTCCTGCTTGCGGAACGCGAGGCCTTCGCCCGGCCCCCAGATCGGGCCGCTGATCTTCGGGCCGGCCGTCACCGTCGGCACCGCTTCCTTCTTGTCGGCATTCGCGGCGTAGTACGTCACATCGTCGAACGACGCGTCGATGCGGCCATTGGACAGATCGAGATCGCGTTCCGGCGAGGTCTTGTAGACGCGGATCGACGCGACATCCTTGAAGTTCTCGTTGATGAAGCGCGTATAGACCGTGCCCGACTGAATGCCGATGGTCTTGCCCTTGAGCGCCGTGCGCAGCGCCTGGACGGCGGGCGCGTTCGACTTGGCGTCGGTGTCGAGCTTCAGCGGCGCCGGGGTGTCGGTTGCCTTCGGCAGGATCTTCGTGTCGGTGACCGCGAAGGTCGCCGGCGTGGACGCATACGGCTTCGAGAAGGCAATGATCTTCTCGCGCTCTGGCGTGATCGAGATCGCATCCATCAGAACATCGAACTTTCCGGCTTGCAACCCGGGAATCATGCCGTCCCAGTCCTGCGCCACGAGATTGCACTTGAGTTGCGCCCGCGCGCACAGGTTAGCGGCGAGTTCGGGTTCAAAGCCACCCAGCTTGCCGCCCGGCAGCGTCATGTTCCAGGGCGCGTAGCCGCCTTCGAGGGCGATCGTCACTGTCGTCCAGTCCTTCGCCTCGGCGGTGTTGCCCGCAAGCGCCGCCGCTCCAAACGCGGCACCGATCAAACTCTTGACCAACCATCTGCACTTCGCCTGCATGTCCACACTCCTTGGATTGCCGAAAACTTCATTACGGTAGCGCGCCAATCGCGGTTTCGTCTTGTCTAGACAAGATGCGGGAAGTCGAATTTTGGCGCAAGCGCAATTTCTGAAAATGTCGCCGATTCAGGGTATCCACCAGGTCAGGGTCTCGGATCCCGTCTTGCTGGAACCCTCGGAAGGATGGCACTCGTGGCACCTTGCGCCAAAATGGTGCAACTATTGTTCAGCAGGCTCTGAACTTATGACGGGCAATGCCAGTATTCGGAAACGTCTCGAATCTGCCGAGGGGACACAGAAGCAAGCGGGCGCGATTTCGGGATGTGCGTCGAGTTGACTAGACTTTTCGGCAGCGACTGCGCTTCCACATCGCTGCCCTCATGGTCTTGCACCGATGTTCCGCCAGAAACACCGATGCCACCCACCGGACGCCCTTCGTGGAAGATCGGTACGCCACCGCCGACCGGCGTCAGCCGCGGATGGTGCGCCAGCGGGGCAACGGTGGGTTCGGCCATGTACTGATTCCATTGGTGCGTGGCGATGCCGAATGACGCGGCGGTCCATGCCTTGTCGATGGCGACGTCAACGGTCAGGAACGGGACAGAATCCGAGCGCTCGAACGCGCGCAGGTGACCGCCTGCATCGGTAATTGCGATTGTCGCGGCGAACCCGCGCGCGGCGCATGCGCGGCGTGCTTCTGCCAGCAGTGCTTGCGCGGCTTCCAGGCTGATCGTTGTCGTGCTGATGATTGGCGATGTCATGTTGATGCTCGTTTTCAGAAGGGTTCAGTGGTTAGCGACGACGACCCTTGCCGATCAGGTCGCCCGCCTCGACCAGCGCATGCGCTTCGATGAGACCTGCGACGTTGATGCCGTCAATGCGTCGCGCGTTGAATGCCTTCCTGCGCGAGCGCTGCTCGGCATTGCTGGCCAGCTACCCCTCGGGAGGCTCCCGAGCTGCGTAACGAAGCGCCCTTTCCTGATCGTCTCAATGAGTCGACCGAAGGCTCAGGCGCGAGCTCAATGTCTTGAACTGGATACCCGGATAGGTGAGTTTTGGCATCCTGTCTTCCAGGAAGGTGCACAGTTCCTGCATCTGCGCCGCTTTGTCGGAATCTTCCGGTCTGATGAGGTAATACGCGTCACCACTTCCAACGGCGGTCTTAAACGGCAGCAGTTCAGCCCTAGCCTTTGCCGCCGACAAGAAGTCAAGATCTGGAATGAAAGGACTTAATGCAGCACGCCTAATTCGCACGCTTTTTCTTATAAGAGTTTCACGAATTGATTGAATTAAATGTCATTTCACTTATCCTATTTCCAATAGTCGCGCGATGGTCCAAACCAGCAGTCCTCTCGTCGGAGGTCAGCGCCAATGAGTCCCGTCATCATCACCCTGCTTGTGCTCCTGGGCGTCGCGCTGCTACTCGCGCTCTGGCTGATGGGCATCTACAACGGGCTAGTGGTTGCCCGGAACCGCTTCGCGAACGCCTTCGCCCAGATCGACGTGCAGCTCAAACGCCGCTACGAACTGATTCCGAACCTGGTCGAAGCGGTCAAGGGCTACATGGGTCACGAAAGGGAGACGCTCGACGCCGTCATCAAGGCCCGCAACAGCGCGATGGCAGCCGAGCAGAAAGTCGCCGCCAACCCCAGCGACCCAGCGGCCATGAGGGGGTTTAACGAGGCCGAGGCGCAGCTGGGCGGCACTCTGGGCCGGCTTTTCGCGCTATCCGAAGCGTACCCGGACCTCAAGGCCAACCAGAACATGCTCGCCCTGCAGGAGGAACTGAGCTCGACCGAGAACAAGATCGGCTTCGCCCGGCAAGCCTTCAACGACGCCGCCACCGACTACAACATCCGGCGCGAGGTCTTCCCGGCCGTCATGGTGGCTGGCATGTTTGGTTTCAAGGAAGCGGCGCTACTCGAAACCGCAGAGGCCGAGCGCGCAGCGCCCAAGGTGTCGTTCCGGTAACCCGGAACCGCCACGGCTCCGTGTGCCTCATGCACCCAGAACCGCGCCGACCATGGCCACCAATTCCTTTCAGCAGCAGGATTCGGCACGGCGAAAGAGCTTCCAGCTGGTGGTCTATTTCGTCCTCGCGATCCTGATTCTGATCGCCCTCGTGTACGGTCTGTTGGTGGCGCTCAGCATGTATGGCGCTCACGAGCCAGTGTCCTGGTGGCAACCTGACATGCTCCTGATCGCGGCGCCGGGGGTGGGCATTGTGGTCGGCGGTGCCAGCGCGATCAAGGTGGCGCAGCTCGCTTCCGGCGGGCAGGCCGTCGCCTTGATGTTGGGCGGCAAGGAGGTGCCCGGCACGACCACCGACGCGCGGGAGAAGCGGCTCCTCAACGTCGTCGAGGAGATGGCCCTCGCTGCGGGAGTGCCCGTGCCCCCCGTATATGTTCTGCCGGAGACCGGCATCAATGCCTTCGCGGCCGGCTACGCCCCGGGCGATGCTGTGGTCGCCGTCTCCCAGGGCTGCCTCGACTATCTGACCCGCGACGAGCTGCAGGGTGTGGTCGCCCACGAGTTCAGCCACATCCTCAACGGCGACATGCGGCTCAACATCCGGCTGATGGGCCTGATCTTCGGGATCATGGTGTTGTCCATCATCGGCCGCAGCCTCATGTTCGCGTCCCGCGGACGCGCGTCGGGAAGACAGGATTCCCGCGGCGGCATGGTGCTGCTGGGCCTGGGCGTGTTTATGCTGGGACTGGTGGGAGCGTTCTTCGGTCGGCTGATCATGGCAGCGGTGTCGCGGCAGCGCGAGTACCTGGCCGACGCCAGCGCCGTCCAGTTCACGCGAAACCCCGACGGGATTGGCGGGGCGCTCAAGAAGATCGGCGGGCTGGCCGAGGGGTCGCGCGTCGACACCCCCCGGGCCGCCGAGGTTGGTCACATGTTTTTCGCGAACGCTTTCGCCGGCGAGGGACTCGCCGGACTGCTGGCCACCCACCCGCCCCTCGTCGAGCGCATTCGCCGGCTCAATCCCCAGTTCGACGGCCAGTTCCCGGAAGTGCGACCGGTCGGTGTCGATCGGGAAGAACTCGAAGACCGCCGCCCCAGCCGCGTCCCGCCTTTCGCCGGGGTTCCAACGTTACCGGGGCTGCCGCAGGTGCCTATGCCGGTCTTGGGGTTAGCCTCCAACCCGGCGTCCCGGGTCGGCCATATCGACCCGGAAGTGATTGACTACGCCCGCGAGCTGCACGACAGCATGCCCGAGGTACTCCGGGTCGCCGCACAGGAGCCGTTCAGTGCTCGCGCCCTCGTCTACGCTCTTCTCATGGACCCGCGGGCGGACCTGCGGGAACTCCAACTGACCCAACTGAGAGCCGGCGCTGAGCCGCAGGACTTCACGGAAGCCTCCCGGCTGGTTGTCCCTGTTCAGGCACTGCCCGACACGCATCGGCTGCCCCTGCTGGACCTGGCCTTGCCGGCCCTGCGGCAGATGTCGCCGGATCAGCACCGGGCTTTTCGGGCCCAGGTCGAGATGCTAATGAACGCCGACCAGCGGCTGAGCCTGTACGAGTACACGCTCCGCTGTGTGCTGCACCGCCATCTCGACGCCCAGTTCCTGCCGCAGCGACAGACGCGTCCGTTGCACAGCTCGCCGCAAAAACTGGCGCAGCCGGTGGCGACGGTGTTAGCGCTGTTGGCATGGGAAGGCCAGCCGGAACCCGACCGGGCCGCCCGAGCTTTCGATACCGGCATGCGCGGCTACATCGGCGGCGACCACACCCACCGCTTGCCGCCCCCCGAGAAACGTTCCCTCATCGAGTTCGATGCGGCCCTGCGAACGCTCAATCAATCCGTTCCGGCAATCAAGCGCCGGATCGTCGCCGCCTGCGCGGCGTGCATCCTGGCGGACCATCAGGTCACCGTCCGTGAAGCAGAACTGCTCCGCGCCGTTTGCGACACGCTCGACTGCCCGCTACCGCCGCTCGTCGCGAGCGAATCGGAAAGACGATGAACGACCTTGCATGCAGGGTTTTGTCGCGGCAAGGAACGCAGAATAACTGCGATCGCTATGCAAACCACCAGTGCTTATATTGCTAGTTCGTAGATCGGAAAGACGATGAACGACCTTGCATGCAGGGTTTTGTCGCGGCAAGGAACGCAGAATAACTGCGATCGCTATGCAAACCACCAGTGCTTATATT
>NZ_JACHDK010000037.1:0-3543 GCF_014201005.1 Paraburkholderia lebeckiae | reverse complement strand
TTGCTAGTTCGTAGAATCGTTCGGCGGCTTAGACCGCGTGCGTCGCTTGATCGCCCAATGGTCCAACTCGGCGCGGTACCAATAACAACTATGCGGCATCGGTTGAAGCCGACTACCCGTTCGCGCTGCCTGAACACTTCGACGTTGAGTCTCAGCTGCAACTGGTTGGCCAGCATCTGAGGGCGCACGGCTGACGCCGACGGGCTGGCGGTCAACATCGACTCGCAGAATGAGTTGATCGGCCGGCTCGGGGCGCGCGTGACCAGACCATTCGACATCGCGAGCGGTCGCCTCATGCCGTATCCGGGCATTGACGTGCTGTATGCGTTTGCCGGTGGCAAGAACGTGGAGATGAATGGCACGAACACGCCGAAATCTCTCGCCCTGTGGCCGCGTTTCTTACCAGTAGTCGTTCGGCAACGCGGGATTCCGTGGCTGGTGGCTGGTTGCTGAATGCGGGCGCGCGTTACCTGTACTAACGGGAGATGCCAGCTTGTCAACAAGCCGCGGGATCGAAGAACCGGGGTTACACCCCCTGCTCCGGTTCTCTGATCGCGGATGACCCTGCCTGACCGGCTGCTGTGTCGGTGGCCGACGCGGCCGTCGCACTCGGCACGATGTGCAATTCACGGGTGCGAAACGGCAGCGAACATTGCGCGTCGGTCAGTGTTTGACGCACCCGGCGCGCGAGTTCCCAGCGCATGGTCCAGAACATGTCCGTGTTCGACCAGACACGGATATTCAGCACCGCCGTGCTGTCGTCGAAGCGGATGACCATCACCTGCGGCGCGGGATCGCGGAGCGCACGCGGGTCGGCTGCGGCGAGCGTGCGCAGCGCCTCAAGCGCGCGATCCACATCGTCACCGATCGAGATCTCCACTTCGAGATCGAGCCGGCGCATCGGATTACGGCTGAAGTTGCGGATCGAATTGCTCCACAACGCGCTGTTCGGCACGTATTCGCAGATGCCGTCGGGTTTGGTGAGACGCGTCGTGAACAGATTGACTTCGTCGACCGTGCCCGCGACACTGCCGGCTCCGCCCTCGATATAGTCGCCGACCTTGAACGGCCGCAACACTAGCAGCATGATGCCGGCCGCGATGTTCTGCATCGTGCCTTGCAGCGCGAGACCGACCGCAAGACCGGCTGCGCCAAGCACGGCAATGATGCTGGCCGTCTGGATGCCTAACTGCGACAGCGCACCGACGATCGCGACAATGCGAATGCCCCACAGGCCGATGTCGCAGAGGATCGGTCGCAGCGTGGCATCCATGCGTGATTGACGCGCAAGGAGCCGGCTCAGCGACATCGAAGCCCGGCGCGCGACCCACCATCCGATCACCAGTATGCCCGCAGCGGCGCACAGACGAATTGAGAACGCGGTGAGCATATCCA
The DNA here is from genome assembly GCF_014201005.1 of Paraburkholderia lebeckiae. Taxonomy (NCBI): domain Bacteria; kingdom Pseudomonadati; phylum Pseudomonadota; class Betaproteobacteria; order Burkholderiales; family Burkholderiaceae; genus Paraburkholderia; species Paraburkholderia lebeckiae. The sequence continues at coordinate 2,148 of NZ_JACHDK010000037.1, read as the reverse complement.
GCAGGAAGGCCCATCTGTCCGGACCGATTTCGACGAAAAGATTCTCCATGTGTCTTGACGATCCCTATATTGGACAGCGGATAGATTGCCGCGCGCGAGCGTCGCCGGTATATGTGGACGAACTCGACTGGCTTCCGGGAATTTAACCAGATAACTTCCGTTTTGGGCATTTTCAGAGGTTAAAGCTGCGTGTTTTTTCTGAGCCTGTTATCCAGATCGCTTCTGTCGTAACGGCAGCCGCCCGAGCTAGCGGCTGCCCGCCCCGAGTTCCGTGAACGGCCCCGCCGGCGTGACTTTGAGGAGACGGAAACGATGTCCTCACGCCCCGTTCGACCTTCTCTGCAGGCGTTTCGATAACCACTCAAGATACCCACAGAAGCTGGGCACAAGCCTGTGGACAACAGGCTCATGACTCGCTCAACTCATTGAGCGCGTTGGTTTTCACTCGCATGCTTCCGATAGGTCGGCTGCGTCGCGGCCACACGCGTGTCGGACGAGCCGCCGTCGCCGCGGCGGCGCTCTCGCTCACCTTCATCGTGCGCGGCGGGCTGCACGTACCGATTGAAGGATCGGTCGCGCTCTTTCTCGCTGGCGCGGCGCTGCACCTGTTCGCCACCACTTCGATGGGCATTTTCATGGCCACGCACGCCCCGGACTCAGGCAAGGCGCAGATAAAGCCGCCAGGGAAGGCGAAGCGCCAGCGATCCGAGACCTGATCGCAGGACATCCACCCGACCCGCATCGCGCGGGTCTTTTTTTGCCTGCGCGCTGCGCTCGATCAGATCGCAGTCACACTTCCGATGTTTGTTAAATCACGTCAAGGTATTGATAGTGCATAGCATCCCCGTTGTAAATGCTTGCGTATCCGGGTAAAAGATTGTCCGTTCGTAGTGCATACCTTATTAAAAATGAGATCGTAACCATGCAGCGCTCATTTAACCATTCAAGGAAAAATTCAAGATGCCAATTCCTGCCCATATGTGGCTGAAAGATGATGGCGGCGCAGACATCAAAGGCTCGTCAACCGTTCAGAATCGCGAGGGAAGCATTGAAATTATCGGTTTCAGCCACGGCGTGAATCTGCCGGTTGATGCGGCTAACGGCAAGATTACCGGCGCGCGCTCGCACTCGCCAGTTGCGTTAGAAAAGGAGTTTGACGCTGCTACGCCTTATCTTTACAAGGCCGTGGCAAAGGGGCAAACGTTGCAGTCTGCTGAGATAAAGTGGTATCGCATCAACGACGCGGGGAAGGAGGAAGTTTATTTCGTGATGCTACTCGAAGGCGTAAAGGTCTGCGGCATCAATCCCGGCATGATGAATACCAAGCTGTCACCCGACTCGTTGCTCAATCACGTTGAGGCCGTTTCGCTGATGTATGAAAGCATCACGTGGCACTATCTCGACGGCAATATCAAATACACAGATTCATGGAATGAGCGCGGATAAGGGGGCGTGACAATGGCTTATAGGGGTAGGTTTTTGGTGAATAACGAGCCGTTATCACCGCTCACACTTTTCAGCGTCGGCACATTCTACGCGTATTCAGGCAACGCCGTCTATCGGAACCGAGGGGTTGTACCTCGATTGCCGAGAACGGACCGCTCCCGGCAGGCAAATATTGGATTGTTGACCGCCCTACGGGTGGCATTCGCTCACAGGCTTTTGCTGGCATTAAAGACACTGTTAATGCATTCAAAGGCAGACCGTCTTACCATTCCGAATGGTTCGCGTTGTATCGGGACGACGGAAAAATTGACGACACGACCTGGATTAATGGAGTAGAGCGCGGCCAGTTCAGGCTACATCCGGCGGGTGGCGATGGGCTTTCACTCGGGTGCATTACCCTGCCGAGCCGTACGGATTTTCTGACAATCCGTACCGCGCTGCTGCACACCATGACCATTGCTGCCGGCAATTCGGGGCTTAAGGCATACGGAACAATTGAGGTCATCACGTATGGCAACACTTGTCCGTAGGCTTTTCAAGATCGCGCTCTTTATCGGCCTGTTCCTTCTATCCGCGCGCTATGTTGGTCGAAATGGACCGATGCCAGACGGCGCGCGTCAAGCAGGTTGTCGCCTCACTCATGCAGCCAGAGGCTGTTTATTTGCGCCGATCGACGCCATCTCAACGACTGAGTCACGTTCG
>NZ_JACHDK010000036.1:0-41907 GCF_014201005.1 Paraburkholderia lebeckiae | reverse complement strand
ATGACCCCCTCCGGTTAAAGCAGTTTTGGCAAACTCACTTTAACCCCGTCGCCCGTCAGGGCGGCGGCAGGAGGTCCGCTAGATGATTTTCAATCGGAACAGTACTTCACTCGGGTACACTCATGTCCCTGCCACATGCTCCGCAATATCATGAACAGTCACCTTTGGGTCGCACGGCTCGTTTCGAATTCAAAGAACCGAGGCTAACTATCGGATTGGCTGGTGCCGGCCGCTGCAGCGCTGGAACGCGTGTGATAGTTTTCCCGGGCAATTCTGAGAAGTTCGTTCAGGCGGGCAGACGTCAGCTTCGATATGTCTGCAACGATACGTCGCTCCAGATAGAAGTTGTTGATCTCGGCGCCAGCCAGAAAAAGCATGTCGCTATGGTGCCGGTCCGATCGATGGACATCGGTATGCTGCTGCAGCGGCCATGGCGGGCCACCCTGTATGCTGCCCGGTGAAAACGGGATCCCTTCAGCCCGTTCGGAAGTGCTCACGGGTGGCCGCGTGGGCAGCGCAACGATGCTGCTGCTGGCCCGCGTCAGCGTCATATAGCTGATCGTGCCATCCGCCTTCACATAGATATTGCTGAGGTTGCCTTCGTATAGGATGACTTGGCCGTCCGCTTGGATCTTCGAGAGCGCAGAGACGTAGATGAAGGTCTTCCCTTTTGAGAGATCCAGTCCTGCCCCACTGATGTTGTATAGCCACGGATGCCGAGCGAGGGTCTTGAACAAGGGGATTTGCTTTTCGATAGCTAAGCCAAACAGCGCGCCCACGCCGTAGCCTACGGCGTCGATTGCCGCAAAATACAGCGTAATGTGAAAGACATGATGTTGGAGTTCGGTCCCCGCGCGCCGGCCAAGCAGCAACGGATCAGCATCGGCATGCAGGATCGGAAAGAAAGCAATGGGATCAACTGCCAGTATCCAGGGGCATGCTGCGACTAGAACGTAGTTGATCAGCAGGTAGAACAGGGCATGCAGAAAAAAAGAAATGCAGACGATGGCCGCAAGCTGTCCCAGTGGACTAATCGCGACTGTCTCCCGGCTGACCGCTTGAGGCGCATAGAGCCCGACAAAGAAGATCGCACCCGGAGTGAGCAGGATTGCGACGACGACTGTGGCCCATGCAAGGGACGACACGCACTGACCTAGGTGCCGGAAACTTTGGTCAGGTTATGGGCGTACACGGCCCGATCGAGTTCAAGACGCATCTGCACGATACGCTGCAGGGCGTCCTCGAACTTTACCGGGTCACCATTGGCGTCGGGCTCGAGCGCTTTCATGACCAACTTGGCATCGCCACCGGCGAGATCAAGCAGTCCTGCCCAAGCCTCTTCGCTAACATCAGTGGATACGCGCATGGGCTCCTCCCGTTGATCTTGATTCGATTATGGCGTGCTGTAGGCAACCGTTCAAGGTCGTTTTCGTTCGGTGAGACTCGTTGGCGACGATATTGGACATTCCCAAATCGAAGTCAGCAATGGAGATTGCCAACAAGGTCTGCATTATCCGTGCCCGTCCTGCGCGCCGCATGCGAGGCATACCAGCCACTCACGGGCCGCACTCCGCGTAGAAAAGCACCACGTCATAACTCGGATGACCCGTCGGCCTGTACTCCGCCCCGACAGTCTGCGACAGTCGCACCAACTATAGACTGGTCACTTTATATCTCATCGTGGACTACCGCGGAGCGCGGCGGGACGCCCGGGTTCGGCCAGCACCAGCGGTTCGACACCAAGACTCAGATAGCTGACAATTGCCGTTCGATTGCTCATAAAAATCGGGGCGAGTATGCTGGGTCAATGGATCGGTGACTTTACGGCAACCGGGTGGCACGGAAGGATTGTCGTTGATGCGGAACGGATCGGAGAGATGGTCGGCGGTGGGGTCTCACTGTTTCCAGGACAAGGCAGCACCGGAACGGTCACTGTGGGACGCATTGTTCCGTTCGAACCGCAAGACAGTCCCGTACAGGCCCTCGTCCTAGTGAACCCCATTCACCCAGTGACTGCACGAATGGTGCCATGGCAAGAATTGGAGCGGGTGTTTCCTAAGATGCGTTTCGGCACCATCATCCAAGCCGTCGTCGCCTGGCAGCAAACGAGGATGACGCTAACGTGGCAATCCAACATCGGCACTCAAGGCCAAGCGACCCTTTACACAAGCGACGCTGGAAGACCCTCAGAGCTAACGCCGGTTGTCATGGACTGGCAGCAGTTCAAGCAACACGTAGCGCAACTTGACGCTCGTCGGTACGTCTTTCGTGGTCAGCGCGAGCCGTGGAGGCTAAGGTCGAAGTTTCATCGAACAGGCCGATGCGATCTGGTTCGATACACCGGCGAGGATATGCAAGTGCTACATCGGCACTTGAGCGCGCACACTAAACACCTGTTCAACCGAAATAACAGTGACGAGAACGGGGCGATGCTGCACTTGGCGCAACACCACGGCTTCCCGACACCACTGATCGACTGGTCGTACTCGCCGTTTGTCGCCGCGTACTTTGCATATCACAAAATCAAGAATGCCGACGCGATCGATGATGCGGCCGAACAACGGGTCCGGATTCACCAGTTCGACCGGCAGCAGTGGTGGAACGACTACAGCCAGATTGCCATGACAGCCCCGGCGCAGCCGCATTTCTCGCTGTTGGAATTCCTGCCAGTTGAGAACCAGAGGCTAATACCCCAACAAGCACTTTCTGGACTGACCAATGTCGTTGATGTAGAGCAATACATTGCCCGAGTGGAGCATCAATCAGGGAATCACTATCTGAATGCGATCGATCTTCCCGTCAGGAGCCGGCAAACGGTGATGAAGGAGCTTGCAATGATGGGGGTGACTGCGGGCTCGCTCTTTCCCGGTCTAGACGGAGTGTGCGAGGAACTGAGTGAACGGTTCTTCCCAACCTGATGTGATGCGCCTTGTGGTTTTGCACATTTACTCAAGGTCCGCTTCCGGGAAAATCGAAGGACCGCTCGGGGTCGTTGAGATGCCCGTGGTTCAAGTCCAGTTCTGACGGCGCTCTGCACCGTCGCAAGCGGAGCGTTGTGCCGGTCTCCGCGCTCGCACGACCGTGCTACGATCGCACGAAAGAACGCCGATGGCTGCCGCAGTGACCGAAGAGCGTTGGACGGCGTTCCGTGACCCACCGGAGAGAAGAATGAGTACGGGGAGCGGTTCTATGGGGTTCTGGGGGTTTTCGATCGAGGTCTGGGATCGCCTGTGCGTGATCGGATTCTGGGTGACCGCGATAACGGGCGGAGTCGCGGTTTTCGGCGGCCTGTTCACAGCCGTCATCGGTCACAAGATATCGGACGTGACGCAGGCCCAGTCTCAGGCACAAATCGCGGCGGCAAACGCCCGTAGCGCGGAAGCGCACGCTCGAAGCAGCGAAGCCGAACTCAAATTAGAGGAGTTGCGCCGGCAGGTGGGTCACCGGCAACTCCAACGTGACGCGTTTCTAGAAGAGCTTCGAGGGCAACCGTCCGAACCCGTTGAAATTATGTACCTCCGGGACGACCCTGAATGCTTCGACGTGGCTCAGCAGATAGCGAGAGCGCTTGAGGCTGCCGGGTGGAGGATAACCGGCCTGGCGCCGATCCCGGTCCCAAGGTCCAACACGGACCCCATCGCGATGTCCGTGGATGGTCAGCCGTCGGGCGTGACGATCGTCACGGCGTCGATGACCGAAGCCGAATTGCAGGCTATGGAGATGCAGGCAATGAGGCAAGCGGGTTGGGCCCACACTCCGTTCACGGTTCTGGCCTCGGCTGTACTTCGTGGTCTGGGTGCAGTTTCCTCGAGCGCAGCCGGTCCGCATGCTCCAAGCGTCGGCACGTTGCGCGTGGTCGTCGCGCCTCGATGAGTCGAACCAACGTCGATCTGATGCGTGGGTTTTAGTATGGGTAACTGAACGGCAGCTTTGCGCAAATTCGAATGGCGGCAACGGGTCGATCCCGGCCTCTCGTTGCCACGCACGCCGCTCGCTCAACATACGCAATCACCGATCCAGGCACGACGCCGATAGCCACGTCGGTCCCGCCGATGTCCGGCCTTTCTGGCCTAAGACATTTCAAAGGAGCATCCGTGCGAGGGGCATCATGAAAGCACTTATCGTTGCTGCGACATTGGCGGCTGGCTGTTCCATCACCTACGCGCAGACTTACCCGCAGGAAGCGCTGGCTGACCAAAGCATGGGGGCCTATAGAGCGCAATTGGAAGCGCGGAAGCAACAGATCGAACTCCAGAACGAACAACTCCAATTACTGAAACAACAGCGCGACCTGGATTTGCTGAGGCAGCAGCGCGAACTGAATTCGCTGAGACAACAGCGCCAATTTGACTTGCTCAGACAGAAGCGCTAGATCGCTGTGAGGCGCGGCACCCGCCTCAAGATCCGGCTTGGCAACGGCCATTCCAGCACCGAACGCTCAGTCTGTGTGGCGCCACTCGAGGGCATCAGGCGTTGAAGTCCTATACGCAGTAAGGCATTCCTGCTCCGCCAGTCGAACGTCGCGACCGACATCGTGTTCGAAGCGGGGAAGATCTGCTTGTAATATCGATCGAGGGCGGCGGAGCGGATCAGCGCGAATGTCCCCGCCGCAGGTCGCTCACGCACGCGGCGACCGCTCACATGATGTGAATGAGATTAATGTAGCTGTTTCTTTAGATCGCTCAGTTCGGCGTGAACCGAACTGACTGCTTTCTTGGTCCCGGCATTGACATTCGCAGCCCGTTCGCACGCTTTTTCTGCGCTGTCGCCGATCCGCTCAAGATCGTCCACCCAATGGCGCGTGCGATCCTGATCGTTCGAAGTCGTCACTTTCTTTGCCGACGCGGATTGTTGATCTAGCTCATCAACGCACTCGACGAGGTCCTTGGGGAGGGTGGCGTCGGTACGACAGGTTTGCGAAGCCTGCTCGATGGATTGCTGTAGGTGCGTGAAACGCTTCTGGATTTCGCTGGCTTGCATCACGATGGACTCCTTCTTGAAAGCGTGCCTGATACGCCAAACCTAGCCTGGCGCGATTGCGGTGTACCGCCTTGGCCCCCATGTTGCACCCCCCGTGCGCTTGAGCCAGCCCGCATCGTGCCGCGTCGGTGCTCTGGAGCCGATCGAAGGGTGGCAAAACATTCAGAATAGGCGTTGCCGCTGCTCGCGCAGGCACGGCGCCGAACTTCCGCTCCAGCCGACGACTCGGTCCGGCGAGCGTAGTGCGGAGACCTTCAGGAATTGTCGCCGGGACATCTGGGTCATTGAATGGCCTCGGCTCGTTAGGGACAGTGAAAAGCTTGAGGATTATAGGGCGCGGCAGAAAGTCCTGCAGTCCAGACTTGACGCCGTCGACAACGCCGCAAATATGAAGTGTCACAGCCCGCTTAGGAAAAGTCGGACATTGTTCGTTAAGTCGCTTCGGGCGCGAGCGTGAGGTGGATAAGCGAGAGGGAAAGGGGGAGCGGGAGGGGAGAAGGAGGTCCTGGTAAGGGGCGGTTGATAGACCGAAGGTACTGCGCTCTGGCAATGACACCGGCGAAAAGCCCGATGCCGGCTGGATGTTCGCGCAAACCGGTTCGGGACGAAATGATATGGGCCGAGAACCGCCGAGCGTTATCTGCAGTTGCGGAATCGGATGCGAGCGCCGGCTTGGCGTTGCTGAATGGCGTGCTGGACACCAGCGTCGAAGAAAGCGATCCCGGCTCCGGGTGGATACCGCGTATGGACTCCGGTGTTTATCCCAGCGCGCCAGTCGTGGGCGCGCAACTCGGCGTGATTCAGCGAATCTAGTGAGCGCGACGCCGGACGGCCACTCCTGTTATCTCAACCAAGATTATTATTACTATCACTATCACTGCACCTCTCTCAACCCTATTGCCGGGCTCTTCAAAAGGAACTCAATCATGGATCGAAATGACGTCACGAAGAAAATCGTCGCCGCGAAGGTTGCCGGCAAGCTGACGTGGGCCGAGATCGCCGCGAAGATCGGCAAGAGCAAGGAGTGGACGACCGCCGCGCTGCTCGGTCAGATGACGCTCGATGCGAAACAGGCCGGCGTCGCCCGCGAGTTGTTCGATCTGACCGACGAAGAAACCGCGTGGCTGCAAATCGTCCCGTACAAAGGTTCGCTGCCGACTGCGGTGCCGACCGACCCGCTGATCTATCGCTGGTACGAGATCGTCAATGTGTACGGCACCACGATCAAGGAGTTGATCCACGAGGAGTTCGGCGACGGCATCATGAGCGCGATCGACTTTTCGATGGATATCCAGCGCGAGCCGAATGCGAATGGCGACCGGGTCCAGGTGGTGCTCAGCGGCAAATTCCTGCCCTACAAGTCGTACTGATAGCGTCATCCGGCCAGGGCAAGCGACACGCCCGGCGCGCCGCTTGCGATCGCGAAGCAGCTCGTCGATCCGCGCCGCCCAACGCTGCGGCGCCGGCAGAACCTGCCGCACTGGCGCGGATACCGTCCCTCCGGTTCGACCGGGCGACTGGCGTATGCGCGTTTCAGGAACTGCTCATTGTTGAGCTTGAATGGCTTCGGTTTCGGGTAACGGTCATCCAAACGCCTTTGGCGGTCGCCCTCTGGCACGTGGCCTTCCGGCTTCGTCCACTGGTCGGCTATCTCTATCGGGCTGAAAATCGCCGCGATGAGCCTCTCCAGGGTTTCCTGAGTTTGCTCTTCGGTGTCGCGATCCGAAAAGACAATGCGTTCACTCGACTCATAGCCGTCCCAGTGTTGATTTGCACGGAATCCTGACCCACCCTACGCAGTAATTTGCATCGAATATTGACCCACGTAGAACACTGACCTGCTCGGCAACGGGCGGGGGAACGGAGTGATCGACGTGGCTATATTGAGCATCATCCGACGCTGGGACTTTCGCGATCATGTCTCGTTGCGCGAGATTGCCAAACGGCTGGGCGTGTCCAGAAACACGGTCAGGCGTTACATACGGGCCGGCACCGTACTGCCCGCCTATCCCGAACGCCACAGCCCCAGCAAGCTCGACGGGTTTGCTGCGAAGCTTGCTGGCTGGCTGAAGACCGAGGCGACCCGGCCCCGCAAACAGCGCAGAACCCTCAAGCAGATTCACGCGGACCTCTGCGTGCTGGGCTTTACTGGCTCCTATGACCGTGTCGCGGCGTTTGCCCGGCACTGGCGACAGGAACAGCACGAGCAGGCAAGGACGACCGGGCGCGGGACGTTTGTTCCGCTGCGGTTTGCCGCTGGCGAAGCGTTCCAGTTCGACTGGAGCGAGGACTGGGCCGTCATCGACGGCGAGCGCACCAAGCTACAGGTTGCGCAACTCAAGCTCAGCCACAGCCGGGCCTTCTTCCTGCGCGCCTACCTGCTGCAGACCCACGAGATGCTGTTCGACGCGCATCATCACGCGTTCGTTGCGTGGGGCGGCATTCCTCGCCGCGGCATCTACGACAACATGAAGACCGCCGTCGACAGGGTGCGTCCTGGCAAGGTGCGCGAGGTCAACGCGCGCTTCAGCGCGATGGTGAGCCACTACCTGTTTGACGCCGAGTTCTGCAACGTCGCCTCCGGCTGGGAGAAGGGGCAGATCGAGAAGAACGTCCAGGACAGCCGCCACCGGCTCTGGCAGAAGGTGCCGACGTTCGGCTCGCTGGCCGCGCTGAACGACTGGCTGGCCGACCAGTGCGTGCTGCTGTGGCAGCAGACGCGGCATCCAGAGCAGGACACGACGATCTGGGATGCGTGGTCGGCCGAGCGGCCACACCTGATGCCGGTCGGCCAGCCGTTCGATGGTTTCGTTGAACACACCAAACGCGTCTCGCCGACCTGCCTTTTGAACTTCGAGCGCAACCGCTACAGCGTGCCGGCGTCGTTCGCCAACCGGCCCATCAGTCTGCGCGTCTACGCAGCCAGACTCGTGTTCGTCGCCGAAGGCCAGGTGATTGCCGAGCACGAGCGCTGCATCAACCGCAGCCATGACCACGGCGAAACCATTTACGACTGGCGTCACTACCTGGCAGTCCTGCAGCGCAAACCTGGAGCGCTTCGCAACGGTGCACCCTTCGCCGAGTTTCCAGCTGGCTTCCGCAAGCTGCAGGGCGTGCTGCTGAAGCGCCCCGGCGGCGACCGGGAGATGGTGGAGATTCTGGCGCTGGTCCTGTTGCACGACGAACAGATGGTGCTCACTGCAGTCGAGCTGGCGTTCGAGGCCGGCGCACCGAACAAGCAGACGGTGCTGAACATCCTGAGCCGGCTGCTCGACAGCCCGCCTGTGCCGCCGCTGCAGACGCCCCAGGCCTTCGCGCTGAAGGTTGAGCCACAGGCCAACGTGGGCCGCTACGACCGCCTGAGGAATCGGGAGGACGATCATGCAGCCTGACGTCATGATGCAGATGCTCAAGTCACTCAAGCTGCACGGTACGGTAAATTTCAAGCTAGATGTCGCCTCAACGATTAAATTCAGGCGGCTTTTTGCTCCTGTCGGTGGTCGCGTTTGATGGGTTCGAATTTATCTGTCTGATCGGGATTCAGATGGACCGTGTGTACGCGCTTCCAGTTTCTCGTGGGGCCTTTCCAACGTAGCGGGTTGCGCTGCTTTGCTGCTTCGTAGAGCGTCGCGCGACGATCCAGAATCTGCTGGTCGAGGTTGGCGTGCCGCTGGGCCGGCGTGACGAAGCGGATCGCGCTGTGACGATGTTCGTGGTTATACCAGCGCACCAACCCGGTGACCCAGGCGCGCGCGGCAAATAGAGTGTCGAACGCCTGCAGAGGATAGGCTGGCCGATACTTCAGTGTTTTGAACAACGACTCCGAGAACGGGTTGTCGTTGCTCACGCCCGGTCGACTCAATGACGGTATGACACCCAGAGCCTGCAGAGTGGCGAGCATCGTGGCGCCCTTCATCGGGCCGCCGTTATCCGAATGCAGGATCACCTGACCCGGTTTGATCGCTTCACGCGCACACAGGTCCTTCAGGAGCTCGCTGGCCTGGGTGCTGCTCTCTTCGGCATAGACCTGCCAGCCGACGACCATCCGACTGAACACGTCCATGAACAGATAGAGATAGAAATACTGCCCACGAACCGTCGTCGGCAAGTAGGTAATGTCCCAGCTGAACAGCTGATTGGGTGCATCGGCACATACCGCGCGTGGCTTGCTGCAGGCGCGGGCCGGTCGTTCACTGCGCCGGTGGGCGAGCTGTTTCTCTTCGCGCAGTACCCGGTAAAACGTCGATTCCGACGCGATGTAGCGTTGCTGGTCGGCCAGGCGTGGCACGATCTGGCTCGGTGGCAGATGAGCGACTTCGGCTGAGTTGGCCACCGCCAGCAGTTCGGCGCGTTCCTCTGCAGACAGCTTGTGGGCGGGTTCATGGCGGCGCAAGGTGCGCCCATCCACCGCGTCAGGACCGCCGCCTTGCCAGCGCTGCACGGTGCGCGGGCTTAACCCCAGCATGGCACATGCGCGTGCCTGACGAGCCCCGGCTGTAGTCGCCTCACCGATCAGCTCCCGCAATGTCGCGCGCTCTTCAAGGGAGGTCATTCGTCCTCGTCCCCGAACAGCGCCTGATACTTTTTTGAAAGTACCAGCAACGCAGCGGCCTCCGCTAAAGCCTTTTCCTTGCGTTTGAGTTCGCGCTGCAGTTGCGCGTTGGCCTGTTTCAGCTCGCGCATCTCTGGAGCGTTTGCACGTGCGATGCTCGCGGTGCTGGCCGAGCAGAACTGGGCGCGCCACTGGTCCAGATGATGGGCAAACACGCCCCGTTCGCGGCACCACACGTTCAGCGCCTCGTCGCTCAGTCCATGGCTCTGCTGCAAGGCCAGCAGGCGCTCTTCCAAAGACCAGTCTTCCGGGCGCCGTGCATCGATTGGCCCCTGGTTGCGGTTTGCGGCGTTAGACACGCGGATCCACTTCCTCAAGGTTAATACGTTCATGTTCAGTTCCGAGGCAACCGTTCCTACGGACCGGTTGCCTCGTTGCAGGACCTTTGCCAGCGCCTGCTCCCTGAATTCGACAGAATACGTCTGTTTGGCATTCAACCTGCACCTCTGAGTTGTTCAAATCAAGAAAATTCAGAGGCGACATCTAGTGTGAGGCAGGGGGCGGTATGGCACAGGCGTTAGGCGAGCTCGCCGCGCAGGACTCGCCGGCCTACAAGTCGGCTTCGCTGGTGCTTGCCGGGTTGCTCAAGGCGGAAATCGCAGAGCGCGAAGTGCGTTCACTCGCGTACCAGATGAAGGCGGCACGCTTCCCGGCGTATCGCGACATCGGCGGCTTCGACTTCAGTTGCAGCGACGCCAACGAAGCGCTGGTGCGCCAGTTGTACGAGTGTGAGTTCATCGACTCGGCGCACAACATCGTTCTGGTGGGTGGACCTGGCACTGGCGTATGCGCGTTTCAGGAACTGCTCATTGTTGAGCTTGAATGGCTTCGGTTTCGGGTAACGGTCATCCAAACGCCTTTGGCGGTCGCCCTCTGGCACGTGGCCTTCCGGCTTCGTCCACTGGTCGGCTATCTCTATCGGGCTGAAAATCGCCGCGATGAGCCTCTCCAGGGTTTCCTGAGTTTGCTCTTCGGTGTCGCGATCCGAAAAGACAATGCGTTCACTCGACTCATAGCCGTCCCAGTCTTCCCGATGAAAAATTGATCGGCCGAAAGCCTGAAGGTTTCGCTTTGATGCGGTTGCAGACCGAGCAGCCTGAGGACATGACGGGGGTGGTCTGGATGCTCGGAGGGTCGTGCAGCATGGGCATGTCATTCATCTACGCGCGCAAATTCCTGACGCCATTGAAAATCCCAGGCGTCGCGCTGACGACGTATCAGGTCGGCTTCGCTGCGACGTATCTCGCGGCATTCACGCCCTTCGATGGGATTGGCGCTTTGACGACACATCCGCAGGCCGCCATCGGGCTAATCGTCGGCCTTGGTCTGCTTGGCACGGGTATCGCCTATCTGGCGTACTACTACGTCGTCGAACATCTCGAACATCTCGGTGCGCTTGCGGCATCCAGCGTGACCTACATTCCTCCGGTCGTTGCGTTTGTAATCAGCGCCGTGATCATTGGGGAACCGACTACGACGATCGACTACCTGTCCGTCGTGCTGATTCTGGCCGGCGTCTGCATCATGCAATTCGGGAAAACGTTGCTGCGAATCATTGGATGCAAGGCGCAGTGCGCAGTCTGAAAGTCAGGCGAAGGTAGTTTGGCGGCTGTCAGCTCGAAAGCGGTCATTTTGATAATCGGGACCCTGATGGCAGCTAGGGGTCGGGAGTGTGAGTTCGCTGATGCAGGAAGCTGCCGTCGGGTTGCTCGATGCCGCCACCGACAGCAATCCGCCACATTGCTGACGCACAGCCCAGACCGCCCCAGCGTCGGCAAAGGCCGAACTGTACCAGACAGTTATCGGGCGGTTCTCCGATGCGCTCCAGTCATTCGAGTGACGGCTTCGAAGGATGGGCGAGCGGCGATAACTTGCCCGCCTCGCCCGAAGAGAGCCGCGACGGAAAGCGGTCGCACGAACCCCGCCGTCAACATCGATTCGTGCGGCCAGCACCGATGCCCTAGAGTTCAGTCTGTTCCGAAATCTCAAGCGCGTCATCTACTTCGATGCCACGGTACCTGATTGTGCTTTCAATCTTGCTATGGCCGAGCAGCAACTGGACGGCTCTGAGGTTCTTCGTGCGTTTGTAAATCAGGGTTGCCTTCGTACGGCGCATCGAATGTGTGCCGTAGACGGTCGGATCAAGTCCAGCTGCGCCCGCCCATCGCCGTATCATCCTGGCATATTGCCGGGTTGAAAGATGTGGGGACGCGGATAGTCGACTTGGGAAAAGGTACTGCTCCAGCCTCAGGGCGGCCTTCTCAAGCCACGCGCGGACTGCAGACCGGGTCGGCTCAGTCAGCTCAAATTGAACGGGACGCTGCGTCTTTCGCTGAACGACCTGCGCCCGCTGCAAGACCTGATTGACGTGGGTGACATCGCGAACCCGCAGACTGACGAGGTCACAGCCGCGCAGTTTGCTGTCGATTGCGAGGTTGAACAAGGCAAGATCGCGGACAGCATGAGCGTTCTGAAGGTGGATCCGGATGGCCCAAACGTCTTTGGGCCTGAGCGGTGGCTTCTGGCCGACCAGCTTGCCCTTGTTCCACGCCTGACGGGATTGTTCGGTCTTCATGACATACTCCCACAAGAAAGATGGGAGTTCCATTTTGAAACCACGCTCCGGCCAAGGTTCGCAATCGTGCCGATTGTTGCGACTAGAGCATTCCAAACCGGCGTGACTCGACGGCTGGTCCGCGCCGAAAGTTGCCGGATGGGTAACGGGGGCATCTCGGCCGATGCCGTTGCAGGTGGCTTTCGTTAGAATCTATTTTCGATTCTTTTATTCGTCTATTACCGGAGGCGAACGTGCCAGGTTTACTTCCCGATGTCGACCGCGAGGGACTCCTCGAATATTCGGTCGTCTACACCGACCGATCGATCAATCACATGTCGCAGCTCTTCCAAGGAGTCATGCGCGATATTTCCGACGCCCTGAAAAAAGTCTACAACGCGAAGTCGGCCGTTATCGTCCCGGGCAGCGGGACTTTCGGCATGGAAGCTGTTGCCCGGCAGTTCGCGACCAACAGGAAGTGTCTGGTCATCCGCAATGGCTGGTTCAGTTTCCGCTGGTCGCAGATTTTCGACATGGGCAAAATTCCGTCTGAATCGATGGTGTTGAAGGCGCGTCCGGTCGGACAAGGAAGGCAGGCCGCATATGCACCTGCTCCGATCGAAGAAGTGGTCGCTGCGATCAGGGAAAACAAGCCGGATCTGGTCTTCGCGCCGCATGTCGAAACCGCGTCCGGGACGATGCTGCCTGATGCCTATTTGCGCGCGGTGTCCGACGCTGTTCATGCGGTCGGCGGCATGTTTGTACTGGATTGCATCGCCTCCGGTACGATCTGGGTCGACATGCAGGCCAGCGGCATCGATGTCCTGATCAGCGCACCGCAAAAAGGATGGAGCGCGCCACCCTGCTGCGCATTGGTTATGCTCAGCCCTCTCGCCCGCGAAAGAATCGACGTAACAACCAGCACTAGTTTCGCCTGTGATCTTCGCAAATGGCTGCAGATCATGGAAGCCTACGAGCACGGTGGATCCGCGTACCACGCCACGATGCCCACGGACAGTCTCGCGACGCTGCGCGACGTCATGAAGGAAACCGAGGCATACGGCTTCGACAAAGTGAGAGCGGAGCAGATTGAACTCGGCAAGCGCATTCGCTTACTGTTGACTGGCGCAGGTTTCAAAAGCGTGGCGGCCGAAGGTTTTCAGGCTCCGGGCGTGGTGGTCAGCTACACGGACGACGACGGCATACGATCAGGGAAGAAATTCGCCGACGCCGGCTTGCAGATCGCGCCAGGCGTTCCTCTTCAATGCGACGAGCCTGAGGATTTCAAGACCTTCCGCATCGGATTGTTCGGCCTGGACAAACTGCATGACGTCGAAGGCGCGGTCGCCAGGCTCGCCAAGGCGTTGGACAGTATTCTTTAGAGCGCTTTTCCGGAGCATGTGCGCCTGGCTCGCCCTTGCAACCGCATCGGCAGGAAGACTCCGAAACCTGCCGAACAAGCTACGCGCACGATTCGGCCTGAGCCGACATTCGAGCATGGGTGCCGGTCAGACGGGTATGGGGCGCTTTCCTGTCATCCACAGGTCGGTGGTCGCGAATGACTCGTCCCGCGGAAAGCGAACGAGTATTTGCGACCCGGAGCTGCCTTTTTGGACATCGCCCATTGCGATGGCCGCCGGATAGAGTGGTCACTTGCACTGGGCGGAGTTCGTCGATGATTCAGCGAAACTGCCCGCTCCAGTGAGTCCCCCCATGCAGGCGCGTAACGACAGACGCTCCGGGGTGCCGAACCGAGGGTTGGTATACTATCGCTTCAAAACCAATTGGTAGTTGATAAAAGATCGACAGCCAATCTTTCGCGTCTGGTGGCGGGCAGTTAGGCCGTGGCCCGCTGTCGGAGCCGCACGCAGCACATTGACGCGTATTGGAGCGTTCCCAGCCTTGCCGGGCGGCACTGGCTGTTGAAACCATGGAAGGTTGAGCGAAGTATGGAACCCAAGTTTTACCGCGGCTGGCACCTGGCCAAATCGGACACGGAGTACAAGGCTACGGAGTTCGAGTGGGCGTTGATCCGCTTTTACGAGTCGTTTTCGCGTTTTGTGCTGACCACGGGCATGATCACGATCGCGGCCGACGTTGATATCAAGTATCAGGAGCATGTGATCCTGCACGTGATCCGCATGCAGGATCGTCCGAAGAACAGCGCGACCATCGCGCGGCTGATGAATCGGGATGACATCCCGAACATTCAATACAGCTTGCGCAAGCTGGAATCGGCCGGCCTGATCGAAAAGCTCAAGGACAAGAACAGCAAGACCTACTCGTATACGGCGAGCGAGCTTGGCGTCAAGCTGACCGACGAATACAACAAGGTCCGGCAGGAGATTTTGGTCAAGCGTTTCGAGGAGATCAGCGACGTCGACGAGAAGTTCGAGCGCGGCGCGCGCTTCATGTCTCTCCTGACCGGCATTTACGAGGAAGCGGCTCGCGATTCGGCGACCATCACGCCCCAAACCGACGAGCCGCCGCCGAAGCCGAAGGCTTCGCGCAAGTCCGCTTAACCGGCGACCGCGGCCGCGCAAGTCACAGCGCCGGATGCAACCTGTGCCAGTCGCTAGCCTTCTGGTACGCCATGCCGGCGCGGCACAGCAGGGCTTCGGCGCCATGAGCCGCAACGAACTGGAAGCCAATTGGCAGGCCGCCCTGCGTGAGCCCGCATGGCAGTGCGATCGCGGGATGGCCGGTGGAGTTGAACGGTGCCGTGAACTGGATCAGGCGCGCATTGAGTTCCGGGTCCTGCGCGAGCGCGCCAAGCTGTTCATGTGTGGGCGCGGCGAACGGCTGCATCGGCACGATCAGCAGATCGATCCCGCTCATGAGCCGGTTGATCTTTCCGCGTAGCGCGGCACGGTTCAACAGGACCTGCTGATACGCCATCCCACTGGTTTCGCGACCAATCTTGATCAGGCGCGTAAGCGCTGGCCCATAGTGCGCCGCGAGCCGCGGATAGGTGTCGGCATGGGCCACCGCCACTTCCACACCACAGTTGACCTGCCACTCGTCGACGACCGTGCGCACATCGGGAACGCGCACTTCTTCCACCTGAGCGCCGAGCGACTTCACCACTTCCACAACCCGCGCAAGCGCGTGCACGATGACGTCGTCGGTGCCATTGCTGTTCCACTCGGCATCGATGCCGATTCGCAGTCCGCCCAGATCGTGCGCGTCGTCCGGCAACACGAATCTGGCCTCGGGCAACGAGGTTGGGTCGAGTGGATCGTGCCCGGCAATCGCACCAAGCAGCAGCGAGGCATCAGCTGCACTGCGCGCCATGGGGCCCGGATGATCGAGACTGGCGCCGAGTGCGAACACACCGTGACGGCTCACCCGTCCCCACGTCGGCTTGATGCCGGTGAGACCGTTGGCTGCAGAGGGAAAACGGATCGAGCCGCCCGTATCGGTACCGAGCGACGCGTAGCATAGCCCCGCCGCCGTCGCGACGCCGGAGCCACTCGACGACGCGCCCGCCCAGTGCCCCGGATGCCACGGATTGACCGGCTCGGCGATCTCGGGGTGATGCGTTGCGAATGCGCCCTCCGTGAGCTGAAGTTTGCCGAGCACGATCGCGCCGGCATCGCGCAGCCGCTTGACGGCGGTCGCGTCTTCGGTCGGCACGAAGTTGCGACGAATGATCGTGCCGGCGGCAGTCGGCGAACCCGCGCACCAGTACAGGTCCTTCACCGCCAGCGGTACGCCGTGCAGCGGCCCGAGCGCCTCACCATTCAGCACTTTTCGTTCGGCTTCGCGCGCGGATGCGAGCGCCTCGTCACGCATTACGAGCGCGTAGCTGTGCAGCGTGGGGTCGAGCCGCTCGATGCGTTCTAGCATCGCGGTCGTGACTTCCACGGGGGAGATCTCGCGCGTGGCGATCAGGCGCGCCAACTCGCGCACCTCCATGTAGTGCAGTCCGGAATGGGACATGGTCAATCTGCCTCCGTACTCAAAGTCCGAGCTCTGCGCGCTGCCGCGTGAGCGTATCGATCACGGCGTACATGATCTTGTGCGCGCAAGGCATCAGGTCGGGAATGTAGGTCGCGCCCATGCCGCCCAGCCCCTCGGCCACCGGCACCGGCGAGCCTTCGGCGGGCCATGGCCAGCCGATGCGTGCGGTCGGAATGCCGAAGCGGCGCAGCGCGGCACCGTCGGTCTGGCCGCCGAGCAGGTCGGGCGTCGGATGCGCACGCTGCTCGATATGCTCCCAGCCGCGCCGCGCGGACTGCACGATCCAGTTCGACGGGGACGTCGTGCCGCCGGGCACGGAGCCATACATTTCCCAGTCGAGATCGAAATCGGGATGACGCTCCCGTAGTGCCGCGACGAATGCGGCGAACTGCGCCTTCACTTCGCCCGGTGAGGTACGGGGATTGATGCGCACGTCGAAGAAAATCTCGGTGACGGCCGAAGGAAACGCCGGCCGCTCAGGCCAGCCCGCCCGCACGCCCGAGATCCAGCCGTGCGGCTTGACCGCGCCGGACGTATTGCGCTCGGCGTACTCGATCAGCCATTGCTCGAGTTCGAGTATCACGTGCGCGGCCGGCACGACCGAGCTGCGAAAGCCCGGCGTGTCGCGCGGCACGCCCGCGTAACCGAGTGTGCCCTTGACCTTCAGCTTGAACCAACCCATGCCGGGTTCTTCGTGATAGACCCAGTTCCAGGGCTTCATCACGATCGCGAAGTCGGGCGCTACGCCTCGGCTCAACAGGTGCGTGACGCCTGCGGACATGCCCGCGTGGTCGCGCGCGGCGAGATCGACGGGCATGCCGCCATCCGCCATCGCGACGATCAGGTCGCCGACCAGCGGCACGTCGGCCTCGATCAGAGCGGTCGCGACTTCAGTCAGCGTGGCGATCATCCCTTTGGGGTTCGACGCGCCAAGGCCGTAGACCCAGTCACCTTCCATACGTGCGCGCGGCTTGAGGTCCGCGAAATCGGGCGGACCGATCCACGGGTCGTCGCTTTCGTCGCCCTCGAGATGGGTGTCGATGGGCGCGTAGAGCATCAGCGCGGCACCGCCGCCGCTGCCGCGTTTCTCGGCGACGACGTTGCCGGTGCGCTCGTTCATGGGTCGATAGCTTGCGCTCAGGCCGACGCTCGCCAGATGCCCGACCATGAACTGGCTCGCGTCGCGCGCGGCGCCGGTCGGGCTGTGAATGTCCGTGAGTTTGAACAGCAGCTGTTGCAGCCGCCGCGCGTCGAGCTTTGCGCAGGCCCGGTCGTACCAGGCCTGTTGCTCGGAAGAAAAGGGCAGTGACGTGGTGCTGACCACGATGGATACCTCCAGATTGCGTTGCGATACGTGGTCAGTTCGACGGCGCGAACTGTTCGGCGTAGATGTTTTCCGGGCGCAGGCCGAGATTCACGAGCTTTGTCGTGGCCGCCTCGATCATGCGCGGCGGACCGCACAGATAGGCGACGGCGCTTTCGTGCGTCACGTCGGCCTCGCCGATCGCATCGACGGGATTGCCGGCGAGTAGTTCGCCGCTCGCGTGGTGGTCTACCGAGATGCGCGTTTTGAGATTCGGCAGCCATTGCCGACGCAGCTCCAGATCGTCGAGGCAGAAAAGCTGCTCGGGCGTTGCACAGCCAAA
Source organism: Paraburkholderia lebeckiae (assembly GCF_014201005.1). NCBI lineage: Bacteria > Pseudomonadati > Pseudomonadota > Betaproteobacteria > Burkholderiales > Burkholderiaceae > Paraburkholderia > Paraburkholderia lebeckiae. The sequence continues at coordinate 24,152 of NZ_JACHDK010000036.1, read as the reverse complement.
GCTCAGCAGGATCGGCGGCTTGCGTCCGGGCTGGCGACGCAGGGCGTCGATCATCGACAGGATGGGTGCGAGGCCGGTCCCGCCCGCCACCATGATGTGCGGCGCAGGCACCTTCTCACGCAGGAAGAAACTGCCGAACGGGCCTTCGATTTCGAGAACGTCATCGGGTTTCGCCTCCTGCTCCAGCCACTTCGACATCACGCCATCTTCAAGCACACGAATCAGTAGTTCGAGCTTCGGCAAATCGGCCGCCGTGCTGGCGGGCGAATAGCTGCGCGTGACATTCGTCCCCGGCACGCGTACCTGAATGAACTGCCCCGGCTTGAAGTCGAGCCACGCGCCTTCGGCCAGTTCGAGCCGCAGGCGCACGACGTTCGACGCCACTTTCTCGACGCTGTCGACGAATGCGTGCGCCTTGACCGCCTGCACGTCGGCCGCATCGCTCGCATAGTTCAGCGTGAACGTGCAGTTGGTTTCAGGTTCGGTCAGGCACAGCAGCCGGTCGCCGGCCTCGTATTCGCTGCGCAGAAGCGTCGAGCTGGCACCCGCGCGCATGCCGGCGCGGCCCTCGACAAGCTTCGCCATACAGCTCGAACAGGATCCCGACCGGCACTGGTGGATGACCGGGATACCTGCGGCGAGAGCAGCGTCCAGCACGCTCTCGCCCTGCTGCACGGCAACCGATGTCGCTTTCCCGTCGCGAAAGCTCAATGTGACGTTTTTAACGGAAGACATACGGATACCTTCAGTACTGCTGTGATTAATGATCCTCTTCGATCTTCTCGACGAAGTACGAAGGACGTTTACCGTCTGCGGTTCGCTTCATGCGGATGCTCGACGCCTTGATGGTGCCGTCGATACCATTGCCTGGCTTGGCGATGCCACGATTCCAGCGCGAAGCAATCTTGCGCCAGGTGATCGGCGATACGTCGGTTGCAACGAGTTGTTCGTTGTCCCAGCCGGTGCCATCGGCATAAAAATCCTGCATCGCTTCGCGTGCGTACAGGTCGCAGTTGTTGAAGCCATGCAGGCACAGCGGCTTGAACAGATAGTCGTAGCGATACTTGAAGTCCTTGCGCTCCTTGTCGGTCGGGCACACGCGCGCGAGGATTTCCCAGTACTCGTAGGTGTCGTCAGTGATCGGCACATACCATTCGAACTGGACGACATGCTCTTCCGGCCAGTTCTCGACCATCAGCACGCCAGGCATGAACACGGAGGTGCGGTACGGGCGGGCATTGACGTTCTCGACCTTGAGGTCGACTCTCTCGTTCTCGAGGACGGGGTTCCACTTCTCCGTGAAGAGCCATTGCACGAGGCCCTTGGGACCGTTCTCGTCTTCGACCGGCGCGATGCAGTCGTCCGCGGTCGGCACGATGCCAAGCGGCAGCACCCAGTCCTTCGCGTGAATGATCGCGTTGTCCTTGTGCACGAGGATGTGCGCGTTATCGAAGCCGTTTTCGCAGGCAATGCGCCAGTTCGCGAAACCCGTGCGGTGCATGCCGTACGCGACGACGTCCTTGTCCAGCAGGCTCGGCGCGGACGGCCACAGCGGATGCGGGAAGCGTTCGTCGTTCTCCGGGAAGCGGATGGGCAGGTCGTGCGCGAGCGGTGGCACGTCTTCATCCGGATAGTCGTCTTCGCGCACGAAGACAAAGATCATGCCCGCGACTTCCTCGACCGGATAGGTCGTGATACCTGTCGTGCCGATCAGCTTGTCGTCCGGATTGCCGGCGATGGTCGCGAGCTTGCCGCTTTCCAGGTCGAACGTGAACCCGTGGTACCAGCAGCTGATCGTGTCCTCGGTAAGACACATCGGCTTGGCGGAGAGCCGCACGCCGCGGTGAATGCACTGGTCCTTCAGCGCGTAGAGCTTGCCCTTCACGCGGCGCAACACGATCTGAACCCCGCAGATCTGGATGCCTTCTACGGCATCTTCCGGCAATTCATGGCTGAAGAGCGCCGGATACCAGTGGTTGATAAAGCCCCATGCCGCGTCCTTGTACGGCTGGTACTGGCTCTGGACTTTCGCGTCGTTGACGCGGGCATCGCTGATCTCGTTGAGTCGCTGACCGGTGCTGCGCCGGCGGACGATGGGCGTGTCGCTCATGGAGTGCTCCTGATGTGTGGGCTGGGGCGCGTCTCGTGACTGCTCACGAGCGCTGATTTCTGTACAGCTTGTCGCGGCTCGATGCGCTTCGCCGTGCGCGTCTCATCCGATGCTGTGAGTGAAGACTACGGAAACATAAATTGACAGTCAATTTATTTTCAATCAATCTTCAGTCGTTCGTTGATCGTAAATCGATTGAACATAACGCGATGGAAATCGGCGAACGCCCGTGGGAAGGCGCTGAGCGGGCGATGTGCTGGTTGGAGGCGGGTGCCGCTGTGGGCGATCTTCCGAGGGTTGTCCCTAGCGATGCTCCCGCCCAGAATGCGTCCCGGACGAGAACCCGGTACCCGAGCAGAGCGACGCGCAGGGAAAAAGAAACAACACGAAACGTGTGCTGAAAAGCCGCCGCCTGGCAACTCGCCCGGTCAGCGGGCGCAGCAAAGGCTATTGACGAAAGGAAGAGGAGAACCCGGTGAAAATAAAGAAGTCTGCACTACTGATCGGCATCGCGCTGGCCGCTAACGCCCATGCGCAAAGCAGCGTCGAAATCTACGGGATCATCGATACGGGCGTGATGTATGTGTCGAACGTGGGCGGTCACAGTAACTGGCTGGCCGACCCCGACACGATGGCGCCGAATTTGTTCGGCTTTCGCGGAACCGAAGATCTCGGCAATGGCCTGAAGGCTATATTCAAGCTCGAAGGCATGTTCAGCCTGAACAACGGCGAATCCACCAACGGGCTGTTCGGGCACGAAACCTATGTGGGATTGCGTGACGACCGTTGGGGCACGCTGACCGCCGGCAATCAGATCGACTTCATGTTCTATTCGCTCGTGGTCGATCACTGGGGCCCGGCCTTCCCGTTCGTCAATTCTCTAGGGCTGCGGCAAGGCTCGTTTTCGGGCCTGAATATTCCAGGGCCACCGGGCAACGGTTCGTTCGACTTCGACCGCACGCTCGGCGCTCCGATCGCGAACTCGGTCAAGTACATGAGCCCGACAGTCGGCGGCCTCTCGATGGGCGCGCAGTACAGCTTCGGTGGACAGGCTGGTTCGTTCGGTCAGGATAGCGGGCAGAGCTTCGGCCTGAACTATCACATCGGCGCCGTCGCGCTGAATGGCGCGTACACATACATCAAGTATCCCGAGTTGAATAACGGCAACGACGGTATCCGCAACATGGGTCTGGCCGCTTCGTGGGTCGTGGGGCCGACCGAGCTCGCCGCGATGTACACGAGCACGCAGAACACGCAGAACGGCGCGCGTGTCGGTGTCTACGAGGCCGACGTGACGTGGACGGTCTCCCCGTTCCTGCACACGAATCTCGCTTACCAGTACATGAAAGGCAACGACGTCTTGAAAGGCCAGAAGGCCAGTCAGGAGACGTTGTCGGTCCTGTATTCGCTCTCCAAACGCACGAGCATCTACTCAGCGCTGGCGCTGCAGCAGGCCTCGGGCGGTCCCGCCTGGATTTCGCTTGTGCCGGGACCCTCGTCGGGCGGCCGGCAGACGGCGGTCGACATCGGTCTGCAGCACGTGTTCTGACGATATGACCTGACCACGCGGAACCCGTCGCTCAACACACCGAGGCTGTGGCACCGCGCTTCTCGACTGGCGCAAGCCAGTCAAGACCCACCAAATACATACAGGAGATACCACCATGAGCAACCACTCCACCATGCGCGCGATGCGTGTACACGAACCCGGCGGTCGCTTCGTGCTCGACACGATCCCGCGCCCTGAACTGCTGCGGCCGACCGACGTCCTCGTCGACGTGAAGGCGTCCGGCGTCGTGCCGAATCTGCGCAACGTAATGAGCAATTACGGCGAGCGTGCTTACCTCACCGTGCCGGATCTGCCCGCTATCTACGGGCTGGATGCGGCCGGCGTGGTTGCCGAGGTGGGCAGCGCCGTGACCGGCCTCGTGCCGGGCGATCGTGTCTATATCAATCCGGGCCGCTCGTGCGGATCGTGCGACGCGTGCCGGACAGGTCAGTCGATCAACTGCGTGGCCTTCACGTTTCAGGGCTACTTCGGCTTTGGCCCGCAATCGAAGGCGATGTACCGGCAATACCCATACGGCGGTTTCAGCGAGTTCGCAACGGCGCCCGCCGACGGCCTCGTCAAGCTGCCTGAAGCAGTGAGCTTCGAGCAGGCCGCGCGTTTCGGCTACCTCGGCACCGCGTATTCTGGTCTGCGCAAGGCAGGCGTCGGCGCGGGCCGGACCGTGCTGATCGTGGGCGCAAGCGGCACGCTGGGTCTGGGCGCCGTGCAGATCGCACGCGCGATGGGCGCGACTCGCATCCTGTGCGTCGCGCGCAACGAAGCGCTGCTCGCCCGTGTGCGTGCACTCGATCCGCAGCGTATCCGCACGTTTTCGTACGGCACCGGCTCGCTGGCCGACTGGGCCCGCGAGCAGACAGACGGTGTGGGCGTCGACGCGGTCATCGACGCGATCGCGCCGGGCGCCTCGCATCAGGTCACGCTCGACAGCATGGCGGCACTCAGGCGTGGTGGCCGGCTCGTCGAAATTGGCGCAATGACTGACCCGCTACCGCTGAACCTGCACGAGATGATGTGCGCGCAGGTCAGCGTGATCGGCTCGCTCTGGTTCTCGGTTGCCGAAGGCCAGGACCTGGCGAAGATGGCTGCGGCCGGCACGCTCGATCTCGGTGTGTTCGAACACCACCGCTACACGCTCGATCAGGCCGACGAAGCACTCTCGGAAGCAGAAAAACGCGCTGGCGGCTTCGTCAACGTCGTCATCGTTCAATGAAACAGCCCGAATCGAACAGGAGAACATCATGGTAAGACGCGTCGTGACAGGCGAGAAAGACGGCAAGTCAGTCATCGTCTCCGATGGCCCCGTCGCCAATACGCACGACTACGCAGCCGTGCCCGGCTTCCAGACTACGCTGGCATGGGCGACGCTGCAGGACGTGGCGCCCCTGCCACACGACGGCAAGGACCCGGTGGTCGGCATTCAGTCGGTCGTGCCCGATCCGCATGGCACGCGCCTGCTCGTCGTGCAGTTCCCGCCCGAGAGCTCGCTCGATTCCGGCGACTTCGACCCGGTTGCGGCTGGCGCGGAATACGAAGCCCATCTGCCAGGCCTCGCCCAGGCATTCGAACCCGATGGCTCAGGCATGCACCGCACCACGTCGGTCGACTACGACATCATCGTTTCCGGCGAACTGTGGCTCGAACTCGATGACGGCGAGATTCGCCATTTGCAGGCGGGCGACATCGTGATCCAGAACGGCACGCGCCACGCGTGGCGTAATCGCGGCACGGCGCCGGCGGTGATGGTGGCGGTTTTGATCGGCGCCGAGACGCAGGCAGCGCGGTAACGGCAAACGAAGTGAGAGAGCAAACGATGAGTCAGCAAGCAGAACATCCCCACGACGGGCCGCCCAGGGCACCACGCGCCGAAACGCTGGAATGGAGCGACGCGATGTTGCTCGGTCACGCGCCGATCGACGCCGCGCATGAAGAGTTTGTCGAAGTGGTGACGGCGCTCGCCGGTTGTACGCAGCATACGGCGCTGGCCTGCTTGCAGGCGGTGGAGGCGCATCTGCTGTCCCACTTCGCAGTCGAGCAGGAATGGATGGAAAAGACCGATTTTCCCGCCGCCGAATGCCATCTCGACGAGCACCAACGGGTGATGGAGGCCGTGCAAAAGGTGAACGCACTCGCAGCCATTGGCCAGGTCGGCCTGCAGGACGTCAAGCGTCTCGCACAGGCATTGGCCGACTGGTTTCCAGGCCACGCCGACTATATGGATTCGGCGTTGTCGGCGTGGATCAACAAGAAGATGCATGGCGGCGCACCCGTCGTGTTGCGACGCGATCTGCAGGTGGCCGAAGTGGCCTGAACGAAGTAACGGAGCTAAACATGATCATGAAGGACAAGGTGGGACTCGTAACGGGCGGCGGCTCGGGCATGGGGCGCGCGGCGGCGCTGGCGCTGGCGCGCGAGGGCGCGATCGTCGTGCTCGCTGGGCGTGGTGAAGAAAAGCTTGCGGCAGTGCGCGACGAAATCCAGCGAGCCGGAGGGCGCGCGGAAATCCGCTCGGCCGACGTTTCGCGTCGCGAGGACAACGAGGCGCTCGTCGCATTCGTCGAGTCGCGCTTCGGCAGGCTCGACTTCGCATTCAACAACGCGGGCGGCCACGCAGACTTCAAGCCCATCGACCAGACTCCGGTCGAAGAGTCGGAATGGGTGATCGATCTGAACTTCAAGGGCGTCTATTACGGCGTCAAGTATCAGGTTGAAGCGATGCTGCGCGCGGGCGGCGGGGCGATCGTCAACAACGCGTCCATCTTCGGCTTGCGCGGCATGAATGGCATCGCTCACTACGTTGCAAGCAAGCACGCAGTAGTCGGCCTCACGCGCGCAGTCGCGAAGGAATATGCCGGTAGCGGTATCCGCATTAACGCCGTGTGTCCGGGCGCAACCGAGACGCCGAACTACATGCGCTCGACCAACGGCGATGTGCACCTGCTCGACGACATGATTCCGATGCGCCGCATCGGCCAGCCTCATGAAGTCGCCGACGCGGTGCTCTGGCTGCTCTCCGACAAGGCGGCCTACGTGACGGGCACCAGCCTGTCCGTCGACGGCGGCATGACAACCTGAACGACAGTTTCAGGCTCACGGGACACAAGGAGAAAGAACGATGAAATCGAATCGTGCAGCACGGTATATCGGCGGCGCGCTTCTCGCGCTGGTTGCCTTCGGCGCAAATGCTCAGGGAGCAAGTGCAACGGCTTCGACGCCGGCTGCAAGCGCGGCTTCGGGCGAGAGCAAAAGCGCGACGCGCGCGGCGAACCGGCAACTGCAGAAGAAAGTGCGCCGCGCGCTGGCTCACACCAAGGGCCTCAACGCGTCGGGCATTGCAGTACGCGCGAACGACGGCGCGCTCACTTTGCAGGGGTGGGTGCCGGAGCAGTCCCAACTCCAGCTTGCGTTGCGCACGGCCCAAGGTGTGCCCGGTGTCGTGTCGGTGAACAACCAGTTGACCATACGACCAGTGGGGCAATGAGACGTCGTCCCGGCGCGAGCAATTGGACGTTGAACGATCACGCCCGGGACGACGAATCAATACGGAATCAGCCAAAAGAAGGACGTGCATGTTTGACGGCATCACCATCAAGTCGCGATTGACCATCCCGATGGCTTTCCTGTGTCTGCTCCTGACCGGGACAGGCATGCTCGGGCCGAGCAGTATTGGCCGGGTGAACGCGTCGTTGAAAGCGGTGTACGAGACGCGCCTCGTGCAGGCCCACGACGTCACGCGCATCGCCACGATCGTTCATGGGCCGATGGAGTCGCTCTATGCGCCGGTGCAGGACGGACTCGACGGGTTGATCGCGATGCAGATGGAAGCGGGACAGCACGAATATGAGCGCTTGCAGGCGGCCTACGGCACCGTGCGCCTGCTGTCGGTTGCGGCAGTAGCAGTCGGCGGGCATCGACCAGACCAATCGCGCGGTCATGCAGATGGACGAAGCGGTGCAGCAGAACTCCGCGATGGTGGAAGAGGCCGCGAACGCCGCGAACGCGCTACGCGACGAGGCCGGCCATCTGGCCCGGGTCGTGTCTTCATTCAGCATGGAAGCGCCGGCGGCGGTTTGAGTTGACGCTTGACGGCGTCGGAGAAAGCCCTTCGGTGGAGGGGCCAAAGCGAAGTTGAATCAGCCTCATGTACTTCAGTTTGCTTTACTAACTAATTGTCCGTCAAATGGCGGAACGCTTGGAGAGAGTCATGCCTAGCACGATTGAATTGACGCAGGAAGATGAAGTCGATGTCTCGACCATCAGGGTGCCCGAGAGTTCGCGCATGCCTAAGTTCGCGCTCACCATGGCCTGGTGGGGGCTCTGCAGCGCGATGGTGTATCTGATCATCGGCGCGACGCTGGCGCTTTATTACGGCACGACCAATGCGCTGATCGGGATGGTGATGTCCGTGGTCGTTTATTCGGCCGTGAACTACGTGCTGACGAACTATGCGATCCGCACGGGTCTTTCCGTGTCGCTTTTCTCCCGCGTGCTGTTCGGCAGTGCGGGCGCCGCATTGGCAACGCTGATATTCGCGGCAACTGTCATCTACTATGCCGTCTTCGAGAGTTCCGTTATCGCGGTCGCGCTGAACAGTCTTTTTCCGTCCGTTTCCTATCCACTGGCTTGCCTGATCGTGGTCGCCTATAGCGTGCCGCTCGTTTTCGGCAGCGTGCAGAACTGGCTCGACAAGCTCAACGGCGTGCTTCTGCCGTTCTACGCGGCCGGCCTGATCGCGGCTGTGGTAGTGGCGACGTCCACGCACGGCTATAGCCCGGCCTGGATGCATTTCGGCGAGACGAAGGGGGCAGTCGTGTCGAACGGCTGGTGGGACTGCTTCGTCTACTACATGGGCGTGTGGCTGTTCATGCTCGCCGCTTTCGACTTCGCGCGCTTCGGCAAGAAGCAGGACGTCCGCTATCACAGCGTGATCAACTTCGGCATGCCGTTCTGGTTTGTTACGTTTATCGTCAACGGCGTGATCGGGATTTATCTCGTCAGCACGATCCCCGGACAAGGCGCGCTGTCCGAGGTATCGGTCGTGCTCGCGCTGCTCAAGTTGATGGGACTCTGGGGACTCGGCTTCCTCGTCGTCACGCAGACTCGCATCAACACCGCCAACTACTATCTCGCGACCATCAATACGCAGGCACTGTTCGAAGCAGGCCTCGGTCTGAAGCTGCCGAAATTTGTCTGGACGATCGTCGTCGGCGTGATCGTGTACGCGCTGATGCTGTCCGGCATCTTCTCGAAGCTGCTCCTCGCACTCGCCTATCAAGGAGTGTTCGTCGTCGCGTGGGTGGCGGTGGCGCTCGCCCATATCCTGTCGCACAAGTCGGAGCGGACTTCCGACGACGCACTCGAATCGACGTTGCGCAACGTGCCGACCTTCAACTCCGGCGGACTGATTTCGTGGTTTGTCGGCGTCGCGGCGGGCATTGGCGTGATGAGCGGACCGGAATCGGTCCACACGTTTTCCGCGCCGGCAACGTTTGTGGTTTCGGTCGCCGCGTACCTGATGGTGTCGATGCATGGCAAGCGCTCCATCTCCGTCACGACGTAATTCACCTATTTGGCTTCGATAACGGCCAGGCATTGCAGGCTGGCCCACGCACTGATTTGGTCAACGGGGCCGTGCGAACGGCAAGTCCGCGGCGCCCGATTTCATCATGGAGCGAAGTAATGTCAGACCCGACGATCGTCCGCCGCCGCACGGTGAGTGGCGGCAATAGTGGTACATCGAGTCAATACCAGCCCTATAAGGACGCTGCGTGGGGCTTCGTCAATCACTGGTATCCGGCGCTTTTCAGCCACGAACTGACGGAGGACCAAGTGGAAGGCGTGCAGATATGCGGGATTCCGATTGTATTGAGGCGCGCGAACGGCAAGGTTTATGCACTCAAGGATCAATGTCTGCACCGTGGTGTTCGCCTTTCCGAAAAGCCGATGTGCTTCAACAAGAAGACGATATCGTGCTGGTATCACGGCTTCACGTTCGACCTTGAAACGGGCAAGCTTGCGACCATCATCGCGAACCCCGAGGACAAGCTGATCGGCACGGTCGGCATTACGAGCTATCCGGTGCACGAAGTCGCGGGCATGATCTTCGTCTTCGTGCGCGACGACGATTTCCCGCTTGAGGACGTTCCGTCGCTCGAACAGGATCTGCCGGTGCGCTTTCCGAAGCAAAGCGACCGCTACCCGCATCCGCTGTGGCCGGCCGTGCCCAGTCTGCTCGACGAGAACGCGGTGGCGATGGGCATTCATCGCATCGGCTTCACGAACTGGCGCATTGCGTGCGAGAACGGCATCGACAACGCTCATCTGCTGCTGCACAAGGACAACAGCATCATTCACGCGATGGAATGGGTCCTTCCGCTTGGCCTGCTGCCGAGCGGCGAAGACTGCGTCGAGACCCTCGAAGACCCTGACGGTCCCAAGGGCATGCTGCAGTGGCTCGGCACTGACAAGTGGCAACCGGTGCTGGAAAACAAGGAACTGGGACTGAAAGTGCCTGGACTCGTAGGCCGCCCCTATCGGACTTCGATCGTGTTGCCTGGACTCGTGGCGGTCGAGAACTGGCCGGGCGAACATATGACCCAGCTGGAGTGGTTCGTGCCGATTACCGACGACACGCATGAGTATTGGGAGGTGATCGTGCGCATCTGCAACACGCCGGAGGAACTGGAGGCGCACAAATATCGCTACGAGCGTGTCTATGAGCCGCTGGCACTGCATGGCTTCAACGACTGCGATATCTACGCACGGGAGTCGATGGAAGACTTCTACGGTGACGGCACCGGATGGGAGAGCGAGCAGATGGTCGCAACGGACATCTCGGCCATCACCTGGCGCAAGGTTGCTTCGCGCTGGAATCGCGGCATCGCGAAACCGGGGCGCGGCGTGCCGGGCGCGCGAAAGGACAGCAGCCTGCGCTTCAAGCGCGCTGCGGACGGCAAGCGGATGACCTACAAGACCGAGCAGATCGAAGACTGATCCGCCCCTGCTACCTCTCTCCTCGGACTTTGCGCCGGGGGAGGGGTTATTTTCGTCAAATAAGACCCGATTCAGGCTTCCTTTTGCTTTGTCACGCTTTGCGCCGATTCGGTGGCTGTCACACTTTTTTCAGTCTGCGGTGTGATGGTGGCGGCGTCGCGAGCAGCTTCATCGTAGATCCCGGTAAGCAGAGACATGAAGCGCGCGTAGCGCTCGAATTTCTCCTCTGTGTCGCTGATTTCCCCGAGGCGCTGGACCAGTATCTCTTTTCGGACCTTGTAGTACTCGTCCGTCAATCGGATCCCCAGATCGCTCGCACAATACAGGTAGGTCTTGCTGCTCGTGTCCTGTAGCTTTTCGATCAACCCGGCGGCTTCCAGCTTTCTCAGGCTGTACTGGATGTTGGGAATATCGTCGCGGTTCATCAATCGTCCGATCATTGCGCTGGTCTTGGGACGGTCCTGCATACGAATGACGTGAAGGATCACGTGCTCCTGATGTTTGAGTTCGACGTTCGCTGTGATCGTAACGACGCCTGTTGCCAGAACGAAGCGGGTGAAGGACTCGTAAAAACGAATCAGTGACCACTCGAACTCCGCGATCTTGAACTCGGCGTCGGATTTTGCGAGATGCCACGATCGGTAGAACCTGGGTTCCATTGCTTGACTCGCTTATCAAAGTTTGTCGATAGGGGAGTGCGGCCCGGTTGGTCGGGCCACCGTTCAGCACCGGCATCGCGAGGCAGTTTCAAGTCGGTGGCTACCTGCCGCGGTGGGTGCACGAAGTCGATTGTCAATCGACAATATATTGAAGAACACTGGATAATCTACCAATATTCGAAAATAATCTGCCGAAGTCCGGGTGCCTTGGCGTTGGATGCGTAACCTGAATGTCAGGTTGGATCTGGATCGGGCGATTTTCGTGCTCTTGCCCGGCGGGCGCATCACCGCGCAGCTGAAAGTCCATGGAAAGTTCCGGACACAGATCAGGCGCACGCGAACGCGAACGCTTTGCGTAGTCCAACTCCACGGTATTGCGTATCACTCAGGTACGGTCGCGCCGCGCAACGTCTCGCGAGAAAATTTCTCCCGGACGATGGCGTTCGAAAGACCGCTTCTCGAGGCGGATTCAACCGGTTGATGCAATAGTTCGATGGAACCGTTCATGGCCGACTGCACCTGCTGAGTTGCAGTGCCGCAACGCTGCCGCTGGCCTGCGCGGGATCTTTTGGATGGCAGCTTACAGTCAACCCGGCCGAATGCGTACAGCCGGCCATGAAGAGACGGTCGACCAAGGCACGATGATCGTGGACAATCCATCTACACATCCATCGTCTAAATTGCCCGATTGCTCTGCGAGGAACGTCAATGTCTTTCAAAGGAAGCTGCTTGTGCGGGTCGGTCCGATACGAAATCGAACACCTGGACTCGCCGATCGAGCATTGTCATTGCGTGACTTGCCGCAAAGCCCACGCGGCTGCCTTCGCGACGACAGCGCGCGTGTCGCGTGAGCGGTTTCGGTGGACAGCGGGCAAGCATCTGCTGCGAGCCTTTGAGTCGTCACCGGGTAAATTGCGCCACTTCTGTTCGGTTTGCGGCAGCCATCTCATCGCCGAGCGTCCAATCCATGCGCACATCCTCCTTCGCGTACCGACACTCGATGACAATCCCGGCCAGCAACCTGTCGTGCATATCTGGACGTCGCACGACAGCCCGTGGCTTTTGGATGCTGATGAGGCACCACACTATCCCGAGTGGCCTCCGGGGCTTTGAGTCGATGGTGAATGACCGCGTTGCCGAAGGCGAACGTCCGCGCTTGGTTGCGTGCTGCAGATCGCATGAACTATCGATCGGTCAGTATCAGACGTTGCGAGGCTCGCCCTGGATCAAGCACAATTGGGACGGAAAATTGTGGATGTAGCCGATGTATCAATATTAAAAATGAACATCAAGAAATCGCTTCCTGTGAATTTAGCCTTCCGTGCCACAACCGAATCCGACGGTGACACCTTAGTCGACATTCGTATTGCCGCGATGCGCAGAAGTTTGGAGCACATCGGCTGCTTTGACCCACAACGTGCTCGCGAGCGCTTCGTGGCGTCATTTGATCCCGCTCTGTGCCGATTCATTGACGCCGATGGTATTCAGACAGGCTTTATCTTGATCCGCCCGCAGGAAGATCATTGGCTCATCGATCATCTCTATATCCTGCCCGAGCACCAGCGGAAAGGCATTGGCGCAGCTGTCTTAAGGGATGTCTTTAAGAGTGCCGACGCGCAGCGCATGCCTATCCGCCTAGGTGCCTTGCGCGGAAGTGATTCGAACCGCTTCTATCAGCGGCATGGCTTCGTACAGACTGACGAAGCGGAATGGGATATCTACTACGTGCGCCATCCGAGTTGAGTGACCGCTTTCGGAAAGTGTGATTGCCCGGTGTGGGTCGCGTGCTGCCGATCGCCGCCCATCGAGGTTGAAGCTGCGTATGCAAAGTGCATGAGTCGGCAGCCGGCCAGTTGTCGCCGTTCGCTATCCCCGTCGCGCAGACATTCGAGCGGCCGCTATGCGCGAACAGCCAACCTCCCACCTAGCCGGCGATGGTCCTAAATTCCGTCCTCGCGGACAAGTGTCGCGGAGGACGACGGTCGGGTGAAGAACGCACATAGAGCCGTCAGAGCCATTTCGATGCTCAATGCCTTGTTCCCTCAGTCGTGGAGAGGCTCAAGCATCAATTTCCGATTTGCAACTGGGTCAGGGCAAATATATACGGCCCCGTCTGCCGGATCGACTGTCGTGCCAGCAGCGCGAGCGGCCAAAGATAGCGCAGCCACCTGAGCAAAGCCGTGCACATCCGGGTGAATTCCGCGCCGCTGGCGCTGGCCGGCCACCAGATCGTGAAAAGCAGCAGCAAGACCAGAAAGAGCAAAAGCACGACTAGAGTTACGGGTGTTATCAGCAGTGCCGCGACCCGCTGCAAGCGCACGACATTGTGAGCCGTCGCCCTGCCAGGAGACAGCAATTGAGAGACGTTGTGCGCGGATACTGGCGGGCCCCGCGAAGCCAACTCGCGCGCCAACCCATCCCAAGGCCGGAAGTGTGGCCGCGACTACCAGCACCAGCGCCTGAGGAGGAAAGGCGTCTAACTTGTATGCAGTCGCGGATGCAACCAGGCCGGTGAGCACTGCGGCCGCAAAAGCCCATGCGATGACCAGTGCAGCCTTCACGCCGGAGAGGGCAAGCAGGCTCAGGACGAACACATAGGTCGCACGCGTGGTCTTGAAAGGCGAAATCTTCGCAACGATCGCCCTCATTCATGTTGTTGACTACGTGATTGCGAAGCGTAGGGTAAGTAATCTGTTTTTCAAGTCGTCTGTCGCCGATGTGTGTGATACCGCACATAGTTTTTGCCTAGTCTGTAGCAGATGTTTTTTGGAATTATTAGACAGCGGGTAAGCCGAAAACATAAGCCCCGCGTGCGGGCCGCGAGATGTCGGTTCGAAATGCAACACATGCAACGAAATATGTGCCTCCGTATATATCAGAATATTTCTATACTTTCCGACGCGCCCAGTTTGTTGATATCGCTCCGCTCGTCCGCCACGATACATCCGGGCGCGCTGCTCAAAGACTGGCAGTCGGGGACGGCATATCCCAAGGCATTTATATTTGCGACGTACACCAATTGAAACTACGGCCCGGTGCATCTGACGTCAATTGCCTCTGCTGAGCAACGTATCCACTTAAGAATGTGACGACGGCCGCACCCGCGAAACGCAGGCGATTGCTGAAACCGAGCCGGGAGTGAGCGATAAGGCCGTTCTTCAGCCACTCCCGTGCGCAGCGGCACACAGTCGGCGTGCCACTTTTGGCACACCGGAGGCAGAGATGGCAGATGATCCGTTCGTACGGTGGCGGCAGTCGGTACCGTTCGCGATATATGTGGACGGCAAGTGGGACCAGGCCACAGAGGGCCCTTGGAGCGCGTGGCACGCAGGCCGCGTCAAAGACATCCTCCGCTTTCCTGACGGCAGCGTACTGATCGCTGCTGAGCACGGCGGTCTGTGGCGGACTCAGGCCGATGGGCAATCAGCCATATGCGTCACCGATGGTATTACCGCCCACCAGTTCAACCGATTGGCCTTCGGTCCCGACGGCGACGACCATGTGTTCGCTGGAGGGGAGTCACTGTGGGTCACCGATCCCTCCGCAGCATTGCCCATGCTTACATGGCAACAGATCACCTCATTCAATCACGGCACTGTGTGGGACATCTTGGTGCTCGACCGAACGATCGTCGTGGCAGCGGAAGGAATTTGGTGGGCTGACATCCCAACCGCGCAACCGAAGCCCGGATGCCTAGGTGCTCTGCTCGGTGGTCCGTCGCCAGCCGCAGCGCTTTATACATGGAAACAGGCGCTGATTGACACACCGTCGGGTCGCGTCCCGACAGGTGCCTTCTACAGCGTTGCAGAGGGCCGTCCTGACCGACGTAATGCCAACCGCGGTCGCTACCGTACAGTCATCGCCGGCAGCGCCGGCGTAGCCGACCAGCAAGGTATCTTTCTCGGTCGATGGAACGCCACCGGCGACCTGGCATTCGATAGCGCGGCACGGATATTTGTCAACAGCAATGACGCCACCGCGCTATTCCAAGGAACCGGCGATATTGCGGTTTCAAGCTGCATATGGGACACCGATCGTGCCTACGCTGCAGCTGATCGAAATGACAAGCTAGATCTACTGCTCCGCAGCACAGACGGCGGCCGCTCGTGGACCCCGTGCGGATCGGGCGTACCCCTCGACACCAAGACGCTCGACCTGTTTGCCAAGTGCGATCATCAGGCCGGTCACCAAACACTCCATGTATATCCGGCCAACGCCGACGTGGTTGGGTTTGGCTGGTTCGACAGCTATGTTTCCTTCGACGCCGGAGACTCATGGGAAGCCCCTGGGTGTGATGATAGCTTCCTCTACCACGACAACCACCAACACGTGGACGTCCACCGAGTAGTGCTGCCCCCGCCACCCGACGTCGCCGGAGTGACGCCAGCGCGCTCGCTGCTCGTCGGTAGCGATGGTGCGACGAACAGGATCACGTGGGGCCAAGGCGCCTCGCTCATTGAGGGCCAGTTCAAAACCGACGGCAAACACGGCGACCTCGAGGCCGTTATTCTTGAAGGGAATAATCTGATTCACTATCGGCGACCTTCGAATACCCTTGAATGGGTGCGATTCGATACTGTCACCTCGAAGGCTACTGACCGAGCCTGCATGATCCAAGGCGACTTCGGGGTCAGTAAGGTAAAGAACTTCGAACTCGTGGTGCCCGAGGGCGACGATCTCGTGCACTATTTCCGCAACAATTCGGGTGGAGGCTGGCAACGGGCCCAGGTAGTCGCGTCGGGAATCACCGGCGCAGCGTGCATGATTCAGAGCAACTACCCGAAGGGCGCTGACCACGGCAACTTCGAAGTCGTAGTACTCGAGGGTGCCGATCTTGTGCACTACTGGCACGACAACGGTAATGTCGCCAACCCGTGGCAGCGGGGTCCAACTATAACGTCCCACGCTGCGTCGAGCGCATGCATGATCCAGAGCGACTACCCGAAGGGTGCCGACCATGGGAACTTCGAGGTCGTTGTACTCGAGGACGAGGGCGGTGTATTCGGCCGTGCCCTCGTTCACTACTGGCGCGACAACGGCGGCAACCTTGCCTGGAACGGGCCCGTGCTTATCACCAAAGACGCTACCGCGGCGGCATGGCTGATTCAGGCCGATTACACGCGTGGTGCTGACCATCACAACTTCGAGCTTTTCGTGCAACAGGGGCTCGACTTATGGCACTGGATTCGCAACAATCAGGCGAACGGCAATCCATGGATGCGGATAGCCCAAATCAACGGACCGAACGAGAAGATCGACGGGGCGCCCGTTGCTCTCCAAGGCAACTATGGTAGCGACGATCATCACGGCAATTTTGAGCTGCTTGCATCCTTCGGGGGCCGAGTCTTCCATTACTGGCGTGACGCAGCGGACCCCAACCTAGCGTGGCACCGAAGCGTACAACTGAGCCGCTACGCCTACCACTACTTCACAGGGTGGAACCGCAACACGCCAACGCTTATGTGTAAGCGATTTACCGATACCGACATTGGCCATGGCCAACTTGGCGTGTCCCAAGCGCTCGACGGGATGATCGCTGTGGGAACTCAAGACAACGGCGTGATCGCCGCCATCACCGATCCCTTCAGTACCCCGTGGGTTCAGTTAGGTGGTGGCGACGGCAACGAGGCCGTTTGGCCGGCGTCCACTTCGCCATCATTCAACCAGCTCCACGGCGGTAATTTGCTGGTGTGGACCCATGATGACGAGGGCGGTGCGCCCCACGGTTCGGTTGGCGACCCGAATGTCGGCATGAAGGGCGCAATTCCGGAGATACTACCGCTTGAGGTTCCAGATCCAACCGTGGCTCCGCTACCCGATCCTGCACTAGGACTGGTTGGTGACCCCCGCATCGCCCGCGTGATCTCACCTGCATACGTTGTAGACAATTTGGCCCTATCGCTTGTCGCCGCGCCCGCTGTGGCCAAGGGCGTCACGCGTGCGCCTATCTACGGCCTATTCATCGACGGACCGTTCCTGCCTCCGCGCGCCCGACCTCAGCCAATTAAAGCTGGGTGGCGATTCCTCGCGGCTGCCGACGTCGCCGCGCCGACGGCAACGCGCGACTGGCCCATCCGCGCAATGGCATCACTCGACGGCTCAACTGTAATGCTCGCCGCCAGCGTAAGAGCCAACGCCCGCAGTATGGTCGATCATACTGAACTGCTTCTGCTGGACGTTGGGTCGGGTTCGGTAACTGTGATGGACACGGACCCGACTCTAGGTTACCCAACAATCAACTGGATCGTGCCGGTTGCGCGCCACGAGGCATACAGCGCCACCGGCGACGGCCGCGTACTAGTATGGGATGGCAAACAATGGCGCTTCCCTGGCAGCGTTGTGGCCAGCGGAGCGTCGCTCGAGGGCATGGCCGTCGACGCTGCCACCAGCCCGGCGACTGTATTCGTCATCACCGCCGACACGGTCTACGTGAGCAGGGATGGCACTAGGACATGGAGGACGGCGATGCGTGGTTTACCCCGCTCATTGGAGTGCGCGAATATCCATCTGATGATTGATCATCAGCAGATGTCGCGCCTGCACCTGTCGACCTATGGTCGTTCCACATGGGTCGCCGATCGGGTCGAACCAGGCTGAGGCCGTCTTTCCAGCGCGCTAACGAACACGAAGTTCCACCATTGGAACGATGGTCGCCACCGAATATTCATGGCGGATCGACGCCACCATTGGGTGGATGACATTTGCATAGTCGCCTTACACCGAGCGCGACGCCTTTGAGACATCCGTACTTGTTAACCGCTAACAGCATGTATTCGGAGCATGTCGGAGAAAATCGACACGAGTTTCTCATGCGCTCGGGTGCGATAGAGCGGTAGAACGAAATGAGAAAAAAGATAAGGTTCCTCATGGAATGTCGCGCCCTAACCAATACTGCTACGCGTAGTGTTGCGAGACTCAACATCGATACTCTCCCTGTGCAGAAAAATGCTTAGCTCCTCGACGTAGAACAGATCCTTTTGCCCACGGGAATACCGACCGCACATGGTGCACTCCTGTCAGCCTGCAGCCGACAGACTACCGCTTTTTCTGATCAGCAGCCGACGGCGGGCCGTCTTTTCTTGATGGTTCATCCGACGCGAGCTGTCCTCAAATAGCTGATACGCATACAGTCATGGCGATCCACGCTTCTGAAGGGACATCGGCCGCGCAACGGCGTGAAACATGCCCTGATGGGCGCTCATTCGGGATTGTTGTCTGGTCGCGCTATCCATACCCTGCATCCTTGTGCTTAATGCGAGAAGCGGGGATGAACATGAAAGTCGAGAACGATGTCCTGATCAAGGCAGGCCCAATGAACGATCCGGTGCCCAGCACCGAAGCCTTACGTTTTGCCGAGGACGTCCGGAAGGCCATCGAAGCCAGCTTGCCCGTCGGGCCGCGGAACGTCTCCCTGATGCCGTATCGGTACGGCAGCGGCGAGTTGCTTGGATTCGACTGGTCGGATGGCGATAGTAACTCCTTCGCCGTGACCTTCCATATCGCTGAGGCGCAGTCGCTCCCATCTGCCGAGCAAATCGGCGCGGTCAGTGTGGAGGTGGGCGTGAACGACATGACGGATGCGCTTCATCTCGTGCGGTTGATCGTCCAGGCGGTCAACGGAAACACCAGCGTCGAGCTGTAAGCGCAGATATGCCCGCCGCGCACTCCGGAGGGGACATGCCCCGGCCACTGCAAAATCCAGAACGGAACGAGGACGAAAGCCTGTTCTCGCTGGCGCTGAATGGGCGGTGCGAGTACGCGCTCATGCGGCTGCGCATCGTTGCTGACGAGATCGGCAGCGACGCGTTCGACCAGCGCCACGCTGAGGTGTACCGGCTCGCCGCACGCGCGGGCTACCTGTACGCGGACGAGCCGATCCCGAACTTGCTGCGCGACAGCGACGAGCTCGAGGACGCATGGAACGATGGCGTCAAGAAACGCGAAGGGGAGCGCCGCGCCGCAGGCGAGCAGATCCACGGCCCCGATATCGAGAAGCTGATCGCCGAGAAGGACTGGTACGCGCTTGGTTTGCCATTTCCGGAGCAGATTCTCTGGAGCCTGAAGCGGGGCGATCGCGTTCGTATCCGGTGGCACTTCCTGCTTCCGGACATTGATAGCGTGACCTACGACAACCAGTTCGGGCAATCGGCTTATTTCGGATCTCTTGACGAACTCCCGGTGGCTACTCTCGATGCGCTCCTGGCCGATATCGCGCGAGGACAGCTGTGGCGACGCGTCCAGTACGGGAGTGAGGAATGAGGAAGGCTGCCGTCTTGAAACGCCGTGACGTTCCGGTACGGTGAAGTTTTGGCGTGCCTGGTCGATGGGCAGAGGACAGCGAGAGGTGTCGAGATGAGCGAAGGATTCACGATGCAGTTGGACGGGATCGACGGCTTCGGCGATGAAGGGTTCACGATCAAGACGATCTGCGGGTGCCGGATCGTCTATGCGGCTCTGCTGGCGTTCGCCTCGACGGTTCATCGCGAAACGCTGTCCGGTGCTCGCGCGCAGGCTCCAGCGCATGGCATCGTTGCGGAAACGCTGCCCAGCGAGCGAGACCTGTAACGCCTGTGCGCAACGCACGCCGGAATGACGGGGAGGAGAGTACTGCATGGTGACCATCGTTTTCGATCAGTGGGGCGATTTCGAGGCGTGTCGCGCCGCCGAGAAGTGGTGCGGAGAGCGCGGAATATCCGTTGGGGAAATGCAGGGCCCGGGTCCGCGCGGGCTGCTCCTTGGCAACTACTGCATCGCCAAGTGGCGCAATCTGACCAACGCCGAAAAGCGTGACCTCACCGGCCGCATGACGGGGGATATGCGCAACGGCCCAGTCACGATTACGCTCGTTGGCGACGCGAACGAGTATCCGAATACGGCCGAGCAAACGCGGGCAGTCTGGCGACGCGAAAGGTAACCGCGTCCCCATAGACGGGAACCTGTCGGCCATCGCACGAGCCGCGAAGTCCGCCGCCAGCCTGCTTGCATCGGAAGACGAACCTTGAACCTGCGCATCCTGAAAATGCTGTCGAAGCGCGCTGCGCCGCTGTCGCCGCTGCTCCGGGATGACCGCGAGCAGTTCCGTGGATGACTCGTCCGCGTCAGCGCAGTTTGACGAGGCGCTGACATCGAAGGTGCGCGCCGCACCTGACCAACCGGCAGCAGTGCGTAAGCTCATCTGTGAAGCGATCGATGGAGCGAGGCCCTGCGGGTATCTCAACCTGAACGAGCCGCCAGCCAGTCACTGGCTCGCCCCGTGGTTGGCCGCGGGGCATGCTCAACGCGCGGCGATGAATGAGCTTCGACATCTCGATCGGGAGCCGACCCTATACCGGATGGGTGCCGGCCGACGCGACAAGCCGCAAGCTGCGCGACACCGCGCGGGATGGGCTGGCAGGCATCGACTCTGCGCCTCCAGTCTGCGCTGCGGCCGCCGCACACTCGCGCGAGCTCGATGGACTATCTCCGTTGTCACACAGCGCCCATTGACGGCCGACGAGGTTTCGAGGGCACGCGAGCTCGTGTTAGCCGCAGCGTAATAGCCAGCGTATCCGACCGATCCAAGCGACAATACTTCTTCGGGATTCGACGCCAAACGCGCGACAAAGCGGCCCAATCCGTACGATTACTTGTACATGTGATCGGCGCGTGTTAGACTTGTACCTCTTATCGTACAGGTTTGTGGCAAAGGAAGACTCATGCGCACCATTCCGTTTTCAGACGCCCGCGCGAATCTCAAGCGCGTCATTGACCAGGTAGTCGACGACGTCGACGTTACGCTCATCACCCGTCGAGACGCACCCAATGCGATCGTCATGTCGCAAGAGCATTACGACAGCTTGATGGAAACAGTTCACCTGCTGCGCTCTCCGGCCAACGTAGCTCATCTGGAGCGGTCAATAGCGCAGGCAAGGGCAGGCAAGGTCAAGTCGCGCAAGCTGGTCGAAGACACCGAATGAGCGGCGCTTTGAACATCATGTGGACGGCGGAGGCATGGGAAGACTATGTCTACTGGCAGGGGCAGGATAGGAAGACGTTAAAGCGCATCAATCAACTTATCAAGGACGCTCAGCGTACACCGTTCGAGGGTATCGGGAAGCCTGAGCCGCTGAAGGCAAACCTGACAGGTTTCTGGTCGCGTCGCATCGATGACACTAACCGGCTCGTTTACGAAATCGTTGGTAGCCAGATCAATATTGTCTCGTGCCGCTACCACTACTGAAACATCGGAAAACAACGGTGGCAATTTCACTCGATGCGGCGAAGGCGATTTATCGCCAGGCTATCGACCCTCGCGCGAGCGACGCCGAGGGCGCGGCATGGTGGGATGAAGTCGCGGATGAAATTCGCGATGTGGTTGTCGCGCGCCCGGTGAACGAAGCAGCCAAAGTCATCGACTGGTGGCATCACGACTGGACTGTTGTTTCCGACATGCCGCGCAACGCGGCGACGCGGATTCGAGAAGCGGCGCGAGCTTTGCGCCTCAATGCGTAGGAAAACGGGATGTGTGACCGAGAATCGCAAAGCCGTGCATACGTGTTGAGACAAAATAAAGTTGTATAGTGGCTTCGTTGATTTAAAAGGATTTTTCCTGATCCGCCCGTTGTTTTCATGAAAGGTTGTATAGTGGAATCCTTGATTTAAAAAGGGAAAACCGCCGAAAAAAGAGGGTGAATTTTTTATTTCAACTCTTTGACTGCTTTCGACTTCGACCGCGAGAGCCCGCAATGCCGCTTCAAGACGGCACCTGGACTGTGTGGGCCCGGCCGGCAAGGCGGTCACGCTAGCTAACGCCACGCTGGCGCGTTTCGCCGCCGTCTTCTCCGAAGAATCGGCGACAGCAGGTCGGTCGCTAGGTACCGTTGCAGGCGCGCGCGTCTGTGACCAACACATGAAGGCATCGACGCGAGGCGCCGGTCATACAGCCTGAGGATGGCTTCCAGAATTCGAGCGACGAGGAGTTGAGCCGCATGCCATGGGGCTCAGTGCGGCCAAGTTCAGTCGTTGAAACGCAAAACCGCGCGGACATTCGAATGACGACCGCACCTTCACAGCGGACCGTCGCAGAAACGCTATGGCTGTCGCGTTGTGCCGGCCAGCGATCATCGGCGTATGGTGTGTTGAGTGTGTCCAGCCTTCGAGCAGCGATCCTCAAACTGCCTTCCATAGCAAGTAGAATGCGGCTGCGACGGACCATTTCATCATTATTGACAAAAGAAGAATGACAATAAATCCTTTGAGTTTGCTTCTCACATTGGTTGGGGGTCTAGTTTTGGCTGGCCTCACGGCATGGGTTCGGCGGCAGCGACTAGTTTTATTCGTTCCTCGACTTTTTTCATATTCCGCACTTGTGGCCAAGAATGGCCAGTTGGCTGAACTTTCAGTGATGAACCGGGGATTCAAGACGGAGGAACAGATCGAGGTGAGCATGGCGCCCACGCTTCAATATGAAGTTGTCGGCTCAACGAATAATGATGTTTCTTTGTCGGGAAACAAGCTCATTATTCCGCGCGTGGGCGCAGGCGATGACGTCACAACCATATTGCTCGTCGAAGGGGGGCCGTTCAGCTCATCTGATATCTCTAACTGCCTTTCTAAAGAGTCGAAAGGAATCGTTGTGGGAAAGCTGGAACAGGTCCCAATGACGGGGCCGCAAAAAGGGTGTCCGTCGTTGCAACACTGGTCGTTTTGCCGGCTTTCCTATGTCTAGCGTACTTTGGGATTACAGGTTACTTTGATCAGCAGATTAAGACGGTCGGTGCCGTAGCCACGGAAAAAGCGACCGCAGACGCAACGGCCAGTGCAACTGCAAACGCCATCGCAGCGACAACGGCAAATATAACGATTCACGAGTGGAGCGTTCCGCAGGCGTACATTCGGTTGGGCGGCCCGCTAGTTGAAGCTTTTAAGGGCGGTAAAATCAGACTTAGAGTCGAGACTGCAGCAAGAAAGAAGGACATCGCGACTATGGTGACAACTATCACCAATACGTCAGAAAATGTCTTGAAAGTCACTCTGTCGATGGACAGCCAACACTCCGAGGAGCGTATACCTTCTTTTCAACGCAGACTTGGCGATATTCTGATTGTTCCGGGGGCGACGGTGACCAAGTCTATTAATGTTGTAATTCCTCAAAAATCTTCCGGTGCGGAGGATCAAAAGGTTTATGTGCAGGCGTTTGTGCAGGAGGCTGGAGGCGATACGCTCAATTTGCTGCGCACGATTACAGTGCCATGACGTTTCGGTAGTCGGGAACGCGTGGATGGCCGTTGGACCTTGGATGCCGTCACTGATCCGCTCCGCATCCAACGGCGCAAGTGGGTCGGGCGCTGCCGATCGCGGGCGCGCGGCGTTCGGGTTGCGGATACCGTTCGGATCGGGCAGCACGGGGCCAACTTGAGGCGTTCGATTCCGTCGCGCGAAACGCCGCTCCTGATGACGTCGCCCCTAGAAACCGCAGAGTCATCGGCCCGCGTCAACCGCTCATGCGGACCGGTTGACGCGCCATTCACTATCGGTGCTAGAGCACCACGCCGTCGTCTATCAGCCGCTCTGCAGCGCTGTACCCGGCCGCAAACGCCTCGCCCTCCGTTGCGAACGGCCGCTGGCCATCTGCCATCAAACTTATCGGCTTAAACGCGTCGGCGAAAGCGCCGGCACTTCTGATGCGCACGACGGATACGAAGCCATGAGGCCGTAGCAGCCAGACGCCTTCATTGCCACTTGGCTCCAGCGGCGCGCGTCAAGCAGGTTGTCGCCTCACTCATGCAGCCAGAGGCTGTTTATTTGCGCCGATCGACGCCATCTCAACGACTGAGTCACGTTC
>NZ_JACHDK010000035.1:0-42696 GCF_014201005.1 Paraburkholderia lebeckiae | reverse complement strand
GCCCGGCAACAAAGTCATCTGGCGAGGTATGCATCGATTGATCGACATCGAGCTTGGGTATTGGCTGGGCCGAGAAAAAAGTGGGTAATTGAAAGATTTCGTCAAATGTAAACAGACCCTAGGAATTCGCGTCATCAAGAATCCATTTTGCGCGCGACCAGATCGTACCCGTTCTGATGCAGCGTCAGCTTTTCGGCGATCCCTTGATCGTCCATTTCGAAGGTGATCTGCGCGTCAATCAACTTCGCAAAAAATCGGTGTTCGGCCTCGGGATACAGCGCGATTCTCGGTTGCCCGGTACCTTGGGTGAAAAGTTGTCCCTTATCGACCGTCATCGTCAGGATGAAGTCCGGACGCAGCCAGAAACGCCCTGCATAGGATTGCAAGCGGACGGGATCGACGTCGATCTCGTTTCGAATCTTGACCGGTTGCCGTAGGGGTTTTTCGGGTTTCAAGAGATGCAAGCCAATGTCGCCAACGTCGAACGCCGCGTTCGCCAACACCACGACGCCTCGTGATGCGCGACGATCGAACCCGATGAACGACCGGCACCCCAGTGTTCCTCCGGTATGGCCGAACCATTCTGGTTCGCCATCTGCGCTGCCGACGCCCATTCCCCAACAAAGTGGAATGACCTGGTCTCCAAGCTGCCGACGTATGTCGAGCGTATGGCCAATTGCTTTATCGAGTGCGGACGGCCGATGACCCATCACGGCTTCGAGAAATTGCAGTTGATCACCTACCGTAGACACCAACGCCCCTGCCGCTCCAAACACCTGACCGAGATCCATCCGCTGCGCGAAACGCAGGTCGAGGTCGTGACCAGGGATGCACCTCCTTTCAATCTCGTCAGGCAGTGCGATGGCCGTACTCGCCAGTTGCAGCGGTGTGAGGATGCGAGCCCTCAGCACGGTTTCGTAATCCGCTCCTGCCCGACATGCAAGCGCATAGCCCAGGAGGCCAACGCCGAGGTTCGAATACTCGAACTCCGAGCCGATGTCACGGGTCAGTTCGTAGCGGGCCAGGAACGCGTAAAGAAGATCGATCGTGTAACCCGAGAACGGGTCGGGTGAACCGTTCCCGGCCATGTTGTTGGGGTGACGGGGCAACGCGGATGTATGCGTCGCAAGGTCATGTAGAGTGATAGTCCTGCCGTTGCGTTCTGGTACGGCCGGATTGCCGGGCAAAAGACGCTGGACTGGCTCATCAAGCGAGACTTCGCCACTCGCGATCATGTCCGCGAGCAGGATCGCGGTATACACTTTCGTCACTGATCCAATTTCGAACGCAGTGTGCTGGTCGGGGATACGGGCGTCGTTCTGATCGAATCGGCCATAGCCGACAACGCGCCGCTCGCCGTCGCCCACCATTCCAACGACGATTCCCACGCCTTCGCGGCGGATATCGATCCGGTCCGAAAGGATGCGTCGGATTGCGTTGCCATCAAGGAAGCGAGTACTGGGTGTAAGGGGATCTTTCGATGGCATGGGGCTCCTCTGTGTAGGTCGGATTAATCACGTCGGAGCTGAAGTAGGTGGCAGCTTGCGTCCACGTGGTCGTCAAATGGAAGACAAAACCTCACTTTCATTCGGTTGGGCTACGCAACAAAAAATGGATAAGGGGCGAGTTGGGGGCGGTGCGCCGCTCCCGTTTGTCGCGTGGCCACCATCGCACCAAAGATTGCAGTAGTGGTAAGGCAATTCCGGTAAGTCGACACTCCGAAGTGAATTTGCTCCGTCCAGGAGAGTTCAGCCTCTCAAGGGACAGTGGCAAGTTCATCGGTCTAACGGCAGTTAGTGTCTATATAGGCCAGACGATCACGTTCAAGCAGGCCATACAACTCGCTATCTGACACCTCGTCGCCAACTATCCAACGATCACGCAACAACCCTTCACGGATAAACCCGAGCCGCTCGAGAAGACGCGCCGAGGCTGAATTCCGTGGGTCGATATCCGCTTCAATCCGGTGTAAATTCAGCGTGCCGAAACCATGCTCGATTAGCGCAGAAGCCGCCTCTCGCATAAATCCGTTTCCCCAATGCTTGCGTTTCAGACTAAAGCCTATCTCCGCGCGCCGGCATTGCTCGTTCGCATTAAAGAGAGCGCAGTCGCCGAGCACTTCACGGGTCGCCCGCAATGCAACTACGCAGATGAAATCCTGGCCGTCGGCTGACGTCTTCAATTTGCGTGAGACGCGATCCGTTGCCTGGTCTAGCGATGTCATCGCTCGAAACGGAAAATAGCGCATTGCCTCAGGATCTGACCAGATCGCAAACAGCCCTTGCGCGTCCTCATGACGCAGCGGCCGCAGAATGAGACGCGTGGTAGTCAATGTGACCGGTTCAAAGGTTGTCATGACGAAGGCGGTGCATCGGGAAAGGATGGTTCTGTTAAAGCACGTGAGCAGGCGACGTGTCTGGGCAGTTAGCCGTACCCACAGCCGTCTGCCGGGAACGCGAGGCTAACTCTTGAGCAGCCCGTCGCTTTCGAGCGCGTCAGCAGGGATGGAGTCGTCGATGCGCGGCCACTCCAACTCGACATGTGCATTCCAGTGGCGAAGCGCTTTCGCACGACCGTCCTCTTCGAGAACGAATTCAAACGTGATGTCCGGGAAATCGCTGCTGCGAAATTGCAGGCCTTTGAATGGTTTCAGGACATCGGCCGGTTCGCCCGGATGGAACAATGCGATATCGTGGTCTCGACTCAGCTTGACACCGATCTTCCTGCCAAGAGGCGTTTCGTACGTGCCGACAAGTCTTGCGAGGACGTCCGCATCGGGTAGCGTTGGCAGACGAGCGAATACGGCTTCCGCCTGATCAAGCCGTATCGCCGCGCGATCTATATCGCCGAGCATGCTTGTAAGGAACGAAACCGACCATGCGCCATTTGTCTCGTCATCAGCCGTGTCAAAGCGATCGTAATGGAAATGGTTAAGGGGCAGCTTGACCTGACGGAATTCGAACTGGAGTTGCGTGCCGTCAGTTGTGATATCCAGCGTTCCATACGCCGGGTGCTCGTACGAGCCGGCGTAATCCGCTAAGTTGTGCGACGGCTGTGTGTTCGGAACCGCACGTGGCACGGCCCGTTCTCGGGCCTCGCGCATTGTCGCCTTTGCCTTCTTGCGAAAGTCGAGCAGGCGCGCTGTCCAGTCGGTCTCTTTGAGGCCAAGCGCGCGACTATAGATATCGAAGCCGATTGCGTTGCTTAGCGGGGCGCAATGGTCGCCTATCACGAATACGGAAACACCGATCTTCTCTTCCGGCAAATATGACACCTGCGAATGAAACGCACGCAGCGTGCCGCCATGACTCGTCAACAGATGACCCCGAAACGCGGCCGTCATGCGTCCCATGCCGTAGATGCCGTTAAGATCGGTTTTGAAGCCGAACACGTCACTCATTTCGGTTGGCCACGGCAAGCCGAGAGCGAGCGTCGCTTTTAGAACGCTCTCGGGTATGACCTGCTTGCCGTCGATCCGTCCGTCGTTCATCAGCATGATCGACCAGCGCGCGATGTCCTCCAGGCTGGAGACGATGCTGCCCGCCGGACTGGACTTGTCATCTTTCGGCGCAGGTGTTTGCCAAAATTCATTACTGTCGCGTCGTTCAGAGAAAGGTAACGCGTAGTCTCCCTGGTCGTCGGCTTTTGCGTCGCCATACGTGAACAAGGTTCGGTGCATACCAAGGGGCACCAGAATCTCGTCGCTGATGAATTGTTCCCATGGCTTACCGCTTATCAGCTCGATGATATGGCCGACCGCTTCGTACATCATGTTGTTGTAGATGAGCCGCGAGCGCATCGGAGCAATCGGCTTCATGAAGCGGATGCGATCAAAGAGATCCTTCGTCGAGTAGTCCGATTCGTACCAGATCATGTCATAACGCGGCACACCAGTTTTGTGCCCGAGCATGTCGCGTAATGTGACTGCCGCATCAAGTGACTGATCATAAAACCGCAGACTGGGTACTGCATTGCGAATCGGTTCATCGAAACTCAGCAGGCCACGTTCAACCAGCAGACCTGCGGCGACAGCGGTAAAAAGTTTCGTATTCGACGCGATTGGAAACAGTGTCGAGGAAGTAAATGGCCGCGCCTTCGCAACGTCACGATGGCCGTACCCCTGCGTCATCACGACCTCGTCATTCCTGACAATACTCACACCGACTCCCGGCACGTGCCAGTCACGCACGAGAGTTTCCATATACCTCTCGAAATCGCCCAAATCCGTTTTGCTCGAATCGCTTGACATAGAGTCTTCCTTCTAATCAAAAGTAGCTTGTTAGAAAAGCCGAATGTATCGGGAGCAGCGTGACGGAGCGGTTGGCAGCCGGTGATTCTAGCGAGAAAAATAAAGCAGCAACGGAATGGCGCACAAAGTCGCCTGAATGACGATTCAGGGTGATTGCCCGCTTCGCGGTCAAGGCCGCGCGTGAAATTGGCCTCGGTGAATATTGAAAGGCCGCTATATGCAATTCGAAAGGCCGTTCAGAGTGGCGGATTCAACCGGTCGCAGCCTTGCGAGGTTCAAACGGCGTATGCGCACTGCATGAGGGGCGCCCAGCCATGAAGAGGTCGCGGACGCTGCGAATCCGATTGCCCCAGCGCCGCCGAATGTCGACCATGTTTCGAGCGATGTTCCGTTCAAGATGAGCCAACTGCCGGTGTAGTAACCAGCGGCGACAATCTCGAACGCTTCGTGTTGGCACTAGACCTGCGGGAGATAACGCTCGTCATGCATGATTTCGGCGGGCCGGTTGGTATGGGTCTCGCGTCTCGCCATCCGGATCGCGTGCGGCGCATCATCAGCGTCAACGGACCCACGCCGTTCGGCCAGGCAACGCTGGTTGACCGATGGCGAGCAAACGCCAAGGTATCCCCGTGGTTTCAGTGGATCTTGAACGCCGAGGCTGAAGGACGTCTCGATGCCGTGCTGGGCGAACTCGGTTTCAATATTCTGAGTACATTTAAGCTCAACGGTTTCGAAGACCACGGTTTGATCAACGATACGTGGCTGCGCGCGTACGGTTCCCGCTTCGCGACACCAGCCGAGTGCGCAGGCGAGCATCGCGACGATCCAATCCGGTCAGCCGGATTAGCGGCCTTCGACGAGTGAATAGATCAAGAAGCCCAGCGCGACCGAGAGCAGCATCACGCCGCCGACGGGCGGGTGATTGGCATGACGTCGTATCGGACGGTGCTGGAGGAGTTGGTGGAGCGGGCGGGGTAACCAGGCCTTAGGCGGGGTGCGCGCTCATGGTGGCCGAACCCTGTTAGCCCGCCTCGCAGCCGCGCCCCGCGCGCGTGCTAATCTTGCTCCCTTCGCGGACGTCCCGCGTCAGAGCAGACACCATGACGGAAGCCTTCGATCCGGACGGCATCGAGCAAGCGGTCTTCGTGGTCGGCGAGCGCCATGCGACGCTGGACGAGCCGTGGCGCGCGTATCGGCGCGCGCGTCTGATTCACGTCAGCGAAGGCGTGCTGACCGTGCGCACGGCATCCGGCCGTTGGGTCGTGCCGCCCGCCCGCGCGCTGTGGATCGCCGCGAATACGCAGCACTGCCTGCACGCGACGCGCCCGGTGCAGTCGTATTCGCTCTACGTCGCAACCGATGCCGCAATGGACGCCACCGACGACTCCGCCGACGCCGCGCCGCTGCCCGCGCAGACCGGCGCGCTGATCCCCGACACACTGGTGCAGGCGCTGCTCGCCGCCGCGGCCGATCTGCCGCACGATCACGCGCCCGATGAACCCGCCCGCCGTCTGCTGCAGGTGCTGCTGGATCGCGTCGCCGGCTTGCCCGCCGCGCCGCTTGGCTTGAACTGGCCGGCCGATCCGCGCGCGCGGCGCATCGCCGAGGCGCTCAGCGCGAATCCCGCGCAATCGCTGGTGCTGGAGGAACTCGCCGCGGCCGCGGGCGTGACCGCGCGCACGGCCGCGCGTTTGTTCGCGAAGGAAACGGGGCAGACCTTCGGTCAATGGCGCCAGCAGTTGCGTCTGCTGGCCGCGCTCGAACATCTGGGCGCCGGTGAGAGCGTCACGCAGGTGGCGCTCGAAGTCGGCTACAACGACGTGTCGTCGTTTATCGCGGTGTTTCGCGATGCGTTCGGCGACACGCCGGCGCGCTATTTCCGCTGACGCCGCTTCGTGGCCACCGCGCGAGCGTCGCCGTCGCACGAAAACGAATCTGCCTCAATGAGCGCCGGCCGCATCCGGTCCACCGCCGCCCTTGGCCGGCCGCGTGATCCAGATCAGCGGAATGATCAGCACGAAGATGATCGCCGACACAAAGAAGACGTCGTTCAGGCCCATCATCGCGGCCTGCGTGTTCACGGTGAAATCGAACAGCGCATTCGCCGATTGTGGATTCAGATGCAGCACCGACTGCGTGTTGTCGATCTGCTGCGCGAACAACGGGTTGTCGACCGACGCCTGCTCGGTGAGCCGCACATGATGCAGTATCGTGCGGTTGTTCCACGCGGTACCCGCGATCGACGTGCCCACCGCGCCGCAGAACACCCGCACGAAATTCGACAGCCCCGCCGCCGCCGGAATCCGGCTCTGCGGCTGGCCGGACAGGATGATCGCCGTTAGCGGCACGAAGAACAGCGCCATCGGAATGCCTTGCAGCAGCGTCGGCAGCACGAGGTGCCACGTGTCGATCTCGATCACGTACTTCGAGCGCATGTAGAACACGATCGCGAAGCCAACGAACGCGACCGTCGAGATCACGCGCGCGTCCGAGTGCGGCAGCACGCGGCCGAGTATCGGCGCAAGAATGATCGCGAAGATGCCGAGCGGTGCGGTGACGAGGCCGGCGTCGATCGAACGGTAGTTCAGGTACTCCTGCATCCATTGCGGCAGCAGCACGAGATTGCCGAAAAATACCCCGTAGGCGATCGAAATCGCGATCGTGCCGCCGAGAAAATTGCGCTGCTGAAAGAGCCGCAGATCGACGATCGGGTGCTCCTCGGTCAGCTCCCATACGAGGAAAAACGCAAAGCTGATCAGCGCGACGAGGCCGAGAATCGCGATCACCGGCGACGAGAACCAGTCGAGATCCTTGCCCTTGTCGAGCATGATCTGCAGCGACGCGACCCACGTGATCAGCAGGCCGAGGCCGACCACGTCGATCGGCGGCTTGCGCGTCGGCGATTCGCGGGTGCGGTAGATCATCCACGTGACGCCGGCCGCGAACAGGCCGACCGGGATGTTGATGTAGAAGATCCACGACCAGCTGTAACTGTCGGTGATCCAGCCGCCTAGCGCCGGGCCCGCGATCGGGCCGACGGTGGCGGTCATCGCCCACAGCGCGAGCGCGGTCGACGACTTCTCCTTCGGATACGAGCCGAGCAGGATCGCCTGCGACAACGGAATCAGCGGTCCGGCCACCGCGCCCTGGAATACCCGCGCCAGCAGCAGGATCGGCAGCGTCGGCGCGATGCCGCACAGCCACGACGCGAGCGTGAAGGACAGGATCGCGCCGACGAACAGCTTCACCTGGCCGATGCGCTGCGTGAGCCAACCGGTCAGCGGAATTGCCACCGCGTTGGAGGCCGCGAACACGGTGATCACCCACGTGCCCTCGTCGACCGAGACGCCGAGGTTGCCGGAAATGGTCGGAATCGCGACGTTCGCGATCGACGTGTCGAGCACGTTCATGAACGTGGCGAGCGCGACCGCGATCGTCGCGAGAACCAGCCGGCCGCCTTCGAGAGGCGCGGGCGGCGACGGTGGCGCGGGTGGCTGAGGCGGCGGCGACGCGGAATCAGGCGCGGCGTTGGGCTGGCTCAAAAGGCGTTCTCCGGATGTTTTGCGGCGGACGGCGCGAACGGCGTGAGGACGGACGGCGAGGGCGCGCGATTCGCAATGCATGGTCGGCGCAGGATGCCGTGGACCGTGTACCGCGGCGGCGGGTCCGTCGATGCGCAAAAGCATACCCGCAATCGCCGGGCGGCGCCGGCCACGGCAGCAGCCGATGCGGCGCCCGACGGCGCGAACGCGGCACGCGGCGTATGCTCGCGGCTGAGGCTGCGTCACCAAAGGCCGAAACGTACACCCAATCCCACGGAAAAAAGGACCACACACCCATGAGCTGGCAACAATTCGAACACGGCTGGCGGCGCTCGCCGCAAAACACGCCCGCGACGAGCCTCGTTGTGCTGATGCACGGCGTCGGCAGCAACGCGCGCGATCTGATGCCGCTCGCCGACATCTGGAGCGAGGACCTGCCCGGCACGGCGTTCGTGTCGCTCGACGGCACCGATCCGTTCGACGGCGGCTTCGGCGGCCGCCAGTGGTTCAGCCTGCGCGACGTCGGCGCGGCGAACCGCGAGGCGCGCGTCGCCGCCGCCTATCCGGCGCTGCGCCACGTGCTCGACGCCGAGCTCGCGCATTGGCAGCTGTCTTTCGACCGGCTTGCGCTGGTCGGCTTCTCGCAAGGTTCGATCATGGCACTGCATCACGTCGCGTCGAGCGTTGAGGGCGCGGCGGGCGTCGTCGCGTATTCGGGGCGGCTCGCCTCGCCGATCGTATCGTCGAACCGCGCGACGCCGCTCACGCTCGTCCACGGCGAGAACGACGAGGTGATCCCGGTGCGCGAACTCGAATCCGCGGCCGACGCTTTCAACTCCGCCGGCTACGCGGTCGACGCCTACGTGCTGCCCGGCGTCGGCCACACGATCACCGCCGACGGCGTCGCGCTCGGCCGTGACGCGCTGGAACGCGCACTGGGCGAGCTGTCGCGCGATTGACACAACCCCACTAGAAAGTGGCCCTAAAGATTCTGACGGGCTTGCCGTCATATGGGCAATAGCTTGAAAATCACCCCCGCCGCGCGGGAAGCGCAACGCCCAGCGGGCGTGTCGCGCGGCTTCGGGGTACCGGGGGCGCATTTCCAGACCGCCTTGGACGGCGCATAACGACACATCAGAGCCTGCATATGGCCAGACCGACGCCGCATTACCCGCTCTTTGAGCGACTGTTCCGCCACTCCGTGGCGGTGGATCTCGGCACGGCCAACACTCTTATCTATACCGACGACGGTGGCATCGTGCTGAACCAGCCGTCCGTCGTGTGCTTCGAGACGCAGCCCGCGAGCGGGTCGAAGCGGATCGCCGCGATCGGCGCCGAGGCGCGCCAGCTGCTCGGCCGCGTGCCGCGCAATCTCGAAGCGGTGCGGCCGATGCGCCACGGCGTCATCGCCAACTTCTCCGCCGCCGAACACATGATCAAGCAATTCGTCGACATGGCGCGGCCGCGTTCGCTCTTCAGCCGGCGCGCGGCATTCACGCTGTGCGTGCCGGCCTCCGCGACCCACGTCGAGCGCCGCGCGATCCGCGAAGCGGCCGAGGCGGCTGGCGCGTGGAAGGTCAGCCTGATCGGCGAATCGCTCGCGTCGGCGCTCGGCGCGGGCCTGCCGGTGGGCGACGCGACCGGCTCGATGGTGGTGGACATCGGCGGCGGCACCACCGAGGTCGGCGTGATCGCGCTGGGCGGCACCGCGTATAGCGGCTCGGTGCGCGTCGGCGGCGACAATTTCGACGCGGCGATCATCGGCTACGTGCGCAATCTGTATGGCGTGCTGCTCGGCGAGCAGACCGCCGAGCACGTCAAGAGAGCCATCGGCTCGGCCGTGCACGACGTGCCGCTCGAGCAGATGAACGCAACCGGCCGCAGCGTCGACGATGGGCTACCGCGCACGGTGCAGTTGAGCAACCGCGATATTTCGGAGGCGATCGAAGGGCCGCTGAGTCAGGTGATCGGCGCGGTGAAGCGTGGGCTCGAATTGGCTCCCGCCGAACTGGTGACGGACATCGCGCACAAGGGCATCGTGCTGACCGGTGGCGGCGCGCTGCTGCGCAATCTGGGGCGGCGTTTGAGCCGGGAAATCGGCCTCGACGTGCACGTCGCCGACGAACCGTTGACCTGCGCGGTGCGTGGCGCGGGCGCGGCGGCCGCGGCGGGGTGGGTGGACGAAGCCTGGGACGCGTGAGTGGTGGATGGGGGCTTGGGTGACGGCCAAATTGCATTCCACCCCATTCCATCGCAGATGCCCTGCTGGGTCAGTGTGGCCGTATCAATCTGATTGAGCACGAGGCGCAAGCTGGCTGCCGGATTGGTGGGCACAATCCAAACGAGTAGTCCCTTTGTCGCCACGCGCGAGTGGTTCGCGGAAAAGCTGGAATACAACGGCCTCGGCCAGAGCAAGCGATGGAGACGATTCGCTTTTCCGCATGGTGCGTCTTTTTTTCGTGGGTGCTCAATAGGCGCTCCGTCGGGGCACCCGGCAGACGCCTGCCCGACGCGTCGCTGACGCTTATGTGACAATGCGCATCGCGTCCCATTTTCCGGGACGCCGATATGCTCATTTCCAATGCTTGTTGCCGGCTCCGCGCGCATTCGCGCGCCGATGCCGCGCTGCCCGTAGCTCACCCGTGAATCAATCTGTTTCCGCTTCGTCGCCGTCGTCATCGCCATCCTTCATCGGACTGCGCAACGGCTTGCGCATGCCTTACGTCGAAGCCGGCGACGGCGACTTGCTGCTGTTCGTGCACGGCTCGTTGTGCGACCACCGCTACTGGCAGCCGCAACTGGCCGGTCTGTCGAAGCGCTATCGCTGCGTCGCGGTCAGTCTCACGCATTACTGGCCAGTGACGGATAGCTCGGCAGACCTGCCGTTCAGCTGGAGCAGCCACGCCGATGAAGTGGCGGAGTTCATCGCGCGTTTCGGCGCGGGGCCCGCGCATGTGGTCGGGCATTCGCGCGGCGGCTGCGTCGCCTATCATTTCGCGCGACGCCATCGCGAACACGTGCGCACGCTGACGCTCGCCGATCCGGGCGGCCCGCTGCAGATCGCCGGACGTCCACCCGCGAGCCTGCCGGAGACGGTCAACGCATTGCGCGCGAAAGCGGCTCAGTTGATCGAAAGCGGCGAGGTCGAAGCAGGCTTGCAACTGTTCGTCGATTCGGTGAGCCGCCCCGGCTTCTGGGCGATGAGCACCCCGGGTTTTCGCCGCATGGCGACGGACAACGCGCACACGCTCGCGCGGCAATTCCGCGATCCGCTGCCCGCCTACGTGCCGCAGGACGCGGCCGATCTGCGCTGCCCGGTCCTGCTGATCGACGGCGAGAAGAGTCCCGACATGTTTCATCGCACGGTGACGGCGTTGCGGGGATGGTTGCCCGATGCGCGCCGCGAAACGGTACGCGGTGCGTCGCATGGCATGAACCTCGCCCATCCGTCCGCGTTCAATCGTTACGTGGATGATTTCATTCAGGCGATGAGCGCGCGCTGAGCAAGTAAAGCGAAAATCAACTGCGATCGGCCGGCGCGTGCCGCCGCCGATCGCCCGTTACTGCGTCAGGCCTTGCGATGCGCGTCCTTGTCGAGCGCGCGTTCGGCCACCTCGCCGACGAGCCCGTGATAGTACAGATGCACGCCGATCGCGAGCGAGTCGTTGCGGATTTCGTGGAACACCTTCCACGCCTTCACGGGGTCCTTGAACAACAGATAGTGCGCTTCCTGCGCGATCAGATCCGCGACTTCATGCAGGCCGTGTCCATGCAGCACGTCGACGAGCGTGTCGAGACTGCGATGCGTGCGCGCGTCGGTGCGCGGGTAGAGCATGTGCAGCACCGCGACGTCCTGCGTCTTCAGCGCCGCCGACAACGCGACGACGATATCCTGATGATTCAGCGCGGTGACCGTGTGGTCTTCGGTATGGACATGATCCGGAAACAGCGTTTCGAGAGAGACATTCATTTGTATTCGTCCTGCTTTTCTGTGTGATCAAAAAAACCCGCTTCGAATCGCGGGCCGCAAGCATCAATGCACGGACTGAGTATCGCAGATGGATCACGCCCGACGCAGTGTGCTGGCAGCAAAACATTGTTGCGGCTGGTGTTCCGACCTTCGTGCGACTTTCATCGGCATCGCGATGCACCCGCCGCGTGCCGACAACGAATGTTGCGCCCAAGGAGATGGACTGTTGCGATCAATCGACGCAATCAACGACACGCCGACCCGTAGAATGCGCAGCGGAGCCTGAGCATGCCCGTACTTCTTCGGGAATGCATGCCGGCGCGAGTGCGGTATCAAGCAAAAGGAAGACGTAGATGAACTCGAAGTCACACGCAACGCTGAGCTTTTCGGACAGCGACCAGACCATCGATCTGCCGATCTATCAGGGCTCGCTGGGCCCCGATGTCATCGACATCCGCAAGCTGTACGGCCAGAGCGGCAAATTCACGTACGACCCGGGCTTCATGTCGACGGCGGCGTGCAACTCCGAAATCACGTATATCGACGGCGACAAGGGCGAACTGCTCTACCGCGGCTACCCGATCGACAACCTCGCGCAGAACGCCGACTTCCTCGAAACCTGCTACCTGCTGCTGAAGGGCGAACTGCCGAACGCCCAGCAGAAAGCCGAGTTCGAGAACACCGTCACGCAGCACACGATGGTGCACGAGCAGATGCACTTCTTTTTCCGCGGCTTCCGTCGCGACGCGCACCCGATGGCGATTCTGGTCGCCGCGGTCGGCGCGCTGTCCGCGTTCTACCACGACTCGCTCGACATCACGAACCAGCAGCATCGCGACGTATCGGCGGTCCGCATGATCGCGAAGCTGCCCACGCTGGTCGCGATGGCGTACAAGTACAGCGTCGGTCAACCGTTCGTGTATCCGAAGAACGACCTGTCGTACAGCGCGAACTTCATGCGCATGATGTTCTCGAATCCGGCCGAGGAATACGAGGTCAACGACGTGCTGGTGCGCGCGCTCGACCGCATTCTGATTCTTCACGCGGACCACGAGCAGAACGCGTCGACGTCGACCGTGCGGCTCGCCGGTTCGTCGGGCGCGAATCCGTTCGCGTGTATCGCGGCCGGTATCGCGTGTCTGTGGGGCCCGGCGCACGGCGGCGCGAACGAAGCCGCGCTGAACATGCTGGAAGAAATCGGCTCGGTCGACAACATTCCCGACTTCATCGCGAAGGTGAAGGACAAGAACTCGGGCGTGAAGCTGATGGGCTTCGGCCACCGCGTGTACAAGAACTACGACCCGCGCGCGAAGCTGATGCGCGAAACCTGCCACGAAGTGCTCGAAGAGCTGGGCCTGCACGACGACCCGCTGTTCAAGCTCGCGATGGCGCTGGAAAAGATCGCGCTCGAAGACGAGTACTTCGTGTCGCGCAAGCTGTACCCGAACGTCGACTTCTACTCGGGCATCGTGCAGCGCGCGCTGGGCATCCCGACGTCGATGTTCACCTGCATCTTCTCGATGGCACGCACGGTCGGCTGGATCGCGCAGTGGAACGAAATGATCGCCGATCCCGAGCAGAAGATCGGTCGTCCGCGTCAGCTGTTCATCGGCGAGACGCTGCGTGAGGCGAAGCCGGTCGCGAAGCGGTAACAGGCCGGATAGACGCCCGACAACGCGTTCAACGACGGTCGCCAACCCACGGCTCACGAGGCCGTGGGTTTTTTTACGTTCCGCGCATCCTGCCGCCTGCACGTCCCGTGCCACCGGAAACGCCGTCAAAAAACGGCGTAAAAAGCCGAAACTCCGAGGCGATAAGCTCGTCTCACGCGGACAGAGCCTCTACAATCGGATGGTCCGGCCAATCGGGGGTCCGGCCAATCGGGGGCCCGGGTGACGGGGCAACCGGGCCATCCGGCGGCAGATCCGAGGCGAGAGACCCGAAGTGCAACTAAACGCAGCAGCGAATCCATAGGAGCGACCTTGATACAGCAGCCAGAAGCCCTCGGCGGGCTGACCCACTCGGGCGGCGTCGATCATCGCGAGCCCGAGCAGGACGGCGTTTTCATCCCGACGGAAAACCTTAACGTCGCGAGCGCTACGCAGCACGTGCTCAAGTCGGGCGACACCTTCGTCGTCAACGATCCGCTCGGCGATATCACCGGCCACGACGATGGCCTGTTCGTCAACGATACGCGCGTGATGTCGCAACTGCGCCTGACCTTCGGCGGCCGCGCGCCGTCGCTGCTGTCGGGCAGCGTAAGCAGCGACAACACCAGTTTCACCGCGCATCTGACCAACCGCCCGCTGCCGCCGCTAGGCGGCGATAGCACGCCCGAAGGCGTGATCCACGTCGAGCGTGTGCGCGTGCTGTCGGGCACCGTGCTCAACGAGGCGATCGAGCTCACGAACTACGGCACGAGCGATGCGAGCGTGCCGCTGTCGATTTCGTTTTCCAGCGATTTCCGCGACATGTTCGAAGTGCGCGGCCTGAAGCGCGACAAACAGGGTCGCGTGCAGCCCGCGCGCATCGAGAATCAGCAGGTGCTGCTCGGCTACATCGGTCTCGACGACGTGGCGCGCAACGTGCAGATCGCGTTCTCGCCGCAGCCGGACAAGCTGTTCGCCGACCGCGCCGACTACACCGTCAAGCTGCCCGCGCAGGCGTGCGTGTCGATCTATCTGTCGATAGCGGTGCAGGTCGTGCCGATGACCGGCAAGCCCGGCGCCGACGTGTCGCAGCCGATGCATGCGGTGAGCGAAGCGCATCTCTCGCAGATCGATGCGGAGCGCCCGCGCGTCGGCCGCGCGGCGGTACGCGCGGCAATGGTGGATGCGCACCTGGTGATGCGCGAGCGACGCAACGCGAGCGCGCGCGTGCGTTCGAGCAATCCGCTGTTCAACGCGTGGATCGACCGCTCGTTCGCCGACCTCGGCCTGCTGACGACGGATCTCGCGACCGGCCCGTACCCGTACGCGGGCATCCCATGGTTTTCGACCCCGTTCGGCCGCGACGCGGTGATCACGTCGCTGCAGACGCTGTGGCTGCAACCGCATCTCGCAGCCGGCGTGCTGCGCTTTCTCGCCGAACATCAGGCGCGCGAGAACTCGCCGTTTCGCGACGCCGCGCCGGGCAAGATCATGCACGAGATGCGCAAGGGCGAAATGGCCGCGGCCGGCGAAGTCCCGTTCGCGCTGTACTACGGCGGTGTCGACACCACGCCGCTGTTCATCGTGCTGGCCGGCGCCTACGCGGCCCGCACCGGCGACGTCGGATTGATCGACGAACTATGGCCCGCGCTCGAACGCGCGGCGCAGTGGGTCGCGGGCGTGTGCGACAAAAACCGGCACGGGCTGCTCGATTACCAGCGCGAATCGGATGGCGGCCTCGCGAACCAGGGCTGGAAAGACAGTCACGATTCGGTGTTCCATGCGGACGGGCGCTTCCCTGACGGCCCGATTGCGCTCGTCGAAGTGCAGGCCTATGCGAGCGCCGCGTTCGACACGATGGCTCACTTCGCGAAGCTGCGCGGCCTGCGCGACGCGGCCGCGCAATACGCGGAGCGCGCGAAGAAGATCCGCCGCTGCGTCGAAGAAAAGTACTGGATGGACGAGATCGGCTTTTATGGCATCGCGCTCGACGGTCATGGCGAGTTGTGTCGCGTGATGGCATCGAACGCGGGGCATCTGCTGGCGTTCGGCCTGCCCACGCGCGAGCGCGGCGAGGCGGTGGTGCGGGCGCTCGACTCGACGCTGTTCCACACCGGCTGGGGCGTGCGCACGCTGGCCGCCAGCCAGGCGCGCTTCAATCCGATGGCATATCACAACGGCTCGGTCTGGCCGCACGACAACGCGCTGTGCGCGCGCGGGCTGTCACGCTATGGCGGCAAGGCGTCGGCCGTGAAGCTGCTGCAGGCGCTGTTCCAGGCCGCGGTCAATTTCGACATGCGCTTGCCCGAGCTGTTTTGCGGCTTCCCGCGACGCCGCGGCGAGCCGCCCACGGCCTATCCGGTCGCGTGTTTGCCGCAGGCATGGGCGGCGGGCTCGCCGTTCATGATGCTCGAGGCGTGTCTGGGCATCACGATCGACGCCGAGCGCCGCGAAGTGCTGATCGAACAGCCGATGTTGCCCGAAGGTATCGACTGGCTCGAGGTCAGCGATTTGCGGGTCGGGGATGCGTCGGTGTCGATCACGTTCCGCCGGATCGGCGAGAAGGTGGTGGCGTCGGCGGAGCAGGGCGATGTGAGGGTGGTGGCGCTGCTTTGACGCCGACCACGGTAGCGGGCATCGATGTTGGCGGCGACCGGAAGGGAAACCATCTGGTCGTCTTGCGCGGTACCGAGATCGTGAGCCATCTCGGTAACGCGACCCCCGAACAGATGCTCGAACGGTGTCGCGCACTCGAGGTGGCGGCGGTCGGCATCGATGCGCCGTGTCGTTGGCGAACAGGCGCCGCGGGACGACTAGCCGAGAAGGCGCTCGCGCGGCAGCGAATCTTTTCGTTTGCGACACCGGCTCGCGAAACGGCGATCGCCAGCAAAAGCGGCTTCTATGGATGGATGTTCAACGGCGAGCGCGTTTACGACGCATTCGTCGCGCACTTTCCGCTTTTCAGCGGCGGCGAAAAACTCAATGGCCGCGTGTGCTTCGAGACATTCCCCCACGCGATCACATGCGCTTTCCTCGGGACGGACGTCGCGTCCGCGAAGCAAAAAGGTCCGCAGCGCCGGGCAATCCTCGAGCGGGAAGGTATCGCAACAGCGGCGCTGACTTCGATCGACGACGTCGACGCGGCGCTGTGCGCGTTGGCGGCACGTTATCTGCTGGAAGGCAGAGTCGATACATACGGTGACGAGCCAGGCGGATTCATCGTGGTGCCTGGACTTTGACACCACATTCTGGGAGGACGGGTGCACTTGGCACTACGATTCGGAGTATTGCTGCTATCCATGGCGGCGTTGGGTTCGACCGCTGCATCGGCGAACGACATTCAGTGTGCAACCACGCAGCAACCCGCTGAGCGCGTCATTTGCGATCACGCGATCCTGAACAACGAGTACGACGACATCTTCGCGCAGCAACAGGCTCTTCTGAGCAGCGGGAAACTCTCGTCCGCGCAACTGGCGAAGTGGCGGCAGGCGCGAAACGCCTGTATCGATGTGCACTGCGTGGACGGCGTGTTCGCGCAGTGGAAGGCCATGGCCCGATCCGTCGACGTCGCTCCTCAGGCGGCCGCGCCTCAGCCCGCCGCGCCTGAGCCGGCCGCGCCTGTCGTGACGGCCTCGGAAACGGCGATGGCACCTGTCGGTCCCAATCCCGAAGCGCCTCCAGCCGTATCAGCGTCTGATGCATCTCAGGCGTCCCAGGCCTCGCCGACGTCGGAGGTTTCTCTGGTGCGTCAAGGGAGTGCCGCCGGTGTGGCGCTTCCGCAGCCCGTCGCGGCGGAGGCTTCCGCGCCGGTGGCTGCCTCGGCGGCGCACAGCCAGAGCGAATCTCGTGGCATGACCGGCATGAGCGACAGCAGTGGCGGCCTGATCGTGGTTCTGCTCGTCGCGCTCGGAGCCGGTGTGTTCTTCGCGCTTCGGAACCGAAGCAGAGCGACCGCAAAGAAGACGCGAGGTAAGAACGGGCCGATGAGTTGATGCCAACGCGCTGGCCTCGCGCACGAAACCGGGCTTCAACCTACTGGTGGGGCCGCTCGATTCGCCAATCAAACAACGCGGAATGCCTGTCACAGCGTTCCGCGCTAAAAGCGACTGCAAGGAACCGATTATCGGACGAGGAAACCGTAAGTCAGCGGGTCACGCTCGTCCACGATCCAGGTTGCGAAACCGCAAACGTATGCGTTGCCCTGGACCTCGGGGACGACGGCCTTGAAGTCGCCGACGGTCGTCTCACTGAGTACACGCCCCTTGAAGACCGTGCCGATGATGGACTCATTGACGAGCGTCTCGTTGCTCGCCAGTTCGCCGCGCAGATAGAGTTGCGCGACGCGTCCGCCAGTCCCTGAGCCGGTGGGCGAACGGTCCACTTCACGGTCGGCGAACACGCAACAGTTGGCTTGCGTCGAGCCTTCGTGCCGTGGTGCGTTGGCAATGATGGTCCCGTAGATGTGGTTGATTTCCGGGATATCGGGATGCTCAACCGGGTACGCGTCGTTTGCAGCTTTTTTGACCTCGGCGCCAAACTTGATCAGTTCCTCGACAGACGACTCCCGGACTGCGAGACCGTGCGGCGCACCGTCCGTATAGAAGTAGAAGGCACCACCGAAGGCGATGTCACCCTTGACCGTGCCAAACGACGGCGTCTCGACCGTGACATCCCGTTTCCAGATGAACGACGGAACGTTGACGAAGCGTACGTTGCCGGCGTGTTCACCATCCCATTGCACGAACGCCTCGATGAAGCCACATGGAGCGTCGATGCCGATTCGCGTCTCGGGAATCTGGCGCTGAACCCAGCCCAACTCGACCGCCGCGGTAGACAGCGCGATAACGCCGTGTCCGCAGTGGTCGCTATAACCCTCGTTGTGGACGAAGATGATTCCGAAGTCTGCCGTGGGACTAACGGGTTCGGTCAGGTATCCGCCGTACATGTCAGCATGACCGCGCGGTTCGAACATCAGCGCGGTACGAATTTCGTCGGCGTTCTCCTTCAGCCACGCTCGACGCTTGACGATGGTGTCACCGGGAAGACGAGGAAGCCCGCTCGTCACTATACGGAACGCTTCGCCGCCGGTATGAACCTCGACTGTCGAAATAGTGCGCGTGATTTTCATGTGTGCGTTGGGGTTACTCGATTGAACGTCACTGCCCGTAGGGCACCGGAAGGCCGTTTCTGATCACATAGACGGTCGTGGGTGCGCCCTTCAGATCGCCGTTTTCATCGAAAGAGTAGGTGCCTGCCACGCCCTTGTAGTTGGTCTTCGCCAACTGGGCGGTGAGCTTTGCCTTGTCGGTCGTGGTTCCCGCTTTGACCATCGCATCGGCCAGCAGTTTTACGCCGTCGTAGTAGCTGACCGCATAAACCTGCGTGTCGGTGTTGAACGCGGCCTTGTATTTCTGCAGAAACTCACGGCCGGCCGGGGTCTTGTCGAGCGCGGTGCCGCCCTGGGCGCAATACACGATAGAGGCCGCGTCACCGGCAACCCTGCCCATGTCGGCCGAGCAAATGCCATCACCGCCCAGCAGCTTGGCTCGCAGTCCGCGTGCGCGCATCTGCCTGGCCATCGGCGCGCCTTGAGCTGCGTATCCGCCGAAGAAGACGACATCCGGATTTTTGGCCTTGATGCTGGTGAGAATGCCGAGGAAGTCAGTCGCCGACGAGTTCGTGAACTGTTGGTCCACGATTTGAATTCCATTTGCCTTTGCCTCTTTGACGAACTGCTCGGCCACACCTTGCCCATATGCCGTGCGGTCGTCGATCACCGCGGCGGTCTTGGCCTTCAATGTTTTGGCCGCAAACTGACCCATCGTTCCGCCTAGCTGCTCGTCACTCGCGCCGATACGGAAGATGTTCCTGAAGCCTTGCTTCGTCAGCGCCGGATTGGAGGCAACCGGCAGCATCGGTACCCCGCCGGTGTTATAGACGCGCGATGCCGGAATAGCCACGCCTGAGTTGTACGGGCCGAGGACAGCAATCACGCCGCTGTCGACGAGTTTCTGCGCGACCTGAACGCCAACCTTCGGATCTGCCTGGTCGTCCTCGGAGTCGAGTTTGAAAGTTACCTTCTGGCCGGCGACCGTGACACCGCTCTTGTTGAGTTCATCGATAGCAAGGCGGGCGCCGTTCTCGTTGTCCTTTCCGTTCGGCGCCTGGGGGCCCGTAAGCGGAGCCGAGTGACCGAGGGTGACCACCGATTGAGCATTGGCGGATGCGGTGATGCCGGCGGCTGTCAAGACAGCCATTGTCAGGACGAGGGGGCGCATATAGTCTCCAGGTATTGGACCCTTGTTTGACCAGATTAGCTCCGCTTCGGCATGGGTTCAACCTTTGAGCACGCCATCCGACAGGAGGAGTCGTGAAACTGACCGATTTCGATACACTGACTTTTGACTGCTACGGCACCTTGATCGACTGGGAGAGTGGCATCCTTGAAGGCCTGAGGCCTCTGCTGGAGCGAGCCAGGACGCCGCTCACGCGTGACGAGGTTCTCGAAGCGCACGCTCGCCACGAGTCGTCGCAGCAGAACTTCACCCCTGCGAAGCGCTATCAGGAACTGCTTCCCATCGTATATAAGCGCATGGCTGAAGAGTGGGGTCTGCCCTATACACACGAAGAATGCGTGGCATACGGCCAGTCGATCGGAAACTGGCCGGCATTCGCCGACTCTGCGCTCGCGTTGCAATATCTGAAGAAGCACTACAAGCTGGT
Organism: Paraburkholderia lebeckiae; assembly: GCF_014201005.1. NCBI lineage: Bacteria > Pseudomonadati > Pseudomonadota > Betaproteobacteria > Burkholderiales > Burkholderiaceae > Paraburkholderia > Paraburkholderia lebeckiae. Next base: position 22,563 of record NZ_JACHDK010000035.1, on the reverse strand, counting down.
CATCCTGTCGAACATCGACAACGAAAGTTTCGCCTTCAGCAACGCCAGACTGCAGATTGAGTTCGACGCCATCATCACAGCGGAGGACGTCGGGTCCTACAAGCCGTCGCCGCGCAACTTCGAGTACATGCTTCAGAAGCTCGATCAGCGCGGCATCAAGAAGGAGAAAATCCTTCACACGGCGGAAAGTCTCTTCCATGACCACAAGCCCGCAAACGAGTTCGGCCTGGCGTCGTGCTGGATTTACCGCCGTCATTCACAGCCGGGCTTTGGCGCGACGATGAACCCGGGCTCGCAGCCTGACATCGACTTCCGCTTCGACAGCATGGCGGACTTCGTCGACGCGCATCGGCAAGCGCTGGCGAACTGAGCATCTTCGCGCCGTTGAAACGCGCCTGCCCGGTGGTAACATTTGTTGTCATCTCTCAACTCGGCGCCGACCCACCTCACCATGCCAGACAGCTTCGATCAACTCGTCGCCCTGATTCGGGCGCGCTTTCCCGAACTGAGCCCGCAGTTCCAGATGGGAGCGGGCTTCCTGCTCGATCATCCCGACGAGGTCGCGGTGTCGTCGATGCGCAAGGTGGCCGAGCGCGCGCAGGTGCAGCCCGCGTCGCTGGTGCGGCTGTCGCAGCAACTGGGGTTTCCCGGCTGGAACGAATTGCGCGATCTGTTCGTCGCGCGCGTGCGCACGCGGCCCGAGCCGTTGACGAGCCGGGCGCGCTCGATGGTCAAATCGAAAGATGCGCTCGCGAACGATCTTCTCGTCGCGCAGCAGCACAATCTCGAAACGACCGCCGCGCATAACGGCCGCGTGATCGTCGAGGCCGCGCGGGTGTTGCGGCGCGCGTCGCACGTGCACGTGGCGGGCTTCCGCTCGTGTTACGCGGTGGCGTTCGGTCTCGTCTATGGCTACCGGCTGTTTCGTCCGTCGGTGTCGCTGCTCAACGGCGAGGCCGGCACGCTCGAAATGCAACTGCGCACGATCGAGCGCGACAGCGCGACCATCGTCATCAGCTTCGCGCCGTATTCGGTCGAAGCCGCGCGCGTCGCCGAGGCCGCGCTCGAACAAGGCAGCAAACTGATCGCCATCACCGACAGCGCCGTGTCGCCGATCGCGTTGAACGCCGACAAGGTACTGATCTTCTCGCACGAAAGCCCGTCGTTCTTTCCGTCGCTGGTGGCGGCCACCGCGATCGCCGAAGCGCTGGTCGCGCATTTGCTTGCGCTCGAAGGCGCGGATGCGCTCGAGCAGCTTGCGCTCGCCGAACAATCGTTGCATGCGAAGGGCGCGTACGTGCCTTGAACGATTGCGTGAGGCACGGCGCGCTCCACTCGATATCGTTCAACGGCATTTGACAACAAATGTTGTATTGGCGTATAAATGCGTACCGATTGTTGAATATGGTGCGAACCAGGGCGTCGATGCAGGAATTCAGTGTTTTTCAGGTCAGCGGTGAGCCGTACGACATCGGCTACCAACTCGGCGAAATCGCCCGCCCGGTGTTCGCCGATTACATGGCGCAAAGCGCCGCATGGCACGCGGTGCGGCGCTGGCGCGGCGCACCGTTCGTGCAGACGCTGCGCGACGCGGCGCGCGCGCACTATCCGGCGTTGCTTGCCGAACTCGACGGCCTGGCGGCCGGCCTCGGCTGGGCCACCGAAGACGTATTCCTGTGGAACTGCCGCGGCGAGCTGATTCACGACGCGCCGGACGGCTGCACGACGCTCGCGGCTATCGAGCGCAACGCCGGCAACTCGGGCAACCCGCGCTACATAGCGCACAACGAGGACGGCGACCCGTTTCTGCGCGAACACTGCGCGATGGTCGAAGTCCAGCCGCACGGCCGCCCCGGCTTCGTCAGCTTCTACTATCCCGGCTCGCTGCCGGGTCATACGTTCGCGGCCAATCGCGCCGGGATCACGCAGGCCATCAATAATCTGCGCATCCGTACGCCGGCGGCCGGCGTGCCGCGCATGATCATCGCGCGCGCGGTGCTCGACGCCGGCTCGCTCGATCAGGCGTTGCAGATTCTGCGCGGCATGCCGTCGGCGAGCGGTTTTCATCACACGCTCGGCTGCGCGGGCGACGCGCGTCTGTTCAGCGTCGAAGCAAGCGCGCGGCGCTGCTCGGTCGAGGCGGTGCGAACACTGTCGGGCCACGCGAATCACATGATTCATCCGGGCTGTGAAGCCGAAGCGCAAATCGTCACCGAGTCGTCGCGCGACCGGCAGTCGCGCTTGAACGCATTGCTGCCCGCGCTCGCCGCGGCCGGCCCGCTGCGACCGGCGGCCTTGCTCGACGTACTGCACGATCGCGCGCCATCGGGCTTGCCGCTCTATCGCGACGATCCTCACGATCCCGACGACGAAAACACCCTCGCCACCGCGCTGTTCGAAATCGGCAACGCTGGTGTGTCGATGAAAGCGTATCGCCAGAGGCAATGCGCGTTCGACACTTTCGTCGCCTGCGCGACGCCCGAACCGGCCCGCGTTTCAGCGTCCGCCACCCTCTCCAGGAACTGAACATCATGTCCACCGTTTTTCATCGCTTTCCGAAGCAAACCTTGCCGGTGGCCGTCGCGGGCGACGGCATCGAAATCATCGACTCCACGGGCAAGCGTTATATCGACGCGTCGGGCGGCGCAGCCGTGTCGTGCCTCGGTCACAGCAACCAGCGCGTGATCGACGCGATCAAGCGGCAAGCGCAACGGTTGCCGTACGCGCACACGTCGTTCTTCACGACGGAGCCGGCCGAGCAACTGGCCGACCGGCTCGTCGCGAGCGCGCCGGCCGGACTCGAGCACGTGTACTTCGTGTCGGGTGGCTCGGAGGCGATCGAGGCGGCGCTCAAGCTCGCGCGTCAGTATTTCGTCGAGAAGGGCGAGACTCAGCGGCGCCACTTCATCGCGCGCCGGCAGAGCTATCACGGCAACACCCTCGGCGCACTCGCGATCGGCGGCAATGCATGGCGCCGCGAGCCGTTCCTGCCGATCCTGATCGAAGCGCATCACGTGAGCGCGTGCTACGCATATCGCGAGCAGCGCGCGGACGAAACCGAAGAAGCGTTCGCGCAGCGTCTCGCCGATGAACTCGAGCAGAAGATTCTCGCACTCGGTGCGGACACGGTCGCGGCGTTCGTCGCGGAAACGGTGGTCGGCGCCACGGCGGGCGCCGTGCCGCCGGTGCGCGAATACTTCCGCAAGATCCGCGCGGTGTGCGACCGCTACGGCGTGCTGCTGATTCTCGACGAGATCATGTCGGGCATGGGCCGCACCGGCTATCTGTACGCGTGCGACGAAGACGGGGTGGCGCCGGATATGCTGACCATCGCCAAGGGCCTTGGCGCGGGTTATCAACCGATCGGCGCGACGCTGGTCAGCGATCGCATCTATCAGACCATCGTCGGCGGCTCCGGCTTCTTCCAGCACGGCCATACCTATATCGGCCATGCGACCGCGTGCGCGGCCGCGCTCGAAGTGCAGCGCGTGATCGCGGAAGACGATCTGCTGGCGAACGTGCAGGCGCGTGGCGAGCAGTTGCGCGGCCGGCTACGCGGGCACTATGCGCAGCATGCGCATATCGGCGACGTGCGTGGGCGCGGCTTGTTCGTCGGCGTCGAACTCGTCAAGGATCGCGTTACCAAAGAGCCGTTCGACGCCAAACTGAAACTGCACGCGACGATCAAACGCGAAGCGTTCGCGCGCGGCCTGATGGTATATCCGATGGGCGGGACCGTCGACGGTAAGAGCGGCGACCACGTGCTGCTCGCGCCGCCGTTCATCTGCACGGAGCGCGACATCGACGAGATCGTCAGCCGCCTCAGCGATGCGATCGGCGCGTCGCTCGCCGCCCTCTGAGATTCGACCTACCGCCTTTTGCGAGAACGACGATGACCGAGCGCTTGCCTTACTTCGACATGTCCACTGCCACGCCCGAACAGAAGGCGGTGCTCGACGAAATCCTGTTCGGCCCGCGCGGCAACCTGAATGGGCCGTTCCTCGGCTGGATTCACAGCCCCGAACTCGCGCAACACGCGCAACGCCTCGGCGCGTTTTGCCGCTACCAGACCGGGCTGCCGCTGCGGCTGTCGGAACTTGCGATTCTGGTGACCGCTTCGCGCTGGCAGGCCCAGGCGGAGTGGTATATCCACTATCCGATCGCGCTGCAGGCGGGCGTCGGCGAAGCGGACGCCGAGGCGATCCGCCAGGGGCGCCGCCCCGAGTTCGCCGATGCCGACGACGCGCTGATCTACGACTTCGCGAGCGAACTGTACGAGACGAAGCGCGTGACGGCCGCGACGTATGCGCAGGCGGTCGGGCGTTTCGGGCACCAGGTCGTGATCAACCTGGTCGGCCTGCTCGGCTACTACGCGCTGGTCGCGATGACGCTGAACGTGTTCGACATGCGCGCATTGGGGCAGCAAAGCCTGCCGTTTCCCGAATAGCGACCGTCGCCGGCGCCCGCGTCCGACGAACTGGGCTTCGCGCCGCCGACGTCTTGCGAACCTGGCGCCGAAGCGGCGACGATCGTCGAGCGGTGGATCGGCGTAAACCGCGTTCCCCGATCCGTTGAACGGAGTCCATTTCTTACGATGTCAGCAAAAAAGCGGGTTTCTGGTGAAATATCGTTGCCGATTTTGAGATAGTGAAAAGCCGCTTTTTCACGCCGGGACACGGAAGCGCCTATGATGAAATCCGGTCCGCGCCCGCGCCTGCAAGCCGCGCGGCACCTGCGACCGATGCCCAGGCGCGGACACATCCGGGCGGACCGCCGCGGCGGGCATCATCTTTGGTCGAGCAGCGTGCGCGGCAAGGCACAAACAGGAGAGAGCAATGAAGCGCAAGGCATCGGCAGTCTGGCAAGGCGGCCTGCAGAACGGCAAGGGCTCGATTTCCACCGACAGCGGCGTCCTGAAGGACACCCAGTACTCGTTCGCGACGCGCTTCGCGGACGGCATCGGCACGAATCCCGAAGAACTGATCGCGGCTGCGCATGCGGGATGTTTCTCGATGGCGTTGTCGGCGGAGCTAGGCAAGGCCAACATCACGCCGGAGCGCATCGGCACCACGGCCACCGTCACGCTCGACAAGGACGGCGGCGGCTTCGCGATCACCGCGGTGCATCTCGACGCGGCCGTGAAGATTCCGGGCGGAGACAAGGCCGCGTTCGACAAAGCCACCGCGGACGCGAAGGCCGGGTGCCCAGTGTCGAAGGTGCTGAACGCGACGATTACGATGGATGCGAAGCTCGAGACCTGAGTCTTTGCTGTCACGGTCAGCGCGCAACGAAGCCGGTGACGGGCCCTGCCCGCCGCCGGTTTTTTGATGGCTATTGTCGAATTAACGGATGACCCCAACGCAAGTAGGCCTACGGAATGCCATCCTTGATTTATTGAACATCCAGTCATAATATCGACAGACCAACGCAACCAGGCAACAAGGTCATCGCAATTGAGTCATTCAAAGCAAGCCGCGAAAAAAGCCGGCGAAACGTGTCAGCGCGGCCGTCCGCGCGAGTTCGACACGGCCACCGTGCTGGCGAACGCGAGCCAGGTGTTCTGGGATCACGGCTACCACGCGACGTCGATCGACGATCTGTGCAAGGCCACCGGTCTGCTGCGCGGCAGCCTTTACGGCGTGTTCGGCGACAAGCACGGCATCATGCTCGCCGCGCTGGATCATTACTCGGAAGGCGCGGTCGCGCGGCTTGCGCAGCGACTGAGCGCGACGGTCGAGCCGGAGCAGGCGCTGCGCGACGCGCTGCTGCACTACGCGCGGGTCTCGTGCGCATTGAGCGGCCGGCGCAGCTGTTTCATTACGAATACGACGCTCGAAATGCAGCCCGATGACGAAGTGCTGCGCGCGCGTGTCGCCGCGATTCAGCGCCGCATGGCGACTTTGCTCGCCGCGGCGGTGATCCGCGGTCAGGCGAGCGGCGCATTCGATTCGACGCTCGACGAAAAAGCCGTCGGCGATTTCCTGTTGTGCGTCATGCAGGGCTTGCGCGTCATGGGGCGGGTCGCGCATCAGGAAGATGCGCTGATCGGTATCGTCGATGTGGCGATGCGCGCGCTGGTGTAGCGCCTCGTCCGCGAGCAGTGGCGCAAAATTTTTTTTAACCAATTTTTGAACGATCGGTCATGAAAAGCGAAGCAATCAAGTCCGCTCCGGCGGCATTCGGTGGATCCGTCAGCTGCGCGGCGAGCGTAGCCGTGACCGGTCCCGGCCCGGCGATGGCCGGCATGGCTGTCGCCGCGAAAGCGTCGGCGCCCGGCTTTCAGCGCCAGGCGCTCGCGCTCGCCGTGCTGTTCGTCGGCGCCTTTCTTGCGCCGCTTGATTACTTCATCGTCAATCTGGCGCTGCCGTCGATTCACACGGGCCTCAACGCTAGCGACGCGCAACTGCAACTCGTCGTGTCGGCTTATGCGTCCGCCTACGCGGTGCTGCTGATCACGGGGGGCCGCCTTGGCGATCTGTTCGGCCGCCGTCGCATGTTCATGACGGGCATGGCGGCTTTCGTGATCGCGTCGGCGTTGTGCGGTTTCGCGACGAGCGGCCACATGCTCGTGATCTCGCGCATCGTGCAAGGCATCGCGGCCGCGGTGATGGCGCCGCAGGTGCTCGCGACGATTCGCGCGGTCGTGCCGTTGCATCAGCAGACGCGCGTGATGAGCCTGTATGGCTTCGTGTTCGGCTTGTCGTCGATCGTCGGGCAACTCGGCGGCGGCGCGCTGATCACGTATCACCCGTTCGGGCTCGACTGGCGCGTGATCTTCCTGATCAACATCCCGATCGGCATCGCGGCGTTCATCGGCACATGGAAATTCGTGCCGGAGAACCAGCCGGCCACGCATACCGGCGTCGATCTGAAGGGCGTCGCACTGCTATCGGCGGTGCTGCTGCTCGTCATCTATCCGATGACGCATGGCCGCGAAGCCGGCTGGCCCGCGTGGACCTTCGCCATGTTCGCACTCGCGGTGCCGGTGTTCGCGCTGTTCGTCGCGACCGAGCGGCGCGTCGAGCGCGCTGGCGGCCATCCGCTCGTCGATCTGCAACTGTTCCGCAATCGCGCGTTCGCTCTTGGTCTCGTGCTCGCGTTCCTGTTCTATTGCAATAGCGCGTTCTTCCTGACCTACGGCATCTTTCTGCAAACCGGCCTGCACTGGACGCCGCTCGCGTCGGGCATCGCGATCATGCCATTCGCGCTCGGCTTCGTGATTGGGCCGTTGACGTCGCCGGCCGTGGTCAAGCGCATCGGCGCTCATGTGCTGACGCTAGGTTTCTCGATGATGACGCTGGGCTTCACGGTGACCGGCTGGTCCGCGACCCAATCCGCGACGCCCGATCTGCTGTTCTACTGCGGGCTAGTGTGCGCGGGCGTCGGACATGGTCTGCTGTTGCCGTCGATCATGCGCATCGTGTTGCAGGAGGTGGTGCCCGAGAAGGCCGGGCTTGCATCGGGTGTGGTCTCGTCGACGTTGCAGATCGGCTCCGCGTTCGGCACCGCGGCGATCAGCGGCGCGTTCTTCGGGGCGCTCGGCGGCAGTTCGGCACCCGCCTCTTATGCGCACGCGTTCCAGCTGAGCCTCGCTATTAATGCGGTGCTGATGTTCGTGTGTATCGGCCTTAGCGTGCTGCTGGTGCGTCATCAGCAAGGCGTGCGGCGCTCGGTGGCCCAGGCAGTTTGAAATTAATCCGCTGGTAATCGTTTTCATTTGTTGGCTCGCTGAAAAAATCGGTCAATTTGAACGAAGCGGTATAACGAACTGCATGCTATTTACCGGCGATCTACTCGTTCACAGGTAATTCTGATTTAGATCAAACTGGCTCATTCCGATTAACCGCTCGACGACATCGCGTCAGCGTTTTTAATCAGATGAAACCGACCTCGCATTTTCTACCGGCCTGCAAACGGCCTGCAGTAACTGTTGCGTTTGTGCGGTAGCGCACATAGGGTTAGCCGCAAGGTGTCGCGATGATTGTGTTCGGTAATGCGGGGAACCTTTAGCCAGCGAGCATGGACTGCGGGCCTAATGAAAACGGTATCAATAAAAAAGCGCTTGCCGCGTTTAAATTCGATTGTTAATCTGTCTTAACTTTACGTTAGAGTGTACGTTCAACAGGTCGGAGTCGATAAAGCCGGGCTCAACTTAATAAACGCTCAAGATAGGGGGACCCAATATGCTGACCGCTACCATTGACGCATTCCAGACAACATCCGCCGCCGCCTTCAATGTGGGCGACGTCGTCAAGTTAAAAGAAGGGGGCCCGCGCATGACCGTGACGTACGCGGGTCCGGTCGCGCTGAATCCCGGCGACTGGGTGATCTGCGAGTGGTTCGACGAACACGGCGAACTGCGCCACGAAAGCTTTGCCGCGCATGCCGTGCGCGCGGAGCCGCGCTCCATTCCGGCGGGCTCGGTACAGTGGAGTCGCATCGGGCGCGCGGCCTGAGTGACGCCCCTGAGTGACGCCCGTGCACGTCAATCAATCGGTTTCCTGTTGTTCGTTTGTTGCTCGTATTGCTCGAGCCGCCCGAATCGTTTCAGCGCTTGGGCCGGTCGCGCGCGGCCTCGCGTCGCCGCACGCGCAGCGTCAGCGCCGATGAAAACGCGCGCAAGGTCGACACCTTGCGTGTCTCCACGACGTCCCGCGCGAGGCTCTCCGCCGGATTCGGCTGTAGCGCCCAATACAGTGCGAGCACCCAGCCGAGTACGGTCCAGCCGAGGCACGCATTGAAGAGCGCGAGCGTCAGCACGTCGCGGCGCTTGCGCCGGTCCGCGATGATCGCAGGCAGAAAATACAGCGCCAGCGCGAACGCCGCGCCGATGGCCTGAACGGCCACGTTGCCACCCATACCAGCTCCTGATGCGCGATGCATATAGCGATTGTCGCGCGAATGGCGGCCGCGCGTCTCGCACTTGCGCATTCCAGTCTCCACTCCAATCACCGCAAGGGGTTCAGCCCGACACGCATCGGGACTATCATGATCGTTTCGACCGAACAGTACTTCACGGACCCGATCATGATCACCGACGACACGACCCAGCAGGCTCAACTCAACCCGGACACGCTACGAGAATTCGTCGAGCGCAAGTGGAACGACGAGATCGTGCCCGCGCTGACGGACTACATCGCGGTGCCGGCCAAGAGTCCGGCGTTCGATCCCGACTGGGCGAAACACGGTTATCTGGAGCGCGTGATCACCGACGCCGCACAATGGGCCGAACAGCAACCGGTGCGCGGCCTGAAGCTCGAGGTGATCCGCCTGCCGGGCCGCACGCCGGTGATCTTCTTCGAGACGGCCGCGACGCGCTCGGGCAGCGACCAAACCATCGTGCTCTATGGCCACCTCGACAAGCAGCCCGAGTTCGATGGCTGGCGCAACGACCTCGGTCCGTGGACACCGAAGTTCGAAGACGGCAAGCTTTACGGCCGCGGCGGCGCGGACGACGGCTACGCGATCTATGCGAGCCTGACGGCGCTCGCCGCGCTGGATGCGCAGGGTGTCGAGCGGCCGCGCTGCGTCGGGCTGATCGAAACCTGCGAGGAATCGGGCAGCTACGATCTGCTGCCCTACGTCGACGCGCTGCGCGAGCGGCTCGGTAACGTCGGGCTCGTCGTGTGTCTCGACTCGGGCGCGGGCAATTACGATCAGCTGTGGCTGACCACGTCGCTGCGCGGACTCGTCGGCGGCGATCTCGAAGTGCAGGTGCTCGACGAAGGGATTCACTCGGGCGTCTACGGCGGCATCGTGCCGTCGAGCTTCCGCATCATGCGGCAACTGTTTGACCGTCTCGAAGACTCCGCGAACGGCACGCTGCTGCCGAAGGGCTTCCACTGCACGGTGCCGGCCGATCGTCTGCGTGAAGCGGAGGCCGCCGCAAAGATTCTCGGCGATGACGTCTGGAAGAAGATGCCGTGGGCGTGCGGCCAGGACGGCCGTCAGGTGCTGCCCACCACGACCGATCCGCGCGAGGCGCTGCTCAATTCGACATGGCGTCCGTCGCTGTCGGTGACGGGCGCGGCTGGCTTGCCCGCGCTCGCCGACGCCGGCAACGTGCTGCGTCCGCGCACGGCGTTCAAGCTGTCGCTGCGGCTGCCGCCGACCATCGAAGCGGAGAAGGCGGTCGCCGAACTGAAGGCGCTGCTCGAATTCGATCCGCCGTACAACGCGAAGGTCACGTTCAAGCCGGATGCGGGCGCGGCGAGCGGCTGGAACGCACCGGAGGTCGCGCCATGGCTCGCCACCGCGCTCAACGATGCGTCGCGTCAGCACTTCGGCGCCGACGCGGCCTACATGGGTCTCGGCGGCACGATCCCGTTGATGAACGTGCTGAAGGCGGGCTTCCCGAAGTCGCAGTTCATGGTGTGCGGCGTGCTCGGGCCGAAGTCGAACGCACATGGGCCGAACGAGTTCCTGCACGTTCCGTACGGCAAGAAGCTGACGGCCGCGGTTGCCGAAGTGATTGCCGCGGCGCCGTGAGTTCTGGTTTCGTTTGAGTGGGGCTCGGGCGTGACCCGGGCCCGCTGTTTATTGATGCAGCTTTGATGCAGCTGTTTTTCCCGCCGTTTCATTCCTCCCGTTCGAACCTCACCGACACGCTGAATGACCGACTCCCAGACTGCCCAAACCACCACGCCCCGGATTCCGGCCGATCAACTGCATGCCTACGTCAGGGCGATCTGGGAGCGAGCGGGCAGTACGCCGCGCGAAGCGGAGCTGGTGGCCGATCATCTGGTGGCCGCGAATCTGACCGGGCACGACTCGCACGGCGTCGGCATGATCCCGCGCTATGTCGAATCGCTCGCCGACCGGCAACTGCAACTGAATCGACACGCCGACGTCGTGAAGGACGCGGGCGCGGTACTGACCGTCGAAGGCGGCAAGGGCTTCGGTCAGGTGATCGCGTTCGAGGCGATGGAGCGGGGCATCGAGCGCGCGCGGCGGCTCGGCGTCTGCGCGGTGGGCTTGCGCGGCGCGCATCATATCGGCCGCATCGGGCATTGGGCCGAGCAGTGCGCGCGCGCCGGGCTGGTGTCGTTTCACTTCGTCAACGTGGCGGGCGATCCGCTCGTCGCGCCATTCGGCGGCGCGGACCGGCGCATCGGCACGAATCCGTTCTGCGCCGCTTATCCGCGGCCAGGCAAACCGCCGCTGGTGCTCGACTTCGCGACCAGCACGATCGCGTTCGGCAAGACGCGCGTCGCTTATAACCAGGGCAAGCACACCCCCCCCGGCGCGCTGATCGATCACGAAGGCATGCCGACGCTCGAACCGAAAGTCATGCACGAAGCGCCGTTCGGCGCGTTGACACCGTTCGGTGGCTACAAGGGTTTCGGGCTCGCGGCGATGTGCGAGATTTTCGGCGGCGCGCTGTCGGGCGGCTTCACGACGCATGCGGACACGCTCGGCACCACACACGCGATCATCAACTGCATGCTATCGGTGATCATCGATCCCACCGCATTCGACGCGCCCGATGCGCAAGCCGAAGCCGATGCGTTCCTCGCGTGGGTGAAGGCGTCGCCGCTCGCGGCGGGCGCGGAGCGCATCTACGAACCCGGCGAGCCCGAGCGCGTGACGCGCGCGCAGCGCGAGGCCGGCGGCATTCCGATCGACGCGGCGACGTGGACGCAAATCCACTCCGCGGCGCGCGCCGTCGGGATGGATGAAGACGAAGTGGGTGGTTGGTCCGCGCACCTCGGCTGAAGCGCGCGACAGCAGGGCTCAGGCAATCAGTCTGAGCTTGCGCCTATCGAGCAGCCAGCGCTCGAACTCGATGGCGGGCATCGGCTTCGCGTACAGGAAGCCCTGCACGTAATCGACGCCGAGCCCCTTCATGAAGGCTTCTTCCGCCTCGGTTTCTATCCCTTCGGCGACCACCTGGAAATCGAGTTCCTGCGCGACGGCGACCATCGAGCGCACCAGCGCCTGTGCCTTCATATCCGCGTGGATCGAGCGCGTGAAGCTGCGGTCGAGCTTGATCACGTCGAGCGGAATACGGCCGAGTTGCGACAGGGACGAGTAGCCGGTGCCGAAGTCGTCCAGATGCACTTGCGCGCCGAGTTGGCGGAACTGCTTGATCAGCTCGATCGCGGCCGCTTCGTTTTCGATCAGGCAGCTTTCGGTCAGTTCGAGGTCGACGAGGCATGGATCGAGACTCGCGTGCTGCAATGCCTCGGTGAAATGGCGGACTACGGCTGTATCCGTGAGCTGTCGCGCCGACACGTTGATCGCGACGCGCAGGTCGTAGCCGGCCGCTTTCCAGCGGGCCGCCTGTTTCGCTGCGGTTTCCATCACCCAGCGGCCGAGCACGCCGATCAGTCCGGATTCCTCGGCATAACGGATGAATTCCGCCGGCATGATCTGGCCGCGCTCGGGCGAATTCCAGCGCACCAGCGCTTCCGCGCCTTGCACGGCGCCCGTCGCGAGGTTCAGCTTCGGCTGATAGTGCAGCGCGAACTGGCCTTCCTCGAGTCCGCGGCGCAGATTCGTGTCGAGCCACATGAACTCCGCGACGCGGCGGTTCATGTCCGGCGAGAACACGCGATGCGTGCGCTTGCCTTCGTCCTTCGCGACGTACATCGCCGTGTCGGCCGAACGGATCAGCGATTCGAGGGTTTCGCCGTGCTCGGGCGAACGCGCGATGCCGATCGAGCAGCCGGTATAGACCTCGACGAGCCCGACAGCGAACGGCATGCGCATATGATCGAGAATGCGCAGCGCGGTGTTTTCCAGGTCATGCGCGGAGCCCTTCGCCGCGAGCACGATGAATTCGTCGCCGCCCAGACGCGCGAGCGAGTCGCCCGGATTCAGGCAGTTGCGGATCGCGTCCGAGACGTCGCAGATCAGCCGGTCGCCGAACACGTGGCCGTAGTGATCGTTGACCTTTTTGAAGTTGTCGAGATCGAGAAACAGGACGCCGACTGTTTCGCCCGGCGCGGCCTGTTCGATCGCGATCCGGATGCGCTCCTGGATCGCGTTGCGATTGGCGAGGCCAGTGAGCGGGTCGGTGGTGGCCTGCTCGATCAGGCGGTCCTGCGCGAGCCGTTGTTCGGTGATGTCGGTGCCCGAGCAGATCAGGAACTGGTCTTCGATGCCGCTGCCGCTGCGCACGAATTTGTTGCGAAACAGGAACAGCCGTTCGCCGTGCACCGTTTTGATGCGCCGTTCGATCTCGTACGGTTCGCCACGATTGAAAAAGTTCGCGCTGACCTCGTTCGAGACCCCGCCGTCGTCGGACGACATGAACAGCGTCCAGACGCTGCGGCCGATGATGTCCTCTTCCCTGAGCCCGGTCAGCTCTTCGGCAAGCCGGTTGAAGCGCTGTATCCGGCCGTTCCGGTCGACGATCACGACGACCGAATTGACCTCCGAGACGACCTGTTCAGCGAACGACAGACCGTGCAGCAACGCTCGCGCGACGGATTCGGTGTCGCCATCGGCCGACGCCGTGCCGCCCCAGCGATGACAATCGAGTTTCTTGCCGACCAGATGCAGCCGCAGCGGCGCGCCGTCGAGCTGAACGTCGACGACGACGTGGGAGGTCACGCCGCTCAGCGCGCGGACCTGGGAGGCTTGAGAAGAGGTGAGGGAAATGGCGACGCCGGCAGCCGCGTGGCCGTGCGCAGGCACGAGTTCCAGCGTGTCGCTGGCCGCCGCCAGGCTCCAGCGAGGGCTGCTCGTGCCGAACCGCGCGTGAAGCACCTGGTCGTGTAGCTCGTCGCTCATGGAATCCCCGGAGTGTGCCGGCGGTCCCTATCAAGGCGGGCGGCGGCAGACAGTCTTCCTCATACCAAATTGAAACTGCCTCATTGTATCTAAGCGTGACAATTCGAGCGAAGAATCATTAACGTTTTGCTAACCAGGGGTATGGGCCGGCGCGGCCGCGCGCGGCGGCATTATCGCGCGGCAAAACGGCGCCACGACGACGTCGCTAGAGGCGGCGCGCCAGCAGTGCGCGGGCGCGTTCGCGTTCGGGCGGGCTGGCGTCGAGCGCCGCGTCGAACTGGAACTTGCCGGCCACCAGCGTGGCCGCCGCCACGCCGTCGCGATACAGCACGCGGTTTCCGGCCACGGCCGGCACCTTGTCGCCGACCAGCAGCGTGCCGACGAGATTCAGCGGGTCGGTCCCAGCAACGCAGATAAGAGCACCGTCGTGCGGCTGCCGGCGCACCTCGCGCAGCAGCGGAATCGCCTCGGGCAGCGCGAACTGCTCGCCCGCGAGCCCGTTGACGAACCGCCCGCCGCGGATCACGCCGCGCGCCTCGAGCCGCTGCAGAACGCGCAGCAGATCGCGCCACGGCGGAAGCCATTCGGCTTCGCGTTCGAGCACGCGCCAGAACACGACACCGTAGCGGCGCAGCAACGTCATTGCGACGTGTTCGAGCGCCTCGGGCGGCAACTGGCGCCGCCGTTCGGATGGATTTTCCGGCGCGACGGCGGACGGACGGCTCACGAGCGCCCAACGCCCCGCGTCGTCCATGCCGCCGATCAGCGCGCTCGCTCGCGCGCGCCGGCTGCTGGGAAACGCGTTGCGTTTGGCGACCGGCTTCAGCAACGCGCGCAAGCCCGCGAAGCTGTCGGAGTTCGCGAGGCCGGCCGCGACCAGCTCGCCTAGCGCGTTTTCGAGCTCCATGCGCAGCACGCGCACCTCGGCGAGCAGTTCGTCGAAGAACATCGCGCCGTGTTGCGCGAGGGTATCGTGCACGCTCTGCGCGAGCGCAGACAACTCGACCTGGCGCGCCGGATCGAGCAGCGCGCGCCACGCACGCAACTGGGCGCGCGGCAGCAGCACGATCGGCGTGCCGCGGACCGGACCGGCGGCGCCGCGCGCCCGCTCGGTCAGGCGGGTCCAGACGATCTTGCCGGCGCGGCATAGCTCATCGAGCGAACTGCTGGCGTAGGCACGCACGCGCGCGGGCAGGATGTCTTCCTCCCACGCGCCGGCCGCGGCCTGGAAGCCTTCGAGCTGGTCGAGCGCGGCGGCGAGCGCGTCGCGGCCTTCTGCGCGTGTCGTCGGCGTCAGATGCTGCCATTCGAACAGGAAGCGCATGAAGTCGTGCCGCTCGACCGGCTCGATCTCACGCCGCAGCCGCCTCACCGTGTAGCGGTGGATGCGTGCGAGCAGGTGTCGTTCGCACCATTCCTCGTCGCGCGTGTGCGGCGTGAAGCGGCCGCGCAACAGATAGCCTTCGGCTTCGAGCCGGATCAGCGCCTGTTCGATCCGGTCGGCCGGCAAACCGAGCGGACGCGCGATCGCCTCGACCGTCAGCGGGCCGAAGCCGGTCAGCCGCGCGCGCAACACGTCGACGAGCGCGTCGTCAGCGCTCCAGCTCTCGGTGTAGCCCTTCGGGGCGCTCAGCGGCGGCGTATAGCGATTGCGCGCAATGCCGGGGTACAGCGCTTCGAAGCAGGTCAGGCGTTCGGCGGGCAGCCACAGTGCGCTGTCGCTGGCGTTGTCGTTGCCCGTGCTCGCGTTGGCTTGCGCGGCCAGCGGCAAGCGCGTCGCCCGGCCGGCTTTCGCCAACGCCGCCAGCAGCGTCGGCCAATCCTCGTGCGCCAGCGCCTCGGCCCCGGTGATGCACGCGAGGCCCGTCAGCGCTTCGTGCATTTCGTCGGCGTTGCGCGCCTGCGGCCACGCCTCGTCGCGCACGCTGTCGATCGCGGCGGCGTCGAGCGCGCCAAGATCGTCGGCGCTTTCAGGGTCCGTCCAGCGGCGGTTCAGAACCGCCTGCGTGCGGCGCTCCTCGATCGGCGCGTCGTCGAGATACGCATAGGGCTTCGCGGTCAGGATCTCGGCGGCGAGCGGTGACGGCGCCGGCAGATCACGCGCGACGAGCCGCAACTCGCCGCGCTCGATGCGGCGCAGCAGCGCGAGCCAGCGTTCGCTGTCCATCGCGTCGTGCAGACAGTCGTCGATGGTTTGGTCGACTAAGGGGTGGCGCGGCACCTCGCGTTCGCCGACGACGTTCTCCAGACACGCGGCCTGCTCGGGAAACACGTTTGCGAGCAGATCCTCGCTGCGCATGCGCTGCAGTTGCGGCGCGGTCTTGCGGCCGCCCGTGTAGCGCGGCAGGCAGAGCGCGGTCGTCGCGTTCCAGCGCCAGCGCACGCCGAACAACGGCGCATCGAGAAGTGCCTGGATCAGCAGACGTTCGGCGCTGTTCGAGTGCAGATAGCGCCAGACCTCGTCGAGCACGAACGAGTGGCTGCCGGTCAGCGACAGCACGATCGCGTCTTCGGTGGCGGCGGCCTGCAACTCGAAGTTGAAGCTGCGGCAGAAGCGCTTGCGCAGCGCGAGCCCCCACGCGCGGTTCACGCGGCTGCCGAACGGCGAGTGGATCACGAGCTGGGTGCCGCCCGATTCGTCGAAGAAGCGCTCCATCACCAGCGTGCTCTGCGTCGGCAGTACGCCGAGCGCGGCGCGCGCACGCGCCAGGTATTCGACGATTTGGCGCGCGGCGGGCTCGTCGAGCGTGAGGTCGTCGGCGAGCCAGGCGATGGCGTGGTCGAGGCGCGCGGCGGCGGGTTCGGCTTCGCTCGCGGGCAACGTGGCTGCGGCGGTTGCGGACGCCGTTGTGGTCTGCGTCGCGCGCTGCGCCACGGCAGCTTTCGCTTTGCGTCCTTGCTTTGCCGCGGATTTCGTGGGCGTTGCGGCTGCTTCGAATTGCGCCGCGGCGATTTGCGCCGACGCAACCGCGTGTGACGCCGGCTCGCCCTCCGTCAGCAAACGCTCGACCTGCTCCCGCAATCTCGCGACCGCGAATGACAGTTCGTCGCTGCGCCCCGGCGCCTCGCCGAGCCAGAACGGAATGTTCGGCGGTTGCCCTTGTGCGTCCTCGACCCGCACCCGGCCACTCTCGATTCGCAGAATCCGGTACGACGCGTTGCCGAGCTGGAACACATCGCCGGCGAGGCTTTCGACCGCGAAGTCCTCGTTGACGGTGCCGATGTTGATCGCCTGCGGTTCGAGCACGACCGCGTAATCGGCGTTTTCGGGGATCGTGCCGCCCGACGTTACGGCGACCAGCTTGCCGCCGCGCCGGCCGCGCAGCGTGCCGCTTACCGCATCGCGATGCACATACGCGGCGCGCGGACCGTGGCGGCTCGTGTAGCCCTCGGCGAGCATGCGCAGCACCGCGTCGTATTGCTCGCGCGACAGATCCACGTACGGCGCGGCGCGCCGCAGCATGTCGAACAGCGCATCCTCGCTCCACTCGGCGCTCGACACTTCCGCGACGATCTGTTGCGCGAGCACGTCGAGCGGCGCGCGCGGGATGCGTAGCGTATCGAGTTCGCCACGCCGCACGCAATCGAGCAGCGCCGCGCATTCGAGCAGGTCGTCGCGCGAGGCGGGAAAGAGCCGCCCCTTCGGCATGCCGCCGACGTGGTGGCCCGAGCGGCCGACGCGTTGCAGGAACGGCGCGATCGCGCGTGGCGAACCCATCTGGCAGACGAGGTCGACCTCGCCGATATCGATGCCGAGTTCGAGCGAAGCGGTCGCGATCAGCACTCGCAGTTCGCCGCGTTTCAGGCGCTGTTCGGCGTCGAAACGATGTTCTTTCGCGAGACTGCCGTGATGCGCGGCGACCGCGTCCTTGCCGAGCCGCTCGGTCAGATGACGCGCGGCGCGCTCGGCCATCCGGCGCGTGTTGACGAAGATCAGCGTCGTGCGGTGCTGCGCGACCAGTTCGGCGAGCCGGTCGTAGATACGCTCCCACACTTCGTTGGCCATCACCGCTTCGAGCGGCACCGGCGGGATCTCGAGCGCGAGGTCGCGTGCGCGGATGTGGCCGACGTCGATTACCGCGCACTCGGCCGGTACGTCGCTCTCGAGACTCGCGCCGCCGACCAGAAACCGCGCGACCGCGCTGACCGGCTTTTGCGTCGCCGACAGCCCGATGCGCGGCAGGCGCCGGGCGCAGAGCGCGTCGAGCCGTTCGAGGCTCAGCGCGAGATGACTGCCGCGCTTGCTGCCGGCGAGCGCATGAATCTCATCGACGATCACCGTGCGCACCGTTGCCAGCATGCGGCGGCCAGAATCCGAGCCGAGCAGCACGTACAGCGACTCGGGCGTCGTCACGAGAATGTGCGGCGCGCGCTTTTTCAACGCATTGCGTTCCTGCTGCGTGGTGTCGCCGGTGCGCACCGCGGTGCGAATGTCGAGCGGCGGCAGGCCGAGCCTGTCGAGTTCGGCGGCGATGCCTTGCAGCGGCAGTTGCAGATTCAGGCGGATGTCGTTCGAAAGCGCCTTCAGCGGCGACACGTAGACGATCAGCGTTTCGTCGGGCAGTGTGCCGCCGTTCGCGAGGCCTTGCGACACCAGCTCGTTCAGCGCGGACAGGAATGCGGTCAGCGTCTTGCCGGAGCCCGTCGGCGCGGCGACCAGCGTCGAGCGGCCGCTACGGATCTGCGGCCACGCGGCGGCTTGTGCGTCGGTCGGGGCGTCGAAGGTTTGCTGGAACCAGTTGGCGACGGCTGGGTGAAAACCGTCGAGTGCCTGCTGGGCTGGCGCGGCGGGGCGCGCCGCGTTCGCGGTGGAGTGGGCCTTGCGGGAACGGGGCGCCGCGTCGAGTGCGGCGGAAGCTTTTGCCGAAGTCATGCTTGAGTAGATGAGGGCGACGCGGGGGATATCCAGTCGGTATCGGGCAATGTCGACCGTTTTGGGGCTGCGGGTCATTCCACGCTGACGGCGCAATAGCGGTCAGTCTCGCAGGTTTTCGCCGCTCGTGCGCGGCGCATCGGGCTTCGCGCCGCTGCTGGAATTCGTAGTTTTTTGCGGCGTGCGCGCCTCTCCTGCCAGCCTCCGCCAATTGCAGTACGCTTGACGACTCTTCCTGCACCCACGAAGGAGCGTCGACGATGCGATATAACCAGTTGGGCCGTACCGGTGTGTTTGTTTCAGAGTTGTGTTTGGGCACGATGACCTTCGGCGGTGGCGAAGGCATCTGGCGGCAGATCGGCGATCTGCAGCAGAACGACGCGGAGCGGCTGGTCGGCCGGGCGCTCGACGCGGGCATCAATTTCATCGACACAGCCGACGTTTACGCGGGCGGCCTGTCCGAGCAGATCACCGGCCAGGCGCTGAAGAATCTGCAAGTACCGCGCGATAAGGTCGTGATCGCGACCAAGGTGTTCGGTCAGACCGGCGAGTTCGCAAACGCGCGCGGCGCGTCGCGCTATCACATCCTCGACGGCATCAAGGCGAGCCTGAAGCGTCTGCAACTCGATCACGTCGACCTGTATCAGATCCACGGTTTCGATCCGGCCACGCCGATCGAAGAAACCGTGCGAGCGCTCGATACGCTTGTGCAGCACGGCCACGTGCGCTACGTCGGCGTGTCGAACTGGGCCGCGTGGCAGATCGCGAAGGCGCTCGGCATCGCCGAGCGGCTCGGCACCGCGCGCTTCGAAACGCTGCAGGCGTATTACACCCTCGCGGGCCGCGATCTCGAACGCGAACTCGTACCGATGCTGCAAAGCGAAGGCCTCGGCCTGATGGTGTGGAGTCCGCTCGCGGGCGGTTTGCTGAGCGGCAAATACGGACGCGAGCAGCAGGCCGAGGCGGGCAGCCGTCGCACGAACTTCGATTTTCCGCCGGTCGATCGCGAGCGCGCGTATGACTGCATCGACGTGATGCGCGAAATCGCTGCAGCGAAAAACGTCTCGGTCGCGCAGATCGCGCTGGCGTGGCTGCTGCATCAGCGTGTCGTCAGCACGGTCATCGTCGGCGCGAAGAAAATCGAGCAGCTCGACGACAACATCGCGGCGACCAACGTCGCGCTATCCGCCGATGAGCTCGCGAAGCTGGCCGAAGTCAGCGCGCTGCCGGCGGAGTACCCCGGCTGGATGCTGGAGCGGCAGGGCGAGCAACGCCGGCAACAACTGGCCGAGGTTCGGCACGTCGGGCAGCGATAACGCGACAGCGTACTTGCGTTCTCCTTGGAAGCCCGAATCTTCATCGATGGGCCGCGCGAGTTTCATGCTCGCGCGCGCGGGCCTGAGGCGGTCGATTGGGAAAAACCTCCAACTCGTGAAGACGATCCACCGCTCTCAGGTTCTCCGCGGCCATTTCGTTTCGGCACTCGCTCAGGTCTCGACGTCCGCGAGACTGAAAGTCTCCGTCTTGTCGTTGTACGAGAAGATTTCCGCGTAACGACCCCAGTCGATCACCGCATCGAGCGTCTCCTGCGCTGCGCTGTCGGACAGCAGGTCCTCGAGTTCCTGCTCGAAGCGCACGCGCGGCGCGCGATGTCCGGGCCGTTCGTTGAGCACCTTTCTGATTCGCGCGGCGAGCGGCACGCGCTGCAATAGATGATCGGCAAACATGATCTTGCGCTCCTGCGTGCTGCCCTCGGCGAATCGATGCGCGGGTGGCGTCAGGAACACGTCACCCTCGCTGACTTCGGCAAAGCCGAGGTACTGCAGCATCTCCGCGATTGGGAACAGTTCGTCGACTTCCAGCTGCAGTGTGCGCGCGATGTCGGGCATGTCGGCGCGGCCGTTGTAGGGCGCTGCAGCGAGCGTTTCGAGCAGACCGGCCATCAGGTTGGTCGACACGTTCGGCAACCAGCTGCCGGGTTCGAGTTCGCGTTTGGCCGCGGTGTCGCTGGCGCGCGCGGTCATCTTCGCGTAGATTTCGTCGACGAGCGCGCGAAAATCCGGGTCGAGCCGGTTGCGCGGATGCGCGAACGGCACTACGGTCTGGGCCACCACGCGCCCGGGGTTCGACGACAGCACGAGAATACGATCGCACATGAACACGGCTTCCTCGATGTTGTGCGTGACGATCAGCACCGACTTGATCGGCATGCGGTCCTGGTTCCACAGGTCGAGCAGGTCGGTGCGCAGCGTTTCGGCGGTCAGCACGTCGAGCGCGGAGAACGGCTCGTCCATCAGCAGGATGGTCGGATCGACGACGAGCGCGCGCGCGAAGCCGACGCGCTGCCTCATGCCGCCCGACAGTTCGCGCGGAAACGCATTTTCAAAACCATCGAGGCCGATCAGATCGATCGCGGCGAGCGCGCGCGTGCGCCGCTCCTCGACGGCGACGCCGAGCGCCTCCAGCCCCGCTTCGACGTTCTGCAGCACCGTCAGCCACGGAAACAGCGCGAAGGTCTGGAACACCATCGCGACACCCTCGGCGGGACCGTCGAGCGGCTTGCCCAGGTAGGTCACATTGCCGCTCGTCGGCCGGATCAGACCGGCGATGATGCGCAGCAGCGTCGACTTGCCCGAGCCCGAGCGGCCGAGCAGTCCGACGATTTCGCCCTCGTGCAGCGTCAGATTGACGTCGTCGAGCACCAGCAGGTCGCTCTGGTTTTTATGGAAGCCGCGGCTCACGTGCTCGATGTTCAGCACTTGCGCGCCCACGCGCGGCGACGACTGGAGCCGGTCGGCGGGAATGGCTTGAATGACGTTTTGCATGGGTTCACTCCTAGTCGAGTCGCAGCCTGATTTCGGCAAAGGCATACAGGGGGCGCCACAGCGCGCGGTTGAATAGCGTGACGAATAGCGACATCACGGCGACGCCAAGGATGATCTTCGGAAAGTCGCCCGCGGCGGTCGTCTCGGCGATATAGGCGCCGAGGCCGTGCGCGACCACATTGGTATCGCCCCACTGGACGCACTCGGACACGATGCTCGCGTTCCACGCGCCGCCCGATGCGGTGATCGCGCCAGTTACGTAGTAAGGGAATACGCCCGGCAGCATCAGCTGGCGCCACCATTGCCAGCCCCGGATGCGGAAATTGATGGCCGCCTCGCGGTAGTCGTTCGGATAGGCGGTCGCGCCCGCGATCACGTTGAACAGGATGTACCACTGCGTGCCGAGCACGATCAGCGGCGACAGCCAGATATCCGGATTCAGATGAAAGCGCACGATCACGATCACGAACACCGGGAACAGCAGGTTCGCGGGGAACGCGGCGAGAAACTGCGCGAGCGGCTGGACCTTCTCGGCGAGCGCCGGACGCAGGCCGATCAACACGCCAATCGGTACCCAGATCACCGAGGAGATCGCGATCAGCACGGCGACACGCAGTAGTGTGATGAGCCCGAGCACGAACACGTGACCGACCTCGTCGAGCGTGACGCCGGCACGCACATAGGCGACGACGCGATAGATCGCATAGACCGTCAGCACGAATACGAGCACGCCGCACACGATGTCCCCCACGCGCGTCGATTTCTCGCCGCGCGGTCCGCTGGCGCGTCGCGCGCTCGCGAAAGGCACACGGAACGGAATGCGTGCGGTGGTCGCGAGCATCACGCCCGCCGGCGTCAGCAACCGATGAATCAGACGTGTGCGCCGCATCGTGTCGAGCAGCCAGGACTGCGGCGCGTTGCCCGAAGTCGTGGTCTCCATGCGGAACTTGTCGGCCCACGCGACGAGCGGACGGAACAGCAACTGGTCATAGGCGAGAATCACGACCGTCATCGTCAGAATGACCCAGCCGACCGCGTGCAGGTTCTTGTCGCTGATCGCCTGCGCCAGGTAGGCGCCGATGCCCGGCAGCTTAATCGTGTTATTGCCGACCGTAATCGCCTCAGAAG
>NZ_JACHDK010000034.1:0-47755 GCF_014201005.1 Paraburkholderia lebeckiae | reverse complement strand
TCCACCCGGTATGACAAGCTCGCTGACAGCTATCTCGTGTTCGCGTCCCTTGCCTGCTCGTTTGGGCCGCTTTTAAATGTGAACACGGCCTAGTGAGCAACAGCTGGCATCGGAAATGCCAACACGAGAATCAGATCGAGAAATCTCCACACGAAAAGCAATAACAGCGGAGTCGTCCAAACGGTAAGCACCATGACCCAGCGCGCCCGATCCAGTCTGGCCCGCGAATGTCTTTGCCTGTGGCAGCCGGCCTGAGTAGTCGCTTTCAATTCAGCCTGTCCCCGAATCCAAATACACTATCGGTTCCCAGCAAACCAGTCTGTCAAGCTCGTTGAATCTCGACGGCGGTCGGTCACAAACATCTGCTTTTCCCGCTCCGACAAAAACTCGCGAGTGCGTGACAATTATTCACAACATCACGCCCCGTTCCGGTTATGCTGAATTCATCGACTTTTCCGGTCGATCACGGGCAGGAGAGCTAATCCCCGAAGCTGCGCCTGCTCCTTGAAGCCCCGACTAATCCCCGATTGCCGGGGCTTCACCTTTTCTCTTCCCATACTCCCTATTCGCTATCTCTCTCTCGAACGCGCACTGATACCATTCCGTGAAGTACGGCGGACTGATCGTTAACACCAACGCCCGGTTCGCTTTGCTCTGACACGCACATATCGGAATGCATTGCCCGCCCCTTGATGAAGGCTGTAAGCAGATGGAAAACAACTACAACGCCAACGCTAAAAGCAGATCGGACCTGAGCTGCTCAGAAGCGTCGATCGACTTGGGCGTTTTGGTCTATATCGACAACAGAAAGGAGACCGTCGAGGAGTTTCATTGGCTCTACAAGAGCATGATTTTCAGCAATTTGTTCCTGCGCTCCAGGATTATTGCTGTGTGTCATCCTGATGCGATCAATCTTCTGCCAGTCGATGAAAAGTTGACGATCATTCCGAGTACGCCATACCTCGAGCGGAATGCTGAATGGCAGGGATATGCTTATATCAATAGCGTTGGAAACTTCGTTGATCAAAGCGTTTTTGACGAGTGCAAAAAATACCGATTTATATTGAAAACGGACTGCGACACGTTCGTGACGCCAGCATTGCTTGACTTTTCTCCATCCGGACTATGCTTTGGTTTCGGCGCGTACGCCTATGAGGAAGAAGTCCGAGGGAAATTGTCTCAATGTAGTCTACGGTGGGGATTCCCTCATTCTGGCCTGCACAATGTTGGGGCTTCGGTCCTGGGACCATCAGACCATGTGTGCAACTTCCTCACTGCGCAGCTGGACTATTGCAACAAATTAATCAAAGAGGAATTTTCCAACTTCGAAGGTGCATGGCCAGGCTGGTGTAAGAATGTTTTGACGATGTACGCTGGGGAGCTAGCGCTTCGCCGCACCTATCCGCAACAATGTTCGCTCGGGTTCCTTGACCACTTCCCTTCTGCAACGAGAAATATCGGCAGTGACGTTCTGCATATTCATGCGTGGCATACGAACCAATATTGGTCAAAACACGACTTTCGTGCAGGAAAATATTTTGACATCAGATCAGACCAAATAGATCGAAACACTTTGGGGGGCTACTGCCATTGGCTCGCTCAGTCTGCTATTGATAACGTTGTAAATGAAAGACTCACTCGTTAGACCGGAATCATTGTGACGGCTGAGTCGTGGCCTTCAGTCAGTCCAATACGATCTTCTCGGCTTTTCACTCCACTTACTGTAAGTTGAGCAGACGTGAACCACGTTCGTTGGTTAGCCTAAAGACAGGCGACCTGCAGGTGGCGGGCTCACGGAAAAGTTTCTAGTCCCACCTGGTATGCCATTAACCCCGTCCATCGCCATTCGAGAAGCGAGGCCATCTTTTCGAGACGCGCAAACTCCTCTTGCCCCCGTCTTGTGAGGATCGCGATGTCGATGGGTTCGGGAACTCTCGCGTTGACTCTGGGCGGAAAGCGCCGGACCTCGACCAGCCCGAGGTTGCGAAGCGTAATCAGTTTCTTCGGCTTCTTCCCCCATGGGATCTGGCGGTGACAAACTAGCATAAGCAATCGGAGACTTTCTTCGTTGGACAACACCGCAATCTCCTAACGTGCGCAATGGGTCATCCCGCTTGTACTGCTCTACTTTTGTCGCAGACTGATTCCTTTCTGCGTCTTCACAGCGATTGCGTCAAACAGCTCACGCGCGCTGAAAAATTCCAACCGCCCTTCCTCGGCAAAAATCCTCAGTCGCCCACCACAGATCTGAATCACGCAGTCCTGACCCCAAGCTGCTCGAATCTGGCCTAAAAGTGCTTGCTGTTCATCGTCGTAGTAATACAGCCACGCTCGATATGCCGGATCATGTCCCGCAACCGCGAAAGATGAGGCAACGTCCGTATGCATCGGGATACTCCATCGAGTGAACCACCGAAAGGCCGCCCTCGATCACTTCGCGACCATAATACAACGCCCACGAGTTCACCCCGCAACGACCTAATGGACAACCACCGACTTTGGAAATATCAGCGCGAGAATCAAATGGAGAAATCCCCACACGAACAGCAGTGACAGTGAAATCGTCCCGATGCCAAGCAATGCGATCCAGCGCTTGCGAAGACCCGACATGCCTTCAACTTCGTCGGTCCGGCGCGCGAATTTCTTTGCCTCAGGCAGCCCCGGTTGAGTAGTTACTTCGCTTCGCATATGTCAGCTTTTCCCGAAGAAAGCATTTGAACAGCTTTTGTATGGCACAGTTTGTCGCCGACTAAACGATTAATGCAATGCGCGCGCAACCGAACCGCATCGGCTTGCGGACGCATGTACTCTACCGGTGCGGGGCAACTCGGTCTGTCAAGGTTTGTTAAAACTCGAAGGAGAGTTCGAGATGCGAATCGTAGAGAGCTGGCAGAACGACCACGAAGGTGCCTGACGCACACTAGGACCAGCGCCCTTTTGGTCTCGTCCTGACAAGCACATACCGGAATGCATCGCCTGACATCAGTGCAACCAGACGCATGATCCTCACCCCTTGCACGCCCGTCACAATCGCAGGTTTTGACGTGACCCACGCCTCCATCGCTTCGAGTTGCTGATGCAATTCCGATATTGTTTTCGTCTTTAACTCATTCATTACGCGTCGCTCCCGTCGCCACTAACAATTTCCAGAATCGTATCCAGGCTCTGGCGTGAAAACCTGATCGAATTCGATCAAACGCCGTCTGGCCAGGGAAACGACATCTGTACTTGTTTTCAGGGTGCTGTTACAAGATCGACCACTATCGATGGATAGGCGGTCGACTCCTCCGCCGCCTGTGCCACGTGAAGAAAATTAGCATCGCTGGACGCCCTCCCTTTCCACACATGATCGTCGACTTTCCGGCCTACCAGGTACAGCCGAAAATATGCCCCTAGAATGATCACGCCCATAGCAGTTATTACGAGACCGCCTTTCGCCATGCGTATCTTCTCCAACTGCACACTGGTGAGTCGAACCCCAACGCGTTTCTCGCCGTGGCCGGCCGCGAGCAAGAGCATGTCGTCATCCGCGGCAAGAGACCAATTCGGCGTCTCCGTGCCGAGCCGTAGATAGAGCAGATCCTCTGCAGACCATGCAACCATGCCAGGCACCTTCAGCAATCAAAAAATTTTGTAGTCGTGCAGAGCGGTTTCGCGATTGCGCCGGTCCTCGGCCAACACGCGACGCGCCTCGCGATGGACTGCCAGAATGCCCAACGACAACTCGTCAAGACCGGCAGCTCGCGCGGCCATCTTGAGTGAAGCGTAATCTTCGGGGTGAAGCGAAAGGGTCACTTGGACCTGATGCGGGGTTGCCATGGATAGCTCCAGTTTCGTTCGGTGCTCACAAGGTTCGGGTTAGAACACTCGCAACCGAATGTAACCGGACGCGCACGTGGGGGTTGCCAAGAATTGTGACATCGGGGGCCCTTGTGCGTCTGTCGGGTAGGGCTTGCGATTGATCCATTCCGCGAGGCTCCCGAGTCTGGCCGAACGTGCCTAACGCTCCCAGCGTGAAACCCGTGCTTTCAGCCAACGCAATCTGTTAGCCAACCGAAGCTTGCACCAGAACAAACTCGACACGGCGATTCGCAAAGCGACCGCCCGCCGTCGCATTGCTCGCGATCGGCGTCGCTGAGCCATAGCCGCGTGCCGTCAACAGGTCCGGCTTCACCCCCGCCTCGATCAGAAAACCGCGCACCGCGTCCGCACGCTTTTGCGAGAGCAGCAGATTGGCCTGCTCATCGCCAACGTTGTCGGAATATGCCTTGATATCGAGTGCCACGGGATGGCCGTCGTCAGAACATGCCTTAAGCAGTTGTGCGGACTCGGCAAGGTTCTCTTTGGCGGATAAAGGGATATGTCCACTGGATGCAGCGAAGTCCACGACCTGCAAGTTCAGAACTGTTGCGACATCCGGACCTATGCACGCGTTGCCCGCATCGAGCAATTTCACCATCGTGCTCAGGAACAGCTGCGTGGCGAGATCGACGGCTTTTCCCGCGCTGAACTGACCGATTTCCCAGGACGGACCGAACACATTCTGCAGGCGCTGCTTCCAGCCAAGCGATGCATTCGCCGCCGCCCCGCCTAGCTCGATGTGCTGCGCGTCTATTCCGACCTCGGCGCGCGGCAGGGCCATCAACGACAAGAGCTCATCGATGTGCGTCAGCCAGTAAGATGGGCGCAGGCTCGCATCGACTTTCAGGTCGGCGGCGAAGCGTCCCGCGCCAAATCTTCGGTTCAACACATCGGTAAGTGTTTGCCGCTCCGCATCGCTACTCAGCGTACCCGTCAATGAAGGCACGCCGGCTTGATTGACGCTAAAAGCGATCCTTCCACTTCTCGTGGAAGCGTTCGCCGCCGGATTTGAAGCGGCTTCGAACACTGCATCGGCCGCCGGGGCAGACGCTGCACCTCCCGACGCCGTCATCGGAGCCGCCGCGCATCCCTGCGGTACGGATGAAGCCGCGTCCGGTCGCGCTACGACGCCAGGGACGGCCGACGCGATCGAGGGCGCGACGACGCCACTGGTCAAAACATTCGACGACGCGGTCGGTTCAACACCCGCCCTCTGCCCGAAAAATTGGGCATAGACGAAAACCCCAAGCAGTATGGCCGTCAACACGGCAAACAGCAGCCATATGCCTCTACGCGAAGACCTCGCTCCGGCGACCGGGCGCCGCGACTTCGTGCGCCGCGGCGGGTGCGGAACGTCGAAGTACGTTTTCATCGTCAGCCATCGGGTGCATCATATTGGCCGCTACTGACTCAAGCCTGCCTGCAATCGATCGAGTGAAATTGCCAGCATTTTCAAATCCGATCGACTCGGCGACGTGATCGGTCAAAAGCCTCGATACAACAGGCGATTGACCGCCGAGCAACGCAGGCAGTCCGGCCAACGTTCCCTGCTCAAGCAGAATGTGATGTTTGAGCACGCCGAACATCACCGAACCGACCAACGCGGTCATGACATGAGCGGCCTGAGGCGGTATGCCGGTCTGACGCGAGATCGGATCACTCGCCAGCGCGATACGCGTGCCGGTAGAACGCACGAAGAGCGACTCTCCTATTGTTTCAAGGTCTTTGATACTCGATGAAGCACTACACAGCTGCAGGAATTGCTCTTCGATACGTGCATTCGCTTCTGGCGACATCACGGCGGAGAATACGGCCTTCGCCCCATCGGGCGTCACCGCAGCCGCCATCAGCGAAGCAATCAGCGCAGGGCTGGCGTGGGTCGGAATCCTGCCAAGTATTTCCGACGAAAGGCCGATTTGCTCCGCAAGACACTGCCGGATCGAATCGGAAAATACCGCATCAATTGAGTTGGCAAGATCGATGCTCTTCATTTCTGTTCTCGTGAAATTGCTGCGCTTGAGCGCCTGGGCAAGGCCAGGCGATGTTTTGAGCGTAAGGTAAGCACTTTTAGAGAGCCTGTGAAGCACGCTTTAACTCTTTTCTAATAACTGACGTAAATCCGCAAACTTTGACAGAAGTTCAGATTTTGGTCGCGAAGGACAGCAGATGAGCGTTTCACCAAATCGCCTGCCCGTAAATCTCGTCGGTCGGATTCACAAAATGTGGCAATTGCCAGGAATAAGCACAGCTACAGTTCACGAACTCACGCGCAGGAGACCAAACAGCGCGTCGCTTTTTGGGTGTCCGCGATTGCACACTGAAAGAGTGTGGACGCACGGTGGTTGGCCGCGTCAATTGCCCACGGAATCAACCGCGACGACGCAACGAAAAACTGACGTGAACTCGTGCAGATGAAGAAAAAGACCAATGAGGCTCAATACCCCATGAAGTTCGACATGACAAAGCAATTTGGAGCAGCGCTACTGGTTAGCGTGGTGCTCGCAGGATGTTCCGTAGCATCAGGCCCGACGTTTAGTGCATACTCGGTCAACCTCCCGAATAATGAAAAGGCGTTTCGGGTGGATTGCGATGGACTCATCTCGAGCCAGAACACCTGTTATTCGAAGGCTCGCGAAATCTGCGCCAAGAACCCCGTGCGTCCGATGCAGGAGATTGCACCGCTTGCGGC
Organism: Paraburkholderia lebeckiae; assembly: GCF_014201005.1. Taxonomy (NCBI): domain Bacteria; kingdom Pseudomonadati; phylum Pseudomonadota; class Betaproteobacteria; order Burkholderiales; family Burkholderiaceae; genus Paraburkholderia; species Paraburkholderia lebeckiae. The sequence continues at coordinate 41,205 of NZ_JACHDK010000034.1, read as the reverse complement.
CGCTGGAAGTCATCGCGACGTGCGCACGCTGACATTCCAGTGCGCAGCGGCGCCTGTCGCGCAGACAGCTCCGGTCGCAGCCCCTTCACCGATGCCTGCCCCTCCCCCCGTCGCGCGGGTTGCCGCTCCAGCACGCGTGCCGCCTCAGAAGCTGTCGTTGAACGGCGATGCAACTTTCGAACTCAATAAGGCGACGCTCACGACCGAAGCTCGTCTTCGTCTCGACGCGCTGATCAAAACTGCGGCAGGTGCGAGGTTCGACACTGTCACGGTGAATGGCTATACCGACGCGACGGCATCCAGCTCCTACAATCGGAAATTATCAACGCAGCGCGCGCAAAGCGTCGCGCAGTATCTGCAGAGCCACGGATTGAAGGCGCAGCAATTCGTTGTCAACGGACACGGCAGTGCCAATCCCGTTTCGCCGAATACGACGGCAGACGGACGCGCAAAAAACCGGCGCGTGGAGATCGTATTGAACTAATAGATGAGGCAGACCTCATCCAGTGCACACGAGATTCACTGGCGGCCTGTTGGCGCGGGCTCCGGCATCGAAAATGCAAAAAAGCCCTTGGATTGACGCGTTTCTCCGATAATCACACCCACCACGGTTCTGTCACGGTAAGGCGCGGAAAACCTCGCAACGCTATTCAGATAAAACCTGATCGCTTTCTCCTCGATGTGACTGGCTCGGAGTTCATCAACTCGCTGGAATTCGGTTATCCGTTGGTTTGAGGGAAAGCGGTTGTCCGGTGCTGGCCTCCCATGTCAGATCGCGTGACCTGTACGGTATCCGTGGAGGAAGCGCGCGATCCGGTCGATCGAATCCGCGAGATCGTCCACGTTCGGCAGGAACACCACGCGGAAATGATCCGGCGTTTTCCAGTTGAACCCGGTGCCCTGGACGAGCAGCACGCGCTCTTCGAGCAACAGGTCGAGGATGAACTGCTGATCGTCCTTGATCGGATAAATTTTCGGGTCGAGGCGTGGGAACATGTACAGCGCTGCTTCAGGCTTCACGCAGCTCACGCCAGGAATCGCCGTCAGCATGTCGTACGCGAGTTCCCGCTGCTTGTACAGACGCCCGCCCGGCACGATCAGGTCGTTGATGCTCTGATAGCCACCCAACGCGGTCTGGATCGCGTACTGGCCCGGCACGTTCGAGCACAGGCGCATCGAGGCCAGAATGCCGAGTCCTTCAAAATAGTCGCGACCGTTGCGGCGATTCTCGCCGGTCAGGCCCGAAATGAACATCCAGCCTGCGCGGTAGCCGCACGCGCGGTAACTTTTCGACAGGCTGTTGAACGTGATGGTCAGCACGTCTTCCGACAGCGCGGCCATTGCCGTGTGCTTCTTGCTGTCGTAGACGATCTTGTCGTAGACCTCATCGGCGAAGATCACAAGGCCGTGCTGACGCGCGATTTCGATCAGGCCGAGCAGCAGTTCGTCCGAATACAGCGCGCCGGTGGGATTGTTCGGGTTGATGACGACGAGCGCACGCGTGTTCGGCGTGATCTTGGCGCGGATGTCGTCGAGGTCTGGCATCCAGCGGTTCGCTTCGTCGCAGATGTAGTGTACCGGCGTGCCGCCCGCGAGGCTCACGCCGGCCGTCCACAGCGGATAGTCGGGCGCCGGTAGCAGCACTTCGTCGCCATCGTTCAGTAGCCCCTGCAGCGCCATCACGATCAGCTCGGACGCGCCGTTGCCGATGTAGATGTCGTCCAGCTCGACCCCACGCACGCCTTTTTGCAGGGCGTAGTGCATGATCGCCTTGCGCGCGGCGAAAACGCCCTTCGAGTCTGAGTAGCCGGACGAGCCCGGCAAGTTCAGAATCATGTCATGGATGATCTCGTCCGGGGCATCAAAGCCAAACGGCGCGAGATTGCCGATGTTCAGCTTGATGATGCGGTGGCCTTCTTCTTCGAGCCGCTTCGCATGCTCGAGGACAGGCCCGCGGATGTCATAGCAGACGTTCATCAGCTTGGCGGATTTAAGAATCTGTTTCACGGCAGCCACCTCATCTTGGACAAATAGTTGAGCAAGTCAGCAACGTGCAGCATAGAGGCACAAACGACGGCGCCTTACCCATGCTCGTTTAGGGAATCGTCATAGCGCCGTCGCAGTTATGACCATGGTTGCACCCTTCGCTATGTCATTGATCCGCTCTTGAGCACCGGCAATACGTTGATCGGCGTAGTCGTAGTCATTGGATTCGCCTCTTGCTGGTTCAACCGGCCGCAATCATGCATACCGTAGCGCCGCGATCAACAACGACGCGCGAATCATTCCAAGCGCCGCAGCGTGTCGTGCCGGGTCAGGGGCGCTCCAGCGCAGCGAGCTTCTTCCGACCACGGCATGCAGACCCGGAAAGACGCGGGTTTCCAACCGGGAATCTTCCGGTTTCCTCCATGCTCACCCGTGCATGGCATTACCGGAAGTCACCAGATCCAACGAGATAATCACCGCTCCCGAAACGCTTCACGAGCCTTGAAAATCGGCTTCAGAATGTAGTCAAGAATGGTTTTCTCACCGGTACGGATGTCGACCGTCGCGACCATCCCGGGCAGAATCGGTAAGCTTTTTCCGCCTGCATGCAACTCACTGGAGTCTGTCAGCACAAGCACGCGGTAATACGTCGCATCGGGCCGACCCGCGGCGGCCTTCTGGTCGTCCTTGAGCGTGTCGGGGCTGATGTGCTGAACCGTGCCTTTCAAGCCTCCATAAATTCCGTAGTCGTAAGCCGTAATCTTCACGGTGGACGGCTGATCAGGATGCAGGAATGCGACGTCCGAAGGCTTGATGCGTGCCTCGACGAGCAATTGATCTTCCAGCGGGACAATTTCCATGATGTGCTCGCCCGGCTGGATGACCCCGCCAATCGTATTGAAGCGTATATTCTTCACCGTGCCGTACACCGGTGCAATCACAGTCGTACGCTGTAGAACATCCGCACGACCCACTACGGTTTCGCTGGTTTGCGCCAGTTCCAGTTCCAGCTTCGTGAGTTCCGAGTTTGCGTCGGCCTGAAATCTGTTGCGACGCTCGACGATCTGTGAGCGCAGCTCGTTTGCCTGCCGGCGCATGCGGAGCAGTTCGACTTCAGAAACAAGACCTTTGGCCGCTAGCGGCTCGGCCAGGCCAATTTCCTTGTTCGACAGCGAGTAGCTCTTTTCCAACGCGGTCACGCTATCGTTCAGTGCGCGACGTCGCGCGTTGTAAGCAAGCGTCTCCTGCTTCACGACCGTAGGCACGGCTTTCACGTCGTCAGGAAACGTCAGCGGCTGCTCGTACGCCTCGGCACGCAAACGCGCAATCGTCGCCTTCAGTCCTACTGACTTGGACCACGCTTCGCGATAGCTCGTCTCGGCTCGCGTCGGATCGATCTTTGCCAGCACTTGTCCCTTCTTGACAATGTCGCCTTCACGTACGTCCAGTTGTTCGAGAATGCCGCCCTCAAGACTCTGGATGACCTGTTCGCGGCTCTTCGAAATGATGGTCCCCTCGCCGTGCGTTATCTCCTCCACGCGCGCAAAGTACGCCCAGGTCAGCCCGCCGGCCAGGACCGTGAGAATGACGTAAAGCATGATCATCGAGCCCGGCGTTGACTGCGTCAGCAGCGATTCCCGGATGTCGCTCATGAAAGCAGCGTCGCCTTTGGTGAGCTTAGCCTTTTTCTTGCCTCGTTTGAAAATATTGAAGTTCATTGCGATTGCTCCTTGTTCGGTGCGCCTGCCTGCGTATTACCCGCTTGCGCAGCGGCTGCCGGTACCGTCTTTTGGGCGCTCATGATCCTGATCTTCGTGGCAACGGGCTGAGGCGCCACGGGCGTATTTGTTGCGGCCGCGACGCCGGGCGAGGTGCCCGGTCGCGCGCGCTTCGGCGTTCCATCCACCGCTGCTGGTTCGCTCTTGCCTGACAGCATCGCGAGGATCTTGTCCTTCGGACCATCGGCCACAACCTTGCCTTCTTCGACTACGACAATCCGGTCAACCAGGGCCAGCAAGGATGGGCGATGGGTCACCACAACGATCGCCTGCCCCGCAGTTGCACGCGCGAGATGTTCAAGGAAGAGCGCCTCGGTTTGGGCGTCCATTGCGCTCGTCGGCTCATCGAGCAACAGGAGCTCCGGCCGGGCAAGGAGGCTGCGGGCCAGCGACACCAGCTGACGCTGGCCACCGGAGATGCCCGTACCACCTTCTCCGATTGGGAGGTTGATACCCTGTGGGTGGCGGCTAGCGACATGATCAAGCCCTGTCAAACGTATCACGCGTAGAAACTCGTCGGCGCTCGCTTCAGGCAGTCCGATCATCACGTTTTCGCGCAGACTGCCGTGAAAAAGACGCGCGTCCTGGCCCACGTACCCCACAGCTTTGCGCCAGTCGGCGAGGTCAATCTGCTCAACGTCCAGACCGTCCGTGAACATCTGCCCTCCGACCGGCGCGTAAAGACGCGCCATCACACGCAGAAGGGTCGATTTACCGCTCCCAATACGGCCCAGGATAGCAACCCGCTCGCCGGACTGGATGCTCAAATTCACGTCCTTCAGAACCGGCGGATTCGGTTGCATCTCCTGTGTGGGATACGAAAAGCAGACGTCCTTCAGGGTGATTTGCCCCGAGAGCGAAGGCTTCGGCAGATATGTGCGCGATGAATCGCGATCGACAGGCATCGCCATCAAGCTATTCAACGAATGTAGCGCGGCCTTTGCCTGCTGGAACCGCAAGGCGAGTCCCATCACCTGGCTCAGCGGCGCAGTAATCCGGCCAGCCAGCATCACCGTACCGATCAACGCGCCTTGCGTGAGCTCGCCTGCGTCGATCAGGTAGACGCCGAACACGATCAGCACCACGGTCTGCAACTGCTGCAACAAGGTAATGAAGCTCGTCGCCTTGCTGGAAATCTGACGCGACTTCATCGAAGAAGATGCCGCCATCGCGCTGAAAGACTCCCAGCGCTTTTGCATATGCCCTTCGCCACCCACCGCCTTGAGTGTTTCCAGACCTTCAACCGATTCGATCAGCACGCCCTGCTTGAGCGACGCTTCCTTGAGGTTCCCTTTCATGATCCGCGCGAGCGGCCATTGCACCAACAGACTCACACCGATGATCAACGGGATCATCAGCAACGGCACCCAGCCGAGCGAACCGCCGACCGCGAATACCACGCCTACAAAGACGAGCACGAATGGCAGATCGGAAATTGCAGAGAGCGTGGCAGAGGTTGCGAAGTCGCGCACCGACTCGAACTCACGCAACTGGTTGGCGAATGACCCTGCCGACGACGGTTTGTGCTCCATGCGGATGGAGAGCGCCTGGCGGAACAAAAGCGTGCCCATGACCAGGTCGGCTTTCTTGCCGGCGACGTCGAGTAAATGGCTACGCACATGGCGCGAGATCGCTTCGAACAGCATCGCAATCCCAACCCCGATCGCGAGCGACCAGAGGGTGACGTAGGCCTGGTTCGGTACCACGCGGTCATATACGTTCATCGTGAAAAAGACGCTGGCAAGGCCGAGCACATTGATCAGCAATGCACCGAGCGCAGCACTCGCGTAGTAGCGTCGATAACGCCATAGCGTGCCCAGCAACCAGTGACCGGCCGGTTCGACGCTATCCCCTTCGCGCAGCTCGACTTTGGCCGTCGGCTTGACCAGAATGGCGTAGCCCGAATAGATTTCGTCCATTTCCTCTTGGGTGTACTCCACGGGCTCGGGACCAATTTCCGGCACCATCACCTGATATAGAACGCGGCTTTTGGCTTCCTTGTCCGGATTCGCACGCCGACCCAGCAGCACGCAGCCACCCGTGCGGCGATGCAGCAAGATGACCGGCAGCACGTGCTCCGGCAGCAGTTGCAGACGACGCTCCACCAAGCCCGCCGTGAGGCCCGCGTTTGACAGGGAGTCGAGGGCCAGTGACGGCGAAAGCATGCCGCTCTTCGGCAGCCCCGCGGTGAGCGCCTGCGCCGTCTTGCCGCAACCGTAGCGCTCGCAGATCCACATCACGGAACCGAGGAGGCCGTCCTCGTTGGTGAGGGGCGCGGCAGCCTGTACGTCAGGAAAATCGTTTCGAGTCATGATCGTAACCGGTTAGATTGAAGTATGTGGTGCGACACCTGAACCGCAATCCAGACTCAGAAAACAATGAAGCAATGCTCGTCGTTTAAAGGATCGATTCGGCTAATTCGGGTGACCTGATGAACGAAACACGAGATTTCGTACTGGCTCCAATTGTCCGGATATCGGTGACCCCGCGAAATCAGACAGCCGCGACAACATAGTGAGACTGGTACGAATTTTTAGTTCGCAGTCTTTCACAAGCACTGATTTCCGCGCGCGATTGTCTGACCAGATAGGGCCGCCAGTATCAACGGTGGCCAACCCACTATTCGTCTGCTAATCTTGTATCGTTACTAGTAACATGAACTGAAAGGCCGACGTTTGTCGATTTAAATTCGTCTCAGTGCGGTGAAACATGAAATGGCACCGATTTAAGGTTAGAAACCTGACAGACAGGCTGACCAGCCCCAGGAAAACGGGCCCGCTTTCTCATAATCGAATTGCTTATGCGGGCGCGTTGTAATGCAAGGCATTGTGCCCGGAGATAAAGGATGCCCCAAATGGAGAATGCCGCCATCCAGGTCATGTTTGCCGACGATCACCCTGCGATCGTTGCCGGACTGATTTACATGCTTGAAGAACACCGTACCATCAAGACAGTGGGCACCTGCACAAACTCGACCGAGCTGATCGCGAAACTCGGCACGCAGCCATGCGATGTACTGGTGTGCGATTACTCCATGCCGGGCGGCAATTACGGTGACGGCATTACGCTGTTTTCATTTTTGCGGCGCCGATACCCGGCCATGCGCATTGTCGTGCTGACGATGATCGACAACCCAGGTATCATCCGCTCGCTGCTCAAGCTCGGCATTCAGTGCATTCTGAGCAAGGCCGACCCGATGGAACATCTGGTCGCCGCGATTCACGGCGCATATGCGGACGCACGTTATTTCTCTCCAACCATTTCAAAGATTGTCTGGCAACTCAACGTGGATACGCCTGCCTCTGGCAGTCGAGCGCTTACTGCACGCGAATCCGAAGTTGTCCGACTCTTCGTGTCGGGACGGTCGGTCAACGAAATCGCAGCGCAACTCAAGCGCAGTAAACAAACCATCAGTTCGCAGAAAGCCAGCGCAATGCGCAAGCTAGGCGTGGGAAACGACATCGAGCTGATCAAGTGTTCGATTGACACGGCGCCTACCCTCGTACCGGAAGATGGTGCCCATGATGCGTCCGATCCGACGCAGCCACGCGACAGCAAACCCTGACGACGAGATGAGAGCGGCGACGAGGGCCTTTAAGTGCATACGCGACCGAGGGTAGCATCGCAACAAAAAACACTAAAAGCGCAAAAGCGATGAGTTCGGACGCGTGTGATGCGAAGACTGATCCGGTCAGATCTCCGGCTGCGACCCATCGGTCGCCACACCGAGCCCAGCTTCGTATGCAAAGTGAAACAGGTCGGCGTCCCGTTCAATCCCGAGCTTTCGCATCGCGCGGGTCTTTTGGGCACTGATTGTCTGCTTCGTGCGATGTAGTCGGTCGGCGATTTCATTCACAGACATACCTGACACGAATAGCCGGATGACTTCCGTTTCGCGCGTGCTCAGCGTTTGGGTGCGTTCGTTCCGACCAGGAGAGGAATCCGGCATAGCGCCTTTCAGGCTTCGCGAGGTAGAAAGAAAGTAGGTGGCGCCGGCATAGACAGCGTGAATCGCGGAGATCAAATGGCTCGTGTCATGAGCTTTACTTAACACCGAATGCACGCCACGCTTTGACATTTCACGCGTAATGGCAGGGTTTTCGATAGTCGTGAAGACTACGATCTTGAGCGCCGGGTAGGTTCGTCGCAAGAATGCCAGCAACGTCAAGCCGTCCCCGTACTCTCCACCGGGCATCGCGTAATCGGTAATGAGGACATCGCAAGGGGCGCTGTTCAGCACCTTGATGAGTTCGCCGGAGTCTCCTGCCGTGCCTGTAATTTCCAGCGTAGGTACAGCGGAAAGTTCGTGCTTGATACCGGAAAGGAGTGCCGGATGATCGTCGGCCAGCACGACACGGATTTTCATTTTGCTCATGCAAGGCTCCGCGGAAATGGGATGAACCGGGCCGCGACGGCAAGCTCAATGTACCCGAATCTGACTTATCCAAGAATACCCTCTGGAAAACTGGAAAGCAAAAAAAGTGGGGCAAATTCGACTGACTGGAGAATTTATGGCTTTCCCTCGTATGTGTCGGATTTCCGAGGGCTGGCCACCTGGAACCGAGAGCCGGGCCATTGTCGACGTTGTCAGGTAGCTGAGGTCGTCGCGAAGAGGGTGAGATGAAGAAATCAAAATCGTCGCTTCACGGTCACCGTTTGTCCGCTGGCGTCATCAGCACGCCGTGCGTTGGTATTTTCTCCTTCAGTTGAGCTTGCACGTCATCGAGGAGTTGCTCCTCGAGCGCAGCGTGGTCGTGACGTACGAGACGATCCGAGGCTGGTGCGACAGATTCCGTGGGGTGTCCGGAATTTTGTGTAAACGGGTTGAGGTTTAACCCGGCACCAGCCGCTCTTCGAACTGGATCGTGCAGCGGTTCAGTGCGGCCTTCCAGTCGCGGATCGGCATCGTCCACTTCTTGCGGATGTTGTTCAGGGCCAGGTAAAACAGCTTGGTGACGGGCTCATCGGTCGGGAACGAGCTACGGGTCTTGATCACCTTGCGCAGGCTCATGTTGATCGATTCTATGGCGTTCGTGGTGTCCCCCAAGGGGACTTCCTCCGGGGCGTAAATCACCTTCCTGATCTCCGGTGGGTAATCGAAGAACGGAATCACCCGTGCCCAGTTGCGTCGCCAGCTCTGCCCGATGGACGGATAATCCCGGTCCCACCTGGCCTCGAAGGCGCCCAGCATCTGTTCGGCCATCTCGACGGTCGATGAAGTGTAAATCGTCTTCAGGTCGGCGGCGACTTCCCGCTGCATTTTCCAAGGTACGAAGTTCAGGCTGTTGCGCACCATGTGCACGATGCACAGTTGCACTGCCGCTTTTGGGTAGACCGCTTCAATGGCTTCAGGAAAGCCTTTAAGCCCGTCGACGCAGGCGATAAAGATGTCCTGCACGCCGCGCGTCTTGAGCTCAGTGACCACCTGCAGCCAGAACTTGGCCCCCTCGGTCTGGGCGATCCACAGGCCCAGGACTTCCTTGTGGCCGGCCATGTTCACGCCGATGGCCAGATACACCGCCTTGGTCCGCACCGCGCCGCTGTCGCGCACTTTGACGTGGATGCAGTCGAGATAGACAATCGGATAGAGCGCGTCGAGCGCACGGGCCTGCCAGACCTTCACCTCATCACTGACGGCGTCGGTGACCGCCGAGATCAGCGTCGGCGAGACCTCCGTGCCGTACATTTCTTCCAGGTGTCCCTGGATCTCGCGCACGCTCAGGTCACGCGCATACAGCGAAATGATCTCGTCGTCGAAGCCCGTCCAGCGCGTCTGATGGCGCTCCACCAGCTTCGGCTCGAACGCCCCCTGACGGTCGCGCGGGATGTTGAGCGGCAACTCGCCAAACTCCCCCTGCAGCGTCTTGGCGCTATGACCATTACGGGTGTTGCCCGTGGCATTGGTCACCGTTTCGCTCTTGCCATGGCCCATGGTGCTCGGACATCTCCGTCTCTAACGCACGCTCCACCAGCATCTTGGTGAGCTGCTTGAGCAGGCCGTTCTCGCCTATCAGGTTCCGGCTTCTGGTAATTCGCCAGCAGGCTGTCTGCCAGCTTGACGAGTTCAGGATCGGCTTTCTCTCTTTTATTGCGTTTCGCTACGGTCATCTATGCTCCTGTTGCTGGCAGTCTCCTGCCAAATGACCGTTTACACAAAACTTTTTACACCCTCTATCGATCCGATGTTTTTGACGCTGCGCACCGAGCCTTCCCTGCTTGACGAACATGACGCCGGGCCCCGAACAGTCATCAACCCACGCGTAAACGTGAGCGCCGCATGCGAGGCTAATTTGACAAACCGCCTCAGCATGCGCTGGCACTGGATCGTCACGTTGATAACCCATCCTGCGGACGTCCTTTCACCAGAATCAGATTTCTCAACCGACCTGAGGACACTCAGATTCTGATACCTCCGCAAGAACTTCACGCGGTGTTTTCGTGTCGGTCAGAACATCGGTGCGCAAACGGGCGCCAAGAGTCTCAATCATTTTCTGCGCCACCTGAACACCATCCTTCGATATCGTTATTTCCAGCCGGGCGCATTGATCTGCCAGGGCGTCGTGCCCAAACACCGCTAACGCGCCTCGCAGCGAATGTAACTCAGCCAGCAACCGGGTTGCATCCCCGTCATTGTGTGCCGCACGGATCACCCTCAGCGATGCCTCACACGACTTCCGGAACGTTTCACGCGTCTGCTCCGGGACGGCTCGCCCCCGCAGCATGCCGTCGCGCCTAGGCTCGCTTCCATCCGCTTCTATCACCACGCGTGGTACGCCAGTCACTTCCGACAGAACCGCCGACAACTCATCCAGTTGTAGCGGCTTGGTCACTACGCGTGCCATGCCGGTTGCCTCGCACCACGTTCGCACCTCCAGCGGTACGCTCGCCGTGGCCGCCACAATCGGCATCTCCGGCCAGTGCACCTGTGCTTCGCGTGCCAGCGCGTAGCCGTCCAGTACCGGCATCGACAGATCCGTCAGCAGCACATCAAAGCGTTCCCGCGATAGCCAGTCCAGTGCGTGCTGCCCATCTTCTGCCGCCCGCGTCTCGCAGCCCAGCATCCTCAACTGCTCCTCGAACAGTTGACGGTTCACCTCGTTGTCCTCCGCGATCAGCACTTTCAACCGGCGCGACGACAGCACCTGCTGCGTCTCATCGCACGCATCGAGCGCCTCGCCTTGCAAGGTGTACCGCAACGCCGCCACAAGCCCCTTCAGGCTGTAGCTCGAGACCCTGACTACCTGCTCTATCGCTACCGGATATGCCGGACCTTCCGTACTACTGTCGATCACCCACGAGGACTCCGCTAACAAACCGCTTTCATCATCCGTGTGCCAGGTGTCACGCTCGCCGCAGAGGATCAGCGCATCCGCCTCGTTCAACATCGCCGGGTGAAGTTGTGCCGGATGCCGGTATGCCTGCGCCTGCAGTCCCCACGCCTCCAGCGCTGCCACTGCATACGTGTGCCAGGCGTCCGCCGCAGCCACGAACAGTATCCGCTCTCCCGCGAAACGCGGCATGTCCGACTCGCCTTCGCTCTCGCCCAGCGGCACCCGCGCCGTAAAGCAGCTGCCCTGACCTGGCTCGCTGCGCACGGCGATCGTACCGCCCATCGCATCGATCAGCCGCGCGCACAACGCGAGGCCAAGACCCGTGCCGCCAAAGCGACGGTTGATCGTTGCATCCGTCTGGCTGAACGCCTGGAACAGAAGCGCCTGCTGTTCCGACGACATCCCGATCCCGCTGTCTTCCACCTCGATCGTCAACGTCGCGTCCTGATCGTCCACGCCCGCCTCCACCGACAACCGCAGCGTCACCTCCCCATACGCCGTAAACTTGATGGCATTCGCCAGCAGGTTGTTCATCACCTGGCCAAGCCGAGTCGGATCACCCTGCATCGGCTGCACCGGCGACGTTCCGAACACGCCCGACAGCCTCACGCCCTTTGCGCGCGCCAGCGGTCCGAACATCAACAGCGCCCGAGACGCCACCTCCTGCGCGTCGAATGCGATCCGCTCCAGTCTCATCTCGCCGGCCTCGCTCCTCGAGAAGTCCAGCACATCACTGACGACCTCGAGCAGTCCGTCCGCCGAGGCCCGGATCGTCGTCAGACGGTCGCGCTGCAACGCATCCAGTTGCGAGCGCGACAGCAGTTCCAGATTTCCCATGATTGCATTCAGCGGCGTGCGGATCTCATGGCTCATCGCCGCAAGGAACGCCGATTTCGCCGCGTTGGCGGAGTCGGCCGCCTGCTTCGCGTCACGTAGCTGCCGCTCCAGACGCTTTCTCGCCGTGATGTCCGTGAACGCCGTCACAAGCACGTCCTGTCCCTGGTAGCGCGCCGGCACGAGGCTCACCGAGAGGTCCATCGCCCCGCCCTCGCGCGTAGGGAGCGTCAGTTCCTCGTGCAGCATGCCGTTCGCCCCCGTTGCCCCGCCGCGCTCCCGGTGACGTCGAACCAATTCCGCCGACAGCGTCTCGGTCGGCACGACTACCCGCGCCGCAGCGTCAATCATCGTCGGGCTGCGCAATAGCGCCTTTCCGCTCTCCACTGCGATCAGCCCCAGCCCCACTGGCGCCGTTTCAACCAGCATGCGGCTCAGGTGCTCACTCTCGAACACCCGTCGCGATCGCTCAATTGCCGGCCGGAAAACGCGTTGCTTGACATAGATCAGAAACACCCATACGACGGCAAGCGTCGCAAGCGTAAGCACAGCACCGATACCGATCTGTTTGCCGATGCCCGCAACAACGTCGCGCCACGTAAATACATAGACAAGCACCCAGCCCGTATCGCCAAGACGATCCGCAATCGTGAATACACCGTCCCGCCAGGTTTCGCGTTGCATGCTGCCGGTCGCTCCCGCGACACCCAACGCCCGAACGCGATCAATCAATGCAGGGGCCTGCTCATTCCAGGCTGTGCTCACTACTATTTCTCCTTTCTCTGACACGACCATATACGTGCCATCGAACCCGCCAACGGTCAGAGGTGCTGTCAAGATCTCCGGGTCATATTCCGTCACGAGGATCGCAAACGGTGATCCGTCTGAGAACACCGGCGCGGCGATGCGAATCGCCATTTTTCCCGTCAAGGGACTGATAGCAGGCAGCATCCAGGATACGGGCCGACGAATATCGGGTTGCTCGCCCGCATGGATGCCGGTCAGACCATCCAGCCCATCCCCCAGATCCGCAATCAAATGCGCACGGCCGGCAGACGTCCCGGCCATCGCTGCCTGGTGGGGCAAGGGCGCAGACAGAATTCCGGCAATATTGTGCTGCGCACCATAGAAATAGCGGTCCGCCTGCTGGCCCCGCACCAATGAATTTACTGCGCTGACACGACCGAGTTGTGCAGTGAGACCAAGATAGCGACGGCGTTCATCGTGGGTCAGGGATTTACCTGGCATGTCGAACAACAACGGCGGTTGTGCCGTGGACGTGGGCAATGGCACGAATGCGTACCCCTGACGGCGAAATCGCGTGATTCGCTCAAGATCGACCTGATCCGCGTCCTGCCACGCCAGCTCCGCGCCGACTAGCGCGGAGCGGAACAATGCTTCGCTCGAGTTGACTTCGCTCATGACGAGGTTGCGATCGACGAGGAAGTTCTGCCGCTCGCCTGCAACCTGCCCGCGTACCGCCGACAACGCCGCGAGCGTGAAAGCGAAAAGGATCATGATCGTGGTCACCAATCCACCACCGAACACCAGCAGCTTCTTGTAGCGCTGCAACTGGTTCAAAGCATCATTCTGTGGAGCGGAGGACATGGCGGCACCGGTTCGTTCTGGAGACAGTCGATGCACCTTTGTCAATCACACCGACGTAGCGCATCGGGCCAAAACGATTATCGCGGCGCGAGAGCGGATCCGATCAGTCGCCCCCCAAATCAGACCCATGCTATGCGAAAGCAAATAATAACCGGACCCGTCAAACGTGCCGGCGTGCGCACTGAGTGTGAGTCAAGGCTTCGCGAGTAGGTTCGGACGAGTCAGTACTCGCGAACATTTTTGCCAACAGTGGTTCATCACCCCTGTCTCACTCATCTCTGTGCAAACTGTATTGAGCGCAATGAAGATCCCGCATCGTGCTCGCTGACGATCATCCGGCGGTGCTTTTTCGGCATTAAGCAATAACTGGCTGTAGTCCTCCCACTAGATGGCTAGGCGGCGTGGCGATACTTGCGCATAGCGAGAGAATCGCTGGCTGCGCGCGGCATTGAGCTCACGTATGAAACGGTGCGACGCCGATCGGTGAAGTTCGGGCTGGCCATTGCTCGACGCATCCGGTCCACCGCGTTGGACCGGGCCAACAGGTGGCACCTCAACGAAGTGGTGACCACGATCGACGGCAAGCAGTATCCGCCGTAGTGTGCGAAGGACCAGCCTGGCGCGGTACCGGATGTACTCGCACAAAGCCGGCGCGAGTGGCATGCGGCGACGCACATCATGCATGAGCTGCTTAGGAAGCACCGCCGCGCTCCGCGTGTTCTGATCACCAGTAACGTAGAACCCCGACAGCACAAAGAATTGCACAACCAGGCGGAGAACTCGCACCAGCCGACGCGAGTGCGCGAAAAAGTGTTGCACGCTTCAAATCAGCGCGCTATCTGACGCGATTCGCGTCGGCTCATGCTCAGGTGAGCAATCGGTTCAAACGCCGCCGGTACAGCGCGAACGCGCAACAGAAGCGGCAGACACGCAAGGAGGCCTGCGAGGCGTAAGAAGCTGCAACCGGAAATCCGATTCCGGGTCGCCTCGCCAACCAGGTGAGCCAGACTTATGGCATGCGATTTCGCATGCACGTCATTCGTCAAGTTGACATGCCAGTCACGGAAAATATCAACTGAAGCACGCGAGACTCACCGAGCGCGAAGCGACCAACTCATCCAGAAAAGCATAGTGTCGTAACTCAGACCAACGAGTCTATAGGATTCTCTGCGTGGTTCAGCGTGCGTCCGGCGTTCGATGCTGTCCTGACCGTCGGGGCGTCGACCGTTAACGCCGCCAGTTGCTCACGCATGGCGCCCGTCACACCATCGAACGCGATGCGTTGACTGGCCGTAAGCGCCGAAGCGCCAGTTCGGCTCGTCAATGCGAGTGGATCGGTAGGGTGATTGTTCCGCCGCACCTCGAAATGCAGGTGAGGTCCCGTGGACCTGCCGGTGCTGCCTACTGCGCCGAGTCGTTGTCCTTCAGTCACGGACGCGCCAACGCGCAAATCGCGGGCGAAGCTAGACAGATGTGCGTAATACGTCGTATAGCCTTGCGGATGATTGAGCACAACGTACTGCCCATATCCGCTTTCGTTGCCTACGAACTTCACGGTTCCCGAAGCGGCCGCCACTACGGGCGTCCCCTTCGGCGCGCTAAAGTCCACGCCGGTGTGAAAATGCTGCTTGCCGCCGACCGGATGGACACGATTGCCGAAAGTCGAACTGACCCTAACGTAATCGAGCGGCATCGAAAAGGGTTCAGCGGCAAGCCGCCGTCCGTCGAATGAATAGTAGTCCCCGTTGGCGTGCCCCGGTGCGACAAACCACACGGCCTGGTAGACCTTAGCGCCTGAGCGAAGTTCGACGGCCGTCACGCGCCTGCGCTGTGGCGCCGCGGCATCGCGCCCGTGGAAAACGCGATAGGTGTCGCCCTTCTGCGCGGGCGCCGCAACGTCGAGCCGGGAGGCAAAAATACGGGCAATCTGTTCCCGTATCTCGACAGGCACGTCGGCCCGCACCAGAGTATCGTGCAAGTTGCCTTCGATCCGCCCTGCGTATGTCCCGATTTCGGCCTCCGGCACGACAAGCGGCACAGCGCCAGATAGCGGACTATTTTGAGCCTCGCCAACGAACCCGCTGAACTTGCCGGCAATATCGGCCGAACCTTCGGACATCTGCCGAGGTCGCTCGACGGGTTGCGCAGCCGGCACGGTCACCCCAAGGCCGGACCAGATCGCGCTGGATGCCTTCACGCGATTGAATATTTCTGGTGCTGCAGTCGCAACTGATAGGCCGAGAATCGCGACCATGCCACACAGCACTCCTGCACCCGCGATGGAACTCGCTGGAGATTTACATCTGGAACGCAAGCCATTGCCCACTTCGATGGCAATGGCTTGCGCCTTGGGGAAGGTGTTACCTAGAAAGTGGAACGACATCATGTCAAAACCTCGCAGTCAAAATAGAGGGCTGCAGGCGTAAATGACAGTGCTTGAAACGCGCGGCAGCGGGCGGAAACGGGATAGAGCGAAAATCCAACAGTCTGGGGTACCCTTTCGCGCTACACAATCCGGTCATAAGCCGTTGGAAAGGGTCCCTTCGCTATCTACATGCGAGTCCTAAAAGGGTTAATGCGATAGAGATAGAGTAAGGCGGCGCCCCATTTCGCCCTATGTGACCAATCCTAAAGAACTCTGTCCCCATAAGTATCGACCTGCGGCAGCGAGTCGCATCGCCCCCGCGCACGGCACAATCACGAAGCTCGACGACCTCAGACGAACGCCAGAGGTTCATGGAGATTCGACTCTTCGCCCGCCCAATTTGCTTTGACCCGAGGCATGCAATTTCGGACTTGTAAAGCGGCGCGCCTTATACCTCCTCGCTTATCGGTTGTTCTTCTCGGGATCGCCGGCGCAAGCTAGTGCATCCAACTTGCTGGCTGATCCCCGCGCGATTCATGACGCCGACGGGTTTGCCAACAGGCCAATTTCGACTCATGGGAAAAAATGGGCATGTTCGGTGACATCGTGAACAAGCTGTTCCACGAGGCAAAGCCCGACGCGAGGACGTCGACAGTTGAGCCTGCTCCTGATCCGGCGCAGAAGCGTTAAATATTGCAAACAGCTGACGCAGGATCTGAAGTATTCCGGACACTTGAATGACTCGGCGAGAGTGAACATCTGGCTGCATAGCCCGGGTGACGGCGACGCTGGCCGCAAAGGGTGGCAAGTTTCCGCCCGATCTGGGCGGTTAAGCCA
The DNA here is from genome assembly GCF_014201005.1 of Paraburkholderia lebeckiae. Classification (NCBI taxonomy): domain Bacteria; kingdom Pseudomonadati; phylum Pseudomonadota; class Betaproteobacteria; order Burkholderiales; family Burkholderiaceae; genus Paraburkholderia; species Paraburkholderia lebeckiae. Next base: position 24,466 of record NZ_JACHDK010000034.1, on the reverse strand, counting down.
CGCGTTGACAGAAAGTCCAATACGGTCCCCTTCTAATTCGCCAGAGCCCCAAAATTCATACGTGTCATATTGGCTGAATGCCGTGAATCGTGAAAACTGATTCGGAAAGGCGCACGGGCATGCACGGATCACATCTGCCATCCCTCGCGGCTAACTCGGCGATGGCGCTTGCATTGACAGACCGCGCGAATACAGCTCAGACATGCCAGAGACGACCGCTCTCGCTTTTGCGATGACAAGTTCTACCGTTAGAAGCTGTTTCGAAATTAGTTAAACATCGGCTTGAGACACGCTCAACACATCAAAGCGCAGGCGAGAGAAAGGAAATCTTCATGGATATGGGCGTATCGTTCGTAGCGAATCTTCAGGCGTCAAAACGAGCGAAGCCACGCAATCGATCGTCGGCTGGCCAATGCGCTTCTCCGGGACCACTGCCGTGTGGCGAACCGATTTTTGCGAGCGCCGGCGTGACGCCATGTTTTTACAGGCGCTATCGATGATTCTCAGAACTGTAGCCCCGTCGCGCTGAACAATTTACGGTCTATGCAGTGGACCTCCCCACTTGCCACGAATGCGCGCATGGGATCTATTGGAACGAAGAAACGGGTTTGCACAGCAACCGTGTGAACGGTACTAGTTTTGCCCCGCAAGGCGAGACGCTGGTGCGTGCGGCCGAAAAGCCCTTCAAGGTACAACATGATTTCGGCGATCACCAACCGCGGCGAGTTGAACTTCATGATCTTCGAGGGAATGCTCAGGAATGCCACCTTCATCGAACTCACGAAGCGGTTTCTCAAACAGCTCACGCGCAAGATCTACTAGATGGTCGACGGCCATCCGGGCCGCATCAGTCTGCTGCTATCAAGATGTTTGCCGCCGACCAAGCAACGCGTCTGCGGTTGATCCGGCTGGCGAGCTATTTTCAGAAGCCTAATCCCAGACGAGACGCTCAACCAAGGACGTCAAGACTAACGCGCTCGGCAAAATCTAACCGACCATCAAGACGGGAATGAGCCGGGATCTGCGGTGGCATCTGCATCGTCCGCAAAAGGAACTCCCCCCGTTATTCGCAACCCTACTGCAGTAAAAGCATGTCGATATAGCACCCGATCGACTACGAACTAGTTAATGATTTCATCAGTGCCTTTGCAATTTTTATTATTAATTTAGTAATACATATCACGAAAGTGCGATTTTTTTCGGGACCTTTTACGAAGATGCATCGATGATGCGGGCAGTCCATTAGAGAACTCGCGCTGAACGACAACTTGACAATACTTTTGAGGATTCTATGAGAATTGCTGTCCTAGACGACGATCAGGCACAAACCGACTTTTGCTCTCAGACGTTATCGCCGGCAGGGCATATCTGCCACGCGTTTTCCTCTGGCCGGGAACTGGCACGGCAGCTGAGACGGCAGACCTTTGATCTACTCATACTCGACTGGAACGTGCCAGACATGTCGGGCAAAGAGATCTTGTGCTGGGTTCGAGGTAGCCTCTCTGAACGACTTCCTGTTCTGTTCATGACGAGCCGCAGCAGTGAAGCGGATATCGCGTCAATACTTAATCACGGAGCCGACGATTACGTCGTCAAGCCGGTCCATGGAAGTGTCCTGCTCGCGCGCGTCAGTTCGCTGTTGCGACGCACCTATCAGTTCAGTGCTGCTGGGCGCGAAGTCTATGGAGATTACGACTTCGATCTGATTGCGAAGCAGGCGCTGCTTAAGGGTACCGCTGCTGCGCTGACCCCAAAGGAATTCGAACTTGCACTGCTGCTGTTCCAACACTTGGGCCGACCGTTGTCTCGCGCCCACATTCGCGATGTAGTCTGGAATCAGATCGCCGAAATCTCGTCGCGGACAATTGACACGCACGTGTCGGTACTACGTGCCAAGCTCAATCTGCGCCCGGAAAGCGGTTATCGGCTCGCAGCGGTTTACGGTTATGGCTATCGCTTGGCTCAGGTGAATAGTGTCGAGATACTCGAGCGTACTCCCATTAATCGCGCACCGATGACGTCAGCGGACAAATGGTGATCGTGACGCCACGATTTTGATTTCTTCTTCTCGCCATCTTCGCGACGACCTCAGCAACTGACAACGTCCCTCGAGCGCAACGGAATAGAGCACGGACTTCGGTCGCTGGTCGGTTCGATTCCCGTTTCACATCTCACGGTGGAGCAGGCCCGAAACCTTCCGTGCCATGCGCTGGCAGCGTCAAGCCTTGAGAGAAATTAATCTACGCCCAAATACTTTGGAAACGTGGCGGATGAGCCGTTGCGCGTCTCGTGGCGCAAAGTGCGCCGGGTTTTCTTCGGTAAATCGCCAATGTCGTGCCCAGGTATTTGCGGGCCTCAGCCGGCGAGCGCGTGAAGAATGAATTTGCCACCTTTGACGACGCCCATACGAACGAGGCTTATCGCGCGGAGCCGCTCAATCAACCGTCTGCCCGTGTTTGCCGTCGATAACGGCTATCAAACCGTTGTATTCGCCGCGCCGGGCCAGCGACGACAACGCCTATAGCCTTCCGGGAACGTCAGAGTTCACCAAAGTTTTTCCCTGAAGTTGGGCAATGATTTCCCGCCGTCGTTTTGGAGAGGCTCGAAGCAGGAGGTTCATTGTTACTATAAATTCGCGCTCTTCATTCTTTTGGAGATTGACGAACGCGAGTAGCGCCTGAACAGTTGCGGCCTCTTTGTTATTCGACATTTCGATTTCCTTTGATCTTCACACTACATCGCAAGTTGTAAAACTGCCGAAGAAGGGAAAGACTTATATCGCCCTTAAAAATCAACCAGAACTGAACAAAAATAACAGCCAAACGTTGCTAACTGAAGTTGCAAACGTTGCCCGAGAACGCACTGCGTATTGCCGATACAAGCTCGCCGACGTCAACACTCTTTAGAATAAGGGAATGCACTCCAATCCGCGCGAGCGACCGTCGAAGATCCGGGTCGCCATTCATACTGAATACGATGATCTTCAAATCCGGAAAACACTTTCTCAAGAACGCCGGATATGGAACTCAGTCGCCGCATTCGCCTCCGGGCATCGCGTCGTCAGTGACGAGTACGTTGCAGGGCACGCGAGCAAGACGTTCAACAACCTCAGTCGAGTCGCACGCAGTCGCTACCATTCTTAACTCAGTATGTCCGCTCAGTATCATTCTGACACCCGATAATACGACAGGGTGGTCATCGGCCACAAGAGTATTGATCATTCCTTGCACTTTACTACCTCGCGACCTATCGGAAAGACAGTCTTTCGCACCATCTCGTCTGAGTCGCGACTCCAGGTGCACAATTCAAAACCCTGCATTTCCGTGAGTTTTATGAATTCAGATCGCACTCGGAATATTCATGCTGGAATAAAAGCACTTTCTATGCAAATAGCATCAACCAACGCCTTTCATACATTCTATTTTTCTGAGTATCGACGGAAATGCGACGGGTGTTATTTTTCTTTTACACCAGCCGGACTCGTCATAAATTTGTTTTTGGCGTTGTGGCGGCGCATAGAAAGAGGCTGGAGTTGCTCCTGTAACTCAGGACGTGGACACCGTTAGGTTGATAGCGCAGCAGTTCGCCGGAACCCGCGAGCGAAGCTGCGCGTGCGATGGTCGATGTAGGCAGGGCCGTTGTCCGACAGCCGTTCGACGGCCGCACCCGCCTGGGTCGCTCCGAAGCGTCGCTCGACCGCAGCGAGCATCACATCACGCACGACGCGTCGTCATTATGTGCACCAGTAGTCGCTGCCCAACGGATGTCACCTCCCGGTCATGGCAGTCCAGCGCGAAGGTCCCACGTAACGGCGAGCCATCGTCACAACGGAACTCGCAGCTTCTGAGCATTAGCGGGCACTGCTCCGATCAACGGCGACGAGTCCATCATGCCAACGATGCTTCGCGCTCGCGTGAACTGGATAAGGCTCGACGCTCTTGCGTGACAGTGGCAGTGCCAGGCCCGACATCAATCATCAAGCCTGACATGGCGATATGGCATCCTAACGTCTGCGCTCCAGTTCATATATATTCGTCAGATTCGTCGACTCCTCCTTTCAACAGAATCGCTCGAATTCTTTCCACTAAGTAGTACCGGGCATTGGCTGACGATTAGATACCCGTATTTGGGTATAACCCGACATTCGCGTCGATATCCTCTGCGTGAACCGCGGAGGCCGAAAATCCGCTTTCATATGCAAACCTGAATAAATCGGCGTCGCGTTCTATGCCCAGCTTGCGCATCGCCGCCATTTTCTGTGCGCTCACTGTCTGCTTCGTCCGATTCAACTGAGCGGCGATTTCGTTAATCGTGACGCCGGACACGTACAGACGTACAACCTCGGCTTCCCGCCCCGAAAGATTGCGCGGGGGTATGGCTTGCGTTGGGCCGACTCTTTCGGGTTGCTCGCGTGAAGTCGGTGAAAAGTAGGTTGCACCCGCGTGAACTGCATGTATGGCGGTAATCAGATAGTCAACATCTTTCGATTTGTTCAGTACGGATTGGATACCAATTTTCCGCATCTTGGAAGCAATAGCGAAATTGTCGATCATGGTGAAGACGATTATCTTAAGGTCGGGATATCGGCGCTTTAAGAACGAAAGCATGGCCATCCCGTCACCGTATTCTCCCCCAGGCATGGAGTAGTCTGTGATGAGAATGTCACATTCGACATTTGACAGCAAATTGACGATTTCCGTCGAATCCTGCGCCGTCCCAAGGACGCTGAGAGTATGGACTCTCGACAGTTCGTATTTGACACCAGTGATTAATGCGGGGTGGTCGTCTGCAAGTATCAGCTTGATTTTCATTGCTCGCTCGATCGGTCAACTGCATTTATGAATCGAATTTTGGAATGCTTAATGTAACGGCGGCCATCGAGGGCGGGTATCTTACCAGCCTCATTCAATCCACCAAATTATCTGACTGATCCGAAAAACCAATGGGATATATCTGGAGATAGCGCATTGCCGCCCGTATGATCCGACGACGGAGTGGTTCGTTTTCAACGAGCTTCGGGCGGCGAGAGCGTCAGTCGGATATTGCTGGGACGGTATGAAATTCACATACGAAACGGTGCGACGCTCGTCGGTGAATATCCAAGGGTTATTCGAGGCGCAAGAAGCTGCAACCGGAAATCCGATTCTTGATCGCTTTTTCTACCAGATTAGTATAACTAACGCCACTCACTTTCTCATTCACGTCATTCTAGCAATTTGACAATTCCTCAATTCCACATCGCTCGAAGATTCAGGTCTTCTAAAACATCGTGGTTACCGTACAAGTTGGTCAAACGCCCGCACTGTGATTCTGAAAAATATTGCAGGCGGAAAAAAATGCCAGCTCTTTCTCTCGCTCATTGAACATGATGTGAGACGTTCTTGTCAGACCAATCCTCATCTTGTTTTCATCTGCATGACTATCGATTGGATCATGCCCTGATCGATACGCGCGATGAACTCATTTGATTTTGCATAGCCTGTGTTCAAAGGGTCCACCTTGCGACCAGGCTTTACCTGAGCAGGGAGTTAGTGGCAATGCATCGTCCCAAGAGCACGCTTCTCGCCAATATCGTATGGGCGCGAGAAACCGCTGAACGTGCGCCAGATTTCTTCACCACCCTGTCGCTCGGCCAAAATCCCCGTGTGCTCTGGATAGGCTGCTCCGACAGTCGGGTGCCTGCTGAAGCCATCACCCACAGTGCGCCGGGCGAGCTGTTTGTCCATCGCAACGTCGCCAACCTTTTTCATCCGAACGACAATAGTTACGCGAGCGTGCTCGAGTATGCCGTGCGCGCGCTGAAGGTCGAGCACGTGATCGTTTACGGTCACTACGGCTGCGGCGGTGTTCGCGCATCTCTCCTACCGCCCTCTTCCGGAATGCCCCACGTCAACCGCCACATCGCACCACTTCGCGCGCTTGCCCACCGGCATTGCGCAGAGCTCGACTGCGAACCGAGCGACCGGGCGGCCGACCGGCTCTCCGAGTTCAACGTGCTCGAACAGGTGAGGTTGCTGCGTGACACGGCGATCATCCGTGACAGCGTCCCCGCCCCGCTAGTGCACGGCTGGATCTTTTCTCTCACCGATGGCCGCATCGAGGAACTCGACTCTGGCTATTCCGCAGGTAGCACCCAACAGGACACACAACATAAGAACGCAGGCTGATCCACCACAATGAATCGCTCCAAATCACACTCCTCTTTTCCGTCCATCATGAATCTACGAGCATCACTCTCAACGCTCCCACGCGACCTGATTACGGGTGTCGTTGTCTTTCTTGTCGCGCTGCCGCTGTGCCTGGGTATTGCCAATGCATCTGGTGTTGAGCCCTTCGCAGGCCTTGTATCCGGCATCATCGGCGGCCTCGTCGTCGCGGTTCTGAGCGGCTAGCCACTCTCCGTCAGTGGACCGGCGGCGGGCCTCGTCGTCATCGTCGTCGAAGGCATTGCGCGCCTCGGCAGCTTCTCGGCCTTTCTGCTCGCCGTGCTACTGTCCGGCGTCATTCAATTTGGCTTCGGAATGGTGAAGGCAGGCCGAGTGGCCGCATATGTGCCTTCGCCCGTTATCAAGGATATGCTTGCCGCCATTGGGCATATTGCTGATCGTCAGGCAGGTGCCGTTCGCGTTAGGCATGGCAGGTGACCTTGATACGCCCGTCGGCAACATGCCATTCAGCCTCCGCGCACTAACCGCCTTCGCCGTCGCGACGGTGTCACTCGACCTGCTAGCCAGTTGGGAAACCCGAGCGCTGCGACGCTTCAGGCTTGTGCGCCTAGTCCCTGCGCCGCTCGCCGTTGTGCTGCTCGGCATTGCCGCGACGCTGTTGCTTGACATGCTGTCCCCAAGCCTCGCCTCGCCCGCCGAACACCGTGTCGCCCTGCCCGAGCTCGCCTCGATTGCTGCTCTCAGCGCCGCAATCAAGAGCGCTGATCTCGGGCCGAATTTCGCGCAACTACTGAACCCCGACATCTGGCGCGTCGCGTTGACGCTGGCGGTCGTCGGAAGTCTCGAGACGCTGCTGAGCCTGGAAGCCGTCGAACAGATCGATCCGAAGCGCCGCCCGACTCTGCCGGACCGGGAGCTGAAAGCGCAAGGCGTGGGCAATCTGATTGCAGGAGCAATAGGCGGCCTGCCGATCACGTCGGTAATCGTGCGCAGCTCGGCGAACGTCAATGCAGGTGCACAGAGCCGCGTGTCCGCCATCGTGCACGGTATACTGTTGCTAGTCAGCGTGTTTGCACTCACCGGCCTGATTAACCAGATCCCCTTGGCAAGTCTTGCCGCGATCCTCATCCATACCGGCATCAAGCTCGCCAAACCGAGTTTGTTCCTGTCCGTTGCGAAACAGGGACCAGGTGCATTCGCACCGTTCATCGCGACGATAATCGGCGTGCTCGCCGTGGATCTCCTGTTCGGCATCGCGCTCGGACTCGCGGTCGTTGTCCTCATGGTCGCGTGTGCGAATTTGCGTGGTCCCGTTATGTTTGCGCAGCATGACGACCACTACCTGCCGTCTTTCCGCAAGGATGTGTCATTTGTCGGCAAGGTGAAGGTCAAGCACTACCTGCGGCAGATTCCTGACCGATCGGCCGTTATCATCGACACGACCCGTGCCGACTACATCGATCACGATGTGCGCGACCTGATTGACGCGTTCGTCGTCGATGCACGGGGCCGCGGTATCACGGTCGAGATCAGGCAGCAGCCACATCACGCGAAAGAACGCAATGGACGCTGGCTATTCCGCAACCTGACCGCGCGATAAGCATTAAATAGCGGAGCAGACACAGGGACAGGTTGTACCACGATGAGGACCACTCATCTGCCCGACAGGTAGGAATGTTGGGCGGGAGTCTGTCCAACGCCGCCATCGCCATGACCGGATTCACCGTCTGCTCCGTCAATCGCTGGCATACGAAATGGCAGCCGTGGCAATGTGTTGTATTGCGGGGCGTGGGCTGTTGGGTATCGCAGCCCCGATCGGGGCAAGCAACAGATGTACGGAATGATGGTCAGCAGGGGGATAGTGGAGGCACCTTGGCGATCCGATCAGCTATTCCCGCCCGGCACGTTGCAACCTCGCTGCCTGCGTCGCAGATACAACAGAACCGACGATGCCCTACGCCGAAACGTGCTGAGTCTCGACGCGTTTGGGCACTTACTAACCAGTGCATAAATAAGCGAACATAAATCGACGCCATGGTCTAAGCTTTAAGGGGTTTAGGGAGAGGCGAGATGCGAGAGGACGACGGCCGGCAGCTTTCACATGCAACGCTGGAAGAGATCCGCATTCGGGCGGTCAAGCGTGTCGAAGCTGGCGAGTCGCCGGAGGACGTGATCCGCACGCTGGGATTCTCAAGAGCACGTATTTACGAGTGGTTGGCGGCCTGGCGCGAAGGGGGCATCGAGGCGTTACGAGCGAAGGCAATCCCTGGTCGACCGATGAAGCTGCCGTCCGAGGCTATTCGCTTCGTCTATCAGACGGTCACAACGAAGGACCCCATGCAGATGAAGTTTGAGTTTGCATTGTGGACGCGAGACATGGTGCGGGAGTTGATTCGCGATCATTTCAACGTCAGGCTCTCCGAGGTGTCTGTCGGTCGACTGCTGCGCAAGCTCGGGCTTTCACCCCAGCGGCCGCTGGCGCGTGCTTACCAACGCGACCCTGAACTGGTCGAGTCATGGATGCGGAACGAATACCCGGCCATTGTCGGGCAGGCCAAACGCTGCGGGGCACGGATATTCTTCGTCGACGAATCGACGGTGCGATCGGACTATCACAGCGGCACGACCTGGGCACCGGTCGGTCAAACACCGGTAGTCGAAGTCACTGGCGCGCGCTTCAAGGTGAACCTGATCTCAGCGATCAGCCCGCGTGGTCAACTTCGTTTCATGTGTTTCGAAGGCAGCTTCACGATCCCCGTGTACGTCGACTTCGTCAAACGGCTGATGCTCACCGCTAATGCGCCTGTCTTCCTGATTGCCGATGGTCATCCGGTACATCGTTGCAAAGCGATCCGGCAGCTTGCCGCAGAATCAGATGGGCGCCTTTGTCTGTTCTTCCTTCCTGCTTACTCGCCAGATCTGAACCCGGACGAGTTGGTATGGGGTTATCTCAAACATCACAAGATCGGCAAGCTTGCCATCAAAGGTCCGGGGCATCTCAAGCAGCGTGTTCGAGCGGTTCTGCGCTCGCTGCAGAAGATTCCGGCCTTGGTCCGATCCATGTTTCAACATCCGTCAGTCCGCTACGCGGCTTGACCCATGTTCGGTTACTTTGTTTCGGCTTAGTAAGTAGCCCGCGAAAAGGTTGACGACTTTCTTGAGATGTTGGCGGAGTGGACGGGACTCGAACCCGCGACCCCCGGCGTGACAGGCCGGTATTCTAACCAACTGAACTACCACTCCATTTCGAACTAACCTTAGCATGTCTGCCCGCGTTTTTCCAGCGAGAACCTTGCTCAAAAAGCACGAATCCGGATTGCGTCGCTACATGGAAGATGATCCCAACAAATGTCAATATGACCAGCATTACTAATCGTGCCAACGAGTAGCATGACCAGGGCCATCGCACGAACGGCCGTTAACGATCAAGGACTTACAGAATCAGCTTGTAAACAAGGCCTGACGAGGATTACTGTAACTGTTGCCTTTTGCACAGCGAAACGATGCACAACGATGTCCTGAGTATTGAAGAGGCCTTTGGTAATCTGAAAGGCCCGCGCAGCCGCACGCCAGCCCATGATCTGAGCGAGATGCTGATGGTTGCGTTATGCGCGATTCTCGCCGGGGCGGAGAGCTGGATAGGGATCGAGCTGTGGAGCGAAGCAAAGCTGGAGTGGCTGCGCCGCCATACCCCACTGAGAAATGGGATTCCTTCGCGCGACACGTTCGGCCGGGTGTTTGCCGCGCTCGATCCGAAGCACAGGTCCGCACTGCGGAAAAGGATAACGAGATCACGGCGTTTCCCGAACTGCTCGATACCTTGCTGCTCAAGGGCGCGATTGTCACGATCGATGCGATGGGCTGCCAGCGCTCCATCGCCGAGCGTATCGTGAAGGCAGGCGCTGACTACGTGCTGGCATGCAAGGGCAACCAGGGCACGATGCTGGGCCGGGTACAGACGGCATTCGAGCCCATGGAGTGTGTTCCGCTCGCCTTTGCGGACTACAACAGCGAGCACCGTGAAGTCGAAAAAGGTCATGGCCGCATCGAGACGCGCCGGTGCGTCGCCAGCGACATCCTGACCCGCTGGCAGTTCGAGCCTGACCTGTGGCCGGGTCTGCGTTCGATCGTGACGGTCGAGTCCACTCGCGAGATCGGCGACACGGTCACAACAACAGAGCGCCGCTATTACGTCTCCAGCCTGCCGCCTGGCGCGGCACGTATCGCGCATGCTGTACGTGCCCACTGGGGTATCGAAAATGGCATGCACTGGTGTCTCGACATGGCTTTCGGCGAGGACCAGTGCCGCGTGCGCGTAGACGACGCCGCGCAGAACTTCGCGATCCTCAGGCGCATTGCCCTGAACCTGCTGAGGCAGGATCGCCACCAAAGCAGGGTTGAAAAATCGCCGCATGCTCGCCTGCGCAAACGACCGCTATCTGGCCCAACTCCTTGGCTGGCAGGACATCTAGCGATTTAACCTTTAATGCGATGGCCCTGGTAGCATGACTGCACGAATGTTTGTGCGACCCACACCTTCTTTTATCCTGGCCCCGCGCGATGCAATAAACCGGCGAGAGCGGCCTGCGTGCAGGTTTATGGCGGCTGCGGCATCAGGAATACACGGATGAAGAAGCTGTGCAGCGCGCCGACGATGAAGGCCTTGAACTTCAAGTGGATCAAGTGTATTAGCCTGGACTGCACCTGACGGGTAGTCGGGCGAGTAAAGGAAGAAGGCGATTTAGTGAGGGATCAGTTTCTCCCTGGCGAGCCCGAGCGAATCGAGGAAGGTTCGCATGGGTGTCTTGCCATAGCACCATCGTCCCTGATGTTCGCGCTCATTGTTGCAACCGGTCGCTCGACCGGCCAGCGCGTTTTTCCCGACCACTGCCGTGGGGTGAGCCGATTTTTTCAAGCATCGGGTGATGCCACGCTCTCTCAAGCGTTGCCGATGAGGTACGGAACTGTAGCCTCGGTCGCCCCGAACAATTTGCGGCTTATGAAGGGGACGCCCTCGCTCGCCTCTGACGTGCGGAATTACCTCATTCAGAGCATCAAGTTGGGTGATGTTGTGTCAGTTTGTTGCGTTCAGGATACCCACGAGCGGAATGCCTTGCGCCTAGACGATGGGGGACGCTGCCGGGCTTGCGCCGGTCCGTGGGATTCGGGGCGTTTTTTTCCCGCCATCATGGCGCGAATCGACGAACTGTCCCCAAACGCTCGCGACAAATCGATTTCGCCGCGACGACGCCCCAAAAAACGATGATTTTCGCTTCAATCGCCATTTACATCGAGGCACGCCAAAGACTGTGTGTTTTTCAGCAAGGGCTTCTGTACAGCCCCACCGTGACTAAGTGAATGGGCGGCACGGGCACCGGTTTTCCGGACGATTCGCCCAGTTTGCCGGGCATCGAAATTAGGACTGGTCTTGCGTTATTTTGGGCAATTCATTTGCAGTCACATTTCCTTGAGTCATCAAAAAAATAGAATGTAATCAAGGCGAAGGAAAGAGGTGGTTGCCCCGATACGCGGCAGAAAATCTGACTTGTTAGATGCTGGCGCGCTCCGGGCAGCGCAACTGAACCAACTGTCCCGTTTCTGGCGAGATCTGGCAAGGCAAATGCAGATACACGATCCCAGAATGATTCGCATAACTGATTGATTATCCTTTTACATTCAAGCGAGAGTGACATCATGAACAAGTCATATAAAAGTGTATGGAATGAAGCGTTGGGAACCTGGATTGCGGCATCCGAGCTTGCGTCCGCACGAGGTAAGGCGAGTCGGTCGGTGGTGCTCAAGGGTATTGCGGCGGTAGCGCTCATCGCGGCGGCACAGGCTGGTCACGCGAGTACTATCGGGGTGGGGACAGGCGGTGCGCCAGGAGGATCTGCTAGCTGTGACACCAATAATTCTGCTACGGTCGGCGTTGGACCTAACGGTATCAGCTACGGAGGTACGGCCCTGGTCGACGGTAACGGAAACTGGTCGACGGTGGCCGGCTGTGGGGCTAATGCCAACAATGTCACGGGTGCCACGGTGTACGGGGCCAATACGACCGTGACTGGTGACTATGGTACGGCTGTGGGTCTGGGCAGCATCGCCGGGAACCTGGCGACTGCCGTAGGCGTCCAGGCGCGGGCGTCCGGCACAAGCAGCAGTGCGCTTGGCTTCAACGCTGTTGCGGCAGGGAGCGACTCCGTTGCATTGGGCGTGAACGCCAGTGCAAGCGCAGAGAACTCGGTGGCGCTGGGCGCGGGTTCGACCACGACAGCTGACCTGAGTGCCGCGCCCTATAACCCGGCAGGTTCGCGAGCGCTGGTAGGGGTAGCGAAGGGCGAAGTGTCGGTGGGTTCGCCAGGCAATCAACGTCGCGTGACGAACGTTGCCGCCGGTTCGGCGTCCACGGATGCGGTGAACGTCAGCCAGTTGAAAAACGAAGCGGGGAAATCGAACAACATTGGCACGAGTGCAGCGGCAGCGATAGGTGGTGGGACAACCTATGATCCATTGACAGGCTCGATCAGCCAGCCGAACTATAGCGTCGGCGGCGTGACGGTCAACAACGTGGGTGACGCGGTGAGCAACCTCGATGACCGGGTGACGGACAATACGAAGGACATCGCAAAGAACGCGACTAGAATTGAAGACGTCCAGAACCAGATCAGCAGCGGCTCGCTCGGTCTGGTGCAGCAGGACGCGACCACGCGTGAAATCACGGTCGGCACGAATACGGACGGCACGGTGATGAACGTGGCGGGCACGGCGGGCAACCGCACGGTAACGGGTGTGGCAGCGGGCGCGGTGAACGCCTCGAGCGTGGACGCGATCAACGGCGGCCAGCTGTATGCGAATGCGGACAGCGTGTCCAAAGCGCTGGGCGGTGGTTCGATGGTGAACGCCGACGGCTCGATCAGCCAGCCGAACTATAGCGTTGGCGGCACGACGGTCCACAGCGTCGGTGAGGCGGTCAGCAACCTCGATGACCGGGTGACGGACAACACGAAGGAAATCACGAATCTCCAAGGCAAGCTCGGCGATGTCGGGACCCAACTGCCGGGCGCGGTGCAGTACGACCGCAACGCAGATGGTTCGATGAACTTCGGTTCAGTCACGCTGGGCGGGAGCCTGAGCGCAGGGCCTGTAGTCCTGTCGAATGTGGCGAACGGTGTGAACCAGTACGACGCGGTGAACTACGGCCAGCTGTCGACGTTGCAGAACCAGGTGACGGATATCCGCGGCCAGGTGTCGAGCCTCAACGCCCAGATGTCGGACCTTCCGTCCTCAACGACCCTGGGCAGCAGCGATAGTGCCGTGGTCAATGCAGAAATGCCGGGTACAGGCGCGGCAAGCACGGCCGTCGGTGCAGGTGGGGTAGCCTCTGGCAACCTCGCCACGGCGATCGGCGCGAACGCCAATGCAGCAGGGGATAACGCCCTCGCAGTCGGCGCCAACGCAGCGGCGACGGGCGCGAACTCGACGGCCATCGGTACGGGTTCACAGGCAACCCACAGCAACTCGGTTGCGCTGGGCCAAGGTTCGGTGACTGACCGCGACAACTCGGTGTCGGTCGGTTCGGCCACCCAGCCGCGTCAGATCACCCATGTCGCAGCGGGTACGGCGGATACGGATGCGGTCAACGTGGGCCAGATGAACAGTTCGGTGGCGCAAGGCGTGCAGCAGGCGAACAGCTACACCGACCAGCGCTTCAGCCAGACCAACCAGGCGATCAACGATGTAGCCAAAAACGCCTACGCCGGTATCGCTGCGGCGATGGCCATGCCGAACATGACGCCGTCCGGCCCGGGACGCACGATTGTCGCGGCCGGTGGGGCGACCTACAAGGGCGGCAGTGCTGCAGCAGTGGGCGCAACGTACCGCTCCAGAAACAACAAGTGGCTCGTCAACTCCGCTGTGTCGGTTGCTTCGACGGGTGACGTTGGTGTGCGTGCCCAGGTGGGCTACGAGTTCTGATCAGGAGTCACGAAACGCGAATCAGGAAGCACGGAGTTGTAGAAGGGTGATGTTGCACGGTCTTGCCGGTTAAGGCGGACCGTGCTTTTTTACGTTGCCGGTTTTGGTAGGGAGCAGGCGGTAATCAGATCAAGTCAGGATAGTGGCACTCAACTGGCTATCGAAAGCATCAATCATGTCCTGCGCCGCCCCGACACCCTCCTTCGATATCGCGACTTCCATTTGAGCGCACTGCTCTGCAAGCGTGCGGTATCCAAACACATTTAGCGCGCCCCGCAACGAATGCAACTCGGCGAGTATCCGGGCCGCGTCGCCGGCATCGTACGCGGCATGGATCGCCGCCAGCGCCTCTTCGCACGATTTCAGGAATGTAGCCCGCACGTGGGCTGGCATTGCACGGCCGCCCAGCATCCCATCACGTTTCCTTTCCTGTTCCTGTTCCTCCGCCTGCACCGCCACACCCGGCACGCCGGTCACCTCCGACAGCGTTGCCGACAGCTCGTCCAGCTGCAGCGGCTTGGCCACGACCCGCATTACCCCGGCCGCCTCGCAACGCGCTCGCTCCTCCTGCGTCACGCTCGCCGTCGCCACCACGATCGGCATTTCTGGCCAGCGTGCCTGTGCCTCTCGCACGAGCCCATAACCGTCCAGCACCGGCATCGCCAGATCGGTCACCAGCACATCGAAGCGCTCCCGTGAGAGACGTTCCAGCGCCTGCAGCCCGTCTTCCGCCACCTGCGGCTCACACCCGAGCATCTTCAACTGCTCGCTGAACAGTTCCCGGTTCACCGCGTTGTCTTCCGCCACCAGCACCTTCAGCCGGCGCGACAATACCCGCTGTGTCTCTTTGCCCTCCTCCAGCGACATGCCCTGCAAGGTATGGCGTAGCGCCGCCGCCAGCCCTTTCAGACCATAGCTTGAGACCTTCACCGCCCATCCCGTCGCTACGGGATACGCCGGTCCTTCCGCGCTGCAGTCAATCATCCAGGACGACGCTTCCAGCAGACGACGGACGTCGTCCGCATGCCAGGTGTCGTGCTCGCCGCAGACAATCAGGGTATCCGCCTCCTCCAGCGTCTCCAGATCGAGTTGCGCAGGATGACGATACGCCTGCACCTTCAGCCCCCAGGCCTCCAGTGCCGGCACCGCATACGCGTGCCAGGTGTCCGCCGCCGCGACGAACAGCACCTGCTCGCCCTCGAAGTGCGGCATATCCAGCCCAGGCTCGCCGTGACAGTCGCCCAGCGGCACCCGCACCGTAAAGAGGCTGCCCTCGCCGGGCACGCTGTGCACTGCGATCGTCCCTCCCATCGCATCCGTCAGCCGCGCGCATAATGCCAGCCCCAGACCGGTGCCACCGAAGCGACGGTTGATCGTCGTATCCGCCTGGCTGAACGCGCGGAACAGCATCGCCTGCTGCTCCGGCGATATCCCGATCCCGCTGTCTTCAACTTCGATCACAAGCTCTGGCTGATTATCACTGCCCGCTTCCGCCGACAGTCTCAATGTCACCTCTCCGTGCCCGGAAAACTTGATGGCGTTCGACAGCAAATTGTTCATCACCTGTCCAAGCCTCATCGGATCGCCCTGCATTGGTTGAGTGGTCGATGTGCCAAATTCGCCCGACAACCTCACGCCCTTCGCCCGCGCCACCGGCCCGAACATCGTCAGAGTCCGCGAGGCTACCTCCTGCGCGTCGAACACGATCCGCTCGAGCGTCATCTCACCGGCCTCGATCTTCGAGAAATCCAGCACGTCGCTCACGATTGCAAGCAGTCCGTCCGATGAACCCCGGATCGTTTTCAACCGGTCACGCTGCAGCGCATCGAGCTGCGAGTGCGACAGCAGCTCGAGATTCCCCAGGATCGCGTTGAGCGGTGTGCGGATCTCATGGCTCATCGCCGCCAGGAAAGCGGATTTCGCGGCATTGGCCGAGTCCGCCGCCTGCTTTGCTTCACGCAGTTGCCGATTGAGGCGCTTTTCCACCGTCACGTCCGTGAACGCCGTCACCAGCACGTCCTCGCCCTGGTAGCGCGCCGGCACGACACTCACCGAGAGATCCATCGTCCCACCCTCGCGTGTCGGCAGCGACCACGCCTCGTGCGCCATGCTGTTTGTACCGGTTACACCGCTTACATCTGCGCGTTGCCGGTGACGGTGAACCAGTTCTGCCGAAAGTGTCCGTGCCGCCGGCAGGACCACCCGCGCCGCGGCCTCGATCATCGTCGGACTGCGCAACAACGGCTTACCGCTCTCCACGGCAATCAGCCCCAGCCCTACCGGTGCCGTCTCGATCAGCGCGCGGCTCAGGTGCTCGCTCTCGAACACGCGTCGAGAGCGCTCAAGAACAGGCAGGAACACGCGCCGGTTGAACAGTAGAATCAGCGACCACACCACGAGGAGGATCACTCCAGTCGTCGCGGCCGACGTTCCAATCTGACCAGTCAGTGCCCGGGCAATCGAGCGCCACGACTGCACAAACACGAGCGTTGCGCCAGTCTCGCCGATTGGCCAGCCAAACAGCATGTGGCCATCGCGAAAGATCCTGCCTGTCGGCTCGACAATTCCTGCGACACCTAAAGCACGCGCGGTATCTGACGCCTTCGGGTCGACCGGTTGACGCGAAAATGAAGTGATAACCTGTCCATTGCGCGCGAAGAGCATAAGAGAGCCGTCAAGCCCACTCTCCCCTAGAGCGGCAGTGATAATGGTGACCGGTAACTCGTAAACAGCGACGGCGAACGGCTTCCGCTCCTTGTCAAACAGGGTCGCTGCAACTCGAACTGATCGCCTGCCGCTTAACGGACTATCGTAGGGAGGGAGCCACCGAAATGCACGCCCCCCGGTGCGGGGATCGAGCAAGGGCACGTCTCGCGGAACAAGGAGATTGCCGCCAGGTCCCGCGAGTGCAGAAAAAAAAGCAGCACGATCGGCAAGCAACGTCGCCATCTGGGCATCGTCAGGCGATGGTACCAGGATGAGCAGTGGACGGTCAGGCCTGTACAACCAGAATGTCAACAGGCCCCCGTTTCGTTCGGAAGCTGCCGTCGCCGCCTGACTTATCTGTTTAGCAAGCCGAATGTACCGGGTTGCCAACAAATCGGGAGGCGTTGCAGACGAGGCACCCACCACGAGCACCGGCAGATGATCTGGGGCCTGCTGAAGACGAAGCATCTGGCCATTGCCTGTGAACTGTTCGATAAGGCGTGGCTCGGCCTGTTCGCCGGCCCTCCAGGCGACCTCGATGAGCCGTACGCCGTTTTGCATAAGCACGACGTTGCGCGAGTTAAGGTCGGTGAGCCGGTTCACGCCGGACATCAGTTCTTGATGCTCGAGCGCAACATAGGTACGTACAGTGGCCACCGTGTTCAGGACAAACGCAACCAGCACCACCGCCGTTACCACTGCCCCGCCGCCGAACATCAACAAATGCTGATAGCGGCGAAAGCGGTCCAATACATTGCGTTGTGCGTATGGAGTCATAGGTGCCAGCGGAGTTGACGCTTTCGCCGGGTGCCCCCTCGAAGGAAAGTTCACGTGGCAGGTAACAACCTGATTATCCACCGCGCGGCGCAACAGCGAAACGCTTCTTTACACGCGTGTTGACGGCCTGTCCCCAAGCACCGAAGAAAATCGTTACCGAGCTGTTACGCATTTACCTGACCGCGAAAGCAGAACTCGCCGCGCTGGCGAGCGTGAAGCACATCAACTGCTGCGCTGTTCGCTTTATCGCCAATAGTTCGCCGCGCAATGCGTGGCGTTTTTCATAGGCGTCGCCCAAGGTCCGGCCGTTAAGCTTTGAATGGTGGCATCGCCTGCCAATCTTCCGCCGCGTGAACGCTAATGTGACAACGCCGCCGTTCTTTTCCCCGGTCGGGACTGCGATTGCCCCACAGCCCTTACCCAGCAGGGCGCCGACGCCGGGACCGGATTGACGAACTCTGCTACACCTCTCGACGAGGTCAATCCTTCAGCGTGAGCGACAATACCCTCACGACCAGTTCCTGATAGCTGATACCAACCGCGCGAGCAGCCTTCGGCAACAGCGAGTGATCGGTCATTCCTGGTGATGTGTTCACTTCGAGGAAGTACGGCTTGCCCTCGCCATCCATCATGAAGTCGACACGCCCCCAGTCCCAGCAACCGAGCACGTCAAACGCGCGGCGCGCGAGTTGCTTCAGGCGCATCTCTTCCTGGGATGCCAGTCCGCATGGAATCAGGTACTGCGTCGAATCGTGAACGTACTTCGCGTCATAGTCGTAGAATTCGCCCGCTGGCACAATTTGGATGACCGGCAGATCGAGGTCGCCCGCAATGCACGCAGTGTATTCACCGCCACCTTCGATACTCTTCTCGACCAGCACGATAGCGTCGAACTTTGCTGCTTCCGCGATCGCTGAGGGTAGCGCCTCGGCCGCTTTTACCTTGATCACGGCGACGCTTGAGCCTTCGCTCGCCGCCTTCACAAATAGCGGCAACCCGAGTTGCGCGACGATCTCCTGCGCACGCGCATCGTAATCGTCGCCGCGCATCACGGCCTCGAACGGCGGCGTCGGAATACCCAGTTGCTGCCACACAAGTTTCGCGCGGAACTTGTCCAGCCCGAGCGCCGAACCAAGCACGCCGCTGCCCGTATATCGGATCCCATAAAAATCGAGCGCGCCCTGAATCTGCCCATTTTCGCCGTAGCCGCCGTGCAGCACGTTGAACGCACGCACAAAGCCCTCGTCCTTTAACGCTGACAACGGCCGCGTGGATGGATCGAAGGGGTGTGCGTCGACGCCTGCATCGCGCAGTCTCTGCAACACGAGACAACCAGAATTGAGCGACACGTCACGCTCGGCGGACACTCCACCAAACAACACTGCCACCTTGCCGAATCGCTTCGGATCGATACTGTCCATCGAACTCCCTATTTATGCGCAAGGCACCTTTATCTTCTCGTCCGCTAATCGAGACTTTGACCAGCGAGGCCGGTATCTGGGGGGTACCCCTAACGCGCGACGAAAGACATAGCCCCCTGCTCGAACCCACGACCATCGTTTCGCGATCATCCCATCGCAAGCAATTTCTGCACGAGCCCGGTTTCGAAGCGTCATACAGCCAAATCGGAACGGAAATTGAGGCGGCAACTTTCAACCACAAGTCTCACTGTCGAAGCCAAGGACGCAGCGAATAACAAGCGACCAGCCGTGAACAAGTTTAGGAAAAATACCGTCAGGTGTCCATCGACAGTGGATGCCGTTCCGGGCTAACGCAACGACGGAAACAACTACCCAAACGAAAGCGCGCGGTCTGTCCGATCGGCTGCCGCAGGCTGACGGCGACAACGACACAACGAGCTTTCGGACCACTACGAATCGGCTGCAAGGGTCGCTTGACGGCATCAACGTCAGCCCCCCACGCCCGGCCCGATTTGCTGACCAATGCTCCTCACCATGACAACGCCAGTCAGTGCTCCCTGGAGGTCGCACCTTTTCGTGGCTTACTTAACCTGCGACAGGTCAAGTTCTGCAAGCGCCATGTGGATTTCCTTCGCTGATTTCCCTTGAGCAAAAAGCGTTGCAGCGCGTTTCGCGTGTCCGGCGAGCAGGTGATGTTGCGGCCCGGGAGCATGGGCGTAGATGTGATGCGGCTTGAAGCCGGCGGCACGCAGACGGCGGACATAATACAGCTGGCTGTAAAAGGGAACCACACGATCCTCCGGATCAGAAATCACATAGATTTCCGGTCGTGGATCCCGGCGAATGCGCCCGATTTCGTCCACAGGATCGTAATAGCTCCGGGCATCGTAAAGCAGTCGACCGGGGATTTCCCGCTTGTATTCCCAGTACGCCGCGACCTGTTTGGCGGAAACAAGGGCAGAAGAAACCACCGATGCCGCGACGTCTGCGCGTCTGTTCAGGAGCGCAGCGGCGATCTGGCCTCCTGCGGAATGTCCGGTCAGAATGAATGATGCAATGTTGTAACGCTCCTTGAGCATGTCCAGTGCGCGATCCATCAGTTCGATCTCGCGATGCGTGCGGCGCATGTTATGGTCGCCAGAGGAGCCATAGATACCCGGCCGGGCAAGATAGAGCGTGGGACGGCCGGAATCAGCGGACCATTTAGCCATATCTTTCCCAATCTCCATGGGCGAAACAGACAGGTAGGATTGTGTAACGTACCTGACTCCCTTCGTCGTTCTCAGCATGACATCCCCGCTGAAATAAACCAGCACAGTGGGGCTTTCGCTGCCGGACAATCCATGCGCGTAGTATCGAATGCAATCTCCCTTGCCGTTGACTTCGACCCACAGGCTATCGGGCACTCTCGCGCAGTGTTCCGGTGAACTGAATGAACCGTTCAGGGCTTGTGCGGCATCGAATGGCTCGCTTCCCACAGGGATATTAAGCTCCCCGGGCCGTGGAGTCTCAAACGGCCCCAGTGTGGGTCGGTCCGCCAGACTGGGTTCGGTAACGCCCAAAACGCCAAAGACAACGAACAGGAAGCGCCGGAGTCTCCAGCGCAGAAGGTGCGATAAACGCCGACAATGTCGGCCAAACCATTTCATAAATAAGGTTCCGTGAGGTTATGCAGAAAAGACAGAAATGATCAACGATGGCCATGCGCGCGGGCAACGAACTCGCCTGCACCAGACGCAGGCGAGCACCTTGGGTAGTACGGCTGATTTGGCATTCGGGTCCCGTGCTGCGCGCTGACTACCCCGCGCGGCTTACCGCCATCGGGGGTGAGCGCTGGAAGCTTTCGGGTCGTTCAGGCACGCCTGAAGACCCATTGCTCGCAGGGCCAGAGGTCAATGCTACTTTTGCGCGCCAGCCCTCAGCCACGCTACGACCTCATGGAGACGCGTACTGTTCGAGCCCTTGAGCAGCACTACGTCCTTGTCGACAAGCTCTTCTTGAAGTGCAAGCTTCAATTCGTCAAGCGAATTCGTGTAGCGCCCATGGCGTGCAGCCGGCAACCGTTCCCAGAAGTCGGTATAGAGCTTGCCCATGACATAGACGCGATCGATCCCGCAACGCTCGACCACTGCAGCCAGGTCGGCATGAAGCAGCGACGCCTGGGGACCGAGTTCCGCCATCTCGCCCAGCACAGCGACTCGTCTGGCTGCATTCTTCATGTCCCGCAAATGTTCCAGAGCGGCCTGCATCGAGCCGGGATTGGCATTGTAGGCATGGTCGACAATGGTCACGTGCCGTCCGTCGAGCGTCAGCTCAAACTCCTCGCCGCGGCCGGACAGGGCAGCAAAGCGTGCGATCCGTTCGAGCGCAGGTTCGAACGGATAGTTGAGCGCCGAGACAGCGGCAAGTACTGCCAAGCTGTTCAACGCCATGTGCAAGCCCGCGGCCCCGATCGGATAGGTGATATCGCGCCCTCTAATACGCGCATCGACCCGCTGCCCCGACGCGTCATGATCCACGAGTTGAAACTCGCTCTCGGCAGTCGTGCCGTAAGTAAAGATTTTCAGATCCCGTTCGATTGCCGCCTGGTAGACGGTATCCCATTCCAGCATGTCACGATTGAGCACCACGACACTTCCCGCAGACATGCCAAGAAAAAGCATGCTTTTGGTCCGGGCAATATCAGTGATTGTGCTGTTTTTTCCGAGGTGAGCAGGCTGGATGTTAGTGAAAATGCCGACGTCCGGGCGGGCAATGGCCGCGCTCTGTCTCATTTTGCCCACGGCAACTTCCAGGACGACATGAGGTGTGTCCCACTTGATTGACGCAAGATTCCAGCTCACACCTTGGGGAAGGTTTGCGTTGAACGCGCTCGCCGCTGTCGGACCGTAAGCATTGAGGGCGTCAGCCAGCATGGCCACGAGCGTGGTCTTGCCAGCGCTTCCGGTCACCGCCAGGACAGTGCCGCTCATCTGGCTGCGTGCATAGGCTCCCATCGCAAGAATTGCCGTGGCCGTATCTGCGACGTGCAGGACCGGCAAATCGGCAAGTTGAGCCTGCACATCAGAATGGCTCGAGATAACACCCGCCGGGCGCGGCTGCATCTGTCGAATGACAGGAACAGGGATCCCCCGGCTTACCTCACCGGTTCGGGCAACCACGACGTTTCCAGGCTGCATGGCAGGCGCGTAAATGCAAAGGCCGCTCGCCGTCCACCCCAATGGCGGCTGCTTGAGCCACGTCCCCTGCGTGGCCGCCTCGATCAGGGAGGCGTTCCATTCCCGCGCCAGCGTTGAGGATACTGAATGCCGCTGCGACTCCAGATAGTTCAGATAGGCGACAAAACCCGATAGATAGTGCTCGACATCGTCAATGCGGACCCGGAAGGCATGGTGGCGAATGAAGAAGCTGCCGGTGATCCTGCCCGGATTGGCAAAGTACATGGCAAGTTCCGGCCAGAAATGGCCATCTAACAGGCGCTGCGCCCGTGCATGCAGGGCATGGAAGAACTTATCCAGATCGACCTCGGCAAGCAGGTGCTCCAGGCCGGGCTGCTGCTGCATGCGGCTAATCATCTGCTCGGCAGCCGTCATCAATTCAAGCAGGGTTGGAAACGTCGTCACCCTTTCAGCCACGAAATCAAGATAGGTGGCGAAGTTCTGGATTCCAAATTTGTAATACGCTTCCAGTGGCCTGTGACGGGTCAGTTCGTTCACACAATAGCTGAGCCAGTGGTCATGCGCCTTCCAGTGTTTTGCCTCGATGAAATGGCCGAACGCCTTTTCTACTGCTGCGAGCCACCTCGCATCGCCGGTCAGACCATAGAGGCGCATCAGGCCGAAGGCCGCTTCGCCATCGTAATAGATGATCCGGAATGCCTGCTTAACCGACAGATCTGGATAGTTCAGCACATGGTTGAATTTGCCGGTGTCCGCATCCTGCATGAAGAGGATGCCTGTTGCGAGCTGTTCTAGCAGAGTCAGATATTCGTCTGAGCCGGTCAGCTGGCTGTATTTGACCAGCGCCAGAAGGCACACGCCGTTGCCACCCAGTTTGACTTCGCCCTGCCGGTCAACCAGAAACGCCGCGCGGGCACCGGACGGCAATTCCGCCGGCATGATGAGTTCATTGACGAGATAATGCAGCGCTGCGTCGATTGCTGTCTTGAGGTCGTTGTCCTGGGTCACTTCCCAGGCTTCGAGCATCGCATAGATCGAACTTGCATGACGCAGGGTGTTGTAAGTGCCGATTTCGCGATCGAAACAGGGATGCCAGCCATAGTGGAAGCGCCCGCCAGGCTGTACCTGGCCGGCCAGATAACGGCTGCCGGATGCGACGAGCGCCCTGACGTCTGCCGGCTGGAGATGTTCGATGATGCGACGGCCCGCGTTCAGACCCGTCCCGTGCAGAAGGTGTACCTCCGGCGCTTGCAGGCTTGCGAACGCCCCGCGGGTCGAGAACACATTAACGTTTTGCTGATCCTCGAAATTCACGCTAGCAAGCTGGTGCCGAATGGCGGCATACCGTTCGAAGTTCTTTGTGTTCACAACCGCATGCGTCTGTGCCGGGCCGCCATACAGCATGGCATTGCCATTCAGTTCGGTCTCCAGAAAGGCATGCCTGAAATTACTGTCCAGCGACAGGCCGCAACGAAAATAACTGCGCCGGGTCTGTTCGAGGCGGCCCCGCAGTGCCTCCCAGGTCATGCCTTCAACGCTGGTAACCCAGTCCACCCGAAGCCACTGGACGACCAGTCCGGCCGCGCCGGCAGCCTGCGTCACCTGCTCCATGCCTGCGTCCCAGGCCTCGGCAAATGTCGCCGCCGTTGCGGTCACGACGTCGGCCCGCCGCTGCCCGTCGCTCCATGAAAAGAACAGGACAAAGGGTGGCCAGGACGCCGCAAGGGGATTGACCTGCGGTTCAACGACGGAGCGCAATCGCGCGAACAATGCGGCGAAGCCTGTGGGGTTGGGATGCGCGTGCTCAGACGGGGTAGATGTCATGTGGTTTTACCCTTGGGTAGAGGCAGCCAGCATGCCTGCGGCCAGATACCTGGCGACGATGTCTCGTCTGGCCGCAGCCATTAAAATCTTACCGAACACGATTTCGCCCTTCAGTATATACATTTGTTGTTCGAGATTTTTGCAGGGGCACGATCCGCGTGGATCGAAAGACTAATGCTCTGCACTCTGGCAAATTCTCCAGCCGCCAGGATCTGCATTTCAGCATCGCGAACCCTGAATCAACCGCAACTAATCCGTTGGAGCCTGGAGATCTGACTGCACCTGACAGTTCCCTTCATTTTGAAGATTCGTGTCTATCGGCGTTGTTCCGGTAGCCGCGAGCGCTCGCTGCCACTGTTTGATGAACTCACGTTTGCTCGATCGGGACGCAAACACGAACTCATTGAGCTTCCCGTTA
>NZ_JACHDK010000033.1:0-48888 GCF_014201005.1 Paraburkholderia lebeckiae | reverse complement strand
AAAACAGAGGCGACGGCTGAAATGGAAATCCTGCAGTCGAGAATGGTGGTCGGAAAAGCCGTCGACGATCTGCACCTCGATGTCAGCGCAAAGCCGAAGCGCTTTCCATTGATCGGAGACTGGTTGGGCCGGCAAGCCAGGAGTCTTGCCGAGCCAGGTATCTTTGGATTTGGCGGATATGCATGGGGCGATGAAGCGATCAAGGTGTCCAGCTTCGACGTCCCGGAAGCATTCGAAGGCGAGAAGTTCGTTCTGACCGTTCTGGACGGCGGGCGCTACCGGCTGGAGCAGTCGGATCTCAGCGAGCCGATCGAGGGCCGCGTGGGCAAAAAGCTCGACACGAAACTGCCCGATGGCGCGATCACGCTACAGGTCGATTCGCTGAAGGCAAAGCCGGGCACGCAATTCATTCTGGAGAGACAGTCGCGCGAAAAGACGGTGGAAAGCCTGCAAAACAGGCTGGCCGTCTCGCAGAAGGGTAAAGACAGCGGCATCATCGGCGCATCGCTGACGGGCTCTGAGCGGTTGCTGACGGCCAGCACGCTCGCCGAAATCGGCAATGCGTATGTTGAGCAGAATCTGAAGCGCAAGGCGGCGGAAGCCGAGAAGTCGCTTGAGTTCCTGAGCGAGCAACTGCCGCAACTCAAGAACGACCTGGAGCGCGCCGAGGGACGCTATAACGACATGCGCAACCGCATGGGCGTGTTCAATCTGAGTGAGCAGGGCAAGGCCTATCTGGATCAAAGCGTCGCCGCGCAGCGCAGCCTGCTGGAACTGAAGCAGAAGCGCGCGGAGATGGGCGCGATCTACGCGCCGGGGCACCCCGCGATCCAGGCGATCGATCAGCAGATCGGCATGCTGAGCAGCAGGATCGGAAGCTTGTCGCAGCAGGAACAGGCGTTGCCGGACCTGGAGCAGAATGCGGTGCGCCTGACGCGTGACATGAACGTGAACAACGAGCTTTACGTCGGCATGCTGAACAACATGCAACAGCTCAGACTGGTTCGCGCCGGCAAGGTTGGAACGGTGCGGTTGATCGATAACCCGGTGGTGCCGAAAGAGCCGATCAAGCCGAACAAGCTTGTGGTGATTGTCTATGCTGCGTTGGGCGGCCTGATTCTGGGCGTGGGTGCGGCGTTCGGGCGTACGGCGCTGTACCGGGGCGTGACTGACGCGCAGGAGATCGAGGAGCAAACGGGCCTGAACGTCTATGCGAGCGTGCCGCTGTCGCAGGCGAAAGTCGCGCGACCCGGCAAGACGCCGAAGCTGCCCACGGGCGAGAAGTTCCTGCTGGCGAGCGAGTTTCCGCGCGACCCGTCGATTGAAAGCCTGCGCCGACTCAGAACCGCGCTTCATTTTGCAATGCTTGAATCGGAATCGGGCGACAACCGCGTGCTGCTGACGGGGCCGACGGAGCAGGTGGGCAAGTCGTTCCTTTCGGCGAATCTGGCGGCGGTCGTATCGGCGGCCGGCAAGCGGGTGTTGTTGATCGACGCGGACCTGCGCAAAGGTCATCTCGAGCAATACTTTGGTCTCGACTCGACCCCCGGCCTGGCTGACTATCTGACGTCGGACGTGACGTCCGACCCGGTGATCATGCGTGACGTGCGCCCGGGCCTCGACTTCGTTGCGCGCGGAACGATACCGGAGAACCCGGCCGAGCTTCTGGTGAGCGAACGCATGCAGCAATTCCTCGCGAAGACGAGCCAATACGATATCGTGCTGATCGACACGCCGCCGGTGCTCGCCGTATCCGACGCGACCGCGCTTGCGGATAGCTGCGGCACCGTGCTGCTGGTGACCCGCTTCGAGACCACTTCCATTGCGCAGGTGCTGGAGGCCACCAAGCAGCTCAAGCAGGCGAATGCCCGGGTGAAGGGTGTGATCTTCAACGCGATCGACACGGATGTCTATCGCTATAGTCTGGGCGCGCGCGCCGGCCTCTATCGCAGTGCTTCCTATCTCGACGCACTGCCGGCCAGCGGAACGACGCAGAAAGGCTAGCCTTCAGACGACAACCATCGTCGTGTAGAGCGATGAAAAATTCACCCGGACTTCGACGTAGATAAATTGTGAATATCAAACATTCGATCGTAAGTATCGCTGGAGTCGTACTGAGCCAGGCGCTCAATTTCGTTTCGATTCTATTGATCGGGAAGTTCTGCGGGCCGACGGCTCTCGGGTACTTCAGCCAGCTCATGGCCGGTGGTCTTTTTATCGGGTCGGTGATCGGCTTGCGTCTGGAGGTTGCGTGCATGGCGGCGGACAAGGCCCAAGCCGTGCGCGCAATGACGAGTTCCAGTGCGGTCGCCATAGTGATCGGCGTGGCGCTCGTGGTGGCCACGGCAGCGGCCGGGCATACGGAATACATACCTGTTATCGGTCTGGCACTTGGCGTGTTCCTGCAACAGGCGTTGTGCGGAGCACTCACCACCGAAAGAAAGTACGCGCAAATCGCGACGATCCGGTTCTTCCCGAATGCCGCGTTCGCCGTCTACTTTGTCTGCATGATGATGGTTTCGAAAGGGGAGTGCACAGGCACCACCGTATTCAACATCTATAGCTGGATTTTTCTGGCCTCGACCGTTGTGCCTGCCGCGATCTGCCTTTACTCGGCGCGCCGGATGATCCCGTTGGCCTTCATCAGGTTCTCCGCGCTTCAGATCCAGTATGCAAAATTTGGTGTGCCGACCACTACGCTGAATTCATTCGTGATCTATGCGTCCGCCATTTTGATGCCGATGATCTTCGATCATCGTGACGCCGGCATCTTTGCGCTGGCGTATCGTGTGGGTTACTTTCCTGCGTCCCTCTTGTCGCAAAGTTTGGGCGCCGTTTTCCGCCGCGATCTGATCGATTATTTCGACGGCCACAGAAAAGACAGAGCGAATCCATCGAAACAGTTTTTTACTATGCTGACGTTTATCAGCATTTCTCTGGTGGCAGCGTGCTATGCAGGCCTTAGCCTCATTATCCACGTGAAGATGGGCGACGAATGGGAACCGTCGATGTCAGTGTACCTGATCTTTATTCCCTATTTCATCACGATGGCGATCTATGGCTCGATGGCTCAGGTATTCATTGTCGCGAACCGGCAGAAGATCGACTTGATGATTCAAACAGTCAATGCCGTATCGATTTTCCTGATCTTTGCGACGGCTCATTTCCTCGGCGTCGGATTCTTCCACTCGCTTCTTCTGCTCAGCGTCTGTGGAACGATCGTGGCAAGTGTGGGCACTTACCAGGCGCTCAAGATCGGCAAGGAGCCGAACGCTTATTTGAATCGCCAACCTAGTTTTGAAGCGCCGTGATCTCTGCGCTCAAAAATCAGCGACGTTGCAAGGCTAGCTCCTCCACCGCGAGGCGAGTCGCTCACTTGTTCAGGGAAAGAGAATGCGCATTGTAAAACTCCCCGGCATCATCGGCAGGAATGCGAGTCCAGGCGTTTCGGCCGCGGTCTGGTTCATTCTGTTCATCGCGCTTTATGCGATCTCCACGTTTCACGACAGCACGTTGCCGGCGCGTTTTCTGTTCGACGAACTGGTGATCTTCGACCGGATGAAGACCGTCACGGCTTTCAGGGCGTTTGGCGACTCATTTGACAATCTCGCGTGGCTGTTCAACTTTTTCGGTCTCCAGAATTTCTCGATTTCTTTGATAGGATTTCTCGCATCGACTATCGGCATGTTTGTCGCCATCTGGCGTTCCGGTGTCACTTCGCTAAAATCGGCCGAGTTCTTTCTGGTTGCCTTCTGGCTCGCCAATCAGACCGTCTACATCGGCGTTCCGTCGAAAGAACTCATCATTTCGGTTCTGGTTTTTCTGTTGCTGTTTTACAACTCGTCGCGTGCGATATTGGCTTTGTTTGTCGTCCTGGCAGCGCTGGTAGCCATGTACTTCAGATCGTACTGGGGTATCACACTGGCCGCAACCGTGTTTCTTTATTTCGCGCCAAACGGCTTCAAAAGGCCGGTTCCGTTGATCTTTTTCGCGCTGGCCATGTTTGTGGTGGTCGCCTTCGTGTTCCAGAAGGCCTATGGCGAATCACTGGATTTCGCAAGGCAGAACGCCAATGAGTGGCGGGACCCGGAGGAAGTGGGGTCGATGATCGTACAGTTCATTCCGGGCAGCGGTATGTTCATTGGCGTGGCGAACGTCGCCATCACGCTGGCGAGCTTCGTTTTGCCGGTGCGGTTGATTACGTCGGGTTCTCCGCTGCAAATGCTCGGCGGCGTTGGCGTGTTTTTCACTTTTGCGATTGTATTTGTGCGTTATCGCTCCGCGGCGGCGTTATTTCCAGTGGGCCGGTTCGAGACACTTTGTTTTTGTTTTCTGGTTAGTTTCCTGTCAACGCAAGCTATTTTCGAGCCGGACTACGGGTCGTTTCTGCGGCATCTTTCACCGGTTTCGCCGATGATCATGTTTCTCGTCCTGCGGCTCTCGTACGATGAACACATAACGGTATCGGCGCAGAGTGCGTCGCGAGTGAACGGCGGCGACCATCCCCAGCCCACATTGTCGAAGCATCGCAGCGCCTCCTGAATCGCAATGACGGTCCGCTGATTCAGTAGGCCGTCGATGAAGCGATTGTCGCCAGCATGACAGAAATGATCTTCGTGACGGGTCGAAGCAAGCGCGCCATTGAAAATCATTTCGAGAAATCGAATGAGATCGGCGCGGAGCTCGAGGCGCGCGGCAAAAAGGCGCTTTGGGGCCCGCGACCTGGAGACGGGCGGCTACAAGATCGAAAACATCGGGGCGAACTATCTGACGCGCATCGGTGGGCACGACGTGACGCTGCGCGCGGCGATCGACAACATCACTAATCGCGCTACTGGACGTTCCAGTACTCGGACTACATCGCGCCGGGCGATCCGCGCATGGTCAGTGTGAACGCGAAGATCGATTTCTGATTTGAGTTGCGCGGTGTCGCGGGCCGTGGCGGGCTCACTGCGCGCCGCCGGCGCGCATGGCCCGGTATTCCCGCTGCACGATGTCCATCAACTCCGCCACCGAAGTCAGCGCGCTCTGTTGCTCGTAGGTCACGCGGCCTCGCTGCATCAACATGATGCGATCCGCGATATCGAGCGTCTGCGCATAGTTGTGCATGATCATGATGATCGAGAGGCCGCCTTTTTCCTTCAAGCGCATCAGAAGGTCGATGATGAGTCCCGCCTCGCGCGCGCCCATCGCGGCGAGCGGTTCGTCGAGCAACAGGATTTTCGCGTTCGAATGCACGGCGCGCGCCACGGCGATCGCCTGGCGCTGGCCGCCCGAAAGACGCTCCACGGGCAAATCCACCGAAGGCACGTGCACGCCGATATCGTCGAGGCATTGCGCCGCGCGCTCGCGCATCCGTTTGTGGTCGAGCAGCCTGAACGGCCCGCGCCGCACGATTTCGCGGTTCAGGAACATGTTGTGGTAAATGCTCAGCGAATTCGCGAGCGCGAGATCCTGATACACGCATTCGATGCCGAGCGAACGCGCATGATCGACCGAGCGCAACAGCGTCTCCTCGCCGTCGATGTGGAGCGTGCCGCTCGTTTGCTGATGAAAGCCCGTGAGGATCTTCACGAGCGTGGACTTGCCCGCGCCGTTGTCGCCGAGTATGCCGAGGATCTCGCCCCTGCCGAGCGTGAGCGAGACGCCATCGAGCGCCGTCACCGCGCCGAAGCGTTTGACGAGGCTGTCGCCGCGCAGCGCGAGCGGGGCGTTCGGCGCGCTGCGCGCAGCGGCCGTGGCATTGGCGCCCGCGGAGGAGGTTTGCGATTGGTCCATCATCGTCCACCCTTGCGGCGAATGCGCCCGACGTGGATGTTGAAGATCATCGCCGCCAGAATCGCGGCGCCAAGAATGATGTTGAACGTAAACGCGTTGATACCGATCAGTGTAAAGCCGTCGTTCAGAATGCCGAGCACCGCTGCGCCGATGAGGCCGCCCACGATGGTGCCCGAGCCGCCCGTGAGCGGCGTGCCGCCGATCACGGCGGCGGCCACGGCAAGGAACATGATCTGGTTGCCGCCGGCCTGCGGGTCGATCGAGGTAATGCGAAAGGCTTCGAGCATGCCGGTGAAGCCCGCCAGCACCGCGGCGAGGACGAAGTTGCCGAGGCGCAGTCGCTTCACATGTATGCCGGCCTCGCTCGCGCCGAGCGGATTCGCACCCGCGGCCTGCGTATGCAGGCCCCAGCGCGTATGTCGCAACAGCACGTGCATCGCGGCCGCGATCACCAGGGTCCAGATGATCTCGCTGTAGCCCCACGCGCCCATGAACGCGGCGAAGGTGGGCGATCCCGGCGTGGCGGCGGGCGTGCCGCGCGAGATCGTGAGCGTGATACCGTTGATCAGAAAGAGCGTGCCGAGCGTCGTAACGAACGAGGGCAGCCGCAGCCAAACCGACACCGCCCCGTTCACGAAGCCGACGATTCCCGCGGCCAAGAGCCCCGCGATCACGGCGAGCCACATCGGCGCGCCCGCGTCATTCGCGAACACCATCATGAATGGCGCGAACGCGAACACCATGCCCGCCGACAGATCGATGTCGCCGCCGATCATCAACATGATTTCGCCGAACGCGATGATCGCCACCGGCGCGATGAACTGCGACAGGTTGACGAGGCTCGCGTTGGTGAGCAGGAAATCGTGGTTCGCGAATTCGAAGTAGGCGGCCAGCAGCACGGCCACGAGCAGGATGCGCAGCTCGGCTGCCCATTGAGACGCGAAGGAAACGCCCGCGCGCCGGGACGCGCGGACCGCTTTGCTGGTTTCGTTCACTGTATTCATCAGGACTTGATTGCGCCGGATCTCGGAACGATTTGCTCCTTGTCGGTCTTGCCTTCAAAGCGCGTCGAGGTATTCAGGTACGGCTCGACGTTATCCTTCGTCACGAATTTCAGGCCGGTGTTGATTTCGGCCGGGCCGACGAGGCCGCCGGAGCTGAGGAACACGAACGCCTGCATCACCGTATAGAAACCCTGGACGTAGGGCTGCTGATCGATGGTGAAGTCGAGGAAACCTTCGTGGATCAGCTGGATCGTGGTCGGCAGCAGGTCGAAGCCGCCGCCGTGCACGCCTTTGGACGGCAGGTTCGACTCTTTCATCACCTGCGCGACGCCCTGCGTGCTGCCCGCATCCACCGCGAACATGCCTTTCAGGTCCTGGTGGCCCAGGTAGAACGCCTTGATCTTCGACAGCTCCTCGTTGACGGTCGCGCCCGTGGCCACGGTCTGGATGTCGATCTTCTTGCCGGACTTCTTGATGGCGTCGCTCGCACCGTCCAGACGCGGCTGGATGTTGAGCTGCCCCGGCGTGGCGATGAACAGCCCGACCATGCCGCTGTCGATCAGACTGACGATGCGCTCGCCCATCTGGTAGCCCGACAGATACAGGTCCTGGCCGATATACGCGAGGCGCGGATTCTTCTTGCCGCGCGGCGCGTCGGCGTTGTACGCGAACACCGGAATTCCGGCGTCGAGCGCGGCCAGGATGGGCTTGTCGAAAGCGCTCGGATCGACGATCGGCACCGCGATGGCGTCGGCCTTCGCGGCAATCGCCGAGTTCACGGCGCGGACCATTTCGCCCGCGTCCGAAGTGGCCGAGCCGGTCCACTGATAATCCATGTTGAGCAGTGAGCAGGCATCCTGAATGCCGTACTGCGTGGGCACGAAGAACGGGTTGGTGGTGACGTGATTGACGAACACGATCCTCCACTTCTTGTGCGACGGAAAAGCCGTCTGCGCTGCCTGCGCGGTGCCGATCAGACCGCCCGCGCCGCCTAGCGCGCCCATCAGCGAAAGCGCCGCGCCGAGTCCCGCGCCCTGCATCAGCCCCCGCCGCGCCGTGCTGAAACCGTTGCCGCTGTTTTTCTGATCGTCATCCCGTTGCTGTGCCATCTGATCCTCCGGTTCTTGTCTTCATTGGTCGATGTGGTCGACGTTGCGTCGATTGCGTGCAGATGCTGGACGGCACCGGGAGTTCGCGGGGCAGCGCGAGAGTTTGGCGTGGGACGTGCAACCCCGATTCGGAAGCGCTCGATACGAGCCGTGCGGTACCGCAAAAATGTTAGTGCAGTGCGGTAGCGACTCCTAATCCATGTATACCCGTAACCGTTCCGAAGATTGGGACGCCGGGCCAGGATGCGTGTTTACCACGAGCGGCTGATCGCGCGGATGGGTGCGCGGCGCTCAAAGCTCGCCGCCCGCCAACACCGTCGCCACGTGCTGGCGCAACGTCGGCAGCACCGCGCCCTCGAACCAGGC
Source organism: Paraburkholderia lebeckiae (assembly GCF_014201005.1). Taxonomy (NCBI): domain Bacteria; kingdom Pseudomonadati; phylum Pseudomonadota; class Betaproteobacteria; order Burkholderiales; family Burkholderiaceae; genus Paraburkholderia; species Paraburkholderia lebeckiae. The sequence continues at coordinate 40,631 of NZ_JACHDK010000033.1, read as the reverse complement.
ATTGCGCTTGAACCACGCGATATTGCGCGGCGACGGATGCGGCAGCGGCATCACATGCGGTCCAAACTGGGCCCACCTGACGAGCGTTTCGGTCGAGGTCGGGCCAAACGCGTCGCCGAGGCCAAAGCGCTGCGCGTATTGTCCGATCAGCAGCGTTAACTTCACCGAACGCATTTGCGCGAGCAATTCGCGGTGCCAACGGCCGGCGCACTCGGGCCGAGGCGGCAGGTCGCCGCTCGCGCCGCGGCCCGGAAAACAGAAGCCTACGGGCACGATGGCGAATCTGGAGGCGTCGTAGAAGGTCGTGTCGTCGACGCCCAGCCATGTCCGCAGACGCGCGCCGCTCGCGTCGCTCCACGGCACCCCCGACGCATGCACGCGCGCGCCTGGCGCTTGCCCGATGATCAGAATGCGCGCCCGCGTGGACGCGGCGAGCACGGGGCGGGGCGCGTGCGGCAGCATGGGTGCGCACACCGTGCAGGCGCGGATGTCGCGAAGCAGCGTGTCGAGCGACGTGTCGAGTTTCGGCGGACGTTTGGTGGTAACAGCCATAAAGCGGTGGAGGTGACTGGTGCGCTGTCGTGTCGTGAGTCGGCTCAGTTCTGCGCCTGAGCCGGATAGATCAGCGTGCCGTCGGCGTGGGGCTCGGCGCCCGGCGTCATCGTGGCGGCGTTCGTGTGATGCGCGTCCATGATGTGCAGCACGGTTTCACCGTGCATCAGCAGATAGTCCGTAATGATACGCCGGTGGCAGCGCCACCAGACCGCTTCCGAGCACATGATCGCGCAGCGCTGCCGATGACCGAGCGTCAGAAGTTGCGCCAGTCCCTCGCGGAACGCGTCGCTCATTGCATAGTCGGCATAGTTGCGAAAGGCCGGATGCGTCCAGTACGCATTCGGCGACGGCGCGTCATCCTTGCGCTTGCTGCGGCGTCCGCCGAGCGCGGCGAGATGCATATAGTCGATATGTTCCGGTGCGAGCGAGGCGGGCAGCGTGTCGCGATTGAACTGCGGGTTGGTCCGCGAGCGCGGGATGCTGCGCACGTCGACGAGCAAGGCGATCTGCTCGCCTTTCAGTAAGTCGACGAATTCCTGCAACGGACGTGTCGAGTGGCCGATCGTGAAAAAAGGGCGTTTCGTTTTCATGCGTGTTTCGCCGGCGCTGATAGCGGCGACGATGCCTACAGATTTACAACGTGTGGCGCAGTAACGTCAACTGTGTCCCGATTCAGGCGCGAGTCAGTGGCCGGCGTGCTGTTCGTGCGACGCGAAAGCCGGCTCGCGACACCGATGCTCCCCATCGACCTGCTGCGCATGCCGGTGTTTTCATTGTCGATGGCGATGGCGATGGCGATGGCGATGGCGATGGCGATGGCGATGGCGATCTGCTCGTTCGCGGCGCAGACGATGGCGTACATCGTCCTGCCGTTCTACTTCCGAACTGAGCCTGATGCCAGATTGCCGAGTTCGACCCCTGCGCCCGGACGACCAAACATCGCGTGGACGTCGGCTTCCAGACGGCCTAGCGACCATTGCGGAACCGGTAGGTTTCGAGCTGTCCATGTGTCTGGCAATGTCCAGGTAATAGGCCTATAACGACAGCAGGGCTGCGCACTGCATGCGCCACGACTACGCGACGTGGGCCCGTTGCCAAAAGGCGACACACTAGCCCCTTTGCTCTCTCCTGCGCGGCCCGAGCTCGCGTCCTCCGGTCATAGAGTCCGGCGGCGAACCTTTACTGACGCTTCGCAAGGGCAGGCGTTCGTACGTGCGCAACGCCGTGTCTCGGCTCGGCTGCTGCACGCGGAGAGGCGTAACCACTGAATTCAGCGAGGCGTGCAATGAATCCCACTAAGCAGATAATTTTGATGACTCTTCTTTTGGCAGCGGCACTTTCATTTACCGCATGTAAAAGTCCGTCGGTCTATCCTCCTGAAAAGGTCGCTTCGGTTAATGGAACTCACCTCGCGTACACCGAAGCTGGGCAGGGCGAGACGGTCGTTTTCGTGCACGGAGCCTGGGCTGACACCAGAGCATGGACGGGACAGCGCGACGCAGTGTCGGCACACTACCGGTTTGTCGCGTACAGCATGCGATACCACACCCCCAACGAGTGGCAAGACAACGGCAGCCTTTACAGCATGCAAACACATACAGCCGACCTGGCGGCTTTTATCAAATCGCTCAACGTTGGCCCGGTTCACGTAGTCGGTCACTCTTTCGGAGGTCAGGTGGCAGCGCAACTCGCGATGGAGCACCCGGAACTGGTGAAATCGCTGGTCCTCGAGGAAGCATCCGTCTTTACGGTTTTAGATTCTCCGGCAGGAAAGGCGGCCGCAGGGGACTTTTTCAAGCCCGCGCCATTGGCAAAAGACGCATTGAAGATGGGCGATTCGTTGAAAGCTACCCAAGTCATGATGGATTCGGTGCTTGGAGATTCAAACGGTTGGGATAAACTGCCGCCCTCGTTCGTTGCCATGCTGAGTGATAACGCTAAGACGATGGGACCGTTTATGGCCGCGACGCCACCTGCAGTGGGTTGCGTCCAGGTTGGGACCATCAAAGCACCGACGCTTATCATCGAAGGGGACCACAGCATCGCGTTCTTTCGCGAAATCGACAATGTCCTCCTTCGTTGTATTGCCGGAAGCGAGCGGGTGATCATCACCGGCGCTGACCACCTGGTGCAGTTGCGTAATCCGACGGCAATGAACGACGCGTTGCTAGCGTTCCTGGGAAAGCATTCCTGACCCGCCGCCGATCGAATCCACCGTATCTGGGCGCCCAAGGCGGGACGTAACCTGGCGGCGCAGCCGGAAGACCATGAAGCTGCGCGCACATCCATATTGGCGTTATGGTCTATGCCTGCGGTCGAATTGAGCGCCGACTCCGTCGCGCGGGGCGTTCATCGTCATGCGCATGCAGATATGGTTGCCGGCTGACATGGATTTGCGACCCGAATTGTCGCGCACCTCACGTTGATCAACTGCGCAACCTGAGCGGGCCGCTGTTCGTTCCACTGCACGCTCGCTCCGTTCGCCGGTTTGATGTCAGATATCGATCGCCCTTCCACAAGCGTCCGCCCACTCTTCTCATGCCGCTTCATGGCCGAGCAGACGCTGAAGCTGTCCGAAACACAGACCGGTATTCTGATGACGCCGTGGCCGCTCGTGACCGCGTTGATCGCACCGGTCGCGGGCCGGCTGTCCGATCGGCGGGCGCGAGGAACACGAGCTTAACGTCGCCGTATTGCAGGCCGTGCTGACGCAGTAGTTTGACGAGAAAGTAGTGGACGTTGCTGCCTTTGTTGAGCGCGATCCGTTTGCCCTTCAGGTCCGCGACCGAGCGGATCGTCGATTGCGGCGGCACCAGCACCGCTTCCGAATGCGGCCGCTTGACGGTCGCCGCTACATAGGCCAACGGGGCGCCGGCGGCCTGTGCGAAGATCGGCGGTGCTTCGCCGCCGCTTGAGTCGTGCGTTGTTCGTGCGTCAGGTTAGTGCTGGGGCGCGCCGTCCCATGCCGGCAGCGTGGCGCCGTGATAAACGGTCAGGATCGCCGAGGCGACGTTGGTCTGCTGGTAGCTGTCGACGATCGTCTTGACCCACACTGCGTTCGCGTCTTTCGCGTTGACCGCGATGAAGTTGCGGTACGGGTTGCCCGGCACTTTTTCTTGCGCGATGCGTTCCTGCGGAATCTTGATGCCCGCTTTGATCGCCCAGTCGGTATTGACGACGGCAGCGTCGAGGTCGCCAATCGCGCGGCCGACGATGCCGGCGTCGAGCTCCTTGATCTGGATGTGCTTCGGATTCTCCGCGATGTCGCGCGCGGTCGGCAGCAGGCCGACGTCGGGGCGCAGCTTGATCAGTCCATTCGCCTGCAGCAGAAGCAACGCGCGGCCTTCATTGCTCGGATCGTTCGGCACGCCGATCGCCGCGTCCTGCGGCAGCGCCGCGACCGATTTCACCTTGCGCGAGTAGAGACCGATCGGCTGCACGTAGGTATAGCCGACCGGCACGATCTGATAGTGGCGCGCCGCGATCTGCGCGTCGAGATACGGCTTGTGCTGGAACGAATTCGCATCGAGGTCGTGTTCCGCGAGCGCTTCGTTCGGCTGCGTATAGTCGGAGAAGGTCGTGATCTTGACGGTGACGCCCTGCTTGGCGGCATTGGCCGCGACCGCACGCCACACGTCTTCGTCCTCGCCAGACATGATGCCGACTCGCACCGTTTGTCCCGCCGCGAGCGCCGGTTGCGCGCTGACGATGCCGCATGTAACGAGAACCGAGAGGAGTGCAGCCTTGAGCGCTTTTGTCGTAGCCATGTTTGAAAAGAGATCGAAGTGAAGGTCCGGAGATCGTAGAAGGGCGCTCGTTAGTGCACAAATAATATCGAGCGCTATCGTTATCGCGCTTGAGCGTAAGCGGCGGAACGACGTGCATGGCGCTTCTGGGAATAAGCTAAGTGCGATCGCCGCGCTGGAATGAAGCGAGCCGCAGCGGGGTTGGCGGACGCCGGATCGTGCGAATGTCCGCTGGCGCGGTTTTCGTTTCAGGTTGCGTGCCGGAACAAAGGTGCGGGCTCGCGTGCGTCGTCCGTCATTGTTCTGGAAAGGCACCCGGTTCTAACCAGGCGGCGGCGGGGAGGGGGCTATGGGAGCCGAAATGGAGGCGCTGTCTGGCAGACCGCGACGGCAGGCGGTCTTCCGGAGCAAGCGCATCAAGCCCGCGGCGGCAACAGTGCCGAAAGCAGCCGGCGCAACTGCGCCAATTCGCTCGCCGTCAGCCTTTCAGTGAGAATGCGCTCGACCTGCTCGACGCGCGGACGCAAGGCCGAGAGCTGCTTCTTACCGGCAGTGGTGAGAAACAGCACGTAACTGCGCTTGTCGACAGGATCGTCCGCGCGCTCGATCTGGCCATTGCGCACCATGCGTGCAACGAGATCGGCAATCGTCGAACGATCCACGTCGAGTTTGTCTCCGAGTTGCCGCTGACTGACGCCAGGCGTCTCGTGCAAGACCTCGAGCGCCGCGTACTGCACGCTCGTGATCTCCGCGGAAACCTCGCTCAGCCAGACCGCTGCATGGCGCTGTTGGGCACGGCGCACCAGGCTGCCAGTAAATTTGGGGAGCGCGCCGGCGTCTTCGGGTTTGATCGGCAATTTCGGAGGTTCGGGTTTCGTTGTGGTTTAACGCACGCGAAAGATGGGCCGAAAGAAGGCGTTCAACTCCGCATACGCATTCAATGGGAGAACATGGGCCACGTATTGATCGGGACGTACCACGACGAGTGCGCCTTGTTCGCGATCGATGCCGCGCTCGTCGAAGATATCAGTCGTCGCGTCGCTCGTAAATGCCTTTTCGTAGTCGATGAGGCCGTGGCGACCCTTGCGCGGCAGCAGGAGGGCGGGGACGTCTTCGAGGCGGACTTCGCGATGCGGCTGTTGCAACACCGCGCGCAGATCGAGAACGCTGTCCACGTCGGCGTCCTTCGGCGTGAAGAGCCTCAAAACGGAATCGGGCGACTTGTCGAGATGCTCGCACAGCGCATCCAGCGCACGACGCGACGCGTCCGCGAACGCGTACAGGCGCCAGCGGCCGTCCGCTTGCGCGGCATGCCCTAGATGGAACGGTTTTGCATCAGCGAGGCGAACGACAGGCGACGAGTGAAAGCGCGTACCGATCGCAAAGCCTTTGGCGAGCGCCTGATGCGTCGCTTCACCGGTCAGGGTGGCCGGCCGGTAGCGCGTTGCGACGCCAGCCGTGTAGCGGCCAGCGCGAACGAAGTACGCCTGAAGCTCCGCGGGATCGACGCCGCCCGCCTCGGGTCGGTTGGGGTCCTTCGGCGGCGCGGCCATCATCGCCGACCACTCTTTGTCGAAATCGATCAGTTCCTGCGCAATGGGCTGGCGCTCGTCCGAATACGTGCGCAACAGATCGGCGTTGCTGCGGCCCTCCAGCACCGCGCCGAGTTTCCAGCCGAGATTGAAGCCGTCCTGCATCGACACGTTCATGCCCTGGCCCGCTTTGGCGCTATGCGTATGACAGGCATCGCCCGCAATGAATACGCGCGGTTCGCGCGAGGTGCCGTCGGCGGCCATGGCGTCGTCGAAGCGGTCGGTGAGGCGCTGCCCGACCTCATAAACCGAGAACCACGCCACTTCTTTTACGTCGAGCGTATAGGGATGGAGGATGCGCTGCGCCGTCTCGATGATGCGATCGACCGTGATCTGCTTGATGCTGTCGCGATTCTCCGGGGTGACATCGCCGAGGTCGACGTAGAAGCGGACCAGATATCCGCCTTCACGCGGAATGATCAGCAGGTTGCCCCTGCTCGCGGACTGAATCGCCGCTTTCAGCCGGATGTCCGGAAAGTCGCTGACCGCCAGCGCATCCATCACGCCCCACGCATGGTTGGCCGCGTCACCGCGCAACGTTTGTCCGATGGCGGTGCGTACGCGGCTGCGAGCGCCGTCGCAACCGACGACATAGCGCGCACGCACGGACACGGTCTCGTCGAGCCGCGCGGGATCGGTATGGCGCAGCGTGACCAGCACCGGGTATTCGTGCGTATCGTCGCGCTGAACGTCGACCACTTCGAGGCCGTAGTCCGGTTCGATCCGTCGCGCGGAGCGGCGCATCACGTCGAGCAGATATTCCTGGACGCGGGCCTGATTGACGATGACGTGCGGAAATTCCGAAAGGCCTGTTTCGGTATCCTGAACTCGGCCGGTACGACTGATCGCGCCGCGGTCATTTGCATCGGGTCGCCAGAATACTGTTTCATTGACCCAATAGGCTTCTTGCAGCAGGCGGTCACTGAGGCCGAACGCATTGAACATCTCGACGGTACGGCACGCCACGCCATCGGCCTGTCCCATCTGCAACGGTCCGTCGCGACGCTCGACGACGCGCGTGCTGATCGACGGGAATCGCGACAGCTGCGCCGCCAGTACGAGTCCGGCAGGGCCGCTGCCGACGATCAGCACGTCGACCGTCTCGGGCATCTGCGCAGCATGCGCATTGTCGATGACCGGCTCGATCGTCGGATCGCCGACCCGGAAACCGTTGAGATGAAATTGCATGACCTCCTCCTCCGTTCAGTAGATATCTGCTGAGCGCGAATATACTCCGTACACCAACCATTTTGAAGTACTTCGTGAGAGGATGGATGTTTACCCTGGTTCGGAAGAGCTGGTGGATTGTCGGGAACGATGGTCGATGCGGGATCGACACCGCGTCATGGCCCGAGATGCGGCGCAACCGCATGCCGTCGTTTCCTTCGCGAACGTCTGATTCAATGGCCGTGCCAATGGCCCCCATGGCCACCCCAGTAGCCGCCAATGCCGATGCCGAGGTTCACGGACGGCGCGACGTAATACCCGGGAGCATAGCCATAGGCGGGCGCTGGCTCATAACCGTAGCCATAGCTGGGCGGCGGCGGGGCGACGACGCAGCCCGCCAGGCCGACTGCCACGATGATTGCAAAGAGTAGTCTGGTCATGATCGTTTTCCTCCAATCATTGAGGAGACGCAAGATTCGGTCCAGCCGTCTTCTGGCACCACGTCGACAGTACTCATTCGTCGGCGGCGAAGTAAAGCGGCAGCTTCGCCGGATAGACGAGGCTGTTCCGGTACGTGATGCGATGAACTGCGGAATTCTGGTTTCCGACGTATCTGCTGAAGACACGCGGTCTTTCGACAGCCCGGATGGGCATTATGGCGTCGGTGCCTCTCGTCGGCACGATTGCTTGCTGCATCTCAGGCTTTCTTTCCGATAAGTCGTTCCGCAATCGTCGCGAATTGCTCGTCGTCCTCGGCCATGGCACCCAGAAACTCAGCGTCAGCGACGCACGTCGTTAATCACGGAAGACCTCGCGCAGCACATGACGCGTGTCGAGCTGTTCGGACAGGCACTCGCTGACCCATTCGCTCATCTGCTGGAAAGAGGGATCGTTGGCCATTTCTTCGCCGAACTCGCGCAGCAACAGCAGGTCGACCACGGCACGAAAGAACTGCCGTTCGTCGTCGACCCCTTCCGCGCGTAACGTGTCGATCCGCGTTCGAATCGCATCAGGCAGACTTTCGGCAATCGGCGGCGGTCTGCCAGGCTGCATGGAAGATGCCCCCTTGCGGCCGGAGGCCGTCCGTTCGCCCCGCTGCTCCTTTTCCGCGAGTTGTTGCCGTAGCACCTGCATTGCCTGATTGAGCGTCGAAATGGGGTCCATGGCGCGGCCGCGAATCAGTGACGGGTCTGATTGTTCTGATAGCCCGACAGCAGCAGATGGTCGTGTTGCGCCGCGGAGCCTTCTTTCGCCTGATCCGCAGGCTCGGCCTCGGCAGTCAATGTCGCGATCAGTGCGCCGACATAGGCGTTGATCAACGGATACTGCCGATTGAGCTCCATGCCGCGATTGAGCTTGTCGAGCGCGTCATCGAACTGATCGTCGGCAAACCTCAGCAGCCCATCTTTGAGCACGCGCAGTGCGTCGTACTCAGCCAGGCGATCGAGTGGCAGCCAGGTTCGCGACGCCTGCGCAACGAGCCCGTTTTGCAGTTCGAGAAGCCCCAGCATGAAGCGGGCGACGTGAAGATCCGGCACGAGCGTCAACGCCTGAACGAAATCAGTACGCGCTTCGCCGTGTCGACCCTGGTTGGCGTACACCGAGCCGCGCAGGAACCACAGGCGTGCATCGAGCGGCCAGCCAGCGAGCGTCTCGTTCAGCACATCGAGCGCATGTTCATCGGTGCCCTGCATCGCGGAGAGGACGGACGACATGACGCCATCGTTGCAGTGCGTAGGGGAATCGTGTTCATGAGTCATAGTTCTAGCCAGTGATATGCAGATGCTCGGTATTGCCGAGCAGGTTGCGCAGATCGAGCAGCGCACCGCGATGCAACTGTGAGATGCGGCCCTTGGTTACGCCGAAAATGTCGGCGATTTGCTCGAAGCCCAGTCCATGAAAGTAATGGTAGCGGATAATCTTCTGCTCGCGCGGGGGTAATCGTGCGACGGCCGAATGCAGTTTCTCCGTTGTCTGCCTCCAGGCGATGGTTTGATAAGCGGTTGCATACGGCGCGGCCTGTGCGGCGGATTCCTCGACGATGCCGGTATCGTCGAGCATGAAGCCGATCGCGAGGCCCGCGGCGAGCGTCGCGAGAGCCTGGAACGTATCGGACTGCTTGCTCATGCGAGCGGGCGCTTCTAGTGATGCAACACGCTCGCGCCGTATCCGTTTGCGCAGCGCGATTTGTTCCTGCGCATCGCTCAGGCGCTGTACGCCGGTCAAAACGTTGCCTCTGAGGCGTGGGGTGCAGAAGGTGCGAAACGACACGCCGCGCCCGGATTCGAAGCGGTCGATAGCTTCGAGCAGACCGACGCAGGCAAGTTGCAGAAAGTCCTTGAACTCGACGTCGTCGCGGTGCCGGCCTGCGTATAGTTGCGCCGCGAGCGCCTGTGCGTAGGGCAGAAAGTGCGCGAATACGGCTTCGCGCGCTTGCGAACCGCTTTCGTCGCGTAGCGCTGCCCATAGGCTCTCCTCCAATGCGGACGCCGCGGCTTCACCATGGGTCTCGTCGGCATTCGCATACTCCGCCGGCAAGTTCATTTGAAGCTACCCAGCACGCCGCGCAACACGAGGCTCCAGCCGTCCACCAGCACGAACATCAGCACTTTGAGCGGCAATGAGATCGTTGCGGGCGGCACCATCAGCATACCGAGTGACAGCAGCACGCTCGACACGACGAGGTCGATCAGCAGGAACGGCAGCAGGATCACGAAGCCGATCTGAAACGCAACGCGTAATTCGTTGAGGATGAACGCGGGCGTCAACTGCAACAGGCTGACGTCGGCCGGCGTTTGCGGCAGTGCCAGTTGCGACATCTCGTACATCAGCCTTAGCTCATCCTCGCGCACCTGGCGCAGCATGAAATCGCGAATCGGCGCGGTACTGCTGTCGAGAGCGTGAGCGAGGTCGATCTGGCCGTGCATGAATGGCTGCAGCGCGTCGTGATTGATCACCTGCAGCGTCGGCAGCATGGCGAATGCCGTCAGGAACAGCGCGAGGCTGATCAGCACGGGTGTCGGCGGCGTTTCCGGCATGCCAAACGCGTGCCGGATCATCGACAGCACGATCGCGATGCGGATGAATGCCGTCATCGACACGATCAGTGCAGGGGCGACACTGAGTAGCGTGAGCAGCGTCGCAATGCGTACCGCTTCAGATACGCCCTTACTGTCCGCGATGACTCCGGATGCGGAACCGGAGAGCGACAGCATGCCTGCGTCACCGCTGTGCGCGATTGGCGCGATGGGCGCAGCGTCGACGAATCCGGCATACAGGCAGAAGACTCCTGGCAGCAGCGCGATCAGCCAGCGCCACGCGTGAAACCGACTTCGTTGCATCATGCTTCGCGCGCTCCGTCAGGTCGATCGCGCGCGTCCAGCAGCTTGACACCGGTTGCATCCGAGGCGAGCAGGACGACGCGGCTATCGTATTCGATCAGATGAAGCGTCGTGCGCGGGCCCAGACGCAGCGATGCGGCTGCGGTGATCCGCGGCGTGAGGCTCGACGACGAACCGCACGCGCCGACCCGATGGCTTCGCCGCAAAAGCAGAATCGCAACGATACCAAGCGCGATGCAACACACGAGTGTGATGCCGACGCGCATGACGTCGACCCCCGCAAGTGCGAGGCCGGTTGCCGATAACGCATGTTGGCCTGCGGTCGCGTCGCTTGCGCCTTGCAGCCATGAGGCCGGGGTTGAAACGGTCATGGGTGCGTCGAGATCTCAGTGATTCGAATGCCGAACTGCTCACCAAGCGCGACGATCTCGGCGCGCGCAACGCTCTTGTCGTTGAGCAACACGTCGACGGCATCGCCGAGATGACGATCGAGTTCGACCACAGCGCCGGATTGCAGCGCCAGCAGTTCCTTGATCGACATCTCGGCTGAGCCGAGGCGGATATCGACGGTGACCTTCACTTCTTCGAGCAGCGCCAGCTGCGGGCGTGTCGTGTTGCGGTCGTCGTAGACGGGTTCTTGTTCGGGAAGATCGACACGCATGACGAGCGGTCGGGTGGGTGGGGTACTCAGAGTCATGGGGTATCGGGCCCGGCTATCGAAGTGAGTTGAATGGATAATTTGCCGCCGTGTTGTCCAGGCGTGCCGGCGGCGATGGGGGGGAGTCGTCCGCAATCGGACTGCGCCAACAGCAACGGGATCGGCTCGGAAATCGTCTGGTCGAGTCGGATGACGTCTCCAACGGCGAGCGTGGCCAGTTGCGGCACGCTCAGTTCGCACTGCCCGAGCATCGCCCAGAGCGATACGCGGCTCGATTCGACGGCCGTGCTGCGACGCGTGGTGGCCGGTGAGTTCGCTCCATGAACCGTCGGCTTGCTGACGGGCAAACACGACCACAGCGCCGGCGCGCCGCAGACGAGCGTGAAGACGGTCTCGCCGCTCGTGTTCCGTATTCGGAAGCAGGCGCCGCCAAAACGAAGACGCGGTGTATCGGTGTTTCCTGTCGTACGGACGCGGGCTGCGGACTGTTGCCCTGGAGATAACGCCGCACCGATCGCATCGAGCAGTTCGTCGACTAGCTGCTTGCCGACGTCCGCGAGCAGGGGCGCGCGGGCGTCGTCGGTGAGGGCGAACGTCTTCGGCAGATCGAGCGTCTCGTTGACCAGCATGTCGATCTGCCGAGACTCGGTGAATAGCCAGACGTTGTCGCCGATTGACCACGACTCGCATTGGCCCGAAGGCGGCGCGCTGTCGAACGGATCGAGCAAGTCCACGGCTTCGACAGTGAGCTCGGGCGCGACCAGCCACGCCTGCCGCCATGGATCGATTGCGCGCGCAAACCACGCCGCGCCGGCTGCGAGATCGCGCGCGCCGAGCGGCCGCCAGCGGATTGGCACGACGCTCATCCCTGACCTCGCATCTGGAACAGCTGCATGATCATTTCGTTGGCGGTACTGATAACCTGCGACGACGCCTGAAAGCCGCGCTGAATCAGGATCAGTTGACCAAACTCCGTCGATAGATCGACGTTCGACGCCTCGGTCGCGCCCGCGAGCAGTTGGCCAACGCCCGCGCCATTGCTGGTGCGATATTGCGGCGGCGACGCGTGCGACGCATCGAATAGACCATTTCCCTGTTGCACCAGTTGCTGCGGATTGGCAAAGCTCGCGAGCGCGATCGTGCCGAGCTCATCGGTTTGTCCGTTCGAGTATTGCAGCACCAGTCGCCCATCGACGTCGACGTTCATCGACGACAACGTACCGGTCCCATAGCCGTCCTTGTCCGACACACGCAGGCTCGAGAAGCTGCCGGCGGAGAAGCCGGTGACGCCGGTCGAGAAATCGAGTGTGACGGTGAGCGGCGGCGCGTCGGCGGAAGTCAGCGTGAAGTCGATCCGGTCGCGTCCTGGCTCGGGAATACCACCGTTGAACTGCAGCGTGCCCTGCTGGACCGGTATGTTGTTTTCGTCGGAGACGGTCACCTGCCAGCGCCCGGGAACGATGCTCGAATCGGGCGCGAACGCGATTGTCAGCGTGTGCTTGCCGCCGTTTGCGTCAAAGACGTCGACGTCCGGAATCGAGAAGCTGGTCGAACCCGTCGACAGATTGTCGGAAAACCTGATCACCGTCGTCGCCTGCGGTGGGCTGATCTGTTTGCCGGCGAGCGAAATCGGACCGAGGCTGCCCGATGCGGTCAAGGCCGCGAGTTTCAATCCCGTCGCCTTGTCCTCGATAAAGCCGTCGTTGCCGACCGCGAACTGACCGGTGCGGGCGTAACGTGCGGTGTCACCGTCGAGCAGCGTCAGAAAGCCCTTGCCCTGAATTGCAAGATCGAGCTGGCCGTTACTCACGCGCAGATCACCCTGCGCGAAATTCAACGACGAGTAACCGTACTCGACGCCGCTGCCGAATTGCGTCGTGTTCATCGCGCCTGGTTCGCCCCGCGCGAACTGCTGGCCGTAATACAGATCGGCGAACCCCGGCGTCGAGGTCTTGAAGCCCGCGGTGTTCAGGTTCGCGACGTTATTGCTGATGGTTTGCAGGCCCTTCGCGTACGCCGTCAACCCGCTCATGCCGATGTAAATGCTTTCCAGCATGGAAACTCTCCTTTAAGAACCACTCGTCTGGCGCACTGCGACGATCTGCGAAATATTGGCGTTCGTCAGAAATTCGCCGCTCTCGGTTTCGATCGTCAATTGCGGCTGAGAATCCTTGAACGACACGCTCTTCACGATGCCGCTCAGCAGCGCCGTGTCGGTCTGCACGTCGACGTTGCGGCCGAGCAGGCCGAGCGTCTGCGTGGCTGACTGAACCGACAGCAGGTCGTCGATCTTGTCCGTGATCTGGCGTGTCTGTTCGAGCGACGTGAACTGCGCGAGCTGCGACACGAACTCGAAGTTGTCGACCGGCTTTAGCGGGTCCTGATAGGTGAGCTGCGTCAGGATGATCTGCAGCAGCGATTGCATGTCGAGACCGATCGAATCGATGCGGTTGCCGACGTCGCTGATCGAACTGATCGGATTAGTGGCCATGAGCGATGCCTTTCGATGTAGTCGGAATGTGTTCGACGCCGTTGAGGACGACTCGCACGGCGCGCGGTACGGCGCGGCGCAGCTCGTCGAGGGCGCGCTGGGCGCGGGCGTCGGGTTCGTCCGCGTTCGTGATCGCATGGTTGATGCGTAATGCGATCGACACGCCGGCTTCGCCAGTCATCACGGTCAGACGATAGGGCGTTTGCGCGCTCCCGGCGCTGGCGCCGCTCTCGGTATTAGCGGCCTTAGCGGCTCGTGAGGCGATCGATGCGGCGGACGAAGTGATACGAGCGGCCCGGTACGGTACGGCCTGTTCGCGCGACAGTGCGTCGTGAACAGTGCTGCCCGATGCTGAGAAAGACGAACTGGCGACCGTGATCGGCGACCTGGTGACGTGCCCGGCGTGAGCGCCATCGTGGTCAGGGAGCGCAGGCTCGGTGTCGCGCGCATGCGATTCGACATCGATGCGAGCGGATCTCGCCGATGCACAGCCGCGCGGCTCGCTCGCATGGTCAACGGACCTATCGCGAGCACAGCAGCGGGCGTCGAATGCCGGCGCGTGGTCGTAACGTTCCGCTGGCGTGCGTCGCTGTCGTGCGGGCGCAGGATTTTCGCTCATCGCGCCGGCCTTCGCGCCCGGCCACATGACTTTCTCCATCACCCGCAATACCTGATCGAACGCCGCATGCCTGGCGTCGGGCTTGGGCGAACTTGCTGTGGACATCGGCGCATTGCGCCACGTTGGAAATACAGTGAGCTTCATTGGCGCTCCTCCCGCGACAGATACATGTCCTCGATCCGGCTCGCACGCTGCTCGTCGCGCTGCAGTTCGAATTGCCGCTCGACCCTGGCGGCCACGCCGCAAGCATGCTCGGTTTGCTGTTCGTGGCGCGCCAGCACGGCGCGCTGTCGTTCGACACGGCTTGCGGTATCGCGCGTGTCCTGTTGCGCGTGCAGATGGGCGGCGCGAGCCGAGGCGAGCGCGCCTGCCCAATTAGCCGCGAGCGCAGGCGACAAGCCGTCCGGCGCCTGCAACGCATCGCGCCATTGCGCGACATGGGCGTCGAGGCTCTCGCAAAGCGATTGCTCGCGTGCGTGGCTGCGCTGATGGAGTTGAATGACTCGCACGGTATCCAGGCGCGCGCGTTCCAGTTGCAGTCGACGCAAGTCGGCGATCTCTCGTGCCGTTTCAAACTGGTGGCGTTTTTTCATGAATGACTCGTCATGCAACTTCCCGAAGCAAAGCAGCGAGCGCGTTGATGGTCGTCGCGCGCGGCGTCGTCGCATCAGGGGCCTGACGCAGAAAATCGATTAGCGCGGCGCGCTGTTGCAGCGCGCGATCGAGCGCCGGGTTGCTGCCCGGCGCGTAAAGCCCCGATTCGACGAGCGTGCGCGACGCTTCGTACGCTGCAAGCTGCGCGACGGCTTCGGCGGCGAGCCGCCGTTCGTTGGGCTCAGCGACGTACTGCATCACACGGCTAATGCTTCTCGGCACCTGAATCGCCGGGTAGTGACCCTGTTCGGCGAGTTCGCGCGTCAACACGATATGGCCGTCCAGCAGCGCGCGCATCGTCTCGGCCATCGGATCGTCGATGTCGTCGGTCTCGGTGAGCACGGTCATCAGCGCGGTGATCGCGCCACTGTTCCTGATGGCGCCGCACCGCTCGACGATTTTCGGCAGCGCGGCGAACACGCCCGGTGTGTACGCGCGAACGGTCGGCGGCTCGCCGGCCGCGAGGCCGATCTCGCGCAGCGCGAGCGCATAGCGCGTGACCGAATCGAGAAGCAGCAGCACGTGCGCGCCCTGCGCACGAAAATACTCGGCGAGCGACAGCGCCACCTGCACGCTGCGGGCGCGCATCACGGCAGGCTGGTCGGAGGTTGCGACCACCATCGTGGAGCGGGCGCGCGCGCTGTCGGACAGCGCACGCTGCCAGAACTCCTCCGCTTCGCGGCCCCGCTCGCCGACGAGGCACAGCACGCAGACGTCGGCTTCGACGTGGCGCGCGAGGCTCGCGAGCAGGGTCGTTTTGCCGACGCCGCTGCCCGCAAAAATGCCCACGCGCTGGCCGACGCCAAGCGTTAGCAGGCCGTCGAGCGCGCGAATGCCGGTCTCCAGCGGCTCGACCGGCGACAGGCGATCGAGCGGCGGCGTGCAGACGCCGGCGAGCGGCCATGAGGCGTCGTTCGCGGGAAGCGGTGCACCGCCGTCGAGCGGCCGGCCCAGGGGATCGACGACGCGTCCGAGCCAGCGCGGCCCAACGGGGATCGTTGCTCCCACTCGCATTGCGCACACCGGGTCGCCAACGCAGATCCCTGCCGTCGACGTGTACGGCGCCAGCGTGACGCGGCCCACCTCGACCTTGACGACTTCCGCCTCGCATTGCTGCGGACCCGGCGCGCCGAGTGAGCAGCGCGAGCCGAGCGGCACGCCGGGTCCGTCCGCTTCGACGAACGTCGGCATTACGCGCGTGATCGCGCCGACCCGGGTCGCCGGATCGACCTGACGCATTGCGACAAGATAGCGGTGAAGCGAGGGACGGTCAGTCATCGGCGCGAAGTTCGTCGAGCGTGCGATTGAAATGCGAGAGCTGCCGCGGCAGGCTCACGTCGAGGCGGCCGAGTGTCAGATCGATCAGGCACGTGCCGGCAGCCAATTGCGGATCGGCGTCGGCCGTCAGTGCGGTATCGCGCGTGAGCGTGGCGAATGCGTCGCGCAGCGCATCGGCGTCAGGAAAGTCTTTCGCGGACACGCGCACGCCGATCGCCGACCCCGCCGCGATCTGCGCGAGATGATGGCGCGCGGTTTGTACGACGAGCGCCGCACACGCAGTGGTGTCGCCGAGGGTTTTCCGCAGCGCGGCTTGTGCGACATCGAGCGCGAGGCTTTCGACTGCTTGCAGGCGGTCGCGCAACGCAGCGAGCGCCGCGTCGATACCGGCGACGAGTGCTTCGATCCGCTGCACGTGATCGAGCTTGACGCGCGCTACCCCCTTTTCGATGCCTTCTTCGATGCCTTGCTGATAGGCGGCGCGTTCCCGTTCCTCGAAGTCGCGGATTTGCTCGGCATGCGTTTGCGCGAGTTCCGCCAGCTCGCGTCTGAGTTCGTCGATCTGTGCGTCGGTTTGGAAAGCGTGCTGAACGTGCACCGGCACGTGTTCGGACGGCTCGGCGGCTACGGCAACTAGCGTGGTTCGACCGAGCGTCTTGCGTCCGCTGCCCAGCGTGACCTGCGCGGCTTTCAGCAGCAGACTCATGCGGACCGCCCCATCCAGCGGCGAAGCTTCTGGTGGAGCCGCAATGGTTCGACCTGCGGCGGCTTGCCGTCATCATCAGAGATATCGCCGAGTTGCGCGCTGGCTGTGAGCGCCGCAGCCTGCAACGCCTTACGCGCGCGCTCCGTGATGTCAGATGCACGACCATGTGGCGCGAGCATTGCGCGGCGCTCGGGCGGCAACGCAGCGATCACGGCCTCGCGGGTCGGTGCATTCACGCAAGACATCAACCGGCAAAGCAGTTCATGCGGCAAGGTCTTGGCGAAACGCGCAAGCCGTGATGCGGCGAGTCGCGCGTCTTCAGGCGAATGGCCGTCGCTGGCAATCGCAACGCGGTCATCTGTCGCCGGGGCCGTCATCGCCGCCACCAGATTTCCGGGTGCGGCGCGCGCCGCGTCAGCGAGCAGCGGTCGCAAGCGCGCGCGCTCGTCGTGCGAGAGCGCGCTCCAGATCGCCTCGATGTCGTCGATCGCAAGCCCGCTCAGATCGGCAACCGCGCGCCTCAGACGGCGTTCGCGCGATGCGTCGCGCTCAGGCGTGGTCATGCTGCTCTCCTTCTTCGGCGAGCAGCGCACGTAAGCGCAGCACGTAGGCTTCGCGCTGATGCAGACTCAAAGTACGTGACGGCGAGCGGCGGGAAGCACGACGCCGGCGCATCGCGAGCAACGCGCCAATGATGCCGACGAGCAACAGGGCAGAGCAAACGCCGGCGGCCGGATGACTGGCCATCCATTGCGCGAGGTGTTGGACCACAGCCTCCACGCGCCGTGCGTCGGCGTCGCGTGCGGCGGACTTTGCGACGGCCAATGCGACGGGTTCGGATGCGGCGCGAATCGTGGCGCCGGCCTCCAGATCAGCGCTCGCATCGGGCTCGACTGGTGCCGCAACGCCGGCGTTCGCGGGCGTCGTTTGCGCAATCACACTCGTCGCTACGTCGCCGGAGTGACGCACATAGATAGACAGCACATCACCGCGCGCCGCGTCGAAACCGATCGACGCGCCCAGCATCGCGTTTATGCGTGTCATATCGTCTTGCGGCAAGGCATAGTCGAGCACGATGCCGACTGATAGCCGGCGGATCGAACCGGGTTCCGACACGATCTGCTCGAGACTGCGATCGGTCTTTGTCCCCTCCACGGAGGGCATTGCGGGCAGCGGCGGCGTGCCAGCGGGCGGCAACGCATTTGCGTTTTTCGTTGACGGTAGCGGCGGCGTGGCGCTGGCCGCGCCGTCGGCGTTGACGATGGGCCGGGTGACACCCGACTCGCGCGTCGTGCGCGTCTGCGCGAAGTCAAGCGCCGCGTCGACGCTGACGCTCACATGACCGTCGCCGACCAGCGGCGCAATCTGCGTAAGGATCTTACGTTCGTAGCGTTGCTCGATCGCCTGCTTCAAAGTGAAATGCGGGTCGTCGGTCATCGCGTTTTCGCCGGCTTTCGTGCCCGCGACGCCGCCGCGTTGATCGAGCACAGTGACGTCGTTGGCGGACAGCTCGGGCACCGCTGCGGCCACGAGCCGCTGGATGCCGCGCACCGTTTCGGGAGCGAGCGCCTGGCCGTCGCGCATGAACAGCGCGACCGAGGCCTTGGGCCGCGCCGCATCGCGCCGGAACAGCGACGACTCGGGCAGCGTCAGATGCACGCGCGCGAGGTCGATCTCGTCGAGCGTCATGATCGTGCGCGCGAGTTCGCCTTGCAACGCGCGCTGATAGTTGACCTTCTGCGCGAACTCGGTGAGGCCGAGATCTGAGTTATTGAACAGCTCGAAGCCGACCGCGCCGTGCAGGCGCAGATCGCTGCTCATCAGCTTCAGACGCAGCGCGCGCGTATCGCCGGCGGGCACCAGAATCGCGGAGGTCTCGTCGTCGATCCGGTAGGGTACCTTCTGTTTGTCGAGTTCGGCCACGAGCGCGGAGGCGTCCTGCGGCTTCAGATCGCGGAACAGGACCTGATAGCCGGGCCGTGACAGGAAAAACGCGGCTGCCATCGCGCCGCACAGCAGCAGTGATAGCGCGCCGACCATCAAGAATTGCCGCTCGCGCGACGCATCGGCAAAAAACGACTTGAAGCGGGACATGCTGGCTTCCATTTCAGAGTTGCATCCGCATCAGTTCCTGGTAGCCCTCGACGAGGCGCGAGCGGATCTGCAACGCGAATTGCAGCGATATGCGGGCCTGTTCGAGCGCCATCATCACTTGATGCGGCGGCAGGTCCGCGCCGAGCGCGAAGTCGGCAATCGCTGCATTGGCGGTGCTGACCTGCGTGTCGACCGATTGCAGGCCATCGACGAGTAGAGCGCCGAAGCCGGGTTGAGTGGTCGCGCCGAGGCCTTGTTCCACTTGCGACGCGAGCGACGGCGCCAGGCCGGTTTGCCACGTCGGCGCGAGAAAGCCCGGTTCGAGCGCGGGGATTACGGCGATGCTCATCAGTGGCTCCCCATTTCGAGGGCACGCATATACATCGAGCGTGCCGCGTTGAACATCACCGTGTTGGCTTCGTACACGCGCAACGTCTGCACCATGAGCGCCATCTCGCCGGCATGATCGAGACCGGCGTAGGACACGAAGCCTTTCGCGTCCGCGTGCGGATGCGACGGGTCGTAGACGAGGCGCGGCGGCGCGTCGACCGTCTCGATGCCATAGGTCTGGACGCCCCCGAGCCCACGCGTGGTGGGAAGTCCCGCGGCGCTGTGCGCACCGGGCGTGCCGCCGTTGCCGAGCAGACTGGGGAAGTCCCCTGCGGCCAGGCGCGGCCCCGACACGAGCCGCAGCGGCTGATAAGACGCGCCGCTTGCCGTGCGCGTCGTGCCCGCATTGGCCAGATTCTGCGCAATGACTTCCATGCGTTGGCGCTCGACGTCGAGTCCGGAGCGCGCAATCGCGAAGATGGAATCGGTCATCGGTTCAGCCTCCGCCTATCGCGAGTTTCTCGATCTGCATCGTGCGATCGAGCATGCCGGCCAGCATCGCGTAACGTGCCGAGGTTTCAGATGCCGTAGCAATTTCGTCGTCGATTCGCACGGTATTCGAGGCGAGCGGCAGCGGCGCGTCGATGCGGGGCGCGACACCCGCGACACGCGCGAGCACGCTGGCCGGCGTGTCGCCGGGATGCAACGCGGCGGCGGCGCGCAAGGCATCCTCGAACGACACCCGCAGCGGCGTGAAATTCGCCGAGCCGGCGTTGGCCACGTTCTGCGCGGTGGCCGTTTGCCGTGCGAACAGCCCGTCGAGGGCCTTGCCGGCGATGGCGGCGACGAGGTTGATCGTCATAGCGGTTCCTCCTGTTATTGAACGATGATGTCGGCGTGCAACGCGCCCGCCGCCTTGATGGCTTCGAGAATCGCGATCACGTCGCGGGTGCTGACACGACTGCGCGAGAGCGCTTGCACGAGTTCGCCGACCGAGCCGTAGGGGAACGTTGCGGCGACGGTCTGGCCGGGTTCGTCGACGGAAAGATCGCTGTTGCCGATCACGAGGCTGCGCACGCCGCGGCCCGCAATGCCGATCTGCTCGGGTTGCGACGCCGAGTATTCGGTCGTGACCGTCACGCGAATGTCGCCGTGCGAAATCGTGATCGGCGAGACGTGCGTGTCGCCGCCGGCGACCACGGTGCCCGTGCGTTCGTTGATGACGACACGTGAGCCCTGATCGGGCACGACGCCGAGCGTCTCCACGCGCGCTACGAAACTGTTGAGCGCGCTGCCTTCACCGGGCGCGCGGATCTGGACGGTTTCCGCGTCGAGCGAGCGCGCGCTGCTGGCGCCGAACGCCTGGTTGATACGCTGTGCGATGCGCTCTGCCGTGGTCGCATCCGCGTTGCGAAGGACGAAGTTCAGATAGCCGCCCTGCGTGACGAGCTCGGCGCGCACCGGTACTTCGACGATCGCACCTTGCGGCACGGTACCGACCGTCGGATGATTTTTCTGGCGCAGATTGCCGTTGGCGTCGAAGCGGTAGCCGCCGACCGTTATCGGCCCTTGCGCGAGCGCGTACGTCTTGCGGTCGGGGCCGCGCAGCGGCGTCATGATCAGCGTGCCGCCCGACAGGCTGCGTGCATCGCCCATCGACGTGACGTTGATGTCGATCCGGTCGCCGATGTTGGCGGTCGGCGGCAGCGAGGCCGTAATCATGACCATGGCGACGTTGCGGCTCTGGATCTGGTCCTGGGTCAGATTCAGATCGAACTGCGACATCATGTTCATCATGGCCTGACGCGTGGCCTGATTGCGCGGCGTGTCGCCCGAGCCCGCGAGACCCGACACGATGCCGTAGCCGACGAGCATGTTGTCGCGCCAGCCGAGAAAGCGTCCGAGGTCTTTGAGGCGCACTTCATTTGCCGCGTGCGCTGGACCGCTGCCCGCGGCCATCGCGCATACGAGCAGCAGTACGGCCTGGATGAACCGCATCGTGCGAGAAGAGAGCCGCATTACCATAAGCCCAACCATGCGAGAAAGCGGGGAATGAGGCCGGGTCTCGACCGATCGGTGATGAAGCCTTCGCCGACGTAGTCGATCTTCGCGTCCGCGAGGCGGTTCGACTGCACTGTGTTGTTCGCGGCGATGTCGACCGGACGCACGCGGCCTTGCAGATGGATGCGCGTCTTTTCGCCGTTGACGTCGATGGCCTGTTCGCCGGCGACGATCAGGTCACCATTCGGCTCAGTCACCTCCACGCGCGCGCTGATCTGCGCGAGCAAACGGCCCGTGCGCTGGATCTGTCCGCGTCCGCCGTAGTTATCGCCGAGGCCGATCTGCGCAGCATTGCTGCCGGCCCACATTGTCGACACGTTGCCCTGCACAGCTACGTTCGTTTTGGTCGACGTGTCCGCAGTATTGCTTGCGGTCGAGTTCTCATAGACGAGGATCGTGACGATGTCGCCCGGGCGCGAGGCGCGGCGGTCCGAGGTCAGCGACTGGTAGGCGTCGCTGTGGAAGAGGTCGGCGGCGTGGGTGGGCGTGAGCGCGCACCAGGCGATGCCTATCGTTGCCAGCGTTGAACGGATCTTGGGTTGCATGACTGAGTTACTTCGACAGCGAGGTGGTAGCAGGAATGGCCACGATGTCGTGATCGCCTGTCGCGATCATGGTTACGCGGCCACGCGCGCTGTCCGTTAATGCGATGCCGGTTCGCCAGACGGTGACGGCACCCGTTCGTACGACGGCCACAACGCGTTCGCCGCGAATGACCTGGGCGAGACGTTGTGAGGGGATGCCGGTTATCACGTCGCCGGGCACGAGGTTTTGAGCCGCACGCGCGACGCGCGCTTTGCCGTCGTAGTGAACGCCGCGCATGACTAGCTTCTGCGGGCACGCGATACCGCGCACGCTATCGGACGTGATTGCATCGCCTTTCGCGAGATTACGAACGAGTTCGACGCAGCGTGCCGGCGGCGCAGAACGAGCGTCGCTCGGCGAACCGGACATGGCGCGAACAGGACGGCTGATGACGACGGCCGGTTGAGTGCCCCGCATGGAAAGCCACGGCGTGAGGGCCGGCATCTGACGGCGGGCCGCTTCGGCGAGACGACGCGGCTCTACCGCAACACTCGTAGCCGATTCGGACAATCTCGCGACGACGAGCTCGGCCGCCTGCTTTTGCAGGGCCACAGGCACAGGGCTCAGGTCGGCGACATCGCCGAATCGCACGACGTTGCCGTCGATGTCGGCGGCGGCGCGGAACTTCACCGCCGCGTCAGAGGCGTAGGCTGCCGCGCTCGCGACCACGGAGGCGAGCGCGATCGCAAACGCGTTGAACTGGCGACATCGGATGGGCGACATAAGATTGAACGCGCTCGTATTGAACATGGGCTGGCTGTATTTGACCGTGATTGCGAAGCTGGCTTACCGCTTCAATCCATTCGCAATCGCCATCAACTCATCGCCGGCCTGTACGAGTCGCGCATTCGACGCATACGCACGCTGATACAGCATCAGACTGACGAGCTCATCCGACAGCGACACGTTCGAGGCTTCGCTGAATCCTTGCGCCAACGTCCCAGTGTTGTCTTCGCCGGGACGCACGCGGCTGACAGTGATCCCGTCGTCCTGAATGCGATAGATTCCGTCGCCGGCCGATTGCAGCGCGCGCACGTCAGTCGGCATCACGAGTTCGATTTCGCCGAGATCAATCGGGTCGGTCTGGTTCGGCAGAACCGCCTGCACCTGGCCGGTCGCCGAAATGGTGATGCTGGAGGCGTCGCGCGGAACGGAAATCATCGTTTTGAGCGGCAGGCCGTTCGACGCAGTCAGATAACCGTCGGCCCCGACGTGCAGCGTGCCGCCGCGCCACAACGTGGCCGGTCCCGAGTCCGACGCCAGTTCGATGAAGCCGTCGCCCCGAATCGCGAGATCGAGCGCGCTGCCGGTCGGGCGCAACTCGCCCGCCGTGAAAACGTGCAGCGACGGGTCGGCCGCCACGCCCGCGGCGATGGTGACGGTTTCGTTGGCCGGGGCGCGGCTGAGTGGGGCGACCGCCGACGTCAGCAACTCGCTGAAGGACACCGTGCCGCGCTTGAACGCCGGTGTGTTCATGTTCGCGATGTTGTTCGCTGTGACGTCGACGGCTGTCTGCTGCGCGTTCAAGCCCATCGCGCCGATATAAAAAACGTTGTTCACGATTACATGTCTCCCAAACGCTGCAAAACGGCGCCGACCATGTCGTCGTACGCATGCACGAGCTTCTGGCCGGACTCGACGCGGCGCATTGCCTCCATCATCTGCATCATGTCGTTGCCGACCGCGACGTTCGACGATTCGATAAAGCCCTGCGCGATGTGCGGCTGTTCGGCGTCGACGGCCTGCGCGTCCGTGGCATGGAACAGGCCGTCCGCGCGGCGCTCGAGTTGGGTCGGATCCGTAAAAGTTGCGACGCGTATCACGGCCGAAGGCGTGCCGTCGTCAATCAGCGTGCCGTCGCTGGCGATCTGCCAGTTGCCCGAACGCAGGACCACGTCGCCGCCACCCGCGGCTTGCAACGCCCAACTCTGGGCCGTGACGAGACGTCCGTCGGCATCGCGCTGGAATGCGCCGAGCCGAGTGTAGGCCGGACCGCTCGCTGTCATTACCTCGAAGAAGCCGGGGCCGCTGATCGACAGATCGAGCGGATTGCCGGTGTGGACCAGCTTGCCGGCGGAGAAGTCGGTGGCGATGCCGGTTGGCGGCGGCGCGAGCATGGCAGACACAGGGACCGTCCCGCTGCGTCCGGCTGCGAGCACGTCGTCGAACGCGATCTGCCGCTTGTAGCCGGGCGTGGCCACATTCGCGAGGTTTTGCCCAGCGGTTTCGATCCGGCGCGTTTCGTGCGAGATCAGGCTGGCCGCGACAGTCATCATGTTATCCATCAGGAATCCGTTTCAATCTGGCAGGCAGGTGGGAAGCTGCTCGACACTCAGGCGGCGAGCGCTGCAGCGTTCGAGGGCTGCGCGGCGCGCGCGGGAGCCCGAGCCGCAGTTGCGTCGAGACTGACCATCGCGAACGATCTCAGGCTGATCGAGTGCGGAACCTCGTTCATCGACAGCACGGCGAGCCGTGGCGCAACACGATGCGTGAAGGTTTTCAGATGACGACGAATTTCCGGGCGGCACAGCAACGCAGGTTTGAGGTTCTGCCGCATCATCGCGTCGACCTGCGCGGCGAGCCGGGCGAGGAAGCTTTCGGCCAGGCGCGGATCGAGCACGAACGCGCCTGTGCCGTCAGCACCCTGCAGGTTCTGCACGATCGCGTTTTCGAGCGCGGGGTCGAGCGTCAGCACTGCAAGCGCATCGTGATCGCTCTGGATTGCCTGACAGATGCCGTGGCCGAGCCGCTGGCGCACACGCTCGCTCAACGCGGCAGGGTCTTTTTCATGCCGACCCGCGTCGACCAGCACTTCGACGATCAGGCCGATATTGCGGATCGCGACCTGCTCGGTCAGCAGATTCTGCAAGACGTGCTGCACGTCGCTGACGGCGAGCACGTTCGGCACGAGTTCCTCGACGAGGCCAGGTGTGCGTGAACGCACTCCTTCGAGCATCGCGACGACTTCGGTGCGCGACAGCAACGCGGGTACATTGGCCTTGATCACCTCGGTGACGTGTGTGATCAGCACGGTCAGCGGATCGACCGCGGTGTAACCGAGCGAGCGCGCGCGCGACAGGTCGGCCGTATCGATCCATACCGCGGGCAGCCCGAAGGCCGGATCGTGAGTGGCGATGCCGGGCACCTTCTCGCCCTTGTCCGACGAGTGAATGGCGAGTGTTTTTTCCGGATACAGCGTTGCCTGACCGAAGCGGTCTCCGAACAGCAGGATCCGGTAGTCGTTGGAGCCAAGCTGCGTGCCGTCGCGGAACACCACGGGCGGAATGGACACGCCCATCTCGCCCGCGTACTGTTTGCGAAACGCCGCGATGCGTTCGGCCAGCAAGCTTTGCGTCGGGATCCATGCGGCCGTCAGCGCGGCGCCGAACGACACTTCGACGGCCGGCAGATCGGTGGCCTGGGTGGCCGCGGCCGCGTCGCTGTCGTCTCCGTCCGTCGCGGCCTGGTTATCCGGCGCCGCACTTCGTTTGCGGCGCGCGATCCACCAGGCGCAACCCGCGATCGTTGCAAGGATCAGCACGGGCCATTTCGGCATGCCCGGCAGCGCGAGCAGGCCGGTCAGCGCGACGATGACGAGGATCTGTATCTTCGGGAATTGCACGAGCTGACGCAGCACCTCGTTGCCGAGCTCCCCGTCCGCAGACGAGCGCGTGACGATGATGCCGGTCGCGACGGAAATGATCAGCGCGGGCACCTGCGTGACGATGCCGTCGCCGATCGTCAGCAGCGTGAAGGTCTGCATTGCCTGGCTGAGCGGCATGCCCATCTGCGCGACGCCGACCGCCCAGCCGCCGAGAATGTCGATCAGCAGGATCATGATGCCGGCTACCGCATCGCCTTTGACGAACTTGCTCGCGCCATCCATCGAGCCGTAGAAGCCGGCTTCCTTTTCGAGCGCCTTGCGTCGGCGCTTCGCTTCGTCCTGATCGATGAGACCCATGCTGAGGTCGGCGTCGATACTCATCTGCTGGCCGGGCATCGCGTCGAGTACGAAGCGCGCGGCGACTTCCGACACGCGCTGCGCGCCGGTCGTGACCACCACGTATTGCACGACGATCAGGATGAAGAAGACGATCAGGCCGATGACGAAGTTACCCTGCACGACGAATGCGCCGATTGCCGCGATGACCTGGCCCGCTTCGGCGCCGGACAGGATCAGACGGGTCGCGGCGATGTTCAGCGACAAGCGGAACAGCGTCGCGATCAGCAGCAGGGAAGGGAACGTCGAGAACTCGACGGGTCGCGACACGTAAAACGTCATCAACAGGATCGTGAACGCGAATGCGAAATTGACGATGATGAACAGGTCGAGCGCCCCTGCCGGAATCGGTGTAAACAGCAGCAACAGGATCGCGACGACGGCGAAGACGAGCGCGAGGTCGGAATGATTGCGCAGGCGGGATCGAAGCGTCATGCGGACATCACCTGCGACGGCGCACGTCGCGCCTGCAAATAGATCGCCGCGGTATCGCGATACAGATCGCCCGGCACCTCGCGTTCGAGCACTGCCTTGAAATAGAGCGCGCGGGCGAAACGTGGCGACTCGATGACCGGCACGCCATAGATGAAGGCGAGCTTCTTCAGACGCAGTGCAAAATCGCCGGCCCCTTTGGCGACGACATGCGGCGCGGCCATCCGTGACGGATCGTATTTCAGACCGACCGCATAATGCGTCGGGTTCGCGACGATCACGTCCGCACTACGCACCGCCTTCATGCTGCGCGAACGCTGCAGCAATTCGCGCTGCAACTGGCGGCGCCGCTGCTTGATGCGCGGATCGCCTTCGCGCTGCTTCATTTCCTGCTTCTGCTCGTAGCGGCTCATACGCATCTTTCTCGCGAATGAGCGTCGCACCAGCACCTGGTCGAGCAACGCGAACACCGACGCGGCCGCGAGCAGCATGAAAAGCAGGTGGACGCCGCTAGCGAGCAGCGTCTGGGCAATGCGTACCGCGGACAGGTCCTCATGTGCGAGCGAGACGGCCGCATCGACGATCGTGAAACGGATGATCGCCACATAGACGACCATCTTGAAGCATGCCTTGGCGGCTTCGATCAGCGTCTGTATCGAGAAAACACGCCTGAGACCTTGCACCGGATTCAGCTTGCTGGTGTCCAGCCTGAGTGCGCCGGGGGCGAACAGGAAGCCGGTCTGCATCAGCGCTGACAGTAGCGCGCTACCCATCGCAATCGCAATCAGTGGCGCAACTGCCTGCGCGCCCTGCAGCAGCAGCGCCGCGCACGCGACCGGCATCGCACGGCCGCTTGCGTCGAGTGACGCGGCTTCGCTCAGCGCATGAGCGCCGAGCGAAGCGAGACGTGCCGCCATTTCTCCGCCCCACACTGACAGGTAGCCGGTACTCGCAAGCAGGCCGAGCACCATGCCGAGCTCCTGGCTGCGCGGCACCATACCCTTCTTGCGCGCCTGCTCGAGCTTGTAAGCAGTGGCCTGTTCCGATTTGTTCTGTTCCGTATCCGACATGACTAATCCAGGGACGGTACGAAAGCCAATGCGTGCGTCAGCAAACGCAATGTCGCAGGTGCGAGTAGACCCGCTGATAGCGCCATCATGACGGGCGTCGCGATGACTTTGATTTGCAGACCCAACATCAGTGCGTTCATTTGCGGCAACGCGCGGGAGAGAAAGGCGATCGAAACATCGATTAGAAACAGTGTGACCATTGCGGCCGCGATGACCGACAGACCCATGCCGAGCGCAATGCCGAAATAGCTGATCAGCGCATCGGGGGTGACGGCGACTCGCGCGTAGCCGACTGGTATGACGCTCGTTAGCGCAATCAAAAGCCGTACCAGCTCGAGATGACCGCCCGAAGCAAAAAACAGCAGGCCCGCGACGAGCGTGAGTATCGTGCCGAACAGCGGCGCCTGTGCACGCGAACCCGGATCGATCACCATCGCGAGACCGTAGCCGGCCTGGACGTCGAGCACGCGGCCAGCAAACGTTAGCGCGGCAAACGCGGCCTGGAACGCGAAGCAGATCGCGAGGCCCAGCATCAATTCGGCTGCAGCGGCGATGAGTAGCGCTGCGCCGTCCATG
Source organism: Paraburkholderia lebeckiae (assembly GCF_014201005.1). NCBI lineage: Bacteria > Pseudomonadati > Pseudomonadota > Betaproteobacteria > Burkholderiales > Burkholderiaceae > Paraburkholderia > Paraburkholderia lebeckiae. The sequence continues at coordinate 12,676 of NZ_JACHDK010000033.1, read as the reverse complement.
TAGACGTCGGGTGCAGCGCTATGTGCCAGACATGCGGCGAGCGCCAGCACGAAGCACACGCGGACCGGCGCGGGCACCTGCGTTTGTGAGAACGGCGGCGCAAGAACGAACACCGGGCCGATTCGCAACGAAAGAAGAAGAACGCCGAGCGTCCAGCTCGTGCTGGCTTCGATTGTCATTGTGTTAGCCCAGATCAGGAATGCTGCGGAAAAGCGACGCTGCGAAACCGGTCAGACGCGCGAGCATCCACGGGGCGAGCGAAACCGTCACGATGACGGCGACCGCGAGCTTCGGCACATAGCTCAGGCTCATTTCCTGCAGCTGCGTGACGACCTGAAAGACACTGATCAGCAGACCGACCACGAGCGTGGCAATAACAATTGGCCCCGCAATGAGGAAGCTGTTCCAGAACAGCTGCGTCATCATTTGGAGTGCCTGGTCTGCCGACATGGATGAGGTCCCGTGTTTAAGTGGGCCGCATTATGGGGAGTTTTCTTTCGAATTGGAAGCTGTGAAATTGAAAATAGTAAGGCAAACGAATCAAAAATGAATGTAATCAGAGAGGTAGATGCTTATATCAAAATAGTCGATCGTCATTTATTTTTAGGATAGCTTCTATTTCGCAGATGATCGACTATTCGCGAAAAATTAGGCGTTTGCCTATTCCAGTTCTTGTGACGATTTGTTAAGGGGAGGGGTCTTATTGCTCCGGCTCACCTTTCTCGCGATCGCTTTTGCAAGCGAATTGCCTTGTGGGTCCAAGGGCCGATTCAATGCCGCATCGAGGACTTGACTCGCTGTAGTTTGATCGCCTGCGGAGGTGCTGAGCAGACTCTTCGCAAGCGCGGCGGACAGACACTCGGGGTCCAGCCGCAACGCCACCTTCGTATGCGCACGCGCCTCGTCGAGTCTGCCTTCCCGCAGCGCCACGATGGCCAGTGCGCCTGGGGCTTCGGCAAAACCGCGATCTAGGTGAGCGCCTTGTTCGAAGCGCGACCGCGCCAGTTGTAGATCGCCATTGAGCAAATGGGCCCAGCCGGCCGCAATCCAGGAGCCCGCATGGGTGCGGAACGATTCGGATGCGGCGTCGATGTATTGCGCGGCCTGCGCGAAGCGGTGCTGCTCGAGTAGCACGAGCCCTGTGCCGAGAAGCGCGCGGCTGTGTGCCGGCTGGCTGCGCAGCGCCTCCTCGAATAGCGCCATAGCGTCGAACTCGCGGCCTTCGCCGAGTGCCAGCAAACCAGCTATGGCGAGACCGTCGGGAGAGCTCTTTGCAAGAGACGCGAACTGTTGCGCGCTGTCGGGATGTCCGGCATCGAACAAAGCAGCGGCGAGGAGTCCGCAGACTTCGATGCCGGTTTCCGGATGATCCGCATACCGCTTGCCAACTTCGATGACCTCGTCAAGGCGGCCTTGATGGTGAAGCGAACGCATTTGGAGCGTGATGGCTTGCGGAATCGTTGTCAGCACGCCTTCATCCAGCAGCGCTAGCGTTTCGTCGAAAGCGCCGAGCATGGCGTGCGCATAAGCTTTGTTATAGCGAATCGCGGGATGGCTTTCACCGTTCGGTAACGCGGCGAATGCCCGGAGCGCGTCCTCGAATTTGCCACGAGCCATGGCACACAGTCCACGCAGATGCATCGACTCAGGCGGCACCGCACCGAGCGCTTGCTGACGTGCGAGCAGTTCATCGCATCGTTCGAATTGCTGTGCGTCGTATGCGCACGCGGTGGCGTCTCCTAGCAACGACAGGTTGTTGGGGTCGGACTCAAGGAACGCAAGCAGCCGGGTCAGTCGGGCAGATGCCAAAGCAACGGCGTGTTCGGAAGTGGAGTTCATTTGGCGTCGGGTGTTCGCTGCGTCGGTGGACAAAGCCGAAAGTGAGGGATCGGAAGTGAGTAGCCCTTTTCTAGCATAGCAGTCTGGAATTGCTGCGGGATCCTTATTGCGAGATCAGGCCGGCAATCGCCGTCACAATTTATGCTTCATCGCACGCAAGGACGCACGAGATCCTGAGCGCCTGAGATTTTCGCTAAACAGTTCTAAAAATCTTCGGACAACTTGTTCGGAAGCGGTTCGGGAAACCAATCGCGCAAGGCTTAACGAACAAGTACGGGGCATAGATGGTAGCGATCGTCACGGGCAATGGTTTGGGGTTGCAGTCGTCGTCGGCATTGGGGCTTGGATCACTGGGCCAGATTGGTGACGCGGCATTGGGACAGACAGGCGAGCAGCTCTACGTGAATGCGGCGACCGGCAACCTCGTCATCCGCAGCCAGGACCTGATGCTGCTTGGCGAGGGCGTGAACGGAACGATTTACCGCGCCTATAACAGTCTCGGGCAGCTATCGGACGATAACTGGCGCCCTGGCGGCATGCGCATCGTCGATGGTCTCACGGGTATGCTGAACACGGCGGGCAGCACGGTCACGCGCACCGACTGGGATGCTTCCGCCGTGACCTACGTGTACGACGCCACACGCAATCTGTACGTCGCCAGCGGCGGCATCAGTACCGGTGCGCGCGCCACGCTTGCCTGGGACGCTTCGTCGGGCACCTGGAACTGGAGTGATGGAGCGAACCAGCTCACCGAGGTTTATGACGCCGCACAGGGTGGACGGCTCGCCGCGGGGCGCGACCGCGCCGGCAATACGGTCACCTACACGTACAACGCGGCGGGACTGCTCTCGCAGGTCTCGATGGCGAACGGAGAGGTCACGTACCTGGACTACAACGGCGCGAACCAGCTCACCGGGCTGCGCAGCGTGTACCGTGACGGCGGCGGCCAGGCGAGCGCGACCACCACACGTTATACCTATGACAGCCAGGGGCGGCTTGCGCAGGTGATTGTCGACCTGAGCCCGGACGATAGCAGTATCGTCGACGGCAACGTTTTCACTACTAGCTACACCTACGACGGCACGAGCGGCCGGGTAGCATCGATCGCGCAGTCCGACGGCTCGAAGGTGGCCTTCACCTACGTCCTCGTGGACGGCGGCTACCGGGTGGCGACGATCGCGCAGACGGACGATGCGGGCCGCCCGCAGGTCACGACACTCGCCTACAACGTCGCGACCGGGGTGACCACGCTCACCGATCCGCTGAACAACATCACGCAGTTCACATACGACACCGAAGGACGACTCACGAAGATTTCCTATCCACTGAACAATAGTACCGCGGGCTTTCGCCAGTTCACCTATGACGCGAGCGGCAACGTACTCAGTGTGCTGGTGTTCGACCACCCGGACCTCTCAGTCGACTATACGTACGACGCGCGCGGTAACGTGACCCAGGAGCGCAGGGGCGACGGCACGACCATCATCCGCACCTGGGGGGACCGGAACCAGCTGCTCACGCAGACCATCAGCCCGACCTATCAGCCGCTCACGACGCGGTACATCTACGATGATCTCGATCACCTGCGCTTCGTGGTAAGCCCCGAGGGGCGCGTGACCGAATACCGGTATAACGCGGTGGGCCAGCAGGTCTCAGTGATCGTGCACGGCGGTGGCTTCTATACGGGCACGGGAACTGGTGAAGCGGATCTGGCGGCCTGGGTCGATGGGCTGGCCGATAAAAGCCAGGGCACGCGCACGGATGTGGCCTACGACTTCCGGGGCAACGTGGCGAGCGTGACGCAGTATGCACGGCTGCTCACCGACGGCACCGGTGACCCGAATGTCGGGAACGGACTCTCACAGACGCGCTATGTGTACGACCCGTCCGGGAGGCTGCTGCAGCGCTACACAGGCACTATCGGCAGCCAGCAGGCCGAGCAGTTCACCTACGACGGACTCGGACGGCTACTGTCGGCCACGCGCCAGGACGGTGTCCTCACGCTGTATCGCTACGACGATACGCAACACCAGACGCTCGTCACGTTCAGCAACGGCCTCACGCGCATCTCGACATACGGCGCGTTGGGCTCGCTTATCAGTCAGACCGACACGCTGGCGGGCCAACTGCTGTCCAGCGAGCGCTTCGTGTACGACGCGCTGGGCAATCTGCGCATGATGACCGACGCGAACGGGGCGCTCACGTATTACCTGTACGACGCGGACGGGCGCCGCGTCGCGCAGATCGACCCGAACGGCATGCTGACTGAATACGGCTACACGAATTCGGGACTGCCCCGCACCACCACCCGCTATGCGACACCGGTGAGCGCTGCGGCGCTCGCGAAGCTGACGGACCCGAGCGGGCGGCCTGTCGAGACCACGCTCGTCAATGGCCGCCCCAGGCAGCTCGATCTGGACAATTCGGGGCTGCGGCCGGCGGCGAACAGCCTGGACCGCACCGACTGGCGGGTGTACGACGGCTTCGGCAAGCTCGTGCGGACGGTGGCTGCCGATGGCGCGACGGTAGTCTACGCGTATGACCTGCGCAACCCGCAGGGGCAGGTGATCAGCGAACTGCATTATGCGACGCTCGCCGATGTGGCCAACGCGCCGACGGGCAACCCGCCCGTGACGCCCGCTGCCAGCAGCGCGGACCGCAGGACGCGCTATTTCTATACGGCCGACGGGCTGATCGCCGCTCAACTGGACGCCGAGGGGTATCTGACGGAATACCGTTACAACGCGGCGGGCGAGCGTACCGAAACGATCCGCTACGCGACACCCACTCCGACCAGGTATCGCTCCTCCGGGACCCTCGCGGACCTACGACCCGCAGCGGACGCCCAGGACATTCACGCGTATTACCTGTATGACGCACGAGGGCTGCTCACCACGGAAATCGATGGCGAAGGGTACCTGACGAACTACACCTATGATGCGCTGGGCAACGTGGTGGAGCGCACGCGCGGCCTGCGCCTCATCACCACGCAGCTGGGCGGCCCGCAGCAGGTGGCGGTGAGCTTCCAGGCAAGTGGCACGGCCGGCTCGGTGGTCGAGGTGTGGATCGACGGCGTGAAGACCGGGGCCGTGACGCTCACGTCGTCGGGAAACGCAACCTATACGCTTAGCGCCGCGAACGTTGTGCCCATCGCGAACCACACGGTCGAATTCCGCAGCGCGTCGGGCGCGAACGTCATCGTACGGAACGCGACGCTCGGTGAACGCGCGTTTGCGGCTGAGGTGGGCAGTGCGAGCCTGATCGCCAACGGCGCGCAGACCAGCGCACGCTTCGTGGTGGACCGGGCAGCGATGGTGCTCGCGTGGGCGGTGTCGCCCGGCGAACTGGAGCGCACCACGTACGCCTACGACGCGATGGGACGGCTGACCGGACGCAGCCTGTATTCGGTGAGCGGCGACGTCACCACACGCTACACCTACGACCGCGAAGGCAACCTCAACGGCGAGACAGTGGATGACGGCACCGGCCCACGCGCCTCAACCTACCGCTACGACGCGCTGGGACGGCTTACGGGACAACTGACCGGCGAAGGCAGCGCGGCGCTGGCCGCGCTGGGCGCGAACTCCACTCAGGCCGCGGTCGACGCGGTGTGGAAGTCGTGGGGCGTCACTTACGCGTACGATCCAGCAGGGCGCCGCACATCGATGACCGATGCAAACGGCAACACGACGCTCTACTACTACGACGGCGGTGGGCGCCTGACGCACGTGGTCAACCCGATGGGCGAAGTCGTCGAGTACCGGTACGACACGTTCGGCGATGTGACGCAGACGCTTGTCTACGCGAGGCGCGTTGCGACTGGCACACTGGCTAGCCTTGCGGGCGGCGTGCTCACTGATGCGCTCAGGATAACGTTTGCCGAACTCGAGGACACGAACGCGAGCCGCACGACGTTCAGTTACAGTACGTCGGGACGCCTGCTGCAGAAGACGGACGCGCTGGGCTTCTCGACCGGCTATGAATACAACGCGTTCGGCGACCAGACCTCCGTGGTGCGCGATATCGCTGCGGGGGTGCGCGTGCTGAGCTCCTCCGCCTATGACAACCGTGGCAACCTGATCCAGCAGAGTGAGGACGTGGGCGGCCTGAACCTGCTCACCTCCGCGATCTACGACGCCTTCGGGCGCCTCACACAGTCCACCGACGCGAACGGCGTCGTGCGCAGCCAGCAGTACGACCGCAGCGGCAATACCGTGGTGGTCACGGATGGCACCGGCGCGCGTTCGGGTATGACCTATGACGCGTTCGGCAACGTCCTGACCCGTACCGATGCGAACGGCCATACGACGACGTGGTCGTATAGCGCTTTCAACCGCGAGGTTACGGTGACCACGCCCGAGGGAATCGTCACCGGCTCGTCGTTCAATGGATCAGGGCAACTTGTCACCCTGACCGACGGCAGGGGCAACGCGACACGCTACGCGTACGACCTGGACGGCAACCTCACAGGCGTCACCGATGCGACGGGTGCCACCGTCACGCGCAGCTACGATCATGCAGGAAACCTGATCGACACGGTGGATGCGCGCGGCACTCACACCACGTACAGCTATGATGCAGCCGACCGCGTGCTCACGCGCACGCTTGATCCGGCCGGTCTGAACCTCACCACCCGGTATGAATACGACGCGACGGGACAGACGACCCGCGTGACGGAGCCTTCAGGGGTCGTCACCGAAACCCGCTACGACGCGGGTGGCCATGCGGTCGGCGTGACCACCGATGTAGGTGGCCTGAACCTGCTGACAACCTTCACCTATGACGGCCTCGGCAATGTCCTTACCGTGACCGAAGGTGCGGGCAGCAGCAACCCGCGTGTCACGCAGAACGTATACGACAAGGCGGGGCGGTTGACCAGTACGGTCGTCGACCCGGCAGGACTCAGGCTCACAACGGGCTACGCATACGACGCCAATGGCGATGTCGTGTCCGTGACCGATGCGGCGGGGGGCGTGACACGCTACGTCTATGACGCGGAGGGCAGGCAGACGTGGTCGGTCGGGCCAACCGGGGCACTCGTCAGGAATGTCTACGACGCTGCAGGCCGGCTGGTATCGCGCACAGCCTTCGCGAACTCCCTGGGCGACTTGCCCGCCACAGTGTCCGAGGCCTACATCACGGGCCACCTGACACTTCAGCCACTGTGCGACCAGACCACGCAATATGTGTACGACGCGGACGGCCGCGTGCGCTACGTGATCAACGCGCTGAACTACGTCGCCGAGAACATCTACGACGCCAACGGCAATGTGATCAGCACGATCACCTATGCGAGCCCCGTCAATATAGCGGGTGCGCTTACCGCCGACGCCGTTGCCACAGCGCTGAGCGCGCAATCGGATCAGGCGCATGCGAGCGATCGCACGGCGCGCATGGTCTATGACGTGGCAAACCGGGTGACGGCCAGTATTGACGCGCTCGGCTTCGTCACGTCCAACCGTTACGACGCAGGCGGCAATCTCCTCGAACGCACGCAGTACCAGACGCCGTATGCGGGGGCCGGCATTCCAGACGCCTCGACGCTGGAGCTCTGGCTCGCCTCACCTGACGTCGGGAGGCCGTCCGGGGATCGCACGACCACGTGGATTTATGATGCCGCCGCCCGGCCGGCCTATGTGATCGATGCCGAAGGCTACGTCACGGAGCAACGTTACGATCCAGCGGGCCATCTGCTGACGACCATCCGCTACGCGGACAGATACGAAGCGGCGCGCAGCGCCAGCCAGAAACAGGCTGCCGCACTTCTGCCGCAAATCACTCCGCCTACGGCGGCCGAGACGGGATACGACTATGACAGCGCTGGACGTCTGACGAGCACGACGAATGCGGCAGGCGTCGTCACGCGCTATGAACTTGACGCGCTGGGACGCGCGGTGAACACGAGCGTCGCCGATGGTCTGCCCGAACAGAGCGTCACACATGCGGTATTCGACGCAGCTGGGCGCATGATCGAACAGACCCGCGCGTACGGTACGTCAGTCGCTGCGACATCACGTTACACGTATGACGGGATGGGACGTGTGACCGCAGAGACCGATCCACGGGGGGTGGAGCTTTCCGAGCGGGACACCGCCTGGGCGCTTGCCGAGCGCAAGGCGCGTGGCTATGTCGACGCGAATGGCGAGGCGCTCGAGGCAGCAGCGCTCAGCCCCAGCCAGCGGAGCAATCTGCAGGCGGCGTATCGCACGCGCTGTATCTACAACGCGAGGGGTGATCTACTGGTTACGGCCGATGCGCTCGGCTATATAACCAGTAACACCTATGACGCTTTCGGCAATAGGGTGACGGCGGCCGACCAGAACAGGAACATCACCCAGATCTCCTACGACGTGCTGAACCGCGCGGTGCGGGTCGTCTCGCCGACGGCGAGCATCGTGCTGACCGAATACGACGCGTTTGGCGATGCGGTCAAGGTGACGCAGGATACGAAGGCGGTCACCCGCATGGAGTACGACCGGCTCGGCCACCTGGTGAGGTCGACCGACGCCGAGGGCTACGGCGAAATCTACGCGTACGACGCATTTGGCAACCGCACCAGCTATACGAACAAGGTCGGCGGGCAGTTTTCTTATACGTATGATCGCCGTGGACTGATGCTGTCGGAAACACTACCGGTTACTTCGGGTGGCAAGGCGGTTGTCAACACGTTCGAATACGATGCGCGCGGCAATCGCATCGCGACGATCGAAGCGCAGGGGCTCAAAGAGGAGCGTGTTACGCGCTATGGGTATGACCTGCTTGACCGGCAGATCACGCTGACCGGCGTGTCGGTGTACCAGGCTGGCTTTCCTGCGAGCACGACCGAGACACGGGTCTATGACGCGCAAGGCAATCTCACATCGATTACCGACGCGAATGGACATACCACCACGTTGTACTACGACGTGGCGGGCCGAAAGACTGCGCAGGTCAGCCCGACCGGCACGCTGACGCTGTGGACGAACGATCCAGTAGGCAACGTGGTAGTTACCCAGGTCTACGCGGATCCGGTCGTCGCACCAACTGGATCGCAGGCCCCTGAGCCGGTCGATCCGAGCCGTGTGCGCGAAACGCGATACGTCTACGACGCGGATAACCGGCTCACTCAGTCCCGCGTGCAGAATGTAGCGACAGGCTATTTCGATCCGAGCGCGGGTGACGACGCGCGGGGCGAATACTTCATCACGTCTGGCAGCGAGCTGGTGACGACGTGGGAATACGATGGTTGCGGCCAGGTTACCGCGACCGTCGATCCGGCCGGCAACCGCACAACCTACTTCTATAACAAGGCCGGACAGAAGACGCTCGAAATCGACGCGAAGGGATTCGGCATCGCGTACACGGTGAATGCTCAAGGCAACGTCACGCAGGAAACGCGGTTTGCACTGCCGTTCCCGGACCCGGTTTCGGCGAGTGCCTCCGTCAATACCATCGTCAGCGCGTGGCCCCGCAGCGCCGACGATCGCATCACCAACTACACCTGGGACAACAACGGCCGGTTGCTGAGAGAGTCGCGCGTCGGCGTTGAGTTCGCGAAGGTCGACGCCAACGGCAAGCTCGTGCAGTCGACCGGTGACGCCACGTCGAACTATTCATACGACGGAGAGGGGCACCTGCTGCGCAAGGTCGACGCGAACGGCAGCCAGTACGACTTCACCTACGACGCGCTCGGACGTCTGACGGGCGAGATGCTGCCGCAGTTCGCCGACTATCAGAACCGGCAGGTGCGCGTCACCACGATATACGACTACGACGGCCTGAACAATGTCGTCAGGGAAACCCGCAAGGGTGAGTCGGACCAGGTGACCACGTACCTCTACGACGCGGGTGGTCGACTTCATTCGAAAGTCAACGCGCTGGGTGTGGCGACGAATTTTCGGTATGACGCCGTGGGCAATGTCACGAGCGTCTTCTATCTACGCAGCGATGTGGACGGGAACCAGCGGCTCGACTCCACCACAATCACCTATGACGCGGAAAACCGCGAAATTTCGCGCGTCACCCAAACGAGTGACGCAGCGACGGGTGCACAGGTGTCAACTGGTGCACTGATCGAGCAGCGCTACAACGCGTATGGCGAAGTGACCGGACGGCGTACGGGGGGCGGCGGCGCGAACGGTGAATGGCAGGAATATGCGGACTATGACAACGCCGGCCGGGTGGTGCGCACGAACTTTGATGACGGGGTGTCGCATCTGTTCATGTATGACCGCAATGGCAATGCGACGCTGAAGGTCGAGTCGATGGAGAGCGATCTGCGCTATCGCGTGATCACGACCGGGGACGATCTCGTCGCGCTGCTGCAGAGCGTCGACATGATGCAGACTTACACGCGGTATGACGCGCGCAACCAGGTGATTCAGATCCGGCAGCCGAAGACGTCGGGCGGGATACCGACCATCAGCTTTAGCCCGGTCGATATTCCGATCGATGGTGGGGTGTTCGCGAATACTGAATTGAGCATCTCGGGGTGGATCGATTCGTCAGCGCGGCCGGTGACGGCGCCGACGTTGCCGCTCGTCAACGGCGATGCGGGAATGCTGGATGCAGACGGAAAGGTTAGCGTGACAGGCTCCTGGTCTGTGAACAAATCTGAGGATAACGGCGATATCAGCGTGAGCAGCCTGGATTTTTCTTTGCCTGACTTTGCGCAGTTGTATGGTGCTTATAACGTTGAGGTTCGCGTGAGCTATACCGCCTCCGGATCCGAATGGCAGATCCGTGGTGGACAGGATCAGGCAGCGTTTGCGCAGCCATTCGGCAGGCCGTCGGGTACGGCTTGGTCAGCCGTGGTGCCGATGAATGCGACGCAGGTGAGCGTACCGGTCAACTGGCGTTCGGGTCAGCTTTGGTTAAATGGCTTTTTTGTCGATTCAAGCGTGACCTTTACATGGACCGCTGAAATCTACGTGACGCCGCTCAGCGCGGGATCGGGTCCAGTGCTCGCGGGTACGGTTTCGCAGTCGGCGCAGCTCATCAACTTCAGCAACGGCCAGGCCGTGATCGGAAACAGTGATGTGCTTGACGCCAGTGCTCCGCTGCAGGTCGCTTCAGGCTTGCTGAGTGTCGCGCGCAATTCGCTCCCGGAAGGAACTCTGGGCATGCTGTACTACCGTCGCGCGGGATCGACAGAAACATTTTTGCCGCTTCCAAAGAGTTCGAGCAGCCTCCCAAACTCGTTTACCGTCGACACCAGCGGACTGCCGGACGACGACTATGAGGTGATCTTCATTGCTGTCAGCGATGGTAGTTACGGCGAGGCGGGGTCGTTGCTTCGGCGCGATGGCTATAGGCTTCACATTTCGCATACCGACGGTCCGAAGATCGAATTAGCCGACCTTCCTGCGGCGTCGCCAAGCTCACGTCCCGGCTTTACCGTCGATGCGTCAGGAAACTATATCTGGGCAGCACCGCAGTCGCTGAATATCTTTGGCATACGAAGCACAGAAGGAAAGCTGGCGGACTATATCGTCGTGCGCCTGCGCGACCCGAACAATCCAGGTTGGCAGCTTGACTATCCGGTCTGGCGCAATCCGATCACCGGCGGGTTCCAGATCGACATGGCGTCGCTAGGCGGCGGAGTCTATGAGATATCGCTCGACCTGTTCGACTCGGCCGGTGCACAGATCGATGCACTGCGCGGCACGATCAATTTGCCGGGCAATGGCCAGTCGCCGTCGTTCGCGCTCGGCTACCTTGTGGACCTGAAATCGACTGTGGTGTTTCATAGCCAACCGGCCGGCACGGACCACATGGTCGTGTCGTGGGAGCAGGACGGCACCACGCAGTACACGACGTTGTCCGGCATGGCGGGCGACTTCCTGTGGGACACAACGAAAGCGGGATTGCAGCCTGACTCGGTCTATTCGATCAGGTTCACCGCTTACGACACGGCGGGCCGGCCGCTCTCGATGGGTCAGGGCGACATCAGGATCGGCGTCAACACGGATTCGGGCGTGACGCTGACGGGCAGCGCACTGCCGTCGATCTTCCAGTTTTCGCCGACGGACAGCAGCGGCGCGCCGCTTACGAACGTCGATACGATCACGCTGTACTACCGCGAATCGACAAAGCAGGATGATGACTATGATCGGCCGTTCAAAACGGCGATCCTCACTCGCGACGCCGCCGGTCGCTTCCTGTTCGACGCGGGCGATCTGCCGACGAACGTCGAGTACGAGTACCGCTACCTCGCAATGGATGCCACCGGCAACGTGTTGATGGAGCGGCAGAGCTACTTCCTCACCGGCACGCGCAATAACCCGGTCACCAATGTCGACATCGTCGGTGTGATCGAGGAACTGGCGAAGGACATGACGATCGACCGTCTGCAGCAGCACGACGCGTTCGGTGAGGTGTCGGCGGAGAGGGACGGGCGCGGCAACTGGACCTACTCGTCGTATAACACGATGGGTTCTCTCACGCTCAAACGCGAGCCGACTGTCATGGTCACGCTGGAGAACGGGGCGCAGATAGAGATGGCTCCGCTCACCACGTACTACTACGATCTGACCGGTAACCTCGTGGGCCTGAAGGATGCGAACGGTCATCTGAGCACCCAGCAGTGGAACTACGGTCTCGCGCAGCCGGCGGTGGCGCAGTCGTGGGATGCGATGGGGTATAGCAAGAACTTCTCGTATGACGCGGTGGGAAATCTGCGCGTGTCGACCGACGAGCTGGGACGACGCACCGATTACACGTACGACAGGGCCAACCAGCTGATCGAGATCGCCCGGCCGGTGTTAGCCAACGGGCAGCGCAGCATCGACCGCTATGAGTACGACAGTGCGGGTAACCGCATTGCCCACACGGACGCGTTGGGCGGACGCGAACGCAT
>NZ_JACHDK010000032.1:0-57604 GCF_014201005.1 Paraburkholderia lebeckiae | reverse complement strand
GAACGTGACTCAGTCGTTGAGATGGCGTCGATCGGCGCAAATAAACAGCCTCTGGCTGCATGAGTGAGGCGACAACCTGCTTGACGCGCGCCGGACTGGCAGCGGCTCACTTTTTGCCGCTGGGACGGACGGGAGCCCACTATCGCCGTTGGCGGCATTGCGACCGGCTGGCTCGTCGGAGGCATCGCCTGAATGATTTCGCTGGCTGACACTCATCCCGTTCGCTGCTACGGAATCGGCGGAAACAGGTGAGGCGCTTTCCAGAGCGCTCGCGACACCCCTGCGCGGGCGTGAGCCGCGCACCTTTGCCTTCGCATCTGCCGCCTTTTCCCGCAGGATTTCGCTGGATGCGTTGGCGAGCGGCTCCTGTCGTTCAACAGGCTCGCGACCGCGCGAAGCAGGGGTCAGCAAACGCGACACCGATTCCGGAATCTCCGCTTCGGATCGCGGCGTATCCAGCCAGCCAGCGGGCAGGCCAAGCCGCTCATGGACATCACCACACCCAACCTTGCTTTCGATCCGTTGCGACCCGTGAGAACGTGGAGGTTAACCGGTCGAACTTTTGCGACCGTGGCCTCGTCTTCCAGCGCCAGCGGTTGCTGCTGGATTGGTCAGACGCTGCTTTCTGTTTCGATTGCGAAGCTTTGTGCGGTACAGCGAGCTGCAGGGTCGTTTCGCGTCTACTGCTCCTGGCGTTCCCCGGCGACCCGCCAGTTGCTTTCTTCGGCATTTCCGTTTCCTTGGACAGGTTATCTTCAGTAGATGATGGTTGGCCGCCGTCCGGTGCAAGCACCGTGTTGGATTCTTCAGTCACGATTTCCCGCTCATCATCCAGGCTCGCGAAATCAAGCGGCGACTTCAGGCGCGCTATGGTTTCGACCGAGAGAACCGGATGGGGCTGGTCAAAGAAGCCGTGCGGTAGCCCAAGCGTGGTTTCCATGTGAAATGCGGTCTCGGGCGTGAACCGTTCACCTTTTGTCAGTTCAGCCACTCGCGTCATGCTGGATTGAAGTCCTAACGCGATGTTCTCAGCGCCGACAGCATCGACGAGGAACTGGAAGGAACGTGTTTTGAAAATCGAAGCGGTTTGTGCGGAGTCTCGAGGCGGCGCTTTCGCGTACGGTTGCCCCTGCCGGTTGGCTGGAGATTTTTTCACGTGACGGGGCTGACGTTGCGCGCTGTCCCGAACTCCCGCATATCGTCCGCGGGTTTGACTCATATGGGCCTGTCTCGCGGTGATAACCGCGCGTCCCTGTCTTGTAGCACATCCACACTGAGCGATCACATTGCGGCGCAGCACGTCAGGGGCGTGAGACGAACGTCTCAGAGATGAGTGAGACGCTGGTCGCATCGAGCAAACCCTTGTCTGGCGCGGTACCGCGCAAGCGTCGCGACGTGCTGTGAGCCGCGCACCGCGTCGCGGGACGGGCCCGTGAGACACAGTGAACTGCGCAGCGCAGGTCTGATGAAAGCGGCCGCGAACGTCCGACTTCCGCGTCCACCCCGTGAATACGGCGCTTTCGGCGTGTGCGCACGGCGCGCAAGCAACTGGCCCGACCTTTGCGGTATCGCTGGCAGACAAGCAAACGCGAAAGCAAGCGCGCTTCATCACAGCAAGTCGCTTCGCTACTCGCGCACAGGAGACAAGCCAGTGTCATCAGCCATCACCGTCGGCGTGATCGCGAACCCGGCATCGGGCCGTGATATTCGACGCCTCACCACGCACGCTTCGGTGTTTCCCACCGCCGAGAAGGCGAACATGGTCGTGCGCCTGCTCGCGGGCCTCGGCATGCTCGGCGTCGCTCGCGTGCTGACCTTGCGCGACCGGACCGGTGTCGCTGCACCGGTACTGCGTGCGCTTGAATCGCACGCGGCCGTGGCCGAGCCGCAGCCTTGGCCGACCGTCGAATTTCTCGAACTGCCGATCACGGACAGCGCGGCCGACACCGGACCTTTGATGGCGCAATCCGATGAATACCTCCCCGTAACCGCGGCTTTTCGAACGATTGACCGCCGGGGAAGTGCTCGACAATTCGTAGGTATGCGAGGCGAGTCCCAGCGCGGGGCCGCCTCCCGAACGACGAAACGGTATTCGTCACCACGTGCACTTTGTCGAGGCAGGCATGTCAAGCAACATTACGATCACGGACGAGCTCGTCGCTGAAATCGCAAACCGGATGGCCGAAGAGGGCGAGAAGGTTTCTCCGGTAGCCATCTGGTCCGAAGTCCATACAGGCTCGGTGGTCGCGGTGGCAGCGGCATTGCGCAAGTGGCGTGAAACGCGCGCCCCGCGGGTGCCGCAGGTCGTCGAACGTCCTGCGTTGCCTGAAACCGTGACCGACACCATGCGCGATGCGCTCGACCGGCTGTGGAGCTCAGCGCAGGATGAAGCTGAACGCGCAGTGGCGCGACGCCTCGCCGCGATGCGCCAGCGTGTCGACGACGCCAGCAACGAGCGCGACGACGCGCTCGCGGAACTGCAAGCCACCGTCCAGGAACTCGATGCGCTGCAAGTCCAACTGGATAAGATGACGAGCGCCTACGACGAGAAAGTCGACGCAGTAGCCGGGCTCGAAGAGGACATTGCGCTCGCGGTGCAACGGACCGACGCGGCGGAGAAGCGCGCGCAGGAACTTGCAGAGCGCGTTTCGCTCCTCGAAGCGGAACTGCAGAGCGCGGAACTGGCCGCGGAGCGCGGAGCGGTTTCGCACGAGGAGACCGACGCCGTGGGCGAGGGCGAGGTGGCGAACGAGTCGGCTGGGTCAGTCGTCGAAACGCCGGCCGACGAAACGGAGCGTGCGACGCTGGAAGCGGCGCATTCCGAAGCGGTCGCTCGTCTTCAAAGCGAGCTCGAAGCGATTCGCGCGGAGCTGCAGGCCGAGCAGGAAGCGCACGCGGCCCGCCGGGAACAGGTCGCGGGCGCGCAGGCGGAACGGAATGCCGCCGCACTTGAATTGCAGAATGTCCAGACGCGGATCGCCAGCCTGACCGATGAGCGCGATGCGGGCGCCTCCGAAATCGCGAGACTGTCGGCCAGCTTGTCCGAAGCGCAGGAGCGTGCCGACGCGGAGCAGCAGCGCGCGGCCGAACTGGCCGAAAGCGCGATGGCGAGCGAGAACGTCGCGGGCCTGGAGTCGGCGTCGCCGGTCAGTGCCGACTCTCAGCAGCTCGAAGCATTGAAGGAGCAGATGACGCGCGACGCGGACACGCATGCCGCCGCAATTGCCGAAGCGCGGGAGACCGTCAGGAAATGGTCCGACTACTCGAACGCACTGAAGCAGCAACTGGCTCAGGCGAATGAAAAAATGGTGGTCGTCCTTGCCCGCGGCGCAGGCGAAGCGACATTGAGCCGCCGGCTTGCCGCTGAACTGGCCCAGCTCAAGCCGGAGCATGAATTGCTGCGCAAGGAGATTCAGCAGCAGGTGATCGTCGAAACGATCAGCGCTCAACTCGAGAAACAAGGCTACCGCTACGACGAGAAGACGGGTGCGGTGTCGAAGCTGAACACCGAAAGCTCGCCAGCGTGACGGGATCGTTGATGGGGTGGCGCGCGTCGCGAGCATGGCGACGCGCAATGGGCTCGTAGGGAGGGCCGGGATGTTGGGTCGTTCGCATCGGCGATACGGCTCGGCAGCGCCGATTGGCTTTCCATCGCCGCGAAATCGCGCCGTTTGGCGGCGTGAAGCAGTCGGGTCTCGGCAGGGAGGGCTCGCACTACGGGATCGATGATTACCTCGTGATCAAGTACCTGTGCATGGCGGTTTGACGCCGGTCCCATAGTCAGCGTGCGGCACGGCCAGGCGTAGAATCGCGGGCGCAGCGGCGAGTCCATTCGTCGCCGGACCGGAGACCGATGGCTGATGGAAATCAAGTGGATCGAAGACTTCATCGCGCTCGCCCGCTATCAGAGCTTTTCCCGGGCAGCGGAGTTTCGCAACGTCACGCAATCGGGTTTCAGCAGACGGATCCAGTCGCTCGAACAATGGGTCGGCGCCGATCTCGTCGATCGCAGCGGCTTTCCGCCGACCCTGACCCCGGCAGGGCAACTATTTCGTGACGCGGCCGAAGACATCCTCGACAAGCTGTTCGACACGCGCGCCATCATTCGCACCGAACGGCGCATCGCCGGCACGAGCCTGCAGATCGCAGCCGGCCACACGATCGCGCTCAACTTCCTGCCCCCGTGGCTGCGCACGCTATCGAAGCATGTCGGCGAAGTGCGCGCGCGCGTGATTCCGGCGAACGTGCACGATTCGATACTGATGCTGGTCAACGGCAACTGCGAGCTGATGTTCGCTTATCACCATCCGCAGCTGCCGTTGCATCTCGATCCGACCAGGTACGAATGCGTGACCGTGGGCGTCGATACTTTCATGCCGGTATGCAGGCCCAATCAGCGGCTTGCGCACGTGTACCGTCTGCCCGGCGTGATCGAACATCCGATGCCGTTCATCGCCTATACGGAGACGAGCTACTTTGGGCGCTGCTTCGCGTTGCTGATGGAGCAGAGCAAAGCGTCGCCCGCCTTGCATCTTCACTACGAATCCGACATGGCCGAGGTCGTGAAGAAGCTCGTGCTGGAAGGCGAGGGTGTCGCCTGGCTGCCGAAGAGCTCGATCGCCGCGGAACTCGACAGTGGCCAGCTTGTCTCGGCCGGCCGCTCAGAATGGCAACTGGAGCTGGAGTTGCGCGTGTATCGCGACCTCACGAACCGCACTGAACTGCTCGATACGCTGTGGCGGCATCTGCGGGCCTCGTCGGGGTCAGCCGAATAGCGCCGATAGGGTTATCCCGCGTTATGCGAAACTTGCATAGCCGTATGCAACACTAGCATTCACGTCTTTTCTGCCGTCTCTAGAATTCCGTCCAGTCACAAATAATCTCAGGACGGAGACACATGAAGAATCGGCTTACCCTCTACATCCTCGCCGGCATGCTGCTCGGCGTGGCCGTCGGTTATGTCTGCCATCGCACGGCGGCCGATGCCGCGCAGGCGAAGGAGATCGCCGGCTACTTTTCCATCGTCACCGATATCTTCCTGCGGCTCGTGAAGATGATCATTGCGCCGCTGGTGTTCGCCACGCTCGTGTCAGGTCTCGCCGGCATGGAGGGTACGAGCGACGTGCGCCGCATCGGTCTGCGCTCGATCGCGTGGTTCCTGTGCGCGTCGCTGTTCTCGCTCGCGCTCGGCCTCGTGCTCGCGAACCTGCTGCAACCGGGCGCGGGCTTGCACATGACCCAGACGAGCGCTGACGTGGCCACCGGCCTCAACACGTCGAGCCTGAACTTCAAGGACTTCGTCACACACGCGTTCCCCACCAGCATCGTCGATGCGATGGCGCGCAACGATATCCTGCAGATCCTCGTCTTCTCGGTGATGTTCGGCATCGTGCTCAGCGTGATCAAGTCCGACCCGCGCGTCGCGCCGCTGATCGCGGGCGTCGAAGGGCTCGTGCCCACCATGCTGAAACTGACCGACTATGTGATGCGTCTCGCGCCCGTCGGTGTGTTCGGCGCGCTGGCATCGGCGATCACGGTGCATGGCCTCGACGTGCTGACGACGTACGGCAAGCTCGTCGCCAGCTTCTATACGGGGCTCGCGCTGCTGTGGGCGGCGCTGATCCTCGCCGGCTACGCGTTTCTCGGCAAGCCGGTCTGGGCTTTGCTCAAGGCGATCCGCGAACCCGCGATGCTGGCGTTCTCCACCGCGAGCAGCGAGGCGGCGTATCCGCGCCTGACGGAGAAGCTGGAGGAATTCGGCGTCGACAAGAAAGTGGTCGGCTTCACGTTGCCGCTCGGCTATGCGTTCAATCTCGACGGCTCGATGATGTATCAGGCCTTCGCCGCGATCTTCATCGCGCAGGCGTTCGGCATCGACATGCCGATCGGCACGCAGATCGTGATGCTGCTCGTGCTGATGGTGAGCAGCAAAGGCATGGCGGGTGTCGCGCGCGGCTCGGTGGTGGTCGTCGCGGCCGTGGCGCCGATGTTCCATTTGCCGCCATCGGGCGTCGTGCTGGTGCTCGCGATCGACCAGATTCTCGACATGGGGCGCACGGCGACCAACGTGATCGGCAACAGCATCGCGACGGCAGCCATCGCGAAGTGGGAGGGCCGGCGCGTGACGCGGCAGGAACGCCGCACGGCGATGGCGACGGCTTCGTTCGGCCAGCTCGAAGGCGAGACGAAATGAGCGGCATGGACGCAACGGCTGCCACGAGCGCGCGCAAATTCGGCGTGGTGGGCGGGCTCGGCCCGCTCGCGAGCGCGGACGTGTTCTTCAAACTGATCAAATCGACGCCGGCCACGCGCGACGCCGAGCACTTCGATGCGATCTTCGAGCAGCAGCCGTTTCGCAGCGCCGATGCCGACAGCGAGACGTTGACGCAGCGCAAGCTGTACGTCTTCGATCTGATCAGCAGCTTCGAGAAGCGCGGCGTGACGACGGTCGTGCTGCCGTGCTTCCTGAGTCACACGTTCATCGACGAACTGAAAGCCAATTCGCCGCTGCAGATCGTCGACATGATCGATGCGGTGCGCAGCCACGTGCGCAGAAGATTTCCCGCGGTGCGCCGCGTGGGCGTGCTCGCGTCGGCGCATACGCGGCGCAGGCGCCTGTTCGAGCAGTACTTCGCGGCGCCCGAGTTCGAAGTGATCCACCCGCGCATCGGCGACGGCATCGATTTCGTCACCGAGGCCGTTTATGGCGAGGATGGCGTGAAGAGCGGCAATCTGCGTGGCCGTCCGGCCGAGTTGCTGCGGGCGGCGTGCGAGGACCTGATCGAACAGGGCGCCAACGTCATCGTGCCGGGGCTCACCGAGATCGCGCTGGTCGCGGACGAACTCGGTGCGTTGCGCGTGCCGCTCGTCGATTCGAACCTGGCTTATGCGCAGTACGTGGTGTGCGGCCAGTACCACACGCCCGAGACGATCTTCAAGGTCGGCGTGGTGGGCGGCGTGGGTCCGGCGGCCACCGTCGATTTCATTCACAAGATCGTGCGCGCGACGCCCGCGCGGCGCGATCAGGACCACATCAAGCTGCTCGTCGAGCAGAACCCGCAGATCCCGGATCGCACGGAGAATCTGATCGGCGATGGACCCGACCCGACCATCTCGCTCTATGCGACCTGCAAGAAACTCGAAACGGGCGGCGCGGATCTGATCGCGATCCCGTGCAATACGGCGCATGCCTTCGTCGAGCGGATACAGCCTTATCTCGGCGTGCCGATCGTCAATATGCTGACGGTGACGGTGCGTTATCTGCGCGAGTCGTTTCCCGCGCTGCGCTCGGTCGGCGTGCTCGCGACTTGCGGCACGCTCGCGAGCGGCGTCTACGAAAAGGCGCTCGAATCGCACGGCTTGCGGCAGGTCGTGCCGGCACCCGCGCTGCAGGCGCGCGTGATGGACGCGATCTACGGCAAGGAAGGCGTGAAGGCCGGATTCACGGCGGGGCGGTGCCAGCAAGACCTCGCCGCGGCGATCGACGGGCTTGTCGCCGACGGCGTCGAAGTGATCGTTCTCGGCTGCACGGAACTGCCGCTGCTGATTCGCGAGCCGTATGTGATCGGCGCGAACGGCGCGCGCGTGAGCGTGGTCGATCCGACCGACGTGCTCGCGAAGCAGTGTGTCGCCTGCGCGACAGTGCCGCCTCGATAACCCAACCGCATCACCCAGTCAATGCGACGGACCTGCACACGAGGTGTGCCGGATGACCCCGCTCGCCTGTCGATTTCAGAACCTGAGAGGTAATCATGCTTGCACCGACCGAACGTATCGAACACGACCTTCTCGGCGATCTCGCCGTGCCCGCGACCGCGTACTACGGCGTACACACGCTGCGCGCGCTGCAAAACTTTCCCATCACGGGTATTCCGATCTCCGTGTATCCGAACCTCGTCAACGCACTGGCGAGCGTGAAACAAGCCGCCGCGCTCGCGAATTACGATCTCGGCCTGTTGAGCGCAGTGAAGATGCAGGCCATCGTGCACGCATGCAGGCAAGTGCGCTCAGGCACCGCGCACGAGCATTTCGTCGTCGACGTGATTCAGGGCGGCGCGGGCACGTCGACCAACATGAACGCGAACGAGGTCATCGCCAATCTCGCGCTCGAACATCTCGGGCAACAGCGCGGCGAATATGCGGTTCTCCATCCGAACGAGGACGTGAATCTCGGCCAGAGCACCAACGACGTCTATCCGACCGCGCTCAAGATCGCCGCATACGCGGGCATCATGCAACTGGTCGACGCGATGGGCGTGTTGCGCGCATCGTTCGAACGCAAGGCGGTGGAATTCGGCAACGACCTGAAGATGGGCCGCACGCAGCTTCAGGACGCCGTACCGATGACGCTCGGCCAGGAGTTCAGCACCTTCGCTGTGATGCTCGGCGAAGACGAAGAGCGGCTGAAGGAAGCGGCCCAGCTCATCTGCGAGATCAATCTCGGCGCGACGGCGATCGGCACCGGCATCAATACACATCCGGAATACGCGCAGCTTGCATGCAGGCACTTGAGCGAAATAACCGGTATCGCGTTGACCACGTCGCCTAATCTGATCGAAGCGACGCAGGATGTCGGTTCGTTCGTGCAGCTCTCCGGCGTACTGAAGCGCGTCGCCGTAAAACTCTCCAAGACCTGCAACGATCTTCGCCTGCTTTCGAGCGGTCCTCGCGCGGGCCTCGGCGAAATCAACCTGCCGCCGGTGCAGGCGGGTTCGAGCATCATGCCGGGCAAGGTGAATCCGGTGATTCCGGAGGTCGTCAACCAGATCGCGTTCGAAGTCATCGGCAACGATGTGACGGTGAGCTTCGCCGCCGAAGCGGGGCAGCTCCAGCTCAACGCGTTCGAGCCGATCATCGCGCACAGCCTGTTCAAGAGCGTCGCCCATTTACGCGCAGGGTGCCTCACGCTCGCGTCGAAATGCGTCGACGGCATTACCGCGAATCGCGAGCGGCTGCGCGCGATCGTCGAGAGCTCGATCGGCATCGTGACCGCGCTGAACCCGTACATCGGCTATACGCACTCGACCGAAGTCGCGAAGGAAGCGCTTGCGTCGGGCAAAAGCGTCGCGCAGATCGTGATCGACAAAGGGCTGTTGAGTCAGGCGCAGCTCGACGAGATTCTTCAACCCGCCATGCTGACGCAACCAAGAAAGATGTCGTCGGCGGCGTGAGCGACGAAGGTTGTTCCGGTCACAGGTCGCGTGCATACGCACGCGACTCTTTTAAACGATGGAGGAGAGCAAGATGAACGGCAACACGATCGATAGAAAAGCAAGGCGGCTGTGCGGTTCGGCGGCACTGCTGATCGCGGCACTTGCCGCGGGTACCTGCGCACAGGCTGCCGACGCGCCATCGCAACAGGCCAACGCCGTCACGGCAACGCCGCGTGTTCTGGTGCTGGCCACCGGCGGCACGATCTCGGGAACGGCCGATCCCCGTTCGGCGATCGGCTACAACTCGGGCAACGTGAAGGGGCAGGAACTGGTGCGCGGCGTGCCGGGCATCGAGAAGCTCGCGAGCATCAGCGCGGAGCAGATCTCGAACGTCGGCTCGCAGGACATGAACGACAGGATCTGGTTGCAGCTTGCGCGGCGGATCGACGAGGTCTTCGAGCGGAACGAGGCCGACGCCATCGTGATTACGCACGGCACCGATACGATCGAGGAAACGGCGTTCTTCCTGAGCAACGTGCTGCGCTCCGACAAGCCGGTGGTGCTGGTCGGCTCGATGCGACCGGGCGGTTCCGCGAGCGCCGACGGCCCCGGCAATCTGTACGAAGCCGTCGAAGTGGCGGCGAGCCCGCAGTCGAGTGGCCGAAGCGTGATGGTCGTGATGAACGACCAGATTCACGCGCCGCGCTGGATCACCAAGACCAATACCACGGCGGTACAGGCGTTCGCGTCGCCGAATGCCGGCGCGATCGGTTATGTCGATCCGGCCAGCGTGCGCTTCGTGATGCCGGCGGTGCAATCGAGGCGCGCTGCGCTGAGCCTGCCCGCGAGTGGGCAATTGCCGCGCGTCGATATCGTCTACGCGCATAGCAACATGGATGGCCGCCAGATCGATCATGCGATCGCCGATGGCGCGAAGGGCATCGTCGTCGCCGGCGAAGGCGATGGTGACATGTCGAAGGAAGCCCTCGCGGCGCTCGACCGCGCGGCGGCAAAAGGCATCGTGGTGGTTCGCTCGACGCGCCTGGTGTCGGGGTTCGTGAACCGCAACGTCGAGGTGGACGACGACAAGCGCGGTTTCGTCGCATCGCTCGATCTGAATCCGCAGAAGGCGCGATTGCTGACGCAATTGCTGGTGGCCAACGGCGTGACCGATCCCGTCAAGGTACAGCAGGCATTTCGCGGGACGTGGTGACGGGTTGGGGGCGCCGCCGGTCAGGGGCGCTGCCGCTTATAAGGCCGCGCGTAATGCCTCGTCGGCAACGGCAAGACGCAACGCAATGGTCTTCACGAGAAACCGATGCAACTGTTGCGCTGTCGCCGGATCCTGCTGTTCGAGTTCGAGCAGCCGGGAGATCGACAGGCGGTACACGCGCGTCGGTGCCTCGGCAATCACATCCGCGCTGCGCTGTTGCTGCGTGTACACCGCCATTTCCCCCACGACCGTGCCCGGGCCGAACGAGCGCAGACGCGCCGAGCGGCCGTCGGCGAGCGGCAGCGAGATCGCGACACGTCCTTGCTCGACGAAATACAGCGCGTCGCCCGGCTCGCGATGACGAAACAGCGCCTGCCCCGAAAGCAGATCCTGCACCTCCAGACACGCGATCAAGCCGTTCAACGCGCCGGCCGTGAAATGCGGCTCGAGCATCGCCCGCAAATCGCCGCCATGCGCGATCGCGAGCGAGTTCGACGCGAGCAGTTTGTCTTCGATCCATTCGAGACCCGCATCGAGCGTATCGAATTCATGAATCTTCAGATTGAGCGTGCCGGTCTTCACGAGCAGATCGCGCGAGCGCGGCGGCAGCGCTGTCAACACGAGGTCCACGCTTCTTGCGGCGCAGAGCTGCCTGAGTTTGACGAAGCTGATGGATACGGATGCATCCATGCCATGTGTCGCCGCAAAGTCGAGCACGACGAAGCGGACCTGCGACGGATTCCCGGCGCCGAATCGCTCGCGAAGGCGCTGCAGAATCGAATTGGCCGTGCCGAAGAACAGAAACCCTTGCAGGCACATTCCGCATACCTGGGGGCCGATTGCGCGCAGAGCCTGGGTGTCTTCGATGCTGCGCTCGACATTCGAGGTCCGCGCGCGCAGGTCGAACTCCATGCGTATGCAGCCGACCCGACCGTAGAGCAGCGTGAACATCACACATGCTGCAACGACGCCCACCCCTACGCCGACGATCACGCCATACGCCGCGATAGTGCCGAGAATCACGGGCACGAGCAGATACTCATACCAGTTGAGCTTGGTCCAGGCGCCCGCGAGCCAATGCACGAGCAAGCGCAGCCCCATGAAGAGCTGAAGGCCGACCAGCACCGGCACCGGAAAGAGCGCCACGATGCCCGGCGAAGTGGCGAGCACGACCACACACGCCAGCGAGGCGAACACGCCCGCCACCCGGCTCGTCGCGCCCACCCGCGCGTTGAGCATCGAGCGGTTGAACGACTGGTAGCCGACCATGCCGCCCAGCAGTCCGCTCGCGAGATTGGCGAGGCCGGCGGCGCGCATTTCGCGATTGAGGTCGACGTCCTCCCCGGTGGCCGCGCCGATCGCCGTCGAATTCATCAGGATCGTCACGGCCGACACCGAGGTCACCACCAGACTCTCGGGAAGATGCGCGCCGACCGCCGACCAGTCGATGCCGCCCCGTCCGAGACTCGCGGCCAGGTGCAACTCCGGCAGCCCGGATAGGTGTAGCTTGACGCGCGGCAGCAGCAGACCCATGCCGCGCGCGTCGTCGATCGAAACTCCGGCAACCTGCAACAGAACGTAGAAAAGCACGACGCCGAAGGCCAGCGTGAGCGGCAGCGCGGCAATGTGCTGCCACGTGCGCATCAATACCGTGGCCAGCACGCCGACGACCAGCGCCGGAACCCATGTGAGCCAGTGAAGGTGCGCGAGCAACGCGAGCGTGTGCCACTGCAGCGGCTGGCCCGTCAGCACGCGGAACGCCCCGGCGAGCAGCAGGTAGCCCGTGCCTGCGAGAAATCCGCCGAGCACCGGATAGGGCAGGAACTGCAACGAGCGGCTGCGCTTCGACGAGCCGATCGCATAGAGCACGATGCCCGTCATGAGCGAACAGAGCGCGATGGCGATCAGCACAGTGAGGATCAGCGTCTGCGGTGAACCGCCGTCCGCGCGCACGCTGCTGGCCACCCCCGCCGCCACGCCGGCGAGAAAGGCGGCGGCGTTGCTGTCGGGACCGCCAATATTGACGCGCATCGAACTCGTCAGGGCGATCACGAGCGCCGTGACGACGCAGCTCACGAGCGCGGTGGGCACGCCCAGCATCGCGTAGCGGGCAAGATCGGCGCTAAAGATCATCGTGCCGAGGCTCATCGCATAGCACAGCATGACGAGCGCCGAAACGGCGCCCGCCGCCACGTCGCCTGGCAGACCCGCCAAACGCGAGCGCAGCGGGATCTCGGAGACGGAAACGGTCTTGCCCGGCTTCACGTGGATTCCCGGTCGAATGCAAGGGCGCCGTGGGGCGCGCCAGCCAGTATCCTGCGCGGCTCGAACGGCTGTCAAACGCGATGCAGCGTGCTTATCGGACACCTACACTGGTTATTCATCGGCCCCGTACCTGGCGAGCTCCATGCAAAGGCCGTGCAACTCCGGGCCGTTCACGCCAGCGGCCGGCACGCGCGCTATTCGTCTGAGCTTTTGCCCGCGGGGCCACGCATCGGAGGCGGGGCGACGAACATGGATATCGAGAAATGGCTGCGGGACCTCGGGCTCGAGCAGTACGCCCACGCGTTCGCGGCAAACGACATCGACATGTCGCTGGTCGGGCAGCTGACCGACGTCGACCTGAAAGAGCTGGGGGTACAGTCGCTCGGCCACCGTAAACGCATTCTGGCCGCGGCGGCAGGCGCGCTAACGGCGGCCGCGCCGCTACCGCCCCGGACGTTCGCCGACAACGACGTGCCCGCGGACGAGCGCAGGCAGGTCACGATTCTGTTCGCCGATCTCTGCGGCTACACGACGCTGTCGCGCTCGCTCGATCCCGAAGACTTGCGCGCGCTGATCGGACGCTACACGGCGCTGGTCGACGGGATCGTGCTCGCCTATGGCGGCACGATCGACAAGCACATCGGCGACGCGGTGATGGCGCTGTTCGGCGCGCCCCGCTCGCACGAGACGGACACGCTGCGCGCCGCCCGTGCCGCTCTCGACATTCACGACGGCCTGGCGCGGCTGGCCGCGCAGACCGGGCGGCCGTTGCAGGCGCATATCGGCATTGCGAGTGGCGAGGTCATCGCGGGCGCGCTGGGCCGCGCCGACGCGCAGGACTACACCGTGCATGGCGATCCGGTGAACCTGGCCGCCCGGCTCGTGGCAGCCGCGGCCGCCGGCGAAACCTGGATATCCGACGACGCGGCGCGCACGCTCGGCGACGCCGCCAGTTGCGAAGCAATCGGCGAGCGGCGCTTCAAGGGCATCGACACGCCGGTGCGGGCATGGCGGCTCGTCGCGCTTGGCAGCGAGCCCGTCAGGACGAGCCGCAGCCGCTTCGTCGGACGCGAAGCCGAGCTCGAACAGTTTCACGGCATCCTTCACGCGTGCATGGCAAGGCGCGCAGGGCATGTCGTTCATGTGCGAGGCGAAGCCGGGATCGGCAAGACGCGGCTCGTCGACGAGATGCGCCGCCATGCGCAGGCACAGGGCTTCACGCTCCATCGGAGCCTCGTGCTCGATTTCGGCGTCGGCAAGGGCCAGGATCCGGTGCGGACCATCATTGGAAGCCTGCTCGGCTTACCGGCCGGTGCATCGAGTGAAGCGCGGCAGGCCGCCGCCGCGCAGGTCGCGACCCAAGGTATCGTCAAGGCCGAGCAGATCGTGTTTCTGTACGACTTCCTCGACCTCCCGCAGGCCGCCGAATGGCAAACCATCTACGAGGCCATGGACCACGGCGCGCGCAAGCGCGGCAAGCAGGCGCTCGCCGTGAGGCTGACCGAGGACGCTTGCGCCCATGCGGCGACGCTCATCGTCGTCGAAGACCTGCATTGGGCCGATTCCGAAGTCATCGGCTACCTGTCGGCGTTCGCGTCAGGCATTGCCGACGGCACAGGCCTGCTGGTCACGACTTCGCGCGTGGAAGGCGATCCGATCGATGCAGGCTGGCGCGCACGTTGCCGCGACACCCCGTTCGCCACGATCGATCTCGGACCGCTTCGCAAGGACGAGGCTTTGAGCCTGGCGGGCAATTTCATCGATGCGACCCAGCGCGTCGCGCTCGCCTGCATCGAGCGCGCGGGCGGCAACCCGTTGTTTCTCGAACAACTGCTGCGCAACGCTGAAGAAGGCAGCGGCGGCAACGTGCCCGCGTCGATCCGCAGTCTCGTGCTCGCGCGGATGGACCGGCTCGCGCCCCGTGACCGCCTGGCGTTCCAGGCGGCCGCCGTGATCGGCCAGCGTTTCGACCTCGCGCTGCTGCGACAGCTGGTGGACGATCCAGGCTACGTCTGCGACGGCCTGCTCGTCAATGCACTCGTGCTGCCGGAAGGCGAGGACTTCCTGTTCGCCCACGCGTTGATCCAGGAGAGCGCCTACTCGACGTTGTTGCGCGCGCGCCGCCGTGAACTTCATCTGCGCGCGGCCGAATGGTTCGCACAGAGCGATGTCACGCTGCACGCCCAGCATCTCGACCGCGCCGAAGACGAGCACGCGCCGCACGCCTACCTGGGCGCGGCGGCCGCGCAGCGTGCCGCCCATCGTTTCGAAGCCGCGCTGCGGCTGGCCGAGCGCGGCATCGAAATCGCGCAGTCGGACGCGGACCGCCATGCACTGAGCTGCTGCAAGGGCGAACTTCAGCGCGACCTGGGCGACATCGCAGGATCGATCCTGACGTATCGCACCGCACTCGCCGCCGCGGCCGACGACGCCGCCCGTTGCGACTGCCAACTCGGGCTCGCGGAAGGTCTGCGTGTCAGCGAGGGGCTCGACGAAGCACTCGGCTTACTCGCGCAAGCGCAAAAGATCGCAGAGCGAGACAACCGGCTGACCGAGCTTGCAAGCCTCCACTATCTGCGCGGCAACATTCTCTTTCCGCTCGGCAAGATCGACGCTTGCAGCGCCGAGCATGAGCGCGGTCTTGGCTACGCGCGGCGCCTCGGTCTGCCCGAGGCAGAGGCTCGCGCGCTCGGCGGCCTGGCGGATGCGGCGTATGCGCAGGGGCGCATGCGGACCGCGTTCCATCATTTCAGCGAATGCGTAGCGATGAGCCGCGAACACGGGTTCGGCCGCATCGAGGTTGCCAATCTGTCGATGCAGGGCTTCAGCCGCATTTATCTGAACGACGCAAGTCAGGCTCGCGAGGACGCAATCGCCGCCGCCCGCGCCGCCGAGTTGATCGGGCAGCCTCGCGCCCAATTGCTGGGGGAGACGCTGGGGGTGTTCGCCTGCCAGGAACTGGGCGATGCGCAGGCGGCCAGCAAGCATCTGGTGCAGGAAATGCGTGTGATCCGGCAATTGGGTGCGCGCCGCTTCGAAGCGCAGAATCTGGAGATGCAGGGTCGCCTGTTACTGGACGAAGGATGCCGTAGTGAAGCGGTGAAGGCGCTGCGCGAAGCACTCGCCATCTCACGCGAGGTAGGGACTCAGTTTTCCGGGCCAAAGGCCTTGAGCGCACTGAGCCGTGCGGTTGACGACGAAGACGAGCGTACGCGGCTACTGGCTGAAGGCGAGGCGCTGTTGCGCCTCGGCGCGGTCGGCCACAATCACCTGTGGTTTTACCGCGACGCCGTCGAAGCGATGCTGGGGGCGGGCGATCCCGCTGGCATGCTGCACTACGTGGACGCACTCGAGGCCTATACACAGCGCGAACCGTTGCCGTGGTCCGAGCTTTTCGCGGCGCGTGGCCGTGCGCTTGCACTCGCGCTTCAGGCGCCGCTCAGCGAAGCCACGCGACATGAACTCCTGCGACTGCGAGAGGCGCTGCAGCAGGCCGGCTTTCGCAATTACGTGAGCGCCGTCGAAGCGGCCCTTGCGGCTTGAGGCACGCGCGTAGCCGATCCTCAGCGTGGCGCGGAATCGTCGTCGGGCGGGTCCTTGTGGACGACCTCCATGTCGATGGTGCGGGCGTCGTCGCCATACGCGACCGTCTGCCGGCGCAACGCGCGCATCTTCCACCACAGATACCCGACGACGATCGTGCCGACCGCGAACAGCACGGCGAACAGCACGATCGACAGCATCGCGGCCACCACGAACAGGATCGCGCTCAGGGCGACGGCCAGCAACCGGCCGAACCAGCCGGGGCCGCCGATCCGGATCCCTTTCTCATATGTCACCCGCCGCGGCGGCGGTCTGTCGTTTTGCATCGCTCGTCTCCCGGCCGCCGTCCGGCGGATGATGCGGGTAAATCCTCATGCGTGGTCATTATGCAGGATGCGAACCGCTAACGTCGTCGGCGCGGCTCAGCGTATAGTCGACTGACGTCGTTAAGAAGCCCGCGCGTTGGCTCGTTTAACTTCGGTAGTAAGTTGCCGCTCGCGAAGGCTGACAGGCGTGGTGTTTAGCGTGCAGGCCTTCTCTGTCTACCCGGTTGCACACTGCCAGGGCACGTTATGAAATCCGCCGGTTTTCAGTTACCTCGGTTGCCCGCGTGATCATGCGGCGCCTGCATCTGCTCGAAATCGAAGACCAGCCGTGGTGCCCACGGGCGATCCGTGACGGCGGGACGGACTGGCTGCATTTCCTGGCGAATACCCTCAAGGGCTTCAACGTCATCGCGGACAAGCTGCGCGAAGCGATGCGGCGGGTCGGCAACGACCGGATCGTCGATCTGTGTTCGGGCGGGGGCGGCCCGTGGCAGACGCTTGCACCGTTGCTCGCGCAGTCCGGACGCGTGACGGTGCAGCTGACCGACTTCTATCCCAATCGCGCCGCGTACGAGCGCGTATCCGCCGGGGCAACCGGCCGCGTCGCCTATGTGAGCGAACCGGTGGACGCGACGGACGTGCCATCGAGATTCGACGGCGTGCGCACGATGTTCAACGCTTTCCACCATTTCCGGCCGGACGATGCGCGGGCGATCCTCGCCGACGCGGTGACGAAGCGCCGCGCGATCGTCATCGTCGAAGGTGCCGACCACCGGCTGCTCGGTGTCGTGTTCATCCTGCTGATGCCGCTGATGATGCTCGCGCTGACTCCGCTGATCCGACCGTTTCGCTGGTCGCGACTAGCGCTCACTTATGTGCTGCCCGCTATCCCGCTGCTGTGTCTGTTCGACGGCATCGTGTCGATGCTGCGCATCTACAACCCCGACGAATTGCGTGAGATGGTGGCGAGTATCCCGGACCAGCAGAGCTTCGAATGGGACATCGGCACACTGCCGGTGCACGGTTCGCCGATCGGTCTGACCTACCTTGTGGGCGTTCCGCGGGGACGCGCCGGCTGAACGCAAGCGGGCGCCGTCGGCAGCGGCGGGCCGATCACTTGCCGGCCAGATGGTCAGGTGTCTGGTTGCTGCCCGCCGGCAGTTCGCCCATCGCGTGAAACAGCGTCGCCGTATCGGCCAGGCGCCGGCCGATCAGGCGGATTTCTTCGAGCCTCGCTGCTTCGTACTGCTGCTCGCCGCCGCGGGCGGATGCAGCGGGCAGCGCGCCGAGCCGGTGACGTGACGTGGTATCGTCGAACGCCTCGCGTGCCTCACGGGCAGCGCCGCTCGCGGCGTCGAGCGCCTGCGCGTCGTGTTCGAGCGACGCAAGCGTGTCCGCGACGTTTTCGAACGCCGCCAGCACGGTCTGCTTGTACTCGAACACGGCGGCCTCGTAGGCGTCGATTGCCGCGCGCCGCTGCGCGACGAGCGCGCCGCCATGAAAAAGCGCTTGCGACATCGTCGCGGCGATGCTCCAGATCGCGCCTGCGCCCGACAGCGCGAGCGGCCAGTTGAACCCCCCTTGTCCCATCGAAGCGTTCAGCGTCAGGCTCGGAAACAGCTGTGCCGTCGCGACGCCGACGTCGTCTGCCGCGGCTCTCAGCGCCGACTCGGCGGCCGCGATATCGGGCCGCGCGCGCAACAGGTCCGATGGCAGCACGACCGGCAGGTCCCGCGGCAAGTGCAGGCTCGCCAGCTCGGGCTCGGGCGGCGCCGCGTCGGGCGTGCGGCCGAGCAGCACCGCAAGCGCATGTCTCGTCACGGTCAGCCGTTGCCGCAGATCGGCCCCGCTGACCTCGAGCGCGGCGATGCTTTGCCGGGCAGTCGACACGTCGACGCGCGTCAGCGATCCGAGTTCGTAATGCCGTTCGGTATCGTGAGCCTGATCGCCCGCAAGCGCGATCAATCGCTCGGTCGCGTCGATCTCGGCGCGCAACATCGCCGCCGCGATCGTCGCCGTGACGATGTTGGTGGCCAGTGCGCGGCGCGCGGCTTCGCGTTGATATGCGTCGATCTCGACACGCGCTGATCGGGCCGCGTTGGCTTTACGCACCGCGCCGAACAGGTCGAACGTATATTGCGCCTGGACTACGCCGATGAACTCGTTGTAAAGCAGCGTGTTCGGGCCGCCGGGGACCGGAATGCCGAGATCGCGCCCGCGCGAGGCCTGCCCCACCAGATCGACCGACGGCAGCAGCGAGGCGCCGATCTGCGCCCGCAGTTGTTCGTGCGCGGCGGCCAGGTGCCTGTCGGCGGCAGCGAGGGTTGGGCTGTTGCGCAAACCTTCTTCGACGAGGTCATTCAACGCTGTCGATTCGAACAGCCGCCACCATTGCGGCACAGGCTGCGCGCCGGTGCTGAAGTGCTGCGCGACACCGAGCGCGGCGACCGTTTGCGCGGGCTGAGGCTCGACGCCGTAATGGGCGGGAGAGGGCATCGCGGGCGGCTCGCCGCCCGGACCGAACGAGCATGCGCCTAGCGCGATCGTCGCGGCCGCGCCGAACGCCGCGCGCCAACCGTGGATCGCCGCTGCCCGCGCTCGACCCGGCGCGCCGGCGAAATGCGGCACGCTCGCGAGCGCCGGCCCGTCGACGGGGTTGCAGTCTGTGCCCACGATCAGCTCCACGTAGATTCGATTGTCGGGGTCGCGGTTCGCACACCGCGTTCGAAGTGCCGCACCTTGAACGCGGTCGCGTACAGCGCGGGAACGAAGAACAGCGTCAGCACGGTGGCGCCCGTGATGCCGCCCATCAGTGCGGTCGCCATCGGTCCGAAGAAGGCCGATTGCAGCAGCGGGATCAGCGCGAGCACGGCCGCCGCGGCGGTCAGCATGATCGGGCGGAAGCGCCGGACCGTGGCACCGACGATCGCATCGAAGCGCCCCTGGCCCGCGGCGATATTGCGTTCGATCTGATCGACCAGAATCACTGAGTTGCGCATGATGATGCCGGACATCGCAATGACGCCGAGCATCGCCACGAAGCCGAACGGCTTGCCGAACAGCAGCAGTGCGGCGACCACGCCGATGAGCCCCAGCGGCGCGGTGAGCAAGACCATCAGCACGCGCGCGAAGCTGCGCAGTTGAATCATCAGCAGCGTCAGCACCACGACGAGCATCAGCGGAAGCTGCGCGATCACCGACGCCTGCGCCTTGCCGCTGATCTCGCCGGCGCCGCCGGTCTCGATCCGGTAGCCGATCGGCAGCGACGCGCGTAGCGGCGCGAGCGTGCGATCGATCGCCTGGGTCACGTCGATATCCAACGCGTTGCCGCGCACGTCGGCCTGGACCGTGATCGTCGGTTGACGGTCGCGGTCCCAGATCACCGCGTATTCGAGTTCGTTGTTCAGGTGGGCGAGCGCACCGAGCGGCACCGGGCCGTTCGGCGTCGGCATCGCGAGGTTCACGATCTCGTCGGGGTCGACCCGCTCGCGCTGGGGCGCGCGCAGATCGACGCTGATCAAGCGGTCGCGGACCCGGTACTGCGTGAACGTATAGCCCGACAGCGTCATTGCGAGGAAGCTCGCCACGTCTTCCGAGGTGACGCCGAGCTCGCGCGCCTTCTGCTGGTCGATCTCGAAGCGCACCGAGCGTTCGCCGGGTTCGTCCCAGTCGAAATGGACGCCCGTTGTGCGGGCATCGGCTTTCATCGTAGCCGCGACCTTTTCCGCGATCTCCCGCACGGTGGCGAGGTCGCTTCCGCTGACGCGAAACTGCACCGGATAGCCGACCGAGGGGCCCGTCTGGAGCGGCGAAACGCGCGCGCGCACGGCGGGAAAGCTGTTTTGCAGCGTGCTCGCGAGCCAGCGTTCGAGCTTTGCGCGGTCGTCGACGGACTTCGCGGTGATCACGAGCTGGGCGAAGTTGGGCTGGGGCAACTGCACGTCGAGCGGCAGATAGAAGCGCGGTGCGCCCGCGCCGACGAAGTCGACCAGATGATCGATCTCGGGCCGGCCGGCCAGCGTCTTTTCGAGGCGCGCGGCTTCGCGCAGCGTCGCTTCGAACGACGCGCCTTCGGGCAGCCGCATGTCGACGAGCAGTTCGGGCCGCTCGGAGCTCGGGAAGAACTGTTGCGGCACGAGCGCGAAGCCGGCCAACGCGGCAACGAACAAGGCGGCCGTGACGCCGAGCACGACGAGGCGCCGCTTCACGCACCACGCGATGCAGTCGCGCAGACGGTCATGAAAGCGGCTGGCGCGCGGCGCCGCGACCGGGGTCCGGCGCGTCTGCGCGTCGTCGCGCCGGCGGAGCTTGCGAAGCGCGCGCCGAGGCGTCTCGCGTGCGGTCGTGTCCTTGCGTTCGGGTAGCAGGTGATAGCCGAGCAACGGAATCAGCATGACCGCCGCGAACCACGAAGCGATCAGCGCAATCGCGGACACCTGAAAGATCGAGCGCGTGTATTCGCCGGTGGCCGATTTTGCCAGCGCGATCGGCAGGAATCCCGCCACCGTGACGAGGGTTCCCGTCAGCATCGGAAATGCGGTACTGCTGTAGGCGAACGCCGCGGCCCTCGCGCGGCCCCAGCCCTGCTCGAGCTTCACGGCCATCATCTCGACCGCGATGATCGCATCGTCGACGAGCAGGCCCAGCGCGAGGACCAGCGTGCCGAGCGAGATCTTGTGCAGGCCGATGTCGAAGCCGTTCATGCATAGCGCGGTGACCGCGAGCACGACCGGGATCGAGATCGCCACCACCACGCCGGCGCGCCAGCCCAGTGAGATGAGGCTCACGGCCAGCACGATCACGATGGCTTCGGCGGCGGCCCGCAGAAAGCCGTTGACCGAATGCGAGACCGCGTGCGGCATGCTCGACACCTCGACGAGTTCGAGCCCCGCGGGCAGACGCGCACGCAATTCCGCTGTCTGCGCATCGAGCCGCTTGCCGAGCTGAATCACATCGCCGCCAGCCTGCATCGTGATGCCGATGGCGAGCACCGCACGGCCGTCGGTGCGAACCTGCGAGACCGGCGGATCGTCGTAGCCGCGCCTGATCGTGGCAATGTCACCGAGACGAACCAGGCGGTGATTGATGTCGATCAACGTGTCGGCCATCGCCTTCAGGTCGGTGAACTGGCCGCTCGGACGCACGTACACGCGGTCGAACGCGGTGGTCAGCGTGCCGCTCGGCGTGACCGCGTTTTGCGCGTTGATCGCCCGCGCGAGCTGTTGCGGCGTGATACTGAGCCGCGTCAATTGCGCGTTGGGAATCTCGATCGTGATGTGCTCGTCGGGGTCGCCGAAATAATCGACTTTTGCGACCCCGGGCACGCGCAGCAGCACGCCGCGCAGTTCGTCGGCATAGTCGTGCAATTGCGCCGGCGAGAATCCGTCGCCGGCGAGCGTATAGATGTTCGTGTAGACGTCGCCGAACTCGTCGTCGAAGTACGGCCCCCGCACGCCGGGTGGAAGCGTATCCGCGATGTCGGCCATCTTCTTGCGTACCTGGTACCACGTCTCGCGCACTTCGTTCACCGGCGCGGAGTCTTTCATCGTGAAGACGATCAGCGATTCGCCGGGACGCGAGTAGCTGCGCAGATAGTCGAGATGAGGCGTTTCCTGCAGCTTGCGGCCGATCCGGTCGGTCACCTGCTCCTCGACCTGGCGTGCGGTCGCGCCGGGCCAGAAGGTCCGGATCACCATCGCTCGGAACGTGAACGGCGGGTCCTCGGATTGTCCGAGCCGGGAATAGGCGAGCACACCGAACAGCGTCGCGAGCACGACGGCGAAGATGACGAGCGCCTGGTTACGGATCGCCCACGCGGACAGATTGAAGCGGCCGGTATCGTCCGCTGCCGGCCGCCGCGGTCCGCCCGCTCCACCGGGTCCGCCCGCTCCGTCGGGCCCCTGGCCGAACGGCGCTCTCATGATGCGAAGTCCTCGGGATGCAACGGCGCTACCGCGCGCACGGTTTCGCCGGCGCTGACGGTATGCACCCCTTGCAGCACGACGCGCTCGCCGTCGGTGAGGCCTCGCGCGACCGAGATCGTGCGGTCGTCGTAGCGGCCAACCTGGACCCGGCGCAGTTCCAGCGCTTGGTCGCCCGGCCGAACGACCCAGACGGCCGGCGCGTTGCCGTCGTGAAAGAGCGCGCTGGCGGGCAGCGTGATCGGGTCGTCCGCTTGCGCCTCGCCGGCCGCGGCGAACGTGACGGTGGCCGTCATGCCGAGGCGGACCTCGGGGCCTGGCGCATCGAGCGTCAGTTTCGCGCGATAGGTGCGGCTGCCGGGGTCCGCGGCCGGCGACAGCTCCCGCACGTGTGCCGTGAAGCGTCTGCCCGTGGCGGCCGGCAGCGAGACGCTGGCCGCGCTGCCGATCGCCAGCGCGTTCAGCAGACTCTCGGGCACGTCGCACAGAATATCGACCTCGCCGGACCAGGCGAGATGGTAGACCGCTTGTCCCGCCGCGACGTTCTGCCCGGTATCGGCGTCTTCGGCGGTGATGACGCCGGCATGGTCCGCCGTGAGGACCGTGTACTGCGTCTGATTCTTCAGCAGCGCGAACTGTTGAAGCGCCTGATCGCGCTGCGCGGCGGCCGCCACATACGCATCCTGGGTCTGCTCGAGCTGCGCTGTCGAGATCAACTGTTCCTGCGCCTGCGCCCGGTCGCGATCGAGTTGCTGCTCGGCGAAGGTGAGCCGATGCTGCGCCGCCATCAATTGGGCTTGCGCGCTCGCGAGGCTGCGTTGCGCGTCGTCGGCATCGAGCCGCGCGATCGCCTGGCCGGCCGTGACCGTATCGCCGAGCCGCACCTTCCGCTCGATCAGCTTGCCCGCGATGCGAAACGACAGCGGCGTCGCATAGCGTGCGTTGACTTCGCCCGGCAGCGTCGCGAGCACGGGCTTGCTGTCCCGATGCACGACCACGGCGATGACCGGGCGCGGCAGCGTCACCTCGGCTTCTTTCGCGTGACAGGCGGCGAGCGTGAGCGCGCCCGACAGCGTCAGCATGATCTCGCGCCAGCGCTTGCTCACGAGTGTTCCTCCAACTCGCCGGCTTCGAACTGTGCCTTGGTCCGGCGGCGCTGCACCTTGCCGCTCGAGGTCCGCGGCAAGCTGCCCGCCTGCACGATCGCAACGTGACCGACCTGCAGGCCCGCGCATTCGGCGACCTTATGCGCGATCGCACGCCGCAGCGCCGTGGCCTCCGCCGGCTTGCCCTCGGCACAGACGACCAGTGTCTCGTCGCCGTCGCGCATCACGCTGAACGCGATGACACCGCGGCTTTGCACGCTCGGCAACTCGGCCACCGCCCATTCGATGTCCTGCGGATAGAGGTTCGAGCCGTGAATGACGATCAGGTCCTTGCTGCGGCCGCAGATATACAGCTGGTCGCCGGCGAGGTAGCCGAGATCGCCGGTCTGCAGCCAGCCGTCGCGGTACGCGTCGGCGCTCGCGTCGGCCTGGCCGTAATAGCCCACGGTGATGCTGGGCCCGCGCGTGACGATTTCGCCGACGCAGCGTTCGGGCAACGCGCGCCCGGATTCGTCGACGATCCGCAACTCGTGGCCGGGAAAGCAATGGCCGCAGCCGACCAGTTCGATCGTCCGTAAGCCGTTATCACGCGCAGCCGGTATCGCTCGACCAAGCCCCAGCGCGGCCGCATAGACGACGTCGGTGACGAGCGGCTGGCCGTGGTCGTGAAACGTGATCGCGAGGGTTGCTTCGGCCATCCCGTAGCACGGCAGCAGCGCTTCGGCACGAAAACCGGCCGGCTCGAAGCGCGCGCAGAACTGGCGCAGCGCTTGCGCGTTGATCGGCTCGGCACCGCAGCCGGCGACGCGCAGTCGCCGCAGATCGAGGCCTTCGAGGTCCTGGTCGCGGGTACGGCGAGCGGCGAGCGCGTACGCGAAGTTCGGCGCGAAGCTGATGGTGCCGCGGTATTTCGTGATCGCCTCCATCCAGAGGCCGGGCCGGCGCACGAACGCTTCGGTTGCCAGCAGCACGCACGGCAAGTCGCAGATCAGCGCGCCGAGCACGCTGATGAGCCCCATGTCGTGGTGCAGCGGCAGCCAGCTGACATAGACGTCCTGCTCGCGCAGATCGATGCCGCGGGGTCCGAGGAACGCTGTCGCATTCGCGACCAGATTGCGATGCGTGACCATCACGCCTTTCGGCAGCGACGTGCTGCCCGACGTGTATTGCAGGAAGCACAGGTCATCGGGACGCAGCGTGGGCAAATCGCACGCGGGCGGCTCGCCGTCGAGCAGCGCTTCAATGGTCACGATACGTTCGAGGCCGGTGTCGACGGCGAGCACGTCCTCGATGGTCTCTCTTGTCGAGTTCGACGTGAGCAGCATCCGGGCGCCTGCCGAGCGCACGATGTGACTGACGGTTTCGGCGTAACGTGTGCGGGTCCTGAAGTTCAGGCTTCCGCGCGGAAATATCGGTACCGGGACGAGACCGGCGAACGAGGCGCCGAGGAAGCTCAGGATGAACGCTTCCGGATCGAGGACCACGAGCGCGACGCGGTCGCCCTTGTTCAGCCCCAGTGCCACGAGCTTTTTCGCGTGGTTGCGCGCCTCGCGTTCGAGCGCCTCGTAAGGATAGTAGTGCTCGTCGCCGTGCGTGGAGACGAAGCGAAGGCCTCGAGCGTCGCCGCGCGGCAGCGCTGCAACGGCATCGACTAGCGTCTGGTTCATGGTGACGGGTCCCCGGTCAATTAATCGAGATTCAGCGATCGAGCGAAGCAACGGGCGTCCAGTCGCGGATCGGCTGCAGACGGCGACGCAGCAGCGCGATCACCTCGTCGTCGCTGCGCACCGGCGCGCCCGGCAAGCGCACGAAATGCGTGGCGAGCTTGCGGTGCTGGCGCGTGACGAGCAGCAGCCAGATCTGCGCGATGTCGATGCGATCGAACACGGCCGCGTCCTCGCGACCGTACTTCTCGAGGTTCGCTGCGAATTCCTTCGTGAGCTCGCTGAAGTGCGTGCCTTTGCGGACGTGGTGGTAGATGTGATAACCGGCGTTGAAGACGCGCGCATTGAAACGCAAGTCGATCGTATTGGTACTGCTCGTGTACGGGTTGTCAGGCTGATCGGGGTCGATGAACGCGTGCTGGACCCAGTTCCCGATCATCATCATCAGCCGCACGAACACGAACGGAAACACGAACACGACGAGCGTCGCCCGCAGGTTCCAGTACGCGGCGGCGGCAACCGCCGCGTAGAACGCGACCTCACCCACGAGCAGTTGCCTGATCAGCTTCGTATTGCGCGAGCGCCACAGATAGACGGACAGATCGAGCGGCACCAGCGCGGCGAAGCGCAGGTAGTAGTGCAGAAAGCCGATGACGCTATCGCGCTGAAACCGCATCGTGGAGCTCAGGTCGCGTGGCAGGTTGTCGTCGATGTGATGCATGCCCATGTGATGGACATAGAACGTCCCCGGCGTCTGACCGAAGAACGGACACAGCACCCAGTCGAGCAGGATCTCGAGCGCGCGGTACTGCTTCCTGAAGAGCCGCCGATGCAGCGTGCAGTGGTAGCTCATCGTGAAACGGTCGCCGAACGCGTTCCAGACGACCACGTATGCAACGCCCAGCCACCAGGGAAAGCGGCCGAGCCCAAACAGCACGGCTGCGGCGGGAATGAATATCAGCGCGCACTGGAGGTAGAGCCGCAGATGCGGCAGGTCGCGACGATCGTTGAGCAGGCGGTACATGGTGGTTTCCTTCAGGGGCGGTTTCAATGGTCAGCGGGCGGTCAATTCATGTCAGGTCGGCTCGGGCAGTTCGATCACGCCGCTATGGCCATCGACCTTGAGCTGCATGCCCGACTGCACGCGCGTGGTGAGGCCCGGAATCTGGACGACGGTCGGGATGCCGATTTCGCGGGCGACGATCGCGGCGTGGGTCAACGGACTGCCACGCTCGATCAGCAGCCCGGTCGCCGACGCGAATACCGGAACCCAGCCGGGGTCGGTCCGATAGGTGACGAGGATGCCGCCGTCGAACTCGTTCGCTTCGCGCACGACCTTCGCCCGTCCTTCGGCGAAGCCCGGCGAGCAGGGCGTGCCGCGCAGCGTCGCGCCGGCCGCGTGGGCAGGCGCCGCGCGCAACGCGGCGAGGTTCGCCGGGTTGCTGAGCCAGGTCGCCACCGGGCCATGCGTGACGAAGCGTGGCGGCAGGTCAGCCATGTCGCGATAGCTGGCATCGTCGCGCTTGCGCTGCTCGATGAGCGGGCGCAGTTCGCGGTGGGAGACGGTGCCTTCGAAGCACCCGCGAATTTCCTCGAGGCGCAGATGGAAGATGTCGCGGCCCGTCGCCAGCACGCCGTCGGCGGCGAGACCCTCGCCGATTGCGCGGAACATCCGGCGCGCGACCCCGAACGCGCGCGAACGGCAAAAGCGCACGGTCTCGCGCGCCCGGATCGCGGCGCGCACGCGGCCGCGCGCGCGTGCAAAAATCCAGCGCTGTAGCGGATTGAGCCGCTCACGCAGCAACGCGTCGATGCGCGCTTCGGTGGCGCTGCGATCGATCGACGCGGCACCATGCGCGAGCGTGGCCTTCAACATATCGAACAGCACGCCCGGGTCTTCGCGCAGATCGGGCTCTTCGAGCTTCAGTTCGTTGTTGCTGCGGTACGCGAAGTCGGCGAGGTAGCGCTCGACGTCGGCGACGATCTCGGGCGCGCCGCATCCGCGCAGCGCCGCATACGCAACGGCAGACGGCGTGTTGCGGATCAGCGCTTCGACCTGAGGCTTCGCCCGCACGGCTTGCGCAAGCGCGGTCAGCCTGCGGACCGGCTCGATCGACTCGATGTCGTCCATGCCGCCGATCACCGCCACTTCGAGCCAGTCGGGCGCACCGGGCATCCACCGCTTGATCAGCCGCCGGACGACGCCGTAACTGAGACCGATCGCCGATTCGAGCACGATCATCATGCCCCAGCGTGCTAGCAGCGCCTGCTCGAAGCGGCAGTAGTGGGCATAGACGGCGTCGGCAGGAAGCGAGCGATAGTCGAGCGCGTTGAACTCGTCGTAGACCGGATAGAAAAACGCGCGGAAGCGCTCGACGTTGCGCTCGAGACGCGCGAAGTGCCACGCGAACTTCGTGCCGCTCAAGGCCCGGATGCAGGCGAGTCCGGCGCGCGAGCCGGTCTTGTACGGCGCGATCAGCGCGGCGAAGCTCGCCAGATCGAGCGGCTCGTCGACGCCCATCTGGACTTCCATCATCTTGCGTCCGAGGTCCTGGAACGGCGCAAGCCCGGAAAGCTTGTACCAGTGCAGCAGGTTGTAGTACATGCGCCCGTTCAGGAACGCGAGCGTCGAGCCGAGGAAGCCATCCATCTCGCGCCGCTGCTTGTGCGGAATCGCGAGCAGCCGGCAGAACTCGCGGAACACCTGCGCATAGACGTGCTGCGCGAAGGTGAAGGTCAGCTGCGTCGTCACGCCGGGATAGTTCTCGACGATGTTGGAGTTGTCCCACAGCTGAAATTCGCCGGTCCGCGATGGGGCCGGTGCGATCGGCGTGGTCACCGGGCGCGCCTGCAGAATCCACAGCTGGTGCTCCGCGATACACCATTCGATATCGAGCGGCTCGCCGAGCTCGCTTTCGAGCGTGCGCGCCGCCGCCACGACGCGCTCGATCTCGTCGCTAGAGAGGGCCGCTGCGTCGCGCAGCGCGGCCGGCACCTCGCGGATGTGGCGGCCGTCATGACGCTCGCGTTTTTCACCGATCACCACCTGCCTGGGCTGTCCGGTGTGGCGGTCCACGGTGATCGTGTCGGCGTCGACCGCGCCCGACACGAGTCCCTCGCCGAGCCCGTAGACGGCGCTCAGCACGAGCTCGTCGCGGTTGCCGTTGGCCGGGTTGATCGTGAACACGACGCCGCTCGTGTCCGCCTGAACGAGGCGCTGCAGGATCACGGCCATTCCGGCGCCGGCGATATCGAGTCCGTGCTGATGCCGGTAGCGCAGCGAGCGCTCGGAATACGCGGAAGCCCAGCACCGGCGTACGTGTTCGAGCGTCGAGTCGAGCCCGCGGACGTCGAGGAACGTGTCGAACTGGCCTGCGAACGAGAAGCTCGCGCTGTCTTCTTCGATGCCGGACGAGCGCACCGCGAGCGGTCCGTCTCCAATGATGTCGTGCGCGCGTGCGATGTCGGCGCGCAACGCGGCGCTGACGTCGCACGTCAGCACGGCCTCGCGGATCGCGCTCGCGATCGCGGCGGCGTTCTCAGGCGTGAAGTCGCGCAATAGCGCGGCGATGGTCTGATCGAGGCCGCCGTCGCGGCGGAACTCCGCGAAGCAGTCGGTGCCGAGAATCGCCCAGTGCGGCACCGCCACGCCGAGGTTCGCAAGCCGATGGAGCGATCGTCCCTTGTTGCCGGCGAGCCGCCCGATCGTTTCGGCCGGACTCGCCGCGGTCAGGATCAGGCGTGGCGATGCTGTCGGGGCGGCGCGGCTTTCGGCCGATTCGAATTCGCCGCGTG
Organism: Paraburkholderia lebeckiae; assembly: GCF_014201005.1. Lineage (NCBI taxonomy): Bacteria > Pseudomonadati > Pseudomonadota > Betaproteobacteria > Burkholderiales > Burkholderiaceae > Paraburkholderia > Paraburkholderia lebeckiae. The sequence continues at coordinate 28,619 of NZ_JACHDK010000032.1, read as the reverse complement.
CGCGCGTAGTGGTGTCGAAAGTCATTGAGGTCCCCGTGGCTCAGGTGCTCGACGAAGCGAGCAGGTCTCTTGCTTCCTCGGCTGTACCGCGCCCGCCGTGAGCGGTCTGCGGGAAGCGCGCGTGCAGATGCGCGCCGAGGTTGATCCAGTCGTAGGCGGCGTGGATCGTTCCGCGCCAGCCCGACGCCGTATCGAAGCTCGCCGGAAACTGCGGGTCGCCGCCGAGGTCGCGCAGACGCTGCGCGAGTTCATCGGCGAGCGCGACGTAACGCTGTGCATCGCGAGCCGATCCGATCGAACACTGTTCGAGTTCGCGGATGCCGTCGATCAGCGCCGCATCGAGAGGTAGCAGCCGGATCGCGTCGAGCGTCGCTTCTTCCATCGTCGACTGCGGCGTCACGCCATGCGCGCCGAGCGTGACCATGCAGGCGGTCTGCATCATCCGTTGCAGCGCGTACTCGAGCACCTTCCATTGGCCGCGCTGGAGTGCGCCCTGGGCATCCTCTCGCGCGTTCTCGAGACCGATGTTGGCCCAGATCATCTCGAGACCCGCTTCGGCGAAGCGCCCGGCGGGCATCGGCAGCAACTGGGCACCGCTCGCGCGGCCGCCCGCGAGGCGCGCGCCGTCGATCGAAATCAACGGCGCGCGCGACACCGGCGTCGACGTCGCCTGCTGACGTGCGTGGATTTCTCCGCTGCCCTTCCAGCGCAGGCTGACGAGACCCAGCCGGCTGAAGTCCGCGATCAGCGCGCGCTGCCGGCTCGCCGCTTGCGCGTCGCCACGGCTGGCGATGGCCGTGCATGGCGTGTCGAAGGTGATCGCTCGCCAGGCCTGGGCCGCATCGTCGTCGAGCGCAAAGACGTCGCTACCTCGCAGCACGTGGACCCGTTCGCCGATCTGCCAGGTCGTCGTGTCCTTGCCGGGGCCAATCAGCACGTTGTCGGCCATGAGGCTCACACCGTTGACGCCGAACTCGCGGATCAGCGCGACCCCCGCCGCGAGGAACCCGCTTTCGGCGCCATGCTCGCGCGGCGCGTGCAGCAGGCTCCACAGACGGCCGACGCGGCCGGCGTCGACGGCCGCGCGTTCGAGTTGCAGCGACAGCCATTTCGGGCTCATGTAGCACTCGCCAAGGCGCGCCACGTGACTCTTCGCCGCATGAAACGCGGCGGTCCTGATCCAGGCGCGTGCGTAGTCGGGCTCGCCGAGCGCGAACATCGCCACCGCATAACGGCCGGTCTGACGCGCGAAATCCTCGAACCAGAGCGCCACCGCCTCGCAGAGCGCCTCGCGGCCAAGCTCCGCTTGCAGCGACTCGATCAACGCCGGGTTGTCGATCGGCAGCGCGCCGATAAAGCGCTGGCACCGTTCGAGCAGATTCCACGACATGCGCGCGACCGCGCGCCGGCCTTTGCCGAGCGCTGCGCGAACCTGCGCGAGTTCGCGGCGCAGCCGCGCCGGACTCAGCAACCTGACCTCGACGCGGTGGCCGTCGATGAACAGGATGTACGGCATCGTGGCTGGCTCTACCCCGCTATCGACGATCGCGACGAAGTCGACGTCGGAGCGCTCGTTGCCAAAGCCTTCGGCGATCGAGCCTTCGAGAAACACGGCGCTCGGTGCCCGCTGTTCGAACTGGGCGCCGAGCGCGTCCCGCGCTTTTTGCCAGAGCTCGGCGAGCATCGGATCAGTCATCAACATGGTTAGGCTCCCTGAGCGTCAAGCCGTGCGCGGCACGAAGTAGCCCGCCGCGATCCCGTAACGAAAGATCCTGCGCAGCAGCGTTTTGCCCGTCGCCCGAGGCAGGGCCGGCAGGATCGCGGCGGTCGCGTCGCGTGCAAAGCGCACCTGGCGCGTCAGGTACGACTCGTACAGTTTCACGACCTCGTCGTAGTAACGCCGCTCGAGCGGTTTCATCGCGGCGGCGTCGAAGACATGCCGCGGCACATAGCGAGGCACGTGAAACGAGGGAAACTCCGCGCAGACGTCGTTGATTTCGCGCAGCGTGGTCGGCGTGCCCGAGGTCAGATGCAGCGTGCGTCCGCGCACGAGCGGAAACTTCGCCAGCGCTTCGACGACGCAGTCCGCGACCCAGTCGATCGGCACGATGTTCAGCGTCGCGCCGTAGTCGCCCGGCATCGTGCGCACGAGTCCCGCGGCCGTCAGGCGCACGACGGTGTACAGCGTGTCGAACTTGCGGATCACGCCGCTTGCCGAGTCGCCGACGATGATCGACGGGCGCAGCACCGCCGCCGGCAGACCGCTGCGCATCGCCGCTCGCACCGACTGTTCCGCGCGGTACTTGCTCTGCTCATACGGGTTGCCCAGACGCTGACCGAGTTCGAGATCGTCCTCGCTGAACACGCCGGGGCGCTCGCCGCAGACATAGGCGGTGCTCACGTAGAGCAGCGGAATCGGCGCGTCGCCGCTACCTTGCGCGAACTCGACGATGCGCTCGGTGCCGCGAAAGTTGATCGCGTCGTAGACCTCGGGCTTGCGCCCGAAGCTGGTTAGCGCGGCACAGTGGACGATCGCGCCCGTTGCCGCGCGCAGTGCCTCGTAGGTGTGTGGATCGAGCCGTAGCCGGGGCTCGGCGACGTCGCCCCGCACACATGCGAAGGTTCCGGCAGCGGGTGTGTGGCCGCCGTACGGTGTCGCCGCGAGCGGTGTGCCGTCGTTGCGGACAACCGGTCCATCGGAGCGCAAGAATGCGACGACCGGGTACCCCATTGCCGTCAGCCGGGCGATCACTTCGGCGCCCAACAGACCTCGCGCACCGGTGACGAGAACGTGCTTATCCATCGTGGGTGACCATCCAGGGTTGCGTGTCATTTGAGGAGAAGCCCGGCCAGCAGTCCGAGCTCGACGGCGACGATGAAGCGGGTGCCAGCCCAGCGTGGCCGGCCCGGTCTGCTCGCGGGGCCCGGCCAGCTCGCGTTGAGCCAGACGAGCCATACGAGCGGCAGCGTTGCGGCATAGATCGAATACGTTTGCGACAGGCTTGCCAGGCGCGAGAGCGACACGTTGATGCCGAGCGCCAGAATCAGCAGGGCATTCAGCGTGACCCGAATGGCGCGCGCCGACAGGAGATAGGGCTGCAGTGCGGTGGTGCCGACCTTGCGCGAGAACTTCCAGAATTCGTAGCCGGTCCACATCGAACCTGCTACGCACACCACGACGTAGAAGCTCAGTTCGCGCCCAGCCATGTCGCGCCAAAAAAAATAGCCGTACGTGAAGATGGCGAAGGGCGCGCCCTCGAAAGCGGGTAGGCACAGCAGCGGGTGGGTCGGGAGCAGCCGCTTGAAGACGAACGGCGCAGCGAAGGCCAGTGCGGTAGCGGCAGCGGCGGCCGTCCTCGCGTGCCCCATGCCGGTGTTCAGCGCAACGAGCAGGATCGCGCTTGCCGCGATGCTGGCGACGAGGCGTGTGCGTCGCGCCTCGCGTCGCGCCAACAGCGCGTGCCCGGTGGGGTAGTCGCGTTCGAGGTCGTCGAGGTCGTCGATCAGGCGAAGCTGGACGAACAGCAGGAAGAATGACGCGAGGCCCGCCAGCACACGCCAGCCCGGTTCGATGGCGACGCCGGCTATCCGTCCGTATAGAAAAAGCGAGCAGACGAACGCGCCGGCGATCGGCACCGCCTCGGCCGCCAGCGGCATGCGGCCGAGCGTGTTGCCGAAAGTGGCTGCCGCGGCGGCAAGCCGGCCACGTCTCGCATGCGGGGTGACCAGCGAAAGGCGCGGGCTCATGTGCGCAACCCCTCATTGGCGTCTACACGGACGGCGGCGTGCCGGATGCACAGGTCCACTAGCGAGCCGACCGTGAAATACGTTTCGGCGCGTTCTTCGTTCAACGCTTCTAGAGGCAGACGCTCGATGCCAAACGCCTGCTCGATTGCGACCACGGCTTCGACGAGCGACAGCGAGTCGAGGCCAAGATCGGCGATCAGCGAACTGTCGAGGCGAATCTCAGTGTTGAAGTCACGCTGATGCTCGCGGCAGACGCGCAGTAACTGCGTGCGTACGACTCCGAATACGGTGTTGCGCGTCGACGCATTTTTCGATGTGCTGGCCATGCTGGGATCCTTTCTGTTCACGCGTTGCTCGACTCGGCGTAGCGCCACGGCAGTGTCTGGCCGCCGGCCAGGATGCCCTGCGGATGCGCGAGCGCGACAGGCTCGATCGCCAGCTCCAGGCGGACGGTTTCGAGTGGCCGCTGCAACGCTTCTTCCCAGCGGTAGGAAAGGGGAATGCGCGCGCGCTTGCCACGCAACCACGCGCGGCGCAGAAAACGATGGACCCAGAAGTTCGGCCACCACGGCGCAGTTAGCGCGGTGCCGAGCAGACCGACGATGCGCGCGCGCATCGGTTCGAGCCCGCAGTCGAATGCGAGAAGCGAGGTCTCGCCGGCCCAGTCCTGGCCATAGCCCGTCAACACGTGCAGGAGGTCATGAATGCAGCCGCTGCGCTCGATGAACCACTGACGGTCCGGGCCGGGGAGGATTTCTTCGAGGCCCGCGGCCAGCCGGCTCGCCTGCAGCAGACCATCGGCGCTGTAGCCGCTGTGCCCCATCATCGCCATGTAAGCGCGGCCGAACGAGCCCGGCGGCAAGCGCAGCAGCGTGTCGGAATCCGCGAGCGTGCCGAGCAGTGACGGCTGCTCGGCAATCAGCGCGCCGGCGCCGGGCTCGCCGAGAAAACGCTGGTACATCGTCTCCATCTGGCCGCCGTCGAGCGCGATCATCACTTCGTAGGCATGCTGAATATCGTCTACGTTCGCCCTCAACGCCTTGATCGCCCGCAAGGCGCGCGGCCAATCGATGTGGCGTCGCGCCAGCGCGTCGTCCTTCAAGGTTGCTGTCATCTGCGGCTCCAGGCAAAGGTCAAGAGGGCGAGTCACGAGTGGCAATCGACCGGTGCCTCGCGATTCGGGTTCGGATACGGCAAGAAGGAATCGAGCGAGGCCGGCCACCAACTGTGGATGCTTTTCGCAGGGTTCATGCCAGCCGTCAGTCGGCAGCACGACGGTCGTCCTCATTCCCTGCAAGAACGGAACGAAGTGCCCAGATCTCAAAAGGCGGCGCGGGTATCGCGCCGATTGAAGCGAAGTCTGCGATTTGTCGACGCGCGTTCGGGGCGAGCCCGTCGCAGCCTGCTGGATGTCGGTGCCGGGCCAACACGTGAAGCGCATCTGTTGGTTGCAGATCGACTGCGGGACATTCGATGCCGGGTCGGTTCACATGCCGACGTCCAAACGTCTAAACGTGCGAATGTTTCGCGCTGCCTTTTGAAATCTGCCGTCCTGCTTGCGTCATTGCTTCTGACGAGGACTCACGTCGCGCTGCAAGAGCGTGCCTGGCACGAACCGTGCGCCAGGAGCGCGAACAATGAGTGGTGCGTATTGATGGTCGCGAAACGTATCGCTTGGGAATACTCACTAGGATGGAGGTAGAGCAATGAATCAGGCATGGAAGGCGAAAGCGGGGCAGTTCCTGCCGGGCGCGAATCTGACTGTGTTGCCGCACTGGGAGCGCGACGCGGTACCGAGCTACGACCGTGCCGAGGTCTCGGTGCCAGGGCGCCTTCACTTCGCGGTATTCGACTTTATGCAAATGGCGCCTGGCTTCGGCGGCGGCGGACTCGGCGTATCGACGAGCACGGTCGGACACCGGATCACCGTCACGAAGACGACCAACGGCGAGGGCGGCTGCGACGTCCCGAGCGGGCGGCACATGCTCGAGTTGTTCAAGCGAGCCGTCGGCTACGCACGTGACGACATCCGCGTCGATCGGGTGCGCAGCATCCAGCACCAGCACAGCGGCTTCGGCTCGAATGTCTCGTTCAACACTGCGACGCTCGCCGGCTTGAACGCGTTGTTCGGCTCACCGTTTTCGCCGCACGACATGTGGGAAATGATCACCCGCAACTACGTCGAAACCGCAAAGGATGACGAGCACGTGTATTTCGGACTGGAGACCGGCGTCGGCGAGGCGTGCCTGTTCTTCGGCGGTCTGGTCTGGGTCGACGAGAAGCACGGCAACGGCCGTTTTCTCGGCAACCTGAGTTCGGAAAACCTGTGGGTGACCACCGCCGTTGGCAACTACGACACGCTATCGACCGAAGCGCTGCGCGCCCATGGCGAAGGCGCGGACATGTCCGGCACCACCGAGGCGGGCTTCGTGCCGACGCATTTTGTCGAGTGGCAGAAGCGCTACGGCCTCGCGTGGCGCAACTTCATCGAGCAGAAGTTGCGGCCGGCACTGCATCGCAATGACCTGTTCGCGTTTTTGAAGCACGGCTGGGAACTCAACAGCATGAGCAACATGAAGGTGCTCGAAGGCATTTTCCGGACCGACGTGATGCGTGAGTTCGACGAGACGATGCAACGCGAGGGCGCGGTGTACGCGGGGATGAGCAGCGCGGGTCCTGGCTTCTATGCATTCTCCGACTGCGAGGACAAGGCGAAGCACCTCGCGGCGGTCATGATGCATCGGTTCAGTGAATTCATGAGCGAGATGACGGTGGCCCGCGCGGGCCAGAAGATGTCCATCGACGTCGCCGTCTAGGCGCATTCCTGCGAGCCCTCGCGAACCTTTCCACCGAGACCGATCGAACATGGCCAAGCGCGTCACCTTCGTCAACACGAACCAGATCAAACCGGCGATTGCGCCGATTGCGTTCGACTACCTGTCGGCGCCGATGGAGCGAGCCGGGTTCGAGCTCGATTTGCTCGACCTGTGCTTCTCGGACGATTGCGAGGCGGCCATTGCCGCGCACTGCCGCACCGCCGCGCCGGATTACTGGGGGGTGACGCTGCGAAATACCGACGACGTCTATTTTTCCAGCGGCTACAGCTTTCTCGACAGAATCAGGGACATCGTCGCGTTGCTTCGGCGCGCGCGCGCGGTTCCGGTCGTGATGGGCGGCGCGGGCTACTCGGTAATGCCGGAAAAGCTGCTTGCTTACCTCGACGCCGACTTCGGCATCGTCAGGGAAGGCGAATTCAGCTTTCCCGAGCTGCTGACCTGCCTCGAAGAAGGCAGGAGTTTCACGCACATACCGGGCGTGGTCTACCGCGATACGGCCGGGGTGCGCGCTACGCCGCTCGCCCCGAACGCATGCGGACCGCTGGCCAGCATAGGGCCTCACAAACGCGAGCTGGTCGACAACCCCCACTACTTCGCCAAAGGCGGCCAGATCGGCATCGAAACGAAGCGCGGTTGCAATCGCTCCTGCATCTATTGCGTCGAGCCGCTGATCAAAGGCCGCACGGTGCGCATGCGCGAACCCGATGATGTCGTCGCCGAGATGGCATCGCTCGAAGAACGCGGGGTCAACGTCTTTCACATCAATGACTCGGAATTCAATCTGAGCGTCGCGCATCCTCTTGCGCTGTGCGCGGCCATCATCCGGCACGGGCTCGCCGGCAAAATCCAATGGTATGCGTACGGTATGCCGCGGCCGTTTCCCGATGAACTCGCGGCCGCGATGAAAGCAGCCGGTTGCGTCGGCATGAACTTCGGCGTCGACACCGCCAGCGAAACGATGCTGAAGATACTGCGCCGCACCTTTAGCGCCCACGACATCGAGCATGCGGTCAATACGGCGAAGCGCCACGGCCTCGAGCACATCATCGAGTTGCTGTTCGGCGCGCCCGGCGAGACGCAGGAAACCGCGCGCGAGACGATCGAGTTCATCAAGCGGATCGATCCCGAGCGCGTTTCGGTGACGGTCGGGCTGAGGATTTTCCCCGGCACCGAGCTCGAGCAGATGATTCGCCGCGAGGGCTTACATGTCGGAAATCCGAATCTTCACGGCCATATCGAAGGCAACGACCATCTGCTGCATCCGGTGTTCTATCTGCCGACCGCGTTGGGCCCGGACCCGCAGCGATTCATTGCCGATCTGATCGGCAATGATCGGCGGTTCTTCGGGACCAACGCGAGTCTGTTCAACTACAACGCGAACGACGCGCTGGTCGAAGCGATCGCGCAGGGCGAGCGGGGCGCGTATTGGTCGATCCTGAACCGGATCGAGAAACGCTTCGAAGCGGCCCGCGACGCTCGCGGTTGTCACCGCACGTCCGCGGCCGGCGGCGATGCGGATTGGACACCGATCGAGGTTGTGCCGATCGAGCAAAGTGCCTGATGCGGTGTGCGATGCCCGAAGCGGCCAGTCATCCAGTGGCCCGCGTACTTTCAACCCAGGAGGAGTGCATGCTTTTAGAAAACAGCCAGCCTGAGCCGTACAGGATCAAGATGGTCGAGCCGATCAGGTTGATCGACCGCGAGCAACGGCAGGCGCGGCTTGTCGCCGCCGGATACAACGTCTTTCGCCTCGAAGCAGACGACGTCTACATCGATCTGATGACGGACAGCGGCACCTCCGCGATGAGCGCGAACCAGTGGGCCGGCATCATGACCGGCGATGAATCATATGCCGGTTCCCGCAGTTTCACGAAGTTGACGCAGGCCGTGCGGGACATGCTCGGCTTCGACTACGTATTGCCAACCCATCAGGGCCGGCCGGCCGAGCACTTCCTGTTTCGGACCCTCGTGCGCCCAGGCCAGGTGGTGCCATTCAACGCGCCGTTCGATTCGACCGAGGCACACGTATCGATTGCCGGCGGGACCGCGATACCGTGCGTCGCCGAAATCGGCTACCAGCCGGCTGTCGAGCACCCGTTCAAGGGCGACGTGGATGTGCAAAAGCTGCGCAGCGTGATCGAGAGCGAAGGGCGCGACAATGTTCCGCTGATCATGGTCTCGCTGACGAACAACGCGGGCGGCGGCCAGCCGGTATCGATGGCGAACCTGTGCGCGGTGAGGGCGTTGGCCGATGAGTTTGCGATCCCGGTCTACTTCGATGCGGCGCGCTGCGCGGAGAATGCTTACTTCATCCAGCAGCGCGAGAGCGGCTATGCGAACCGGTCCGTGGCGGAAATTCTGAAGGAGCAGTTTTCCTATGCCGAGGGCTGCACGTTCAGCTGCAAAAAGGATGCGCTGGTCAACATCGGCGGCTTACTCGCGACACGGTCGCGCGCGCTCTATGAGCAGGTCGTGCCGCTGCTCGTGCTGTACGAAGGTTTCGTCACCTACGGAGGGATGGCGGGCCGCGATCTCGAGGCGCTCGCGATCGGTCTGCGCGAGATGGTCGACGACCGATACCTGCAGCACCGCGTAGGTCAGGTCGAACGGCTAGGGGACACACTGCTTGCCGGCGGCGTTCCGATACTGAGGCCGACTGGTGGACACGCGGTGTACGTGGATGCGGCCGCCTTCCTGCCGCACCTGCCGCGCTCGCAGTTCCCGGCCGAGGCGCTGGCTGCCGAGCTTTATCTGGAGGGCGGCGTGCGCGCCGTCGGTCTGGGCTCGTTGGCGTTCCTGAAAGAAGATCCGTCGACGGGCACTGTCAGCGCCCCGAGGCTGGAACTGCTGAGGCTGGCCATTCCTCGCCGCGTCTACACCGATAGCCACCTCGCGGCGGTTGCCGCCGCGTTGATCCGGGTCTACCAACGACGCGATGCGATCCGGGGAATGCGCATCGTCTCGGCACCGTCGATGCTCAAGCACTTCACCGCGGTCCTCGCGCCGATCGAGGCCCGTGACGAGATGCTCGCGGAGTCTCGGGAAGTTATGGTCTGAGGTGATTTCATGTCGAATGGTGTCTTCGAAACGCTCGAGCTCAAACCGCACGCTTATCCGGGGGTTCTGGTCACGTTGTGCGGTGTGGATGGGGCAGGGAAGTCGTCACTGATGGAAAGGCTCGAAAGCGCGTGCACGCGTGCGGGGCTCCACTGCGTGACGACGTTTACGCCGACCCGTCGGATCCGCAAAGATGCGCTGTTCAGGGATATGGTGGACAGCCACTGGCATACATCGGGCGCCGGTTCCGGACTCGACGTAAACCGGCGGCGCGTCGACATGCTGGGCATTCTGCTGTCCATCATGGGAGACCTCGTCCAGCATCTGACCGACACGGTCATCCCGGCACTGGAACGCGGCGACGTCGTTTTCTGCGACCGCTACGTGTTCACCTCTCAGGCTGAAATCGGCACGCGTTCCGATCCCGCTGAGACTGCGCCTGTGCTCCGCAGCATCGCTGGTCATTTGCTGCGTCCCGACGTCGCCTTTGGTCTGAACGTTTCCGGCGCGACTTCACACCGTCGCGTGCGGGCAAGGAACGACGAGAACGACCAGCCGCCGCCGATGAGCTTTCTGACGCGTCAGGTGGCGGCCTATCGCGCCGTGTTCGAGGTCAACGGCGTTGTCGCGCTGGATGCGGAGCGGAGTCTCGACGAGACGTTCTGTAAGGCACTCAGTCATCTCGTGGCTATCGACCGTGTTGCGGGGCGGTTGGGCTCTCTCGGGGCGGAACCTCCTACACGAAGCTTGGCGGCATGCTGAGGCTTCGACCTGCGCCCGAGAAGCCGGATTCGGGCATCGAGGTATGCGACAAAATGCGAGTCTGGATACGCGCGAGGGCGTGTGACCGCGCAAGGACGCTCGATATTGCGGTCGGTCGGGAAGGTGAACTAGTGCCTCGCTCTGCATCGCCTGGCAGCTTTGACCTTCAGGAGCAAAATGACCGTTGAACCGCACGCACGCATGCGGGGAATAGTGGGCACCGGAATGTGACGGGCGACGCTCGCGCTCAGCGGGCTAGGCCGCCAACGGGACAGCGCCCGTACATTTGATTTCATCGAGGCAAACGCTGGACTTGACTCCGCTCACGCCCGGAATGCGCATCAGCGTATCAAGCAGAAACTCCGACAGCGCTTTCAGGTCGTGTGCCACGACCTTGAGCATGTAATCGATATCACCCGTTACGACGAAGCATTCCTGAACCTGGGTGAGTTCCGAGATCATTTGCTTGAACTTGGACAGGTCGCGGACATGGCCTCGCTCCATCGTCACCTGGATGAAGGCCACTACACCAAAGCCCAGCAGCTGCGCGTCAAGCCGCGTCTCGTAGCATTTGATCACGCCCATTTCCTCGAGCCGACGATGCCGCCTCAGCGTTTGCGCGGGCGACAGTTTGATCGCCTCCGCAAGTTCGAGATTGGAGATGCGTCCCTGGGACTGAAGAATCTCCAGTAAACGCACGTCGATACGGTCGATGTCGATTGCCTGCACTTTTATTTCCTCGTTCTCCAGTGAAATGAAATATTAATGCACAAATCAGGGTTTGTCTGCGTCTGCAAGGAAATCCAATTGCGTCGATAAAAACTTACACTGAATTTCATTGTTCCGACACCCAGCACCACTCGGTGCCGGTTGCTCGCCACAAATCATTCACCCTCTGCTGAACCTGAGAGATCATGGCCGACCTGTTTGACAATCCAATGCAACTGATGGGCTTCGAATTCGTTGAATTCGCCTCGCCCGTACCCAATGTGCTCGAACCGCTGTTCGAGCAGATGGGCTTCACACTGGTGGCTCGCCACCGTTCGAAGGACGTGCTGCTTTACCGCCAGGGCGAAATCAACTTCATCGTCAATCGCGAGCGCAACAGTGCGGCCGCTTACTTTGCCGCCGAGCATGGCCCGAGTGCGTGCGGCATGGCATTTCGCGTGAAGGATTCGCACAAGGCCTACGCTCGCGCGCTGTCGTTGGGCGCTCAGCCGATCGAAATCGCAACCGGTCCCATGGAGTTGCGATTGCCGGCAATCAAAGGCATTGGCGGCGCACCGCTTTATCTGATCGACCGCTTCGAGGACGGCAAGTCGATCTACGACATCGATTTCGAGTTCATCGAAGGTGTCGAGCGGCGGCCGGCCGGTCATGGCTTGCGCCTCGTCGACCACCTCACGCACAACGTCTATCGCGGCCGCATGACGTATTGGGCCAACTTCTACGAGACGCTGTTCAACTTCCGTGAGCTGCGCTACTTCGACATCGAGGGCGAATACACGGGTCTCACGTCGAAGGCGATGACGGCGCCGGACGGCAAGATCCGCATTCCATTGAACGAGGAATCTGGCAAGGGGAGCGGGCAGATCGAGGAATTCCTGATGGCCTTCAATGGCGAGGGCATTCAACACATCGCGTTCCTGACGGACGATCTGATCACGGTTATCGACAATCTGCAGATGGCAGGCGTGCCACTGATGACGGGGCCGAACAGCTACTACTACGATGCGCTCGAGACGCGCTTGCCGGGCCACGGTCAACCGGTGGGCGAATTGCAATCGCGCGGCATTCTCCTCGACGGAACGACGGCAGACGGATCGCCGCGCCTGCTTCTGCAGATTTTTTCCAAGCCGCTGCTTGGCCCTGTCTTTTTCGAATTCATCCAGCGCAAGGGTGACGAAGGTTTCGGCGAAGGCAATTTCAAGGCGCTGTTCGAGTCGCTCGAACGCGATCAGATCGAGCGGGGCACGCTGAAGGTTTGACGCGCATGCAACCCCGTTGATAGCCGCTGCAACAATACCTATTCCAGCAAGACACGACACCGGCGCCACAAGCGTCGGCTGTGAGGCCTCGGCACGTTTCGCCTGCCCGACCAGAGCAGGCGAAAAGCAAGGCGTGGCGTCCAGAGCACCAACCGCAGGACACAGGAGACAACATCGTGGCTCACCAGCAACAGGGCACGCTACAGCGCGGCCTGAAGAATCGTCACATTCAGTTGATCGCGCTAGGAGGCGCAATCGGCACCGGCCTCTTTCTCGGCATCGCGCAGACCATCAAGACGGCAGGACCGTCCGTGTTGCTCGGGTACGCGATCGCGGGCATCGTCGCCTTCTTCATCATGCGGCAACTCGGCGAAATGGTCGTCGACGAGCCCGTTGCGGGATCCTTCAGCTACTTCGCAGGCAAATACTGCGGCCAATTCTCCGGCTTCGTGTCCGGCTGGAACTACTGGGTGCTGTACGTTCTCGTGTCAATGGCAGAACTGTCGGCCGTTGGCATCTACATGCAGTATTGGTGGCCCGGCCTGCCCACGTGGGTCTCCGCGCTCGTCTGCTTCTGCGTCATCAACGCGATCAACCTCACCAGCGTGAAGTCGTACGGCGAGCTCGAGTTCTGGTTCTCGATCGTCAAGGTCGCGGCGATCGTCGGCATGATCGGCTTCGGCGGCTACCTGTTGATTTCGGGCCACGCAGGCCCTGACGCGGGCGTGGCCAATCTCTGGCGCCACGGCGGCTTCTTTCCGAACGGCGTGTCGGGCCTCGTGATGGCGATGGCTGTCATCATGTTCTCGTTCGGTGGACTGGAACTCGTCGGCATTACGGCCGCCGAGGCGGAAGATCCTTCGCACACCATCCCGCGCGCGACCAACCAGGTGATCTACCGGATCCTGATTTTCTACGTCGGCGCACTCGGCGTGCTGCTGTCACTGTATCCGTGGGAAAAAGTCGTCGCGGGCGGTAGTCCGTTCGTGCTGATCTTTCACGCGATGAATAGTAACTTCGTCGCCAACGTGCTCAATGCGGTGGTGCTCACCGCCGCGCTGTCGGTGTACAACAGCGGCGTCTACTGCAACAGCCGCATGCTTTACGGCCTCGCAGGCCAGGGCAATGCGCCGCGCGCTCTGCTGAAGGTGAATGCCCGCGGGATTCCGCTCGTCGCGCTGGGTGTTTCCGCCATGGCGACGGCCACCTGCGTGGTGATCAACTACCTGATGCCCGGCAAGGCATTTGAACTGCTGATGGGGCTCGTCGTCTCGGCGCTCATCATCAACTGGGCAATGATCAGCATCATTCATTTGCGATTCCGCGCTGCGAAAGCGCGAGCCGGTGAGACGACCGTGTTCCGCAGCCTGGGTTATCCGCTCACCAACTATCTGTGTCTGGTGTTCCTTGGCGGCATTCTGGTGGTGATGTGGCTGATACCGGATCTGCGCATGTCGGTCTACCTGATCCCCGTTTGGCTCGTTGCGCTGGGCGTCGGCTATCGCTTGCGCAATCGACGCGCGGACGCCTCGGTACCAGTTGGTATGCCGATGCGCTAATCCAGGGAACCAGCATGTTTGAACACATCGATGCCTATGCGGGCGACCCGATCCTCACATTGAACGAGAACTTCGCGAAGGATTCGCGCGACCATAAGGTCAATCTGAGCATCGGCATCTATTACGACGATCAAGGCCGCTTACCGGTGATGCAAGCCATACGCGAGGCCGAAGGACAACTGCTCGCCGAGCTCGGTCCAAAGCCGGTCCTTTTCAGTTTCGTCGCGCGCTCGTGTTGCCGCTGTGCTTGAGCGTCGGATCGAGCAACGAACCCTTGACGTCGAGCGAAGACGCTTGCCCGAGCTTCGCGTAGTCGTTCTCGAGCCATACGTTCGCCACTTCGCGGCCACGCTCGAAGAGCGTTTTGAGCAATGACCAGGACGTGCTGCTCTTGGAAACAAAACCGAACTTCGCGAGAAAATCGTCGTCGCGAATCAGGTGGAACCTCACGGGCTTGAAGCGGCTTTTGCGCGCCGCTTCCTCGCCGACCGAGTCGAGCACACGGTTGACCGCTTCGATCGCGTTGATCTCCAGTACGACGGACGCGTTGAAACCGATTTCATTGAGCCGGTCGAGAATGCCGCGCGCGTCTTTAGGCGGCATGTCGTGGCGCACGAACGGATTCGCGAGGACGAGAATCAGGTCCTGGGCATGGGGGATCAACGGCGCCAATGGCGGGTTGCCCAGATAGCCGCCATCCCAGTACGGTATGCCGTCCACGCTCACGGTGCGAAACTCGCTCGGCAAGCATGCGGAAGCGCGCAACACGTCAATGGAAATCTCGGGGCGGGTGAAGATTGCGCGTTGGTTGGTTCGTACGTCGGTCGCGCAAATGAACAGTTGCGGGCCATCGCGCGTGGTATTGAGCGCGGCGAGATCCTGTGCGGGGAGGGCGGAACGAATCACCGGCCCGAGCGGATCGCGGTAAAACGGATTGCCGTATGGCGAGGCGACGAGTCCCACGGCCTCCAGCATGATGGCGGCGGGATTCCAGTCGATATTCCAGCCGCCGAATGGGCCGGGATCGGAAAAGCCGAGGAGCGCGTTGCCCGCCAGCGCGCCGGCGCGCGATACCGCTTCCCAGAAGGCGCGCAGCATCTCGCGTGCTTTCGTCGCTCCGCTGGTTGCGAGACCCGCCGCGCACAGCGTCGCATTGATTCCGCCCGCGCTTGCGCCGCTGATCGCCGCGATATCGAGTGGCATTGCCTGCGACGAAGCCTCCAGCAGACGGTCGAGCACACCCCACGTGAAGGCGCCGTGCGAACCGCCGCCTTGCAGGGCAATCGCGACCTTGGGGCCGTTCTGTCGCGTCGAGTTCCGGAGTTCCTCCATCGCCATGGCTCCTTCGCGTCTTCATCGCGTTCCCGGCAATCTTACGCGCACGCGACGATACTTGCGTCGGAAACGTCGAGCTTTTAGTGGTTCGTCCTGTCCCGCATGCCATGGCGGATCGCCTTGGATACTGCGATACTATTTATCGTCGCGCGCTGCGTAACCTACTAAAACGGTCCATGACAAAGAGGTTGACTGACACAAGCCGGTGGTCCAGGACGGCATCGCGGGCACACAGCTTTCGTCCGGGGGTACCTCGATGAATCGGGATCTCGATCTGGATTCCCGAGGCGCGATCACGCTAAACGGGCTGGCGCGCAGGCTGGGGCGTACCCGTGAGCAATTGATGCATCGCTGGATCGCCGAGACCTCGGAGCAGGGCGCGTACACCGATGCGGACAGCGGGCAGGGACTCAGTGGCTGTTTTGCCTATATGCTGGCCGAAGTATGCGCCGCCCTGCTGGTCGCCGAGAGCGACGCGTCACTATCCGCGCATGTGGCTGTCGCGCACCCCGGCAGGTTCTGGCCAAAGGGCTGGCGGGTCACGGATCTGTTTCGCAACATCGATCTGATGCAGCACTTTCTGAAAGACGAGATCCGCGCGTATTTCGGTCCGGTTGCGGCTTCCGTCGACGTTCACATGCGAGCACACGACATCGTCGAGCGAACGTTTCGCGCGATGATCGAAAACGCCATCGAGGCGCAAATGCAACGTCAGGCAGCCGAGGTGGCGGCGGCGCAGGACAGCCTGCACACGGCGCTGACCGCGCTGAAGCTCACGGAGGAGCGGCTGCGTGTCGCGACGAGCGCGGCCGGTATCGGCATCTTCGAGTGGTGTGGCGCCTCGCGACAAGGCGTGTGGGAAAACCGCCAGATGTACGAAATCACCGGGCAGCCCGAGGCGAGGGGGCCGTTGACGGAAACCGAGTTCATGACGTCGGTCGTTCATCCGGACGATGCCGAACTGCTGAAATGCCATTTTCAGTCCCGGCTGGTCTCCGGCGAGCCGGTGCATGTCGCGTTCCGGCTGCACCGCGTAAGCGACCGCGCGCTCAGGACCGTCGAAATGTTCGGGTATCTGCGTTCGCCCGTTCAGCAGGACGATTACACGTTCATTGGCAGCTTGTGCGACGTGACGGAGCGGACCGATGCGGAGGCGAAATTGCGGGACGCCGATCGCCGCAAGGACATCTTTCTGGCCACGCTCGCGCATGAGCTGCGCAACCCGTTGGCGCCCGTGCGTAACGCCGCGCATCTGCTAGGCAACAGCGCGGGAGCCGATCCCGCCAAACGTGAGTGGCTGCGGAATGTGATCGAACGCCAGACCGGCCACCTGTCGCATCTGATCGACGACCTGCTCGATGTATCGAGAATTACCACCGGCAAGATCGAGTTGAAGCGCGAGGTCTTCGATATCAGGCTGGCACTCGACCACGCTCTGGAGATCACGATGCCGGGGGCGTTGCAGCGGCATCACGACATCGTGCGTCTGCCGCTCGCGCACCCGGTGTACGTCCACGGTGACCCGGCGCGGATCACCCAGACATTTTCCAATCTGCTGGATAACGCGATCAAATACACCGACGATGGTGGCCGGATCGTGGTATGCGCGACGCTCGTCGGCCAGGAAGTATCCGTTACCGTGTCGGACACGGGCACGGGTATTTCGGGCGACGCACTGCCTCACGTGTTCGATCTGTTCGTACAGGGCTCCTGCCACGGCGAGCCGTCCAGGGGCGGTCTTGGGATCGGGCTCTCGGTGTGCAAGACGCTGACCGAGATGCACGCCGGGACCATTGTCGCCAGGAGCGAAGGCAAGAACAGAGGCAGTGAATTCGAAATACGTCTACCCGTTTGCCAGGGCAGCAACCAGCAGGCGAAGGACGGTGCCGAAGCAGGTCGACCGCCGTCCGATCCATTGCGTGTTCTGATCGTCGACGATAACAGCGATGCCGCGCTGTCGCTCGCAATGATTCTCGACGCGCACGATGTGCGCACCGCGCACAGCGGGGAAGAAGCGCTTCAGATTGCCGCTGCCTTCGACCCGCAGATCGTTTTCCTTGATCTTGGTCTGCCGGGAATCAGCGGCTATGAGGTTGCGCGTCGGCTGAGGGATCGTCAGGCAGCCGGCAAGCCCCTTGAAATCGTCGCCGTGTCGGGATACGGACAGCCCGAGGACGTGACTCGCTCTGCGGGGGCGGGGTGTGATAGTCATCTCGTCAAACCCGTCGATATCGAAGAACTGCTCGCGATCATCAGGCGAATGTTTTCGCAGTGCTCTACCATCAGTCCATCCAGGAGGTAGTGATGTCACGGACTGTCAGGTTTGCCGAGGCCGGTGGGCCCGAAGTGCTTCGATTCGTCGACGAATCGGTCCGCGGCCCCGGCCGCGGTGAAGTTCGCATCAACGTGAAAGCGATCGGTCTCAATCGCGCGGAATCGATGTGGCGCACCGACCGGTACATCGAGCCCGTCCGCTTTCCGGCCGGGCTCGGGTACGAGGCGGCCGGCATCGTCGACGCGGTGGGCGAGGGCGTCGGCGGTTTCGCGCCCGGAGACGAGGTCAATGTGATCCCGTCGTTCTCGATGAATCGGTACTTCACCTACGGCGAAGTCATCATCGTGCCGGACCATGCAGTCGTCAGGCACCCGAAATCTCTTTCCTTCGCCGAGGCCGCGTCGGTGTGGATGATGTTCGTCACCGCATATGGCGCGCTGATCGAAGATGCAAAGGTGGGCACCGGCGACTATGTCGTCATACCGGCCGCTTCGAGCAGCGTTGGACTGGCAGCGATCCAGCTAGCGAATTACGCGAGGGCGACGTCGATCGCGGTCACGCGCCATGCTGGCAAGCGACAGCAGTTGCTCGACGCCGGTGCCGCACACGTGGTCGTGACGGACGAGTCGGACCTTGTCGAAGCGATCATGCGGATCACGGATGGAAAGGGGGCTCGCGTCGCATTCGATCCAGTCGGCGGCCCGAACTTCGCGAAACTGGTCTCGGCGCTGTCCTTCCAGGGGATCGCGTACCTGTATGGCGCGCTAGACGAACGTGCCACGACGCTGCCCGTGCTGCAGATGATCGCCAAAATGATTTCCGTGAAGGCGCACAACATCTGGCTGACGAGTGGCGACCCGACGCGCCGAAAGGCCGCGGTGGAGTTCGTGCTCAAGGGGCTCGAAAGCGGCTCGCTGAAGCCGGTCATCGATCGCACCTTTGCGTTCGGCGACATCGTCGACGCGCACCGCTACCTCGAAACCAACGGGCAGTTCGGAAAGATCGTGGTAACGGTGTAGCCCGCGAACCGACATTGAGGTGAGGCAACGCGCTGCTTTTCCGCTTGAATATTGCTGCTGGCCGCGTTCGCTCAAGCGCGGCCATCGCGAAGTGCTGAGTTCCAGTGCATGCAGCATGTGGCGGCGTTGGGGTAGCGCATGACATGGCGATTCTTCTGACGGATCGCGCATGCCGGCGTCGTATGCCTGTCGCGCGACCTTCATCACGGGCCCATCGGTACAGTTTCCACGCGTGTCAGGACACCACATCGGCCAGCGGCCGCCTCGGCGCATGACTGACGCGCGGGCCGCGGCCGACGCGGAGCAGAAGCTGCGGAATCGCCTCCGTTCCCAGCAGCGTCCGGAGCCGCTCGCGCAGCGGGTCCACTTCGATCGGCTGGTTCAGGTAGGAAGCGGTCAGTCCCACGGATGCCGCGACCAGCAGCATCCGCTCGAGCGCCTGTCCCGCGGCGAGCCATGCCTCTCGGTCGTCGCGCATCGTGGCGATGCCGACCATCAGCGGCGAGCCTTGCACGAGGTGCTGATGCGTAGCGGGTTGTCCCGCGCCCACATCGAATACGCGGACGGCCAGGCTGACGAGCGGCGCCGCGAAGTCGAGCAATGCTCCGACGGCGGTACCGTAAGCCGGCATGCCATCGTCGCGCCGGCGCGGGTGGATCCAGCTGGCGAGCTCGCGCCGGAAGCGTGGGTCCGCGAACTGCGCGTGATCGGCGTCGGCGATCAGTTGCGCAAGCGCCTCGCGCGCGGTCGTTTGCTCCACGCAACAGGCAATCGCGCCCTCGTCGTCGCAGGCGTCGCTGAGCTTGCGTTGCAGTACCGCCGGAACGGCTTCGTCGACGAACGGCGCACGCGTGGTCACGCGCGCCGTCAGCGCTTCGAAGAGTTCGTGCAGGTGGGGATCGCGAGGCCCGTCGCGCGACACGCTCACGAGCGCCACGATGTCGGGGTCGGCTTCCGATGGAAACAGCGTGATCGCATAAGCGAGACCGAGACGGCACAGCGCCACGCGAAGATTGAGCAACGCCGCGCCGCAGCTCATCAGAAGTTCGCGATCGAAAGGATCGACCACGGGAAGCGCGCGCATGCGGTCGGCGCAGATCTGTACGGTCTCGCCGTCGACGATGAACCGCCACGGTTGCGTGTTGTGATTCGACGGCGCGAGCACCGCATAATGCAGCGCAAAGCGCAGCTGCTGTTCCAGTGGCGTGGAGGCGTGGAAGTGCGGTTCGCCGATTTCCCACGCGTCATATTGGGCGGCATCGTTCATCTCGAAGTCTCCTTTCGGATCGTTCCCGCGAGCACGCGGTTCGTGTCGTCATCGTATCGCCGGGTACCGTGGCCGGTTTGTGGCAGGTCGACGTTTCAGATGTCTCGCGTACGCTTTGCGCGGGTCTCGCAGCGGGGAAGCGCTACAGGTCGTTTTCGTCGTCGAACAGCTTATGGCGGATCGCATAGCGAACCAGCCCGTTCTCGTTCGGCATCTGCATTTTTTCGAGGATGCGCGTCTTGTGCGTGCTGATCGTCTTCACGCTGACGCATAGTTCGTTGGCGATCTCGGTGATGCTCTGGCCTTCGACCAGGCGCCGGAACACGTCGAATTCGCGATCGGACAGCCGCTGGTGCGGCAGCGCGTCGGCAGGCTCGTTCAGGTTCTGGGCAAAGCGTTCGGCCATCGCGAGGCTGACATAAACGCCCCCTGACGCGACTTTCGTCACCGCGCCGACCAGTTCCGCGCTCGCGCTTTCCTTGGTCAGATAGCCGGACGCGCCCGCCTTGAACGCGCGCACCGCGTATTGCTGCTCGGCGTGCATCGTCAGCACCAGAATCCGCAGGCCGGGTTTTTCCTCCTTGATCTGCTTGATCAGTTCAATGCCATTGCGCCCCGGCATCGATAGGTCGAGCACGAGCACGTGGGCCAGCGTCGCGCGAATTAGCGCGATCGTCGTCGCGCTGTCGCAAGCTTCGCCGGCCACTTCGAAGCCGCTCGCCTGCTGCAGGATATGGCGCAGTCCGTCGCGTACTAGCGTGTGGTCGTCGGCCAGCAACACCTTGATCATGGGGTGATCTCTCCCGGTTGCATCCATTGCCAGGGGAAACCTGACCGCAATCGCGAAGTCCGCGCTTTGCGCGGTATCGATCCGCATGGAGTCGCCGAGCATCGGCGCGTGTTCGCGCACGCCGATCAATCCGAACGGCATTTCGTGACCGCTGGTTCCGACTGTCTTGCGATCGGCGTCTCGTTCTCGATCCATTATCCGCCATCCGCGGCGGGCAGTCGGGCCGTTTGTGTGAGATGTCACTTCGGCCGTGTTTCGCCTTCGCATGGCGGCGACCTTATTCAGCGTTTCCTGAACGAGGCGGAAGGACGAGGCTTGGCCGGTAATCATTAAAAATCCGCCACATCTCAATCTAAGCTGCTGATTTGAATGCAAAATCAATCGATGGATCGAGCGGTGGGGCGGAGCGCAAGAGATCCAGCAGATAGTCGCCGAACCGGTTGATGTGCTCGCGCTGGTACGGCGACAGCACCTTGAGGACCTCGGCATCGACCGGATGCCCCTTCTGCTGCAGTTCCTTCAACTTGCGCGACATCCACTGCACGTTGTACAGGATCACCATGTTCGCGACGAGGTGGTTGTACTTGATCACCTTGCGCTGCTCGTGTCGGACGTTTTCGGCGATCACGCCCTCGCCACCGAACATCAGCCATTGAGCGAAGTCATTGAACTGCTCGCTCTTGTTGGTCGCCGCGTGAATCGTGCGCCGCAGGTCCGGTTCGTTGAGATATTTCAGCAGGAACAGCGTCCGGATCACGCGCCCCAGCTCCCGGAATGCGAAGTAGAGCTTGTTTTTCGTGCTCTCCGATCCTAGGCGGCGCAGGATCGTCGACGGCGTCATCTTGCCTGCCTTGATCGACACTGCAACGCGCATCATGTCGGTACAGTGACGTTCGATCAGTGCCCAGTCAATCGCCTGACGGCACAAGCTGTCGATGTGCTTGTATTTGCGCCGCCGGTCAGCGTTGTACAGCACGAGATCCTTGATGTTGCGCATGCGCGGCATCAGGTTGATACCCACCACGTACGACAGACCGAAGACCGGACCGCTTTGCGATGGGCCAGCAGGTAAAGTTGATGCCGGCGAAGTTCGTCAAGGCGTTCGATATAAGGACAGATGCAATGTGCTCGCGGACCCATTCGTCCGCCGCTGAAAAATTCTACGATCTCGCAATATAAGTACGTCGCATATCTATTCCGCTCGCTCGTTGAGTCTTACTGCAACAAAGCCATCAGAGTTTCTTGATGCACCTGTCAATTGAAATGCGCTTTTCCTGAATTTGATCTGACGTCGGGCCGGGAGCGATGACGATGATCCCCAGCCTCTGAAGCAGCCAGTAGAATTGCTTCATCGGATCGATTTCGCGGTCGATCGCCGGCGACAGTACACGCGGAAAAGCATGATGATTGTGATGCAGCGTGGCGCCAAGGGTCAGCGGAGACAGGAACGGCAAATTGGTCGACGCCCCCCCGGTCCGGAATTTGGCGGATCCGACTGCGTGACACAGACCATTGACCACAAATTCCGTGAAGAAGTACCCGATGAAAACGCGTAGTGCCCCGAAGTAGGCAAACCATTTCACCCCGAGGTCGACCCCGCCAAGGATGCATCCGAGTAGGAACGGCAAAACGAAGCCGCCATATGACAGGGCAACGAAGTGCTTGTCGTACCAGCGCACGAGCGGGTCGTCCAGCAAGTCGCTCGCATAGAACCGTTTTGCCGTCAGCACTCGGTCGAACTTCCATCCCATCGACGCCCACCATAATCCGATGGTTAGCACCGTCACACGCCCGCGGCCAAATCGTCTAGGCGTATGGGGATCTTTGCCAGGAATATCGACATGACGATGGTGCCGCTTGTGATTGGCTACCCATTGCACGATCGAGTCTTGGCAAAGGAGCGTGCCGACCATGGCCAGAAAACCGCGAACGAACGGCGTTGTCGTGAACGACCGATGCACGAAGTACATGTGATAGCCCGTGTTCGCACCGAGCGCGGTGGCGATAAACGCAATCGGTAACACGTATAGAGCGTCCCATGGCGACAGGGCGAGGCGTTGAATGGCAACGCCGGTGCCGGCCAGGACGAGTGCAATAGTCAGCCCAAAGTAGGCGATACGTCCCAGATAAGCGCGTCCACGCAGGACAATGACTTCGCCATGATCGAAGGTTGTGTCATTTGTCACAGCACGCTCCAGATCAACATGGGTAAGGTGACGGACACGGCAATGACGGACAAGATCGAAGCAGCGATCTGTAGCCAATAGACTGGCGCGGTGCCAGGTTCACTGCGGTCGTCATCCCAGGATTTGTTGAGCCATCCGCTTAGCGTGCACGCGATGAAAAAGCAGTACGCCGACAGGGCGAACGGCGCCAAGATGTAGCCGGCGTCGCCGCCGAAAAGCCGTGGTAGCGCCATCGCCAACGCAAGCACGGAAACGCCACCGACACAGGTGGACAGATGCGCGATTCGCCAAAGCTCGGTGTTCTTTGCGTCACCCCGGCGTTTCGAGCGCCCGTGGGGAATGCCCAGCAGCGTGCCTGCGCAAAAAAGCACCAGACCCGAGCTCAGGTAGATCTGTTCCGATTGAGTTATTGTCATCGAGTTGCCTAGACTGTCACGAAGTTTGGCAGACCGGCTGGGCGACAAAATCGGCGACCCGTTGCACGACACGCTCGTCCTGCAAAATGCGCATATGTCCCAAGGTTCGGGTGCGGACCAACTCGGCACCGGCGATGCTGCGTGTGACTTTCTCGCCATCGGTGATGGGGATGTACTTGTCGGATTCATCGTGGATCAGCAGGCAGGGCGTCCGCAAGTCGGGGCCAATAGTATCGAAGGACAGTTCGGTCTCCGCGCAGTGATGGAGGCCTTGCATAATCGGGTACATCTTCTCGTGCGAGCGTCCCGGCAATCGGACGAATCGGGCAAAGCCGCCAACCACGTGCCGCAGCGAAAACGGGCACGAGATCAGCACGGCCCGCTGCGCCTGAACGCCTTTTCGCATGGCGATCGCAACGGCTGCCGCGCCGAACGAATGTCCGACGATGCCATGAAGCGGACCGTATCCGCGGGCTGCGTGCTCGACGGCCTCGGAAAATTCGACTAGGGTCGTCCGCTTCTTGGCTGACGAGCCATGCGCCGGCCCGTCGAAAGTCACGACCCGGTAGCCCCTATCTAGCAGTTCGAGTGCGATTTTTCCGAGCTGGCCGCGCCGTCCTTGCCAGCCGTGAACCAGTAGCACTGTGGGACCCTTGC
Organism: Paraburkholderia lebeckiae; assembly: GCF_014201005.1. Classification (NCBI taxonomy): domain Bacteria; kingdom Pseudomonadati; phylum Pseudomonadota; class Betaproteobacteria; order Burkholderiales; family Burkholderiaceae; genus Paraburkholderia; species Paraburkholderia lebeckiae. Next base: position 4,724 of record NZ_JACHDK010000032.1, on the reverse strand, counting down.
CTTCCCAGATCGTGGCGTCCAGATGTTCGCCGTCGAACCGGAGACTATCCGGCTTGCCAGATGCGCTCGCCGTACTCTCCCACTTCGCTGCTGGATAACGTCGCGGCGTGTAGAAGACGGAAACAGCCAAGCGCGCGGCTAAGCGCGGAGAAAGCGCGTCGAGAAGAGCGAAAAGCAATCGGAAGAATTTGAGTTGCATTAGCGTCTCCGAAGAAACCTGGTGAATGAGTCCAGCGCGAACAGCGTCACGTTCCAAGGGCCGCCTTCCGCAGCGCAGGCCAGCGCGCAGTTGGTCGGGGGAGGCAGCGAAACCACCAGCCAACGAGCATGTTCCACATGCACAATGTTCTCGTCGGAAGGAAGGGGCGGTAGCGTCGCCAGCCCTTGGAGCCCGGTTCCGAGCGCTTTCAGGAGCGCCTCTTTGCGCGTCCAGCACTCCCAGACTTGAAGCGGCGAAGTCAGCGCACGTTCTGACGCCTGGAAATGACGAGTCAACGCCAACGAGAAGGCAGGTGAATCTCTGATCGAATCGATATCGACGCCAATGCGCGCGGTGCGAGAAAACGCCAGCGCCACGCTGTGCACGCAATGTGAAACGCTGACATGAACGGGGTAACGGCGTTTTCCGCGCGGTCGTACCAGCCGTGGCTGGCCCGTTTCGTTCTTGCGCAGTTCGATATCGCGCCCCCGCTCGCCGGTATAGTGCGATGCCAGCTTTCGACCGGCGAAGCGGGACGCCAGATATCCGGTCCGGGCGGCGGCATCCACGTAGCTGCGCGCTGTCCGTCGCTCGCTATGCGTCAGGCCATCCCTGAACATTCCCGGAAGAATGCGGCCGCGCAGCGGGACGACCCAGACATGGACATGCCCGGGCCGCATAGGACCGAGTGATGAATGGCATTTCATCGCAGCTATCGTGCCACGCTCGGGGACGCGATCTTGCGCGCGGTCAGGCGAGCGAGATTGACTGTTCCCGTGTGAAATCCCACGACAAATATGCCCAGATACTTTTCGTACTTCTTGTAGACCGCTTCGCCGACCTGCGCAATCGCCTCGTCGCGGTGCTTGCGCAGGTTCGCGTACCACACCTGGAGCGTTCTTGCGTAGTGGTGCCGATCATTGCGCATCCGGGTGACTTCAAACAGGCCCTCGCACGCAGCCAGGATTTCCGACAGGCGCGGAAGCTCAGATTCCGGAAATATCTCTTCGACAAACGGATTCGGATTTTGCTCGTCGTAGTTTTCGTAAACGATGGACTGCAGGGACAGCGTGCAGTTGTCGCTCGCGTGTTCGTGGCACCACTTGAAGAAGCGTCGGTACGCTTCGATTTTTTGGGCCTTGGGTAGCCCGATTTTGGCGAAGTGCTCGAAGGCGCCGATCGAGACGATTGCGTCGTAGGACGCCTCGGGCGCATGATCGGCCCAACTCTCCAGCAGCACCGACACACGCTCGGACGCCGACTGAGCAACCCAATCCGCCTGCGCACGGCTCAGTGTCAGGCCGACCGCGTGTCCAACGCCGTAATGCGTGACGGCGCGTTCGAGCAGTGCCCCCCAGCCCGATCCGACGTCCAGTAAACGCGCCTTGCCGTGGGCTTGCGCTTCACTCAGGTGATAGTCGAACTTGCGCAATTGGGCGAGATGCAGCGTGTCGCCGGCGTCTTCGTCGTCCCACAGCGCGCAGGAATACGCCATCGATGAATCAAGCCATAGCGCATAGAAATCGTTGCTGACGTCATAGTGGGCTTGGATGGCTTGCTCGGAGGCGCCCGCAGAAGACGGGACAATGGAGCACAGGTTGTCAGCCACGGCGAGCCTCCGAATGTCGTTCCATTAGGTAAGCGGCCGCTTTTTCGATCGTCGGATACTCGTAAAGCAACGTGGGATCAACGTCGCACTTCAGCCAATCCATCAAGTCTCCGCTCAACGCGACCGCCGAGGCCGAATCGAGGCCGTACTTGCTCAGGACAACTGTGCGGGAAATCTTCTCCCGTTTCATGCCGCGCAGGTCGGCGATGTATGACACAAACCATTCTTCCAGCTGGGCTTGCGTGATGCTCTCGTTCGGAATAGCTGGTCCGATGGATGCGTTGGTATCGTGCATAGTAAATCTTAGTTAACGTTGGAAAAGGAGGCGGCTTGCTTTTTTGCTAGTGCATTGCGATCGGGCAGACAGACGTCGGTACACAGGCCGCAGAGCTGGAGCAAGCGAATCAAGCCGTAGCCGATATCCAGCTCCCACCATGCGTGTCCAAACCGTGCCGAACCAGGGTACGCATGATGATTGTTATGCCAGCCTTCGCCCATCGTGATCAGCGCGAGCCAGCCGATGTTGCGGCTGTTGTCTTCGCTCTTGTACCTGCGGCGCCCGAACACGTGATTGAGGGAGTTCAAGCCCCAAGTGATCTGATGAACGAAGCAAATCCTGAACAGCCCACCCCAGAGAATGCCCTCCATGGCGCCTTCCCAACCGCCGGGGCTGATCGCTCCCACGCCAGCCGGTATCGCCAAGCCAAGCAAGACCCACAGAAGGTAGTAGCGGTTCAGCAACATGACCAGGTCGTCCTGCAATATGTCCCTTGCAAACATCGGGACATTGGTCACCTCCGTCTTAAGCATCCATCCGAAGTGCGCATGCCACAGTCCCCTGATCGTTCCCGAGAGCCCGGCGCCGTGTGTACAGGGGGAGTGGCAATCGTCCCTGGTATCGCTGAACGCGTGATGGCGGCGGTGACTCGCGACCCAGAATAGCAACGGACCTTGCGCAGCCATCATTCCCAGTATCGCCAGTACGGCTTTGACGGGAACGTTCGGCTTGAACGACTTGTGAGTGAACAGACGGTGGAACCCGACCGTCAATCCGGCTGTAGTCAGTAGATAGAGTGGAACGCAGACAGCGACGGTAGTAACGCTGATTCCGCGCGTTAATGCCCAGTAGAGAGCCGCAACCGCGCCAAGCATCGGCACGGTGACCGTCATCAACGCGACACGTTGCTGTGAGCGCGCCAGAACGGGGTTGTCGATGAGTATCTTCGCCATGATCTTTGATTTCCCTCAGTCGAGTTTTGACGTTGTCAATGGTTGAAGCTTTCTGGCCATGTACAACTGCCGAGTTGCGGAGCGGCTGATCTTTCCGCTGCTTGTGCGCGCAAGGCTTCCAGTCTTCACAGGGACAAAATCCGACAGGCAGACGCCGTGGTGTTGTAGAACCAAGTGCGAAACGAGCTCTCGTGTCTCGCGCAAGTCCACGGAACGCAAGGTCCGGGCGCTGATTTCCTGCACCAACACCACTTCCTCGCCCGAATCGCCTTCGACGCAAAAGGCCACTGCGCATTCGTGAGCGAGCCTCTGCTCGGCCTGTTCGGCGGTCGCCTCAATATCTTCCGGGAAAATGTTTCTGCCTCTGATGACGATCAGATCGACCAATCGGCCCGTGACAAAAAGCTGGTAGTCCAGCAGGAATCCCAAATCGCCGGTGCGGATAGAGAGTGGATGACCCCCGTGCGGCGCATCGGTACGCCGGTTCCAGTAACCACTTGAAACACTGGGACTCCGGACTACGATTTCACCGACCTCTCCGTCCTCGCTCAGATCGTCCGAGTCGATACGTGCAATACGCACATCGGTGCCCTCCGCCGCAACGCCGGACGAAACAAGACGATCTTTCGCGGTAAGCGCGAACCTCTGCGTGCGGGAAATACGGGCGTCGGTGGATTCGATGATCTCTGCGGGCCGCTCTCGATTCGCCGAGGCGACCAATAACGTCGCTTCTGCTAGTCCATAGCAGGGCACGAAGGCGGATCGCCTGAAGCCAGCATCGGAAAAGGCAGCTGCGAATGTATCCAGAGTGTCGGCCTTGACCGGCTCGGCCCCGATGAAGGCGACAGCCCAACTACTCAAATCCAGTCCCAAGCTCTTCGCGCTGTCCGCCTTAGCGAGACAGAGGTCATAGGCAAAATTCGGCCCCCCACTCGTCGTTGAACGGTATTTGTGAATGGCCTGAAGCCATCGCAAAGGACGCTGGACGAATGAAATGGGGCTGAACAGCGTGACGGGGAAACCGACGAAAAGCGGCTGCAGTATGCCGCCGATCAGTCCCATGTCGTGATAGTGCGGCAACCAGATAACGCCCGAGCTATCGCGCGTATGACCGAACGCGCGTTCGATCTGCTTCAGATTGGCGAGCAGGTTGTCATGACCGACAATAACGCCTTTCGGATTTCCGGTGCTGCCTGATGTGTATTGCAGAAATGCGACCTCAAGATCTGCGTTACACGGCGAGACAATTGTCTGCTCGCATTCAAATGCGATATCCGTGGCGACAACGGTTGCCTGCATCGGATCAGGAAGTAACGCGCGAACTTGATCAAGAGTCGCCGTTTGCGACAATATGGCCGCTGGCGCGCAGTCGCGGATGACATGCGCGAGCCGTTGCATTTTGTCGTCCGCCTTCGGCAGCGGCAGCGGCACGGCAACCACATCCGCCAAGACGCAGGCGTAGAAGGCGCAAATGAACTCGAGGCCCGCAGGGTAGATTAGCAATACGCGCTGACCAGCCGGAATGTGGCGTTTTATATCTGACGCCAATTGCTGCACGCGGCGAAACAGCTGTCCATAAGTCAGGCAGAGTTCGGCGCGCGTCAAGCAGGTTGTCGCCTCACTCATGCAGCCAGAGGCTGTTTATTTGCGCCGATCGACGCCATCTCAACGACTGAGTCACGTTCG